>NZ_LT629783.1:1200000-1800000 GCF_900105835.1 Pseudomonas fragi
ACGACTCGCGACCTACTTTCGCGATGGCCTCAACGCCCCATTTGTCGAAGGCTTGAACAGAAATCCCGAGACTTTCTGCCATGCGTTTTTTGTTCAGCCAGAACGGCTGTCGTGCGATTGATGTATTGGCCATAACTAAACAACAACCAACCTCTGAAAATTCTCGTACATAGCGTAAGAGCGGGGCCCGAATTACCCCCATCCCCCCACCCCCTCAGGAGTACCTTTTCAAAAATAAAAAGAGGGGGGAATTAAAAAATCAATAAAAATATGCAAAAATACACAAAAATGAAAAAAACAAGCAATTTTATGTATTTATTGCTCTTTTTAATTATTTTCGATGATTATCACTGCATTTAGCGACAATCTTTAGCGGGGGAGTGCAGTAGACATGGCAAAGTCCAGCGCATCAGCAAAAACCCGATCTTTATGGGCCGTGACAATGTTCTCAGCGATCTTGAAGAACGGGAAAATGGTCCGATACACAGGCGCGCTATCACTGAAGATGAACACAGGGCGGACTGCTGCACCCCACTTCGTGTTCATGCGCTCCCACACCCCCGACTCATCACCTACAACACCGCCAAAGTAGCGCCTGTTACCCTTGGCCATACTGCGCTTACTGCCTGTGGCGTTCGCCTTGAAACCGCTACTGGTTTCGGCAGCGCCCATACCAGACAGCACCTTGGTCATCAGCCCCCGGGACACGTTGCCGTATTGATTGAGGAAAGACACTGAGGGCAGCGCGTACTGGCCTGACTTCATAATCCCCCGGGCTATCAACGCTTTCTCAAATCGCTTATGTGGCCGCACACCCCCAAAGACCGCCTGCTGCAGGTATGCGTCCGCCGGTATCCCAGTGGTCCAGGAGTCCTTGAACCAGACCTGCGCCGGCTTGCCCTTAGTGGCGGGCCTTACAAACAGGCTATTGAGCGTGGTCGGGGTGGGCCGATCGAGGCGCTTGCGCATCACCGAAAGCTCACCCTTTTTGACCAGCTGGGCCAAATTTGTCGCAGTTTTGAGCAACACAAAGGGAATGTGACGGCGCTGCAGCTCCATTGCCGACTTGGTCAGCGGGGCGCTATCGACGTCAATATCAAGCTTGAACATTTGGCCGTCTTCCCACTATGAATTACGAGAGTCGATTCCGGCTTTCTTCGCCAAGAACTGGGTATAGAGACCACCAGCCACATCGGCACCAATCACGGCAATGACAATGCCCAAGCCTGCGGCCAGGTACAGATTGCTCCATACCGCCAGCGCGAGTAGCAGTGTTGCCATGCCCAGCAGACCCGATGCCAGAAAACGAAGGGCAACACGTTGCAGAATCTACCGAAGCCTCAGGTCAGTGCCTGAAGCTCGCAACATTTCCCCGGACAAACCGGCCATGCTCAACAAAACCAATAGCCATAGGGGCACATCGGCGAGAGCCTGCTGCTCAGTGTTCATCTGCGGTCCTCAATAAATCCGGCCTCCATGACTCAGTCATCCGCTTGGAGCAAAGAGACTGGCATCGGGCCGAAAACGAAAAAGCCCCGGCAAATGCCGAGGCTTATAGATAGGGAACAAAAAACCCGGCTCAGTGGCCGGGTTTTGGAAGCGTCTCGCTGCGTTCACAGCAATTCACGCTGCTATGAAAACAAATCTATTCCGCGTGGAAAAGCTTTTTAATGTGATTACTCAATTGCTTCTCGATTCCCGCTAGAGATTCAGCTTATCTATTGCTTACGCTCAAATAAATTTGGAATTATTTTTATGAGATCTTTGCTGAGCTGAGACTCGGCCTTCGCCCTTTCCAACTCTACCGTAGTCTGGCCTTTTTCCAACACAAAATTCCGCTCCGTCTTTGAAAGAGACTCGATGGAGAATTTTAAGGCGTCCTCATTTTTAGTCACGTAAGCAAACTCAGCAGCAGTTAACTTAGATTCGATATTGGTAAGTTCATTTTGAAAATATTTTATTTCCGACAGCCCATTACGATAAAGCCGTAAGAAAAAGTAAGCAAAAACTTCTACAAAGACCACCAGCATCACCCTAGGAATAACGGGCAATACTAAGTTCTTGTAAAACTTAACATTCGACTCCTCCCCTTCAGACGCTAAAGCCTTCAACAAGGTTGAAGTATCTAACATAGACACCGTAGACCAAAGGAGCCATAGGCCTCCTGCGGTTATTAACATGCCTATCAGGAGGTTGATATTTGAGCGCAAACGTAAATCAGAGATCTCACGCTTCAACCGTTCTACACTACTTCTAGAAAAAGAAGTTAGCCGCTCCAAACCTAAACCGTCAACCAGCTCTGCCTTTAGTCGACTCACCTCACTTTCAAAAATCCCCTTGATAGCCTCCGCTCCAGAATGTTTTATTATATCCTCGATAACGGCGCATCTTTCAGCCTCTGACAATCCTTTGAGCGCATCAAGCTCGTCAATCTTCTTGTTTAAAATTTCAATTTTTTTTGCCGCTTCTTGACGATGCAAATTCAGCTCATCAAACATACCCCTAACGTCTTTAGTATCTATATGCGCCCTACTACTTTTCGCATCTACCCTTGCACCTCCAGATTGCAGATATAAAAAAGCAAACATAAAAACCGAAAGAAAAAGAGTAACTATTGGTATAACCCGACCATAAGAAAAATTTTCCAGCATAAAAGAAAATGGACTTGAGAAAAACGACAGCATCGTAAACGTAGCTAAAATTACAGCAGTTACAAAAATCAACTTGAACGGGTCAGTACTTCTTGTCACTTGATTGCTGGCCTTCACGCGCTACCCCTTCCTTTTGATGGAAAACCCCGAAAAACACAAAAAAAACAAAGACACCGCAAGGAAATCGCTTTTACGGTGCGCTCTGTTTTTCATTCGCAAAAAATGATCAGCAAACTCTAAGCGGCTTGACGCACTTCATCAATAGCGCAGTCTATCCAAGCGGTTCCGGCCCTCGCTAACTCCCTAGCCTTCCCCTCACTAATTCCGTAATGCTTGCCCACTCGCATCATGGGCCATTTGGCACCGTAATATAGCCAGATAATATCACCCATCTGCTGGTCGCGGTGCGCGAGCTTGGCCACCGCATTGTCGATGGCAATAGCCCAGTCATCAGTAATACAGTAGTTCTTGCTTGCTGCCGGCTGTGCCACCGCTTGACGCATCAACGCTAAAGTCGGAGATGTGTAGCCAGGCACCACCATTCCATCCATCCTCCACCAGCCCCACTGCTCAAGTAGGTACTCGGTGTCTCCCAATGGTCGACCTGCAGGCTTACGAATCATCATGTTCTCAATCTCCTGTGTAATTTGTGCCACCCGATCCCAAGCGATTCGCTTGTTCGTACTGGCTGTGCGGCCCTGCCATAGTTTGCGAACAGTTCAGCGCCAAAATTTCACGCTGAGCCTGCTGCAATTTGATACTTAATTGGGTGACTAACTCGCCCGAAGAAAGCACCAACTTTCTACCCCTAACAACCCAACCCGAGCTGTTGCAATCAGTAAAAACGGGTTCATAAAACAGCCCTTTCACCACCGCCTTCCCCTTGCAGATCGAGCAAGACTCCAGCTCGATCCGCTCTCGCCTAAAGCCACGCCCCTGCCCTTTCTGCATGTTTTGAAACCTCGCCTATGGTTGTTTTCTGAATAGCGCTGCAAGCCTCACCGTTAGCGGCTTCCAGCGTATTACCGGATTCTCCGAATCTAACGCCTGTCTGCCCGTGGATCAGGCTGAAACCCTTCTCGTCTAGATGGGCATGCCACTTCTCCAGCGCGTCACGCTTGCGGTTCATCACGTCCGATTGGATGTACACCTTCACGTTGTGGCCCATCGCGTGGTTGATCAGCAGCTCACCGATCAGGTGGTCGATGCCGAGGACTGCCCAGCCAGTACGAGCCAACTTGCGCAAGTCATGGCTGGTCCACTCGCCCTTGCCCAACCGGGTGAACACGGCACTGGCCTGCCCTTCGCTCAACGCCTTGCCATTGCGCGCAGGGAACAGGTACTGGCCGTCATAGCCGCGGGCGGTTTGGGTGTCGCGGTACTGGATCAACAGAGCCCGTACCTGGTCGGTCAGTGGCAGGTGATGCTCCACGCCGGTCTTAGTGTGCTCGGCCGGAATGAACCACTCGCGTTCGGCCAGACTGATATGCGGCCAGCGCGCTTGCCGGGTCTCCCCTATTCGCGTGCCGTGACAAAGCATCATCAGGGCCAGCATGGCGTCAGCCGGTTCGCTGTCCATGACCTGCTCCAGCTCGGCCAGCAGATCCTGCAGTTGCACACCACGCAGCCGAGACGGCTTGATCCCGACCTTGGCTTTGGAGAAGTCGCTGAACTTGATGGCAGTCATCGGGTTGGACGTGATCAGCCCCAGCTTCAACGCCTGCCGGAATGCCAGGGCCAGTAACTGGAACGCCAGACGCACGTAGTCGATGGAAAGTGCTTCCTGCAGGGGCCACATGAACAGGGTATCGAGAGTGGCCTTGTTGACCTCCACCAGTGGCAAGTCACCCAGGCGCGGCAGCAGGTGGCACTTCATGGCCGAGGCGCCGGTGTTCTTGCGCTTGGCCGACAGGCTGCGATCACGGGCCATGCGATCGGCGTACCAGGTGAGCAATTCTCCCGTGGTGACCCACTGGGAAATGGTCGAGCCCGCATCAGCCGACACACGCAGCCGAACGGCCGGCAGTTCAGCCAACACCTGCTTGGCGCTCAAATCCGGGAACGCGCCGATGCGATGCCAACGGCGTTTGTTGAGCAAGTACCATGAGCCACGGGTGCGATTTTTGGAGAAGCGAAAGTGCAACGCCGGGTGACCGGCATCGCGCAGGTCGCGCACATGCTCAAGCTTTGCATTGCGGCCAATCTCGGCGTCGGACAGCTTCACGGTCAGGGTTTTGATTTTGGTGTTCATCGCCCCGCTCCCACAGGTGATTGCAGGTCCACCACTTCAAAGGTACTGGGCCACATCAGCCCGCCAAAGTGCTTTGCCGCGCTTTCGTGCTCAAAAAGGGCCACGGCCCGGTCGGGTTTGTGGCTCAAGTCGAGCTTGTACGAACAGCAATGAACGGCCCAGCGATAGGCGCTCGGTTCAACCGGGGCCAGATGAGGGTTAGGCATGTGCAGCACCTCCCGAACGCATGGCCCGCAGCGCCGCCAGCGCCTTGTTGCCCACTTCAGGCGCGCTGCGTTCAATGGCCCGTGGCGGCAATGCCAGCGGCATTTTCTGCAACGGCAGGCCCGCCAGAATGCGGCGCACCGTGATCGTGTAATTGCGCTCAAACAGCTTGATGCTCAGGTCATGGGACAGCCGGTTGAGGTTTTCAAAACCGCACTCTTTGGCCGTATGCCACACCGCATCGTGAGACCACTTAGCCTGGCCGGCCATCGACGGATGCGCGTTACGGCAAGCCTCGCGGTGTGCCGTAGCCAACCTCGGCAGGCCAAGCATTTCCGCTGTAGGCGTACACCAACCGATAAACACGCCCACGTTCGGCACAAAGTCCTTGGCGGCTTGGCGCGCCTGCATCAGGCCGAAGCGCAGTTGCTCAGTGCTGCAGATCCCTGCTTCGAGAAAACCGCGCATCCACTGCTGCTTGGCGGCTTTGTAGGTCGCCATATCCGGCCAAGCCTGCTTCCATGCCGGGAAGATCGATCGCAGTTCGCGGAATAGCCCGTTGATGACCTTGGCCGTGGCCTGGGACAGCTCGGCGGCGGGCTGGATGTTTTCGCTTTCACCGGCAGCGATAAATTGGCCGGTCTGCACCTTGGCCCACAGGCCGGTGGCGATTACTGAAACTTGGTTCACTTGGCACCTCCATTGATCCAACTGGTGTCTTCATCGTCATACCCGGGCGCCCCGGTCTGAACCACAGCACCGGCGGTCTTCACCCGCTCACGCTTGATCCAGGTAACCAGCCGGAAACACCAGCCCGCCGCGCTATCGACAGTTGAAGGCTTGGCAACGTGAAAGCCCTTGAAGCCTGAAATGACTTCATCGGTCAGCGAGTCAGATGGCAGACCAGCGATGGCAAGCTGATCGGCTAATGCCTTCGTCGCAGGCTCCCACTGAGCGAACATGGCAAAGCGTTGGCGATCATCGGCAGCGAGTGTTTGCTGATCCTGCTCGGCTATCACAGCATCCAAGTCGCGCTGCTGCTCTTTGGTTACTTGATGGTTAAGTGGTGGTTTGGGTGCAGAATCTGCACCCCGCTCTGTCGAAATCTGCACCCCGTTGTGTTGTAGGTTGCACCCCGGTACGTCGAAATCTGCACCCCGCTTTAAGCGGGGTGCAGCATTTGCACCCCGTAAAAGCTGAAGGTCGTACACAACCGGACGGCGGTCGTGCTGATCGATATAAACCGCAGCAAGTGCCTGGTTCCCGCGAACGATCCAACCGGCCTCACGCAAGAGGTCGAGTTTGTAACGAACAGTTCGCTCGGAAAGACCGGTGTCTTCGCTCAGGCGGTTTACAGAAGGGAATGTGCCGCGACCATCTGCACTTGCGTAGTTGGCCAAACACAGCAGGACGTGACGCGCACTTGAATCGGACAGTTCCGTTTTGGCGATTTGAAGCGCCCAGGACATTGCTTGAACGCTCACTGAATAACTCCACATGGCTTTTCAGACGAGGCATGAGCCTCCTCGTTTGATACCTCCACTGAACGCATGCGAACGTCAGCGGCATTGCGCGAAAACCGGATAATGCTCATAATCAATCTCGTAAATTGTTGTGAAGAAGCCGGTCTAGCCACCGGCTTTTTTTTGCCTGAAATCTGGTAACTGGATGGATTAACAGCTAATCCGAGGTGCTATTTCCGGGCTGGAAACAAGCGGATAATTCACTCACTCGATGCTTCAAGTGCTTCCAGGGGATAGAGGTCTGGCCGCAACTGGTGTCGAGTCACTTCCCCCTTCACGGCCTTCTCAAATGGGATGACGAGGTCAGCAGGAACCCGCTGGTTACGGTTGATGCACTGCCAGATACGCGGCTGACTCGTGTTGCAGCGGCGAGCCAACTCAGCCTGCCCTCCTGCGAGTCGAACCACCTGGTCTATGGGTCTTTCTTTGCCTGGCATGAATAAGTGCCTCAATGAATCGTGGCAAAAATGATAACTCAAGTTATAAAAACAACCAACACATGTTATTTGAATGCCGATAACGTGTGTTTTAACCTTCAGAACATGCGAACAAACAACGAAAGCCTTAAAGACCGTATTCACGCCAAGCGCGTTGAGCTCAATTTGAGCCAGCAGCAGCTCGCGGAAAGGGCGCATGTCAGCCAGGTAACGATCCAGCACTTGGAGAGCGGGCGTAATGCCACGTCCAAGCGACTGGTCGATATTGCCAAAGCATTGGGGGTGAGCGCCGAATGGCTCACATCGGGAAAGGAAGCACCTCAACAATCTGATAGCGACTCCAGCAACCTGCGGATGATCGCTCAGCCAAACCAGATTTTTCGCTATCCAGTCATAAGCTGGGTCGCCGCAGGCGCCTGGGCTGAAGCCGTGGAAGCCTATCCGCCCGGCTTTGCAGACCGCTATGAAATGTCAGATTACGACTCGAAAGGTCCAGCCTTCTGGCTGGAGGTCAAGGGCGACTCCATGACCTCCCCGGTAGGAGTTAGCGTGCCTGAAGGCATGCTGATTTTGGTTGATACCGAAGCCGAGGTTCGGTCAGGAAAACTGGTTGTTGCCAAGCTGGCTGACAGCAATGAAGCAACATTCAAAAAGCTTGTTGAGGATGGTGGCAAGACCTATTTGAAGCCTCTAAACCCAGCCTATCCAATTGCAGTGTGCGCAGATGACTGCCGAATCATCGGAGTAGCAGTTCGCATGATGGGCAAGCTGTAACCTCCCCCAACACAGCCCTGAGATTTTCTAAATCTTCAAAAAGCCGGCCCAGCGCCGGCTTTTTCATGCCCGCCAAAACACTGACAAGCCTTCTACTTTGGCCTTTTGGGCAATCTGCCATTGCTCGAACGGGGAGATTTCCTTAGAATCCGAAAGCTGTATATATATACAGCTATTCAAGGAGATAGTTATGGCTGCAAGCAGTTCCGTTACAGCAAAAACCATTGGTACTTACGAACTGATGGGGCTACGAATACAGAAAATAGTGAACTCCCACGCAGCGCAGAAAACACGTTGCGCAATCGTATCTAAAGGGGTGAATGAGCTGGACGAAGACTGGAGCCAGCTTCTCAGTGATCTTGAAGAAACAGACGGAGTGAAGGTTGCGCTGACCGAGACTGGCGCCGCGAAAATTACCTGGCAATCTCCCGACGAATAATCCTCCCCCTGCAAAGAGCCCGCTAGCTGCGGGTTTTTTTGTGCCCCTCACAAAAAATATAACCTAGGTTATTGACACAATTAAAACTCAGGTTATCATTCGGCCCATAACTTGAGTTATAAGCCAGTACCGAACAGCTCAAGCGAAACCTCAGGGGCAACCTTGGCGCTCTTTAAAAATCTGCAGACACTCCCTGACGCCATACGGCTTCGAGCTCAGGGACCAACACCTGACAAGGCATCGCTTACGCCACAGTTATTCGGCGTTCAAGCTTGCCAACGGACACTTTCACTGCTGCACCTGGCTTGCCGGGTGCATCGGGAAAACAACCGGGAAGACATCATGGAATCGACAATCGTAGACGGTGCATGGAAAGGCCACCTCGGCCGAGGCCTTGCGCCGCGGGAACTGCAATTCGTGCTTTCAGTTGCACAAGGACTGACCGCCAAAGAGATCGCCAGAGCGTTCGGTATTGCACCGGGAACAGTAGTCAAACGACTGGCCTGCGCCATGTACAAGCTCGGCGTTCACCGTCAGGGTGCAATGGTTGCCGAAGCGATGCGCCGGCAGATCATCACCCCGCTCTGCTTGTTACTGGCTGGCCTGATAGCAATGCATGCAGCTACGGATAGTCAAATGTCACGCCGCGACCGCCGCCCCTCAGAACGCCGCTTTGCGGAAATGCGTCTGGTACGACGCGCCGAAGCGCTTGAGCTGACCGTATAACCCGAATCAACCAGCGCCACGACAGCCTGTCGCTAACTGCCCGAGCCCCTGGTACACCCCAGCATCAGGTCGTATCGGTCTGATCTTCGGCATTATCCCGCCTGAGTACAGACCAATGCGGACGCCAACCCAGCAGACGCTGGACACCTGCATTACCCCTGCCCTGCTGACCATTAACACGGAGGACTCCGCCATGCACAAGTAAACAAAGACGGGCACGCCCGCACAGCCAGGCTCTTACATACGGTGGCGTTTTAAGAGTGCAGCACAGCCCGGTTTCGACTGGGCTTTTTAATACCTGCGTTTATTCGTCAGCACTCCATTGCGCGCCCATCAGCAAACAGCGCGATGGTTGAGTGCTGACGAATAACCGTAACCCTGTCGAGGATCGACCATGCACCAATCAATCGCCCAGCGCATCACCGTTCTCGACGGGTTGCGCGCACGTGCCCACCAGGCCACGGCCGAGTTCTACCAAAAGCCCGGTGTACAACCTCCGCCACTCGCACCGCTGATCATCGTGCGCCCAAGCGGCAACAACACCTTCTCGCTGATCAATCGGGCTACTGGCGTGGTCGTAGCCGAGCGCTTCGGCCACAACAATGCAACTGCTCATGCTCATGAGCTGGAGGCAAAAGAAGCGCAGTTCAACGTTAAGCAGTTCGGAAAATTTCTGAGCAGTTGGACTTTGCGCTTTGGCATCACGCTGACCGTGTTCGCCTTCTTCGGTAGTCACATGTGAAACGCGTCAACGCATCCGCACAACGACGCCTTCGCCAGTCCCAACACCACTTGCCGCCAAGCGGACTCCAAGCCAGACCGGAGCAACAGCCATGTCCAAACCTACCGATACCGCGCAGTTTCTCGAAGACCTCAATGGCGGTGCTTTCATCAGCCAAATCGGCCATGCACTCTCAGAAGTAGCTGCGGGCGTAGTGGACCACGGTAAAGCCGGGAAGCTGGTGATTACCCTCGACTTCACCCAGATCGGCGAGTCCAGCCAGGTAAAGATCAATCACAAGTTGGATTACAAGGTTCCCACAAAGCGTGGAACTCGCAGCGAAAACACCCGCCTCGATACCCCTATGCATGTCGGTACCGGCGGCAGCATCACCATGTTTCCTGAAAAGCACGACCAGCTTTTCAGCCGAGAAGAAGCCCCAATCACCCCGCGCACTTAAACCCGCTCTCACAGGTACTTGAACCATGTCCCTAAGCCAAGAAGCAATTCAACTAATCACCGACACAGCCCTTTTGGCTGCTGGCAAAACTCTATCGACCTATTCGCCAACGGCCGTCCTGCCTGAAGGCGTGAAAGTGGTTGATCTGGAAAAGTACCACATGGGCCGCAGCCGCTTCCGTGGTGTGCTTTCCACTAACTCCCTGATTGATTTCAGTACCTACGTCAAAGAACGCGCTATTGAAGGCTCGCGCGGCTTTATCGATCAGGACGACATGACCTGCACACTGATCTTCAACCTGGGCACCAACATTGCGCCCGGGCATGCAGATGATCGCGCAGTTCTGCGTCTCAAGCCGTCAGCAGGTTACAAGGCTGTCCAAGGCATCCCCGGGCGCGCGCTGTCGCAGAAAGACCTAAGCGATTGGATCGAAGACTGGAATGCCTCGTTGAACGCCACTGACGAAGCCGGCCAGACGATGAGCATCGCCAAGGCCATTGCAGCGGTGCGAACCATCACCATCAAAGCCTCATCGGAAAGCGATCACGCTGTCAGCGAAACCCGTACCAGTCGCAGCGCCATGGACCAGATCGAAGCCACCAGCAAAGAGACCCTGCCCGCATCATTGGTGTTCTCGGTAGTGCCTTACGAAGGCTTGAGCGTGCGCAACATCACTTTGCGCTTATCCGTCATCACCAGCGGCGCCCAGCCAATGCTGAAACTGCGCTGGATCGGCGAAGAAGTTCAGCGAGAAGAAATCGCTCAAGAATTCAAGTCAGTGCTCGATGCGCAGATTGGGGCAGCGACTCCGCTTACGCTCGGCACTTTCGCCGCCTAAATAACCAGATTCATAGAGGTATTCCGAAATGAATCCCGAAGTGATCACTCTCAGAGCAAAGACACGATAATCAAGATCCCCGCGCCTTGCAGGAAATGCTTAGCGTGGCAAGCGTTCGCCCAAGTGATGCCACCCGCGGTCAATGTGAGATTGACCTCTTCGAACTCGGGCTCAAGTAGGGCTCTAGTTGGCTGGGTCAATACAGATTCAACGACTGCCGGGAAGAAGCGCACACCGATGCTCATCCCATAGCCAAAAAAATCCGGACTTCCTTCAGCAACCAGTACAAGCAACCGGTGATTGGCTAAGAGGTGCTGCACTTCAGCGGTGGGGAGCTAGTTAGCGGAAACCGTGCGCAGACTGATAACGGGGCGTGCGCCCGCATGTACTTCGCAATGACACAGATCTAATCCTGATCAGGGCCGGACGCAGGAGGAAGGGGGGCTCCTGGTCTCCACATCCTGCTGCGCGGCTCCCCCACTTTTGTTGAGAGCTCAACGAAATATTTAGCTACGCGCATATCATCTTCATCAGAGCCTGGCCATAACATTGGTATCGACGAATTACTTGAGCGTTCGCAAAAAGCAATATGAGAAAGAAGTAAAAATACTCTTATAAAATTGGCGGGCGATGCAAAATCATTTTTTAACAGGTGAAGAATCAGATGCCTATTAAAACCATCTGACGCATCACGGCTACGACGATACAATACCTTTTTAAAAAAAATTCTGAATGCATTCATTACATCGCATTGGGGATTTGCATGCGTTAAGAAATCTAAACGAACCTCATTAGAGCCAAATGACCCAGGATAAATTGAAATGTCACTTGCTTCACGCTCACCATGCTTAACAATCATATCGCCTAGCCTGGCAACAAAATCTTCACTCTTGATATTTGCGTCAGTGTGACTCAGTACGATTTCTTGGACATTCCTTAATCCACCCTCTACAACCGGCAATAAAGCCATTACAGCCACATGATCGAGCTCCATATAATAAGCTTCAAGACTTTCATAGATAATCTGAATATAAGGACGCAAGGACTGGCTATTTTCGAAATATTTTAGTACGTAAGTAGATGCCACTGCCGGGGTAAAAAGATCTATCAACCATTTGTCAGCATCCTTGTTATCCGAACTAGAGACCTCATGTATTTGATTGATGAGATCGCCAAGCCCCAAAAACAAAGGAATCGGTATATTTTTCTGGATAGCCCTTTCTTGACAAGTAGTAACTCGCACACGCCGAGAGTTCATGTAAGAAACGCTGCGCTCGGAAAGAAAAGCTTTTGCCCCCAAGCTGTCGACAACAAAACCGTCAACTTGGCCATATGAGAATGGGCTGAGCTGAAAGTCCAGCCCTTTCCGCAACAGACTGGATTCTATTATCTCTTCATTTAAATATTCTTGCTTATAAAGCCAACTCAACACGTCCTTTAGCATGCCCAATCTCCACGTTATGGCCAGTAAACCTACATTACCAATACCCTACACCTAAGCATCTGGCTCAAGATTCCTTATAACCCATAATACTCGAAGACAACTTAGTAAATGGGTGACTTCCAAGCCCTGCCGCCTATGTAGCTCATAGATCAAATCTCGACAGGAATCAAAGCAAGCTCGGACTTTAGAATTTGTGAGTTGGGTTTGCCAACCCACGCTGGTCTGTTCACGGTGAGGAAATTCCATTCCCTCCACCTCCCTGGAAAAAAAGTGAGTTTCTGTTCGGCCATGGGCCATCGTATTTCTAAACTCTATAGTGTCTTTGACCAGTGGATAGACGACATCCAAGCTGGAGTCTGCCAAGCCGACCTTAGATCTAAGAAGCTTGTACTTCGTCCAGATGCTGGTTCTCTTATCAATTCCAGTATTCCATTCCGGATAGCCGAGTTCATCACCGAGGTGATTAAAGTAAGCTTCGACAAAAAAGCTACTTAGGACCATTGCATTGAGCAGATTGTAACTTCTACCTTCCTCTGCCTCCTCTGCACTAGTTAGCGCAGCCCTTGCACCTATATGAAAAAAAGCATAGGTGATAAGTTTTGTTTCACCACGCAACATCCCTGCCATTCCGTCTCTCCTATAAATCACATACCGGACAGTGACTATACCACTCCGCCGCTCGGGCATAGCCCGGCTTAGGAACCCCCATCCCTTTATTGAATGCCTGCCAGTGATCGGCGGGCGAGGTATCCCTATGCCTGCAATCCTTCAGCGATTCCATCAGGTAGCAAACGACGCGCTCGTAAAGATCAGTTCTCACTGCCTACCCGGCGCCAAGATAGCACTGGTGATTTACACCCCAGGCAAGCCCGAGGAAGACATCATCCTCAAGGATCAAGGCCTCGATGACAACGAAGTGGTCAGCTCCCTGCGCCGCCGCGGCCTAAGCATTGACGGCGACAATGCCTACAAGCGCGACCTCTGCGACGCGATTGTCGGAACCCTGATCATGGGCGCACAGAACACCAACCCGCCACCACCGGATCACTGGGGACAGCGTTTCTGGGATATTGGCCGCGAGGAGCGTTCCAGTAACGAGAGCCTTCTGAAAGCCCTAGTGGCACTGACCCAGATCGCGGGTGAATGCGAGCAGATCGCTAGCAATTACAGCGGCACCATTGACGGAATTTTTGAACACGGCGGCGGCGACCACGAAGACCCGAGCTGCGCAATTTTCCACAGACTGTATTACGCCATGTTCGATGCACGCACCGCCATCGCCAAAGCCACCCGTTAACCCGCCCTTTGCCGCCCAACGCGGCGGTTTGGAGTTTTGCACCATGGCAAACGCAACAGCAGCAAAGGTCGGACAGCACCTGCCGCGCATTCTTCGCGCTGGCGAAGCACCGGGTTACCTCGGCATGTGCCGCGGCGAATTCGACAAAACAGTAAGGCCCCACGTCCGGGAATTCCGCATCGGTACCCAGGGTGTCGGCTTTGATCGGATCGAGCTCGATGAGTGGGTAGATGCGTACATCGCAAGCAGGCTGATTGAAAAAGCAGTCAATCAGGACAACAATCGGCCTCGCAGCGAGCGCCAAGGCAAAGATAACGGAGCTACGCCATGGCCCAAAAAGCAATCACCGGCCTCCAGAAAATGCCGAGCGGCATCTGGAAAATCGACAAAAAGTACAGAGGAGAACGAATTCAAGAGAGTACTGGCACTTGTGACCGCCAAGAAGCCGAGCAGTACCTGATCCACTTGCTGGAAAAGCTTCGACAGGAAAAGGTCTACGGTGTCAAAAAGGTCAGGACCTGGCGAGAGGCGGCTACCCGCTTCTTGCTGGAGGTGAGGGATCAGGCATCAATCCATATATCTGCAACCTATATGGCCCAGCTTGATCCGTTCATTGGGGACATGCCGATCACGCACATCGATGACGACTCCCTGGCACCGTACATTCATTCCAAGCTGCACCCTGTCGAGGGCAAGCCTGTAACGAATCGCACGGTCAATATTGCCCTTCAACGGGCAATCAGGGTTCTCAATCTATGCGCGCGCAAATGGCGTGATGATGAGCGCAGACCATGGCTCGATGTTGTGCCGATGATCTCGCTCCTGGATGAGAAGACGAACTGCCGCAAGCCTTACCCGCTTTCTTGGGAAGAGCAGTCGATCTTGTTCGCTGAGCTGCCGCCACACCTGCAGACCATGGCCATGTTCAAGGTCAATACGGGGTGTCGGGAGCAAGAGGTTTGCAAGCTTCAATGGGATTGGGAAATCGCGGTACCGGAGTTGGATACCACGGTGTTTTTGATTCCGGCCGGGTTCGGCGGACGAAGTGCAAGGTCTGGTGTGAAGAACCGGGACGAGCGCCTGGTGATTCTCAACACCGTGGCCAAGTCGGTCATTGAGAAGCAGCGAGGCCAGCACAAGCTGTACGTCTTTCCTTTCGGCAAGCCAGACAGCGAAGGGGATGAAACGATGGTTCACCGTATGAATGACTCAGCCTGGAAGAAGGCCAGGGTCAGGGCGGCGAAGAAATGGCAGGAGAAGTATTTGCGGCCGGCACATGATGGTTTCGCCCGGATCCGCATTCACGACCTGAAGCACACCTTTGGCAGAAGGCTGCGTGCAGCAGGCGTGACTGAGGAGGATCGCAAAGCATTGCTCGGCCATAAGAACGGCAGCATCACCAGTCACTACTCATCGGCAGAGCTGGACCAACTGATTGAGGCTGCAAACAAGGTATCAGTAACCGACTCGCGCGCACCAGCGCTGACGATCCTGAAGAGGAGGCAGGGATAGCAGGAAACCCAAGGTCACTCGAAAAGTCACTAGGGTAGAAATGAAAAAGCCACCGTAAAGGTGGCTAAGTCATTGAAAAATATGGTCGGGACGGAGTGATTCGAACACTCGACCCCTAGCACCCCATGTTCCCTCGTAAAATATCGTAACTCGTTGTAAGTAAAAGAAAAATACAATTATGGATGATGGCAAAATGTACTGCTATTCGTGCTTAGGCAAACGGTAAACCGGGGCCTGTGGGGTAGGTTTTGCGCAGCTTTGGTGCAGTCTGTCTCACCTTCAGCTTTTTGATTACAGCCATTCTCAGACCAGTAACGCTGAGCTGAAGGCCAAAAGCTGCCCTTCGCGAAAAGCGGCTCAGAGCTTCAACCAGAGAACGATTTGTGCTAGCCGCTCATGAGTTTCCAGTCTCCAAAAAAATGATAGCAAACATTCGATTCTATTCATCCAATACGCTATCTTTTACATAGGAGTTCAGCTGCTCACATATATAAAGCCGTTGAAGGTGCAGTAAGCCACTAAAAAACAATAGTAAATAGGTAACCCATAGGGAAGAGTGGCAGCTTTGGAACAGAGTGAAAAGATCTACAGAGCAACAGTTAAGACAAGTCGAAAATATCCGAAAAGGCTTACGGACTATATTGATGCGTTAGTTAAGCATGGACGATTATTGGAGGCCAAGCACTTTTTCTTAGATCTGTGCCAATTGGGCCCCAATCATCCAAAAACCATACGACTCGGTTATACGATAGCAATTGCAACTTTTGACAACGATTGGATTTATAAATACGACCAGCTTTTAACCAACTCTACAAAAGACAGCAGTGAAGTGTACTGGTACCGCTTGCGCTATTATCATTCACAAAACAACATCACGGCCTGCGAAACCACAAGCTGTGAGTTGCTTAAGGTTAAATTGAACACTGACCGCCTATCAACAATTATTGAGGTTTGTATGGCGCGAAGAAGCTACTTAATAGCTCAGTCGCTAGCAGAGTACTTATCAATAAACCACGTAACACTAACCCCTCAATACAACAAACTGCTTAAGCAAATAGTCATAACTAGGCTCACACATTCTATTCAGAGGTACCTATGACCAGCTATTTGGTTGTAAAAATTTTGGATGACAGAAGCTTTAGTCTTCCTTCCACTTTAAACTTTGGCCCTGTTGAGCTTCGATCTTATTCGGCCGATACCAAATATGAAGTTAGCGCACTTGAAAAATCCGCATCTGAAAACGGGCTTGACTACGAAAAACATAAAGTATGCGCAAGAATTGCCACAATAGTTGAATGCGAAAATCATAGCGAAGCTGTGCATACCGCTGACACCAGATTCCTTGAGGTTCTTGACTTCAAGTCTACAGAATATTCGACATCTACAATAAAGACCTCCCAAATTGGGCTGATAAAGGACCTGTCATCCGGCGAAATCACATCCATTACAAGAACAGGATTTCAACCATCTCTCGCGTTTGTAATGCATAATGGAAGCATACAATATGTTGATACTACAGTTTACTTACTTTCGCTCAAAAACGAGCTTTGCGACCGATACAGACGGTCTTTACACTGGGCAAGAAATAGCAAGAACGAGACAAATCCTCAGCTGAGAATCATATTTTTATGGTTTGCCTTAGAAGCACTATTAAAAGCAGATGAACACGATAACTGCGTAGAAAGCTACATTAGATTATTTATAGGATTCCCAAACGGACAACAGCAATGGGTAATATCGCCATTAACCAAAGAAAAGTTAGAGAACCACCCTAGATATCAACACTGGAAAAAACAGCTTATTGAAATAGTCAAGGAGATTCGAGATTTTCGGAACGACTCTGTCCACTCAGGGTTTCGAAGCATGGACTTCACAAAAGAAAAACTTGAATTATTTAGCACAATTATGATTTATGCCGTAAGCAGGTGCCAAGCTGGTGTAATGCAGGGCTTATTAAACAACTTAGAAACCTTAGTCGAATTCAAAGAGTATGCAGTACCATTATTCGAGAACAACAAAAATCTCATCAATGACATCCATAACAATATCATCTACTCTTTAGATCACCCCATCACTTACTAAACACTCTTCAGTTAAATTACGCACTGATGACACAGATCGTTTTTTTGCCAATCGCAGTCGGTCGCGAGTGGCTCGCTAATGACCCAGGCTGCGTTAAAACGCATGCACCATTTTGAAATCCGCGCAGGTACTTAAAATCTGCCAGCGTTTGGTTATCGCCCTGAATCTGATTAACAAGCTGTACGGTATCGAGCGAGATTTAAAAGAAGTCGGCGATGAACATCGTCACGAATGCCGACAGCAAAACAGTCTGCCGGTGTTGGCGCAGTTGCAAACATGGCTGGAGAAAACCCAGCCACAAGTGACGGCGCAAAATGCACTGGGCAAAGCCATCAGCTACTTGGCTAGCAACTGGATCAAGCTGGTGCGCTTCACCGAAGCCGGTTACTTGCCAATCGACAACAATGCGGCAGAGCGTGCGATCAGGCCCTTCGTTATCGGGCGCAAGAACTGGCTGTTCAGCGACACACCCAAAGGCGCGATGGCCAGCGCTCAGCTTTACAGTTTGATCGAGACGGCTAAAGCCAACGGCCAAGAGCCCTATGCGTGGCTGCGCTACGTACTTGAGCGCCTGCCACAAGCCTCGTCAGTCGACGCTTACGAAGCGCTGCTGCCGTGGAACTGCTCGCCAGAGATGCCACGGTAAACCGTTAACCCACTGTTAGGTAGGTAGGGTTTATGGATCGCATACCTACAATCGATCAGTCAGTCCTTCTTCACTGCTTGCTTTAGGTTTCAACACGTCTTGATATAAAACGCAGTGCCTGATTAGTGACTGCACTGGACAAGGTATCCACGGCCCTATAGCGTGAACTTAATGGCCTAACGCCATAATGTTCTTCAATGTCTCATAAGGATTTGAAATCGTGCACATAGAATCGATACGTCTGATCAACTTCAAAAAATTCAAGGATCAGACTTTTGACTTCAACGAAGACGTGAATATTTTCGTAGGTGATAACAATTCTGGCAAAAGCACGATCCTGGAAGCTTTGGAGATCGTACTCAATTTTCAGTATCGCGGTCGGCCATTCAATAGCGAATTTTCCCCTGATCTATTCAACGCAGAGACAGTCGCTGCGTTCAGAGCCTCGCCAAAAACGCCTGCAGACTTACCTACCCTCGTGATCGAGGCGTACATGAAGAACCTGCCCGACTACCGCGGTGCGAACAACAGTTTGAAGAAAGATGCTCAGGGGGTTCAGATCAAAGCCAGCTTTGATCCAGATTTTACTGATGCCTATGACGCTTACCTAGCCTCCGGTGCCGCGATAACCAGCATCCCAGTGGAATTCTACCAAGTTGAATGGATGGATTTTGCCTGGAATGTTATCAAACCGATGACCAAGCAATTTAGAGCGCTCTACATCGACCCCACTCGCATTCATCCCACCTTCGGCAAAAATCAGTACATCTCGAATGTGCTGAGCACCGCACTCAGAAAGGACGAAGAATACCGTTTGAGCCTGAACTACCGTGAGACCCTCCAATCCTTTAACAATACAGATGAGGTTACCACCGTCAACAAGGGTTTGGATTCCGATAACAGGATCACGGAAAAGAAGCTGACCATCGCCGCCAACACCATGCCCGCAGGCGCTCTCCAGAACGCTCTGCAACTTGAAGTAAATGCAGTGCCGTTCCACATGATCGGTAAGGGTGAGCAGAGCAAGGTACAAATCAAGCTGGCCCTGCACAACAAGTCAAAAGACATCGACCTAGTGATGATGGAGGAGCCGGAAAATCACCTCTCGCATGTCGAACTGAGCAAGTTGGTGCAAGACATCGAGGATCAGCGAGACGGCAAGCAGCTTTTCCTGACCACCCACAGTTCCTATGTTCTGAACAAACTGAGCCTCAATAAAATCTGCTTGCTGCATGACGGATACAAGAGACTTCACCTCTTGGACAAAGTGGTGGTCAAGACGCTGAAGCGGTTACCAGGCTACGACACGCTCCGTGTCGCGCTCTCGAAGAAGGTGGTGCTGGTCGAAGGCCCCTCTGATGAGTTGATACTCAAAAAGCTCTACAGAGACACTCACAAGGGGCGACTGCCAGAGCAGGACGGGATCGATATCATTGTGGTACGTGGCGTCGGGTTCAAGACGTTCATTGCGATCGGCAAAGAAATTGGTACCGCAATTAATGTCCTGCGGGATAACGATGGCAATTACGAAAGGAACATCGTTGAAGCGGGTAAGGAATACATTGCTTTCCCAAACATAAAGCTGGTCTCTTCAAAAAACGACAATGAGTTTTCGCTGGAGCCAGCGATGATTTTAGCCAATGCCACATCTGAAAAAGAGTTGCAGGCATTTGCAGAAATTGTCCTATCCACCCAAACCTTTAAACGGCTCGCTGCCAAACCTACCTTTGCTGAAAAGCTCGAGTTTATCGTGGAGTGGTTTAGAAGCAGTGACGGCGACGGGAAAGGTAAAAAGAAAGTCGATTCTGCCATCAGCCTTTTCGAGACTGAGAAGCCGTTCAAATATCCAGTATTCCTCACTGAGGTACTGAATTTTGCCTAATAAACTCTGCATGGCGGGTGCCGGCTCAGGCAAGACTCACAAGGTAATTGTCGAATCAATCGCCGAAATCGAGCGCGGGGGAAAGGTTCTGGTGGTGACCTACACGACAAGTAATCAGCAGGAACTGAGACGTCGATTTCTGGAGGTTTTTGGTACGCACAGTGATCGGTTCGTGGTCAAAGGTCTGTTCTCTTTTTACTTGGAAGACATGGTGAGGCCGTATCAGCAGGCATTGTTCTCGCGGCGGATCGATGGCATCTGCTTCAACCAGCGCAATCCTCATATGAAGCCAAATTCAACGTTTATGCTCCCGGGGCGTGCGGAGCAACTGGACGACAAAAGCTACAACCCAAAACATTTTCTGACCTCATGCAAGACTAAGGCTCACACCGGCTTTCTCGCAAAACTGGCGAGCCGGATCATGAAGGCCACGAAAAACTCTGCTGCAGTACGACTAGGGGAGATTTACACCCAGGTGTTCTTTGATGAGGTCCAAGATCTGGTTGGGTGGGACTATGAGGTGCTAAAGGGATTGAACAAAACGATGCCGACACCTATCACGTGCGTGGGAGATTTCCGGCAGACGGTGTACGAAACAACGTTTGGCCAAAAAGCGCCTAAAACAGCCGCTGAGAAAATCGCTGCTTTCAAGTCCATGGACTTTGTGGAGGAGGCATTAGTCCTCAACCGGCGGTGCATTCAGCCGATTTGTGACGTCGCGGACGCAGTACACAAGGGCGCTTATGAAGCTACGAAATCAGCGGTTAAAGAGACCCCACCTGAATTTGCCCATCACCTCGGCACCTTCATCGTCAAGGAGTCGGACGTTGCCGAATACATCAAAGTGTTTGACCCTATGGTTCTGCGCTGGAGTGTAACATCCGGGGCAAAGCTTCTTCCTGCCCAGGCGCGATGCTACAACTTTGGAGGGAGTAAGGGGCTAGGTTTTGAACGGGTGTTGGTGCTTCCCGCGGAAAGCCAACTGCACTTCGTGCTTGACGGCCAAAAACCGTTTCCAGCGAAGGACGAAACAGCTCAGAACAAGATGTACGTCGCCATCACACGCGCGCGATTCAGTCTTGGATTCATTGTGCCGGACAAGAAGGCCGAAGGCTTGCGCTTCCCAGTTTGGGCAGCTGAACCTCAAAAAAGAGATCAACTATGAGGTCTATGCAGGCGCCTCACACTCCGGCGATGAGAAACTTGCAAAGGATCTGGAATCGACTGCGAGCCATTCCCCTTGAGTCCAGCAATTGTGAAGGAAAAGGGCCTGCAAGGCCGCGCTGATGATATCGGCATACGCATAAGTGGAATGCCCAAAACGGGCGACAAGTATGCCTTTGTTGCCAGCTCGGGCGGCAGCTTTAGATCGAAATCGGACCGAGTACAACGTCCGCGTCTGGCCAATTGCAACCAATCACGATGCATCGCTATCGACACATGGCTGACGCTGACCAAATGCACCAATCGCTCCTAAGCTGCCGCTCAATAGCCAACTACAAAGCTTGGGGCAGCTAAAGTTATGTTTTCTCGCCTCTCGAATATTTACCATGTTCTACAAAGGATGAGGAGAAGGCATAGCTGATGCTTTCTCCTGAAAGGCGAGGATTTATCTGGGGAGCATAATTTGAGCGCTGTACTTTCATAACTCTCAGAATCTGCCTCCTAACCTCTGAAAGCTAGTGGACGTTAACGGATGACCAGGGACTTGTAAGTCACGTAGCATCCTGTATTAAATGGGGTTTTCGGTCACTTTCGAAAAGTACTTTAAAGCTATCCGTCCCCCAAGTTTCCGTTTAATACCGATTAAGCACTCCTCCTGACGTGCTACCTGATAGGAAAGACTAATCTGCCATGCTCAAAATTGCACTGAATTGCATCATGTACCTATGCGCAATCTATTGCATAGGAGATAACATCCGTCGCAACCCAAAAATCGACGCATTTTTAGCGGCCCTTGAGGGTGGCTATACTCGAATCAATCAGCACCTTGAAAATGCTACAGTGCGCTCAGGACTCGCTGTGATGCGCAAAATTTACGGATGGACCAGCCTGGTCATGTTCTGTGTCTTTGCCGTCTTGACGTATTCTCTGCCGAGCTGGAAGGGGGCGATGGATGCAACCTCTCAGCTATTCATGCTGACTTTCATGTTCTGGATGTCGATCAAGTGGGCGGTTGACCACAAAGTAACTCTAATCGAGCACTGGAAAACCTATTCACTCTTGATATCTGCCCCACTTCTCATGGGGCTTTGCGACACCTTACTCGACTCAGGTTTTACGCGGGCGCTAGTAATTCCGTTGGCGCAGTTCCCGTTAAATCTGCACATCGATATCACTGCACTTCCGCCCTTGTTCATTGGTGGCTTCTACTCGGCACTATTTCTGGTTTTTTTTGTGAGCTACTACCTGATGACTTGGGTCATTACCACCCCGGTGCTAATCATTTCGGTACTGACGATTGCCATTCCTATCATTTTTTGCCGGCTGCTAGCAGCCATTGATCGAGAGAAGACATTCTTGTGGTTTGCTGTCTTCACGGGTGGGGCTTGCATGCTCTGGCTGACGCAGCTTTAAAATTTTTCACACCCTGCGCATACGCAAGATCGTAATGATTAGGGGTGAATCGCCCCGGATTCTCGAGACAGCCTGAACCCACCCACTACGGGTTATCCTCTTGGCGTACCTCTGAGCTATGCTCCACCGGTGAGTAGTTTTTTTTACTCCACAGTCAGGCATAATGCCATGAAGGGCTCTGGCGTAACCGGCCAATGGCGCTAAACCAACTGAATATGGGAAAAGTAGAGTAAATATGAGCGAGTCGAAAACTGCCGAAATTGTCAAAAGAAAAGTAAGCTCATCTAAAGAAGAAAGGGAATCTTGTAACATTTTCCCAAACAGAATCAGATGTTATACAGTCGACGGCGTTATAAATATTGACTTCGGATTTGTCACCACGGGCAACACAATAAAAATCCAAAATGGTGTCGCCCTAGGTAAAGGTATGGCTGAGAGCCTAATCGAGCAACTTAAAAAAGCACTAGAGCAGTGACATGACTAAAGCAGACTGCAAAAAACCTGACTTCTTATCAGCCGATAATTTTTTGGAGTCATCTTTTGTCGAGATATCGAGCAAAAACCTTGTAAACCTTAAATTCGAGGCTTTCGAAAATTGCTGGATAACAGAAGTCTCATACAAACCAAAGAAAGTTAGCAGAAAAAATCTCAGGCTTGACTGGAGAGGAAACTACGCAAAATACCTAGAGTGCATTTCAGAAAGCCCACAGAAAGAAAGTGTCGACTATCTATTTTTTGTAAAAATAATACATGACTTAGGCGAAGACCTAGACATAAAAGGCCCTTTTATTTTCAGGAATGAATTATCCGTACATAAAAAGTCCTTAATTAACTTTTTGAGACACGCACCAGATCTATCTGAATATCTCTCATCCGAAAGCATTCTTATAGATGGTGACACCAACTGTATTTCCGTACAAATAAAGCGCAATCACACCGCCCTAAACATGTTTTTCAAGAAAGATGGAGGCATTGTTTTCAATACATTTGACGACGATCAAGATGACAACTCCTTCAGAATATTTGGCGACTTACTTACGAGTAGCAAAAGCTATTTAAAATCAGCAAAAATAAAAAGACTACTCTCAATTCTAGGTGAGTGAACATGCCGTCCAACATTCAAAGGAGTGAATCCTCAAACCTTAACAGCGCTGTTTTAATGGAAATTAAAACGGTAGAAAACGGCTATCAATTCTGCGATGACGAAGCTGACATCCTCTGCGATTTTGACACCCTTCCAACAAATAATCTTTCTGAAATCAGTCACTTATGGAGAAATGCCAAAACGTCATCTATTAATAAAAATGATGAGGTACTCTCCACGGCCTACGACTTGAGGGACAACGAACTTGAAAGTCGGCAAATTAGTTTATACGAGGCTATTTCTAACTTAAAAGTTCCCGAAGACTTAAATCTCGAAGCCTATAACGTAAATTTCTTCTTGGCAACTCAAGCCCCCATAGATATTTCAAAAAGCACCATTATCAAGCTAGATATCAACCGCCTCAAAGTCGCCGCAGAAACAAGCAGCCTAGTTAACGAATTCATAGAATCCATTACAATATCTGATTCCCAGAACGAGAATCACATAAACGCATATCATTGGGATATGACTTTTTCAACGAGCGACCAAGACAAACTCGTACACATTAAAAGCTTGCTTTGCAGATGCTCTATAACTTTCCCCCAAGCAAAAACCATGAGCCAAGTTGATTTCTCCAAGCAAATGGACAAAATTAGAAAAGCACGAAGAAAGGGGAACACAGCCTTAACACTTACACACCAAAACCCCATTAACAACGCCACTCAGGACTCATCGCACAGCTTGAGTTCTGAGACCCCAGCACAAACATAAAATTCCGCACTATATTAGTTTAGCCTTCCACCACCATAGGCAGAAGGCATAACTTCAAGCGCCAGAACTAACCACTTATAAAATACGTGACAATATTCACACCACAGAGTAAAAAAACACACTTAATTCGAGGCCAACTTTTCAAACCTAACACATTGAATTACATGCTGACCCAGCAGATTTAATCATTAACTACTCATTCTACGTTCGAAACTTCTTTAGCATAGGCCTGACAGGCCTGCAGCGCGATCAGTCCTTGATCGCCGTCGCCGGTGATTCCGATAATTCGTTGAGCATGCGCTGGGTCAAGTCGGGCTCTATGGGCGCCATAAACCACGCCGCCGGTGCGGGTGGTGGTTTGCATTGGGTCACAACCAGTTGCGGCGGCGTCGAGTTGGACTGACAGCCGCAGGTCAGCAGTAGCAAGACGATCACGCAGACGTGCCTGTTTCGTTTTCTCATCGGTAAGGGCTCTGTAATGGGCTTGGTCACTGGCGGCCAGCCACTGCTCCAGGGCGAGGCGCTTGCCCTGCTCTTCCAGAATTTGCGCTGAGTTTGCATTTGCCACATAGGTGCGTTCGGTTTGGTGGGCGACTTCCTTGGCGGCCAGTTGCTGGCCGTAGGCGTTGGCCTGCCACTCCCATGCAGCCCAAGCGCTGCCCGCCATCAGGGCCAGGATGATCAGCAGCACCCCACCCCGCTTCACCGCATCGACCTTCACGCCAACACCTTAAGCGCCCGGGCGTACAGCGCCTGTCGATCGGCCGCGCCGTTCTGGCCACCGTTGATGCGCTGGGTGATCTTGTCGAACTGGCCCGCGTCGGCCAGTGTGCTCAGGCCCTTGGTCGCCCAGAACCATGCCGCTGACATGCAGGCGTGCTGTGGTTTCTCCAGCAGTTCGGGCTGCTTGATCAGGTCAAGGCCCAGCCCTTCACCACACGCCATGTAGTTGGCCCGGCCGGTGATCTGGATCAGGCCACGGCCCCGGTACTTGGAGCCGTCGCCGGCCACGGTGTTACCAAGGTCTTTGCGGCCTTCGTATTTGGCTTGGGCAGCCGTTGGGCCCCAGATTTCCTTAACGTATTTGAGCTGGCCGGACTCGTGTCCAATCTGCGCGATAAACGCGGCTACGCGCTTCGTCCCGACGATCTGGTAATGCCCCATCGCGGCGTTGAGTGCCGGCACAAAAACGCCGGCAACTGGGCCGGCGTTGGGGAGGATCTGCAGCAGTTGTTGCTGGGTGATAGACATAAGTTGCCCTTACGAAAAAGCCCGCACAAGGCGGGCCGGGGGTGGGTTTGTGCGGGTTAAAGCTGGACGATTTTCAGGGTCTTTTCAGGCTTCTTGCCTTTGACCTTGGCCTTGCCCTTTTTGCCAGCGTTGCACTCGATCGTCGTAGACCAGCCGGACTGGGTGAATACCTGTTCCCGGGAGTCCACCAGATACTCGCCATCGAGCCCGTCCTTGAATCCTTGGGCATTGATCATCCGTTCTGCGAACAGATCAGAGCGCCCGGGCATTTCCAGTCGCACACCTGCAGTCGAGCGGTTGAATGCGGCCAAGCGCGCCTTGGCGGCCTGCTCGGCGGCGGTTTTGTTGGGGTGGATATGCCGATCGGTATGCACCGGTGGCAGTCCTTCCGGGGCGTCGTCGTTGTTCAGATTGACCACTGAAAGTTTGCCGGTGGCTTTGTCCTGGTACTTGGTGCTGACGGCCTTGTGGGTCGAGCGATCGCCCAGCCGAAAGCTGTAGCGGCTGACGTCCGTTTTGTTAATAGTCACGACGCCCAGCGTCTTGCCGCTGGCCGTGACACCGCCCTGACGCGGCATAACGATCAACTTGCCGTCAGCGACCTTGGCCGTGCAGTCGTGCTGCCGGGCCAAGCGGGTAATAAAGTTAAAGTCCGATTCACCCAACTGGTCAGCCCGGGGCACGATCGTGGCCACCGTACAGGCCGGCTCCCAGCCGTTACGCCGCGCCACGGCACTGACGATGGTGGCCAAGGTGCCGCCCTCCCAACTGCCGCTACGGGTGGTCTTGCCGCTGCCGCGCATATCGCTGGCCTTGCCGTGTATCACCAGCGTGTCCGGCGGGCCGGAGATTTCGACCTCATCAACCACATAGCGGCCCTCTCGGGACAAGGTCGACCCGGCATAGCCCAGATAGATTTCGATGCTGGCTCCCCGAGACGGCAACGTCACTGCGCTGTCACGGTCATCAATGCGCAACTCAAACTCGTCCGACTCCATCCCGGGCTTGTCAGAGGTGCGCAACAGCAGCAGCCGGTCATTGATCATTCGGGTAATATCGCTGCCATCGGCGACGATGCGAAAAACGGGCGTCATATCCAGCTCCAATAAAAAACCCCGCACAAAGGCGGGGCTCAGGTTTTAAGGCGCGTTACGCGTAACTATCAGCTCCAGAGCTGGACGGCCTGCTCATCGCTGGCCAGCGCCAAGTCCGGCAACACGATCAGTACACCACCACGATACGGCTCCGGTTCGGCGGCCAGCCCGGGGTTGGCTTCCAGCACCGCATCCACGCTGCCATTGAGGTGGCCATAGGCGTTGTGGCAAATGGTGTAAAGCTTGTCGCCATCAAGTGTTCTGCAGGTCCTCGCCATATCGGACGAACTCCAAACTAAAGCCCTGCTTGCGGGGAATTCCGCCCTGCAGGAACGCGCTCTGATCCTCGGTGATCGAGGTCAAACACCAATCCCCCAGGACAAAGCCATAGCCCGTGGTGAGCCCCAGAGGCACCAACAACCCGCCAATGCTGCGCAGGGTGTCCAGTTGCTTGAGACCGCCCCGGTGGCCGGGAAAGATCGAACCTTTGAGGGTGATTTTGTCGTCACCCATGCCCACTGCCTGCTGTGCCGGCCGACGCATAAGGCGCTCTTGCGAGGCCCAACGAAAACCACTCTGCCGGTTCAGTTCCTCAAAAGCCGCCGTGTCCAGGTTGAAGTAGTACGGCGGCGCCTCATGCTTGTGCGGCTGCAGGATCAGCAAGTGGGGGAACGGCTTCACCGCCTCCACGGCCGGGGTGGTATCAGTCGCAAACACGCTGGTGGGCAGGATGTTTCCCAACGCGGGATTGATCTTGCCGGCGATCTGGTTGATCGCATTTTTGGCCCGAGTGGCCTGCTCGCTGAACACCCCCAGGCGCTGCTCGATCTGCGAGGCGGCACGGGTGGCTTGGTTATAGACCGCGACCACCGAGCCCACCTTGGACTGTGCCGCGCTGATACTGCGCATGACCCGCTGCAGCTTTTCACCGACCATCGGGCCAATGATCGGCAGGGTCTCCAGCTCCGAAGCGGCGCCGCTGATTTCACTGATAGCACCGTTTACCGGCCCCATCATCCCGTCCAGACTTCGCCGCCCCGCCTCCCCTGCAGTGGCCAAGTAACTGACGGTGCTTTGCATCTGCTCCATGTAGGCCATATCACCTCCTTACCCGATATGCGGGGCGTCGTATAACTTGCGGTCATTGGCGCGGCGGGCGTCGTCTTCCATCCGCCGGGTAAAGTCCTGGAACTGGCCCTGCATCATTGGCTGCAGCTTGCGCATGAACTCGTCCGGATCTTTGACATCGCCCTGAACGGTGATGGGCATATGCGGAGCAAAGGTGATTTTCTGATCCACCACTGCTGGCTTGGACTCAGGCTTTAGCATCAGCGGCGACGGGGCTTGCGTCCGACCGGACTGCGCCGACATCGAGCGCACCACATCGCCCGGCTCCGCATCACTACCAAACAGCGATTTGGCAAACGACGTCTTGCCGAACATTCCGCCGACGGCATCTCCGCCCATCCCCCCCAGAAACGCGCCGACCAGACCGCCCACCGCCGTGCCAATGATTGGCACCACGGAGCCGATCGCCGCGCCGGCAGCTGCACCGGCCATCGTGCCCGCCAGTCCGCCTGCAGCACCACCGTAACCCGCAGCCTTCTCTTCGGCCGTTTTGGCCGTGGTGTAGGTGTCAAAGGCCTTGATGCCCGCCTCAAATAGCGAGCCGGCCGGGATGGCTTTCCCCGCGTTGCTGATAGTGCCTACAGCGTTCATCAACCGAGCGCCCAAGCGCGGCGGCACGGGTGGCGGTGCCGGCGGGCGCGGTGGCCCCCGGCGCCGCGATCGACGGCCACCACGACCACCGCCACCAGGGCCACCCCCGCCGAGTTCCCGAGCATTGACCACAAATACCTTCTGCGTATGGTCAGGCCCGGCCTCATCCTCTCCGCCCTTGGCCTCCCGAATCACATCGAGCAGCTTCAGACCGGTTTCGACCGGGTCCAGTTTGGTATCCGGGGCGTCCTCACCCTCCTTGTCTTCATCCTTGCGGCCCAGCAACGCATTGAGTCCCGACGAGACCAGCGACTTGACCGCGTCCCCCTTGCCGTCCCCGTCATCGTCACCGCCGCCCAGTGCGTCCTTGGCGTTGGTGACAAAGACCGACTGCACACCGGCGCGACCTGCACCGCCGCCACCCAGTCCGCCCCGGGCCAGATTGACCAGCCCCCGGCCGATCTTGAACGCACCCAGCAGACTGGTGACAACGCTGGCCCCGGTGGCCAGCGCCGTCAGCCCCATCACCAGCTTGGGCGACTCGTCCGACAGTTTGGTGATGCCCTTGACCACCGTGGTCAGCCCAGAGGCCACCGCATCCGTGACCGGGCGAATGGCATCGCCCACACTGCGCATGGCGTCATTGCCTGCCTGAATCGTCTCGGCCCATTTTTGCGATGAGGTGTCGCGCCGTTCCGACAGGTTTTTGTCCAAGATCCCAGAGGCCCCGGACGCCTCGTTTTTAAGCTGCTCGTACAGCGCCTTGTTCTGCACATAGGCGGTCAGAGCTGACTTGACCTGCATGTCCGCGAAAATATCGCCGGTGCGCAACGCCTGCTCCAGACTGCTGAGCATGGCCTTGGCCTTTTCCGGGTTCGCCTCCTTGCTGATCTGGGCGGTGGCCTCGGCCATCTTGGCGGCTTTCTTCGGGTCGGTAGCTTCGATGTACCGCTTGGCCAACCCAAAACTGGCCTCCAGCGTGGACATACCACCCTGAATACCAGTGTTCAGCGAGCCCTGATAATCAATGCCGGCCTTCTTGTAGGCATCCACTACTTCGCCGGAACCAATTTTCTCCATCCAGTTTTTCAGGTTGTTGGCCGCCTCGTCGGAGGTGCCAGCGGTTTTCATCTGCACCTGGAGCATCGCCCCCAGCTGCGTCACGGCGTCCATGCCGGTGATGCCCTGTTTCTGCATGCTTGCGAGCAGTTGCGGGAACCAACGCGCCATGTCGCTGGCCTCAAAACTGCCCGCCTGCCCTTGGAACGCCACCGCCTCCAGCGCCTTTTCCAACACCTTGGGGTCGGTGATGTTGGCGTTACTCTGCAGCGCCTGAATCATCTTTGCCGTGTCGACACCAGATGAACCCTGCCCCACGACGAACTTGGCCGCCACCGGCGCAAACTCCATCGCCTGCTTTAGATCCATCCCCGCGCCGACCAACTGGTTGACCACATCGGCCACTTCGTTGCGGCCCATGCCGATATCATTCGACGTCGAGATGATGCTGCGCGACATGTCGGCCTCTTGCGCCGAACGGGCCACCCCGGCCTTGATCGCAATATCACGGATGATCGCCTGATAATCGGCGCTGACCTTGGCCGTCACGGCTACCATGCCGGTCGCCACAACACCCTGCGCCACACCGGCGCGCACCTGCTGCTTGCCCTGATCGATCTGGCCAAAGCCTTTGGCCTTCAGTTCAGCGCTACGCCCAGCGCGGCCCAGGCGATCGTATTCCTTCGCCAGTCGGCCGACCTCCACGCCTTCCTTGCGCAGTACGCCAAGGTTTCGCTCCAGCCGGTTCAGCAACGCTTGCGCACCCTTCTCGCCGGCGGCGTGAGCCTTGCGCCATTCATCACGCAGGCGCATGGTTTCGCCAATTGTGCTCTGCAGTACGCGGGCTTTTTTGCCTTGCTCACTGAGCTTTTTGACGCGGCTTTCCACATCCTTAAATGCAGCGCCCACGGTCGAGCTGACCGCCCCGCCGATGACAAGGCCGAGCGCCATTTTGTTAGCCATAGGATTGCCCTGTTACGTGTAGCGGAGGGAGCAGCTCAATCCGTGAGCCACCACAGCATGCGGTTAAACGGCATGGCCTCGATCTCGCTGGCCGAGAAATGAAATTCCCGGGCCAGGTACTTGGCCGCCGCTTTAATCGTGGTAGGCGTAAGGTTCATCATCTTCGACCAGGCGAAAATAGCCGACCTGCAGGCGGTTGTAGTCGACGATGGTCATGGCGCTAATATCCTTGTCCCCCGACCCTGTGAGGGACGCGAACAAGATCAGCTCGCGCTTCTCCGCATCACCGCCGGACTGGACGGTGGCTTGCTGTACATCCTTGACCGTCGGGGCGCGCAGGCTGATCCGATCAACTTGGATTTGGTTGATCTCGGTCGGTTTGCGCAAGGTGATGGTGGCACCTTCGGCCGTCAGTTCCAGCCAGCTTGGGAGTTTCTTGGTGGTGCTCATGTTCATTGCTCCTTAAAGGCCCAGGGCGTTACGCACGTCAGCCAGTTGGTCCACGCCATCGATGACGCGCACGCAGTTGATCGGATCGATTTCAAACATCACGCGCCCGTCGATTTCGAGCTTGTAGTAGGTGACGTCCACGGCGTACTTGAACTCAGCCTTGGAACCGGCCGACCACTCGCCCGGGTCGACTTCGCGCAGGCCGCCACGCAAGGTGGCCACCACACCGGTAGTCGCACCCTTCAAGCCCTTGAAGGCCCCGCGAAACGACGCGTTGAAACCGGTCTGATCAAAAGACCCGAAGTACTTCAGCACTTCTTTTCGCACGCCGTTGGTAGTGAAGCTGCACTCCAGCTTTTCAAGCCCCATGTCCATGCCCACCGGCGCATCCATGCCACCACCGCGATACTCCTCGGTTTTGACGGTCAGCTTGGGCAGGCTCAGGCTCGGCACGTCGCCTTGAAGGCTCATCCCGTCCACGAACATATTGGTGTTAAACAGGGTTTGCGGAATCATTGAACGCCTCCTTAGGCTTCCAGAACTTCAGTCAGCCACTGGTTCGTGACCTCGATTTGGAAAATCGGGTTTTCCGCCGGCGGCACATCGGTAAAGCGGATGGTCCAGTACACCTTGCCCTGCTCGATCTGCGTGGCCGTGGTTTTCTCCAGGTCGGGGTAGACCTCAAAGTTGATCACCGCGCCCTGCGCTTTCAGGTCACGCATAAAGGCGTTAACCGTCTCGGTCACGTCCTTGACGTAGGTCTTGGTGATGCCCCGGTCGACGGCCCATTTCATGCCCGCCTGAATAGCCTCCATCACCATGTCGGTGGTGCGCACGCGGGTGACAAAGGCCCACTTGGAATCGCTCGACAGGGTGCGGTTGCCCCACAGGCGATAGCCGCCGTCACGGATGATGGTGGTGATATTGGCGCCGTTGAGCAGGTTGGCCCGGCAGGTCTTGTCGCCGTCCAGGTACTCGATCGGGCGCACGGTGCCGGTGATACCGGCAATCTCTTTGTTCGACGGCGACGACCAAAAACCAAAGCGCGAATCGGTCTGTGCAAACAGGCCTGCAGCGATCGCAGAACCCGGCACCGAGACATCGCCGTTAAGCGTTGTGCTCCACTGCTTGACCGCCGGATCGACCATAAACAGGCGTTTAGAGCCGAAGTTTTCGGCGTAGGCGATCGCGGCCTCGTCGGTGGTGTTTGGCCCGTCGATGATGCCGATGGCCTTTAGCTTGCCGGCCAGAACATCCATCGCAGTGGCCACCGCTTGCGTGGCGCTGTGCTTGGGCGCAATCACCAGTCGCGGCTGCAGGTTGAACAGGCTTTTGCCATCGAGCAGCGCCTGCATGCCGGTGCGCTTGCCGTCCGCCGCCACACCGCCAATGATCGAGCTGGTGAGTGCCGCCGCCTCGGTGCCGACCGGCACACCTACTGCGACAATCGCGGCAGCCGACTGGTTGAAGATGGCCTTACAGGCTCGGGTCAGCGCCGAGTCAGCACCGAATGCGGCCACCGCTTCACTCTCACGGGTCAGCAGGGTGGGCACGTTCGCCGCCACCAGACCCAGTCCCGGGTTGAAGGTGTCGACCAGGCCAATGATCGAAGACGAGGGCAGCGCGATGATGCGGGCACCGGTCTCGACCAGGGCCACGGTGATGCCGTGAAAGAAGTCGGTAGAACTCATGGGTATCTCCACAGAAACAAAAAAACCGCTTTCGCGGCTTGTAGTGACTCCAACGCGGAACGCTGGCTTAGATGGCGTCCAGCTCGGCAATCACCAATTCGCCGGCAGCGACCACCGCCTCGACAGTGGCCTGCCCAGCGAGCGAAGCCTTGCCACCGATGCGAGCCGCCTCGATGCGGGCCGCCACCGATAACCAGGAGTCACGGGCGGCAATCACCCGCGCCGCCTGTTCTTGAGGTGTGAGCTGCAAAGCCTCGGCCTCGGCCTTAAGCAACACAAAGTCGCTGGCATCCATCGGCGACCCAGCCGCGATGTAACGCTCAGCTTCGTTCGCCTTGAGCAAATACATCGAGTCCTGACCATCGATCCGCGTGGCATTGCGTGCGCGGGCACGCGCCACAGCAGCATCGATCCCTTGCTGGAAGTGCTCAGCAGCAGCCCCCGCCAGTACCAGTACTGGAACCTCGGCCGCTAGCGCATCTTCCAAGGAGAATGACGAATAGAACTGCCCATCATATGTAAAGTTAAGCCGCATTTTTGACCGCCTAATTAAGCAAGAATAAGGTTGCTAATGACACTTCGAATTGCGCCGTTCGAGTCTTGAATAACGCCAGTCAAATAATCACCTAGCCATTTACCACCAGCGGGCAAAGTATTGCCATTAGCGGCAAAAATCATTGGGGTTCCCGCAAACTCGACTAACGGAGTATTAAGAACTACAGGGCCGACTCGGCTGATCTTGTTCAAGTAAAAAGAGGAAACACCGATTTGGCTGTTAATGGTGTGGCGTGCAAGCGGTGTATCGCCCAGCTCAATCTCGCAATTGGTCAGGTGATACATACCCATAGGGCGATCATTGCGACGAAAAAGGCCTACGTACACGTTGTTCACAGTTGCGCCAGGAACAACGTAATCAGCCGTGCGAACGCGAAGGCCTGCTAGAACAATGGTGGCGCTATCCATCAGAAAGCCGGTGGTGCTGTTGTCCATAGCCCCATTCGTTCCGACAAGACAATAATTGCGCAAGGTCGGCTTAACAGTCTCTCCTGGAGCCACTCCAATCGTAATGTTTTTAAATGAAACATTGATGCTACCGATCAGATGCTCATGGCCAAACAATCGAATGTAGCCACCACCGCCATAAGGGATAACAAGAATAGCCTTGGCAATTGTTTTAAACGGCTTCGAAAATGAACCTGTACCAGTGACATCATCGCCGCTGATAGCGTTCACATAAAGGTCTTTACTCATCGCAGGCACTGCAGCTATTGCAGCAGCTACGGACGCGTTAATACCCTTCTCTTTATCCTGAAACATTGTTAGAAGGCGAGTAGTCTCAGCCAGCAGTGCCGACATGCCCATAATAATTCCCCTGATTTATTTGCGCTTAAGCTGCGTAATTTCGTTCTTAAGAATCTCGATTGACTTACTCATTTCAGTCATCGAGTCTTTTTGCGTCAGGTGGCCGCGCATTAACCCGGCCATGCTGGTCGCACAGTCACCCGCCAAGGCATCGACCGCTGCCGCCGCCCAACCCCCTTCATGGAACATCGGATAGACCGGGTAGCGCAGAACCAAACCGCCCGCGTCCTCGATCTTGGGCAGAACTGCGTAAATGCCCGAGGCCCGGACCAACTGCGGCTTACCCGCGCTATCCAGCATCCAACGCGGGCTAGCCCCTGTATCCGCTGGGTCGGGGTCTTTTACCGTGTCAGAGAACATCTCGGCCGGCGTAATGTAGTGGCGAGCACTGTCATTGCGGCCGGCCCAAGCGGTTTGTGCTGTAGCACCGTCGCCTGTCGTGGTGGCCACAGTCGCAATGCCATAGGGGTTCCAGCCCTCCAGCGGCGTGCGCAAAATCAACTCCAACGGAATCGCATAGCTGTTGCGATAGGTTTGGCCATCCGCCACAAACGACGCCACCTCAGGGCGGGTATTGGACGCGACAAACAGCGTCGGGTCGTTGTAACTACGCAAGCCCTTGGTGCGGCCGCTGGCATTGCGCTCATGCCCATAGCGGCGGTTGTAGTAGGCCGCGTTCAGCAGCTCGGTACTGCCCCATTTGGTCAGTTTGGTCACTAAGCCGCTGTCGGTGTATTGCTCGACCAAGTTGGCCCCGGTGCCGTTCAGCCCAGGCACCTTGGCCATCAACTCATCCAGTAGGTCGATGGTCGGGGCTTCGTTATACGCGCCCCAAGTCGGATCGGCCGACAGCTCACGATTGATACGCCAGCGCTGCCGGCGAGTGTTAGCAATCTGCGGCCCCGTCAGGTTCGCATTCCAACGCTGCAACGGCAGGTCGAGCGGTGTAATGAGTTTATCCACGGGGTAATCCCCCACGCTCCCCACGTCCGCGACCGAGATACGATAACGCCAGGCCACGTACTGCGGCCGCCCGTTCTTGGAAACTTGCTGCAACGAGCTTGGGATAAACGACCCGTTTTCATTGCGACCGCTGTAGCCGGTGGCGCCAACTAACTGGGTACGCAACAACAGGTCGCGATAGCCGTTAATTTCCTCCAGATGGCGGAAGCTTTCAAAGGTGTCGTTAACATCATCGGTCAACAGCTCCGGCCAAATCTCCAGAACCGACAGGTTCCAACGAAAATGCGGCTGATAATCGCGAATGCTGGTATCGCGAACCGCAAAGGCGCGAAAGTACTCTTTCATTTCGGCGACCTTCGCCGGAATGCCAACCGCCGCATTCACCGACGCCGGGGCTTCGGGCGGCGCAATATCGCTCATTGCCAAGTACTTACCCGGCGCGGCGCTGCGCAAGCGATAGTCGTTGTGGCGGGTCCTGACCATACGGCCGTTGATCATGGCCGCGATTTCACCCAGCCCTGAAGTCGCCAGCAGGTTCGGGTGGTTATGCAGGTTGATGGCCGCATATGCACCGTCGAACGTGCGGTTAAATGACTCAGTACCGGCAGCGCCGTATTGACGACTACCCAACACCCCCGACTGACCAAAGCTCCGAAGAATTTCAGCCATGTATTCCGACTGACTCGACTCCGACACCCAGTCGGTTTCGATGAAATTGGACAGCGGGTACTTGTGGGTTTTGCCTGCCTCATGCTCGGCCGACAAGACGCTGGCCAACTCGGTATCGACAAAATCTTTCACCCAGGCCCGGGTAGCCTGAATGACTGTGCCGTCGAGGAGCAACGTCACATTGTCAGCATTACTGGTGGTGAAAATGGTGCGGATGTTGACTTCGCGGCCAGCACCGGAGGCAATCAGCGGCTTGAACGATTCAGGGTATTTGCCGATGGCGTACAGCACACCCGTGTCTGTCCAGACAGCAACCTCACGAATCCAGAATCCCCCCACGCTTTGCGGGATGATCGCTTCGACCACCAGCCAGGCCGTGTTCGTTTTGTCTTGATACAGGTTGCTGAAGTTGCCTTCCCAGACCTTTCGCTTCAAGGCAACTTGCGTATCGACTGGGTTGTAGGTGGCTCCATTGCCGTCACCCACGCTCATTTTTACCAGTTTGATCGGCTTGCCTGAGGCCTTGCAGGCGGCTTCATATTGCATGCCGGCCTTGGTCAAAATCGTATAGAACTCTTGCGCTGCCATCACGCCTCCAACGGGTAAATAGTGGTTAACTCCCCCGCGTCTACGGTGATGGACTGACAGGCCGGTTCGGCCTGTTGCTCCAGCTCAGTGACCTGCAAGGGGTGGATTGTTGTTTGCTCGCTGTAAGCACTGCCAGCCGCCTCTTTGGCGGGGTAGGCGTGTTGTTCCAGCAATGTGGGTTGAAGCGGGTAAAGCGTGGTGTCTTCGGCGGTCATGGCAATGTTCGCCGCCTCTCGAACTGCACAGGTGAGGTCCATCAACGTGACTTGTAACGGGTAAATCGTGGTGACTTCACCCTCTACAACACAGGCACCGAACCGCAGGGTGCTGGTTGTTTCCAGGCTGATACGCAGGAGATTCATGTGCCGACTGACCGGCTTAGTGTCCTCAATAAGCCGGATCAGCTCCTGGCACACTTTCTCGGTGAAGCCGCCATCCCGAACCTCGACCTTCAGCGCATAGGTGCCCGGCTCGCGTTCAGGTAGGGTCTGCCACCACTCTTCCACGTCAATGACGTAGCCCAGGGACTCGGCCACCCGTTTCAACGCGCCCACGGTGCCCTTACGCTTGTGGATCTCGAAAGAGTCTTTAATCACCTTGCGCTTGATCGCTTCCGTCCAGTCAGGGTCCCAGCGATCGACACTGCGCTGAATGGCCAGCCAAGGCAGCAACTCAACCGGACAGGTGTCCGGTGAGTTCATGCGGCGAAGGACGTTTGGCAGATCAGGGTTTTCCATCGACACTAGGGCCAGCGCCTGCTCCAGCGTCGTGCGATTCGACGGCAACAGGCTGGCATCACTCATCGGTGCCACCGAACACCACGCTAAAGCCCGTGCAATTGGCGGCCTGATGGTCCAGCACCACCACATCCTCAACCGGGTGGACCAGCTCCACGCGCTGCACCAGCGAAACATGCAAGGCGGCATGGATAGCTGATCGACGGATATCCCGCCCCAAGCGGCGCTGGGTGTTGATATAGCGATCCAGGGACGACCGGGCTTCAGCCAGGATCAGCTCAATCTCCGGGCCCGGGTAGAGGTACAAAACAGCCTCAATCCGGTAGTCGATCAGACCGGCGGACTGGACGATCACGCGGTCGCCTAACGGCCGCACATCCTCATCACTGAGGGCCACCCGAACCACCTCAAGCAAATCCTCAGAAGCCACGCCATCGCCAACCCGGCTAAGAATACTGACCTCAACCATGGCGGGGCTTGGACTGACGACCCGGGCATCCGCCACCCGACCATCGGCCGACATGGCGTGAAATACGTAAGCATCCCGAGGGCCAGCAATCGACAGGCCCTCAAATGCAAACAGCGTGCGCTCCACCAGGGAGTCGTCCGACTCGTATTGCGCCTCGATCGGCGGTACTGCACCAGGATCAGCGGCGACCACGGTCAGACGTTTTACGTTGTAGTTGGCCGCTAGGTGATCCACATCGCTGCCCCGGGCAAAGGCCAACAGCAGCGCCTTGGCCGCATCGTTGATCCGCGCCCGGCTCATCATCTTGTCGTAAGCGGCCTTTTCCAGCAGCTTGACCACCGGGTCGGACTCCAGCGCTGCCGACCAGTTGTCCCCCATCAAGCCGCGAAAGTCGGTCAGCGCCTCTTGGTACAACGACTCAAAATCCAGCGGCTCCAGCACAAGCGGGGCCGGTAAACGGGACAGGTCAAGGGTGCTCATACGTTCACTTCCAATAGCTGACTGTCGCCCTTGTAGATACCCGACAGGCGAAAAGTGATACGCCCATCAAGAACGGACAGGACTTGAACCTGCGTCAGTTCCAGACGCGGCTCCCAGCGTTTCAGGGCGCGGGCCGCCTCAGCCTGCACAGCGCTTTTCCAGCCCTCACTGACGGGCAGATCGACAAAGCGCCGGATGGTGCTGCCGTATTCCGGGCGCATTAGCCGGGACCCCAGCGGCGTGGTCAAAATGTCTTCAATGGACTGCCTCAGATGCTTAACGCCCGAGATAGGCAGCCCGGTACGGCGGTCCATTCCGATCATGGGGCTACTCCGGCAGACGCTCTAAATCAGGGTGTTTATCGAGAAATGCCTGCGCTTCGGCGTCCGACGCCTCGACGTGGTGCTTGCTGACCTGCAGCAGGCGGTCGTCGCTCATCACCAGAGTGCGTGAGATAAAAGCCCGGTCGCGGTAAACCACCGGGCTGACAGGCTTGTCGATCGGGACGGCTTTGCTCGTCATCGTTTTCTCCAGGACAAAAAAAACCCGCAAAATGCGGGCTGGGGGTACGGTCAAAAGGCTAGGGTTTAAGCATCAGAAACAAACACATTCAATACTGGCTGCTCAAAAGCTCAAAACTTGGCAATTCGACCGTGAATACTTTTCGATTTTCGATTAAGGAAAACTCAAGTCCAAAGCCAAACACCAGCAACAGCGATCAAGACGATAGAAATCACGAGCACAATCATAGATCCGCGCTTACCGCCTTCCAGCGTCTCACCAACCCCCATATCCATGATGAGATGTCTTACACCTGCGACCAAGTGATAAGCCAGTGCTGACACCACCACCCAAACAACGATCTTCGCAAATGGCGTGGACAACATGGCCTTCATTTCGTTGAAACCTTCCTCGGAGCTCAGCGATTTTCCCAGGGCGTACAACAGTAAGAACACGCAGGGAAAGAGAATCAGTCCTGAGATCCGGTGCAATATCGATGTGATAGCGGTAATCGGATACTTGAAGGTTCCAAGGTCAAGGTTCACGGGTCTTTTCTGGTTCATATCCAATCCTGATGTAGGAAAAAGGGCTTATCTATTTGGCCCCAGTTGCGTCTCGGTGCTACGACAAAACTCGGCGCAGCTATGTCTGTAGAGGGGCGAGGCTGCCATTCATCAATGGGTACATCGCAATCCTAAACTAAACCAACCGGTTCAGTTTACAGCTTAGACGCTGACCTAGCACAAGCTTTTTCGCTTACCATGCCCCTTTAATTGAGACCATCTGATGAAGAAAAGAACCGAAGCTAGACGTCTAGCTATCCGCGATGCCGCAGGGCAAGCTTTCAAAGAACTCGGATTTGAGGGCACCTCAATGGCTCACCTGGCACAGCGGCTGGGCTATTCGAAAGCCACGCTTTACTCCTACTTTGATTCCAAAGAAGAACTGTTCTATGAAGTGTTGATGGCTTCAACAAGCTCTCAAATGGATGCCATTTTTAAGATTTTAGAGAAGCCGCTATTTGAGTTACGCAAGGATTTGACATTGCTTGGCGAGAAAATTACCGAGCTCCTCTATTCAGAAGAAGTAATGGCCGTACGACGTCTGCTTTTGTCCGAGGCAGGTCGCAAGAACGAACTGGGTCTGAAGTGTTATGAGGCTGGTCCCGCTCAGTTTCTTGTTGTTATATCCCAAAGCCTGCAATGCGCTATGAACCGTGGGTTGTTGCGACAATCCGACCCTGTCGTTGCGGCGCTTCATTGGCGGGCACTTCTGGAATCCGAATGGATCGATCATTTCCTGTTCTCGACTTCAACACAGGACAGTGAGGCAAAGGTCCGGGCCACAACAGCGCGCGCCGTGGAAGCATTTCTACTGGCCTATGGTGCTTCCAGCTCGGACAAGAATTGACGCAGTGGCAACCAACACCTCAATGCTTGTGATTGGGCGTGTTGCCGCTTGTGTCGATAATTGCCCCGCCACCGTTGATATTGCCCATTACGCGTAACCCGCCGTTGATCAACACTTCACCGTAGATCGTCAGGTCGCCATCGAGTGCAATTGCCCCGGACGTGACGACCACCGCGTTATCCGTAACGGTCGCCGATGAACCACCCACCTTGATATCCACCGAGCCGGTCGGCAGCACAATGCTGTAACTGTGGGCCTGCCAGTCATAAGTCAGCGACCCGCCATCATCGAACAGCCAGAGCTCGACGTGATCGCGGTTATCCGGGGCGGGGCCGGCATCGCCAAACAATCCCGGTACAAAGGTGCCTTGTGAAACGTCACCACTTGGGCTGAGCAAAGCGCCCTGCTCGCCCATGCTGGGCACCCGCCAGTGCCGCGCCTTGCCCGCCGCCTGACTGTGCCAGCGCACCCAGGCACTGACCCATTCGCCGTCCGACACCCGGCACACGGGCGGCATGGTCGCAAGGTCCAGGGCGACCACATAACAGCCCTTGACCACCCCGGCGATCATGCGGTCGTGTTCGGCAAGTGCGTGGCTCATGGGTCAACCTCAACATTCACGCTGAACACCAGCGAACCGGGCGGCTCATCCGGCCACGGCCATTCCGTTTCACCTAGGTAAATCGTCTGGGTCCACTCCACCAGCCACACGGTGTAGCCATCAAGCTCCGGGCGGGTCCAGTCCTGGGTTGAACGCTTGAACTCGGCAGGCTCAACCGCCAGCCCCCACGTCTGAGCGCGCAACAACACCGCCAATTGCGTGGCAAGGTGAATGGCCTGCTGGTAATGCTGATCACGGATCACATCAACAATCACCCGTGCTTCAAAGGTAACGTTCAGCGTGCTTTCGCCGGTGCCGATATCGGTACCCGGCTCGATCTCGGCGATGTCGAGAAATACGGCTGGCAGCGGGATGTGCTGCTCGATGTCAGGCCAGAAGCGGACCAACTGAACACCTGACAGCTGCTCTTGCAGATGCTGTTCAATGGTTTGATACAACAGGTCGAGGCTAAACGGCTGTTCAGACACGGCGCGTCCCCTTCAGGTATTTCTGCAGTTCAAAGTTCATTTCTTGCCGGAGAATCTGCAGCAGGCGCTCATCGGCCTTGCGGCTCCAGGTTTCAAAATGCGGCCGTACTGAATCCAGTGAAATCTTGGCCTTGGCCAACGGAAAGCGATCGCTGTTTTCCCCCACAAAACCGGAGCTGGCCCCGGTCTGCGAAGTGACTTCGCTGTCGGGGTAGTCGGCCCGGGCGAAGTGTTTACTGGCGGTACGAATCCAGATATCGGCCTGATTGCCGTACACCTTTTTGTAGAAGGCGCCGCGATAGCGCCGACTACCCACTGATACACCGGCCTTGGTCTGCCGTGGGCGCCCTGTCCGGCTGGCTTCCAGCGGGTTGATACCGAACCAGAGCTTGCCGCGCATCGCCCCGCCGGCGATCGGGTAGCTGCGCAAACGCTGCCGCACCGCCTTGACCGCGATTCGCTCCTGCTTGCCAACGGCCCGGGCTATATGGGTGCTGAGCCAGCCCAAGGTTTTATTGATTGCGCGACGTTGCGCGTTGGCAGCAGCTTTGGGTATCAGGGCGGCCAGTTCCGCAAATGCTTTCAGGTCCTCGGACGAGACCTGAATATTGAACATTCCACTGCTGGCCCTGTTCTCACTAAAGCTGCCAATGCTCATGGGCGTTTCCTCAAGATCAGCGATACCAGGCCGTCGCCGCTGGGCTCCAGTTGCAGCAGGTCATAATCGCCACCACCGTCCAGCGCAGGCAGGTCGATGGTGACAAGCAATCCTTTATTCAGCCCATCCGAGTCCGCAACCCGCACGACAAAGTGCGGCTCGCGAAGGCCGGTATTGAGACGGCCAATCTGCGGCTGTTTCCACGGTGCTGAGAACATCCCCAGCACCGGCTCGGCGCGACCCTCGATGTGGCCGGTATCGCCCAGCACGTCGAAAATCACGCTGTCGATATCGACCACCAGATCACGAATGCCCACGGTTACAGCTCCAGCAGGATCTGGGCACGTGGCCGGGTGCAGATATGCAGCGGGTTGGATTGGGCTTCGCCGGCCATGCCTTTGTTGAACGGCATCGGCTCGATCTTGCTGTAGTACGGGATGCCCTGGGTGTTGACCGTTTCCATGTAATCGGCCGGAGCAAAGGCCGAGATATAGAGGTCAGGAACGCCTTCGGGGACCAGCAGGGCTTTGTCGTCGTGGACGAAGGCAACGCTCGCGATCTTGCCGCGATAGCGTTCCCAGACAATGCCGCCGAACTCGAAGCTCTCGCGGGCATCACCACGCAGAGCTGCAGCTTGTGCCGAGTTGACGTAGGTCTCCTTGATTGCCTTGAGTCCCATCATCTTGTTCCAGAAATTCTTGCCGCAGAACGCCCGGGCCCCCGTGCTGGTAACACTGCCCAGCGCATCCTCCTGCAGATCCAACGCTTCGCCACATTTGACGCGGAAGTCAGTGGACTCGACGTTCAATCCCATCGACATTTTCTGCTGCTTCACACCAAAGCGGTCATAGAGGTTGAGCAGCACCGTCTTGCCGTCAGCATCGAGAATCAGACCATTCAAGGCACCGGCACGCTGGAACTCGTGAGTCACGTCCAACTGGCGTCGGGCTTTCAACAGTCGCGCATTAACCACGTCCTGCACCGCCTGCAATTCGCTGCGTGTGCCGAAGGCGCGAATGCCCTGAATCTCATCGGCCTTGATGGTAAAACGCTCCGGCAAATGCACGGTGTTGAACGGGATCAAGGTGCGCTTGCTGGCACCCACGACCAAACCCGAAGTACCGCGCTCACCGGCCGGTACCAGTGCCAGGGTATCGCCGTCCTTTTCGATCTGCACGGTCAGGGTGGTGATGCCCTCTTCACGAAACAGACCGAGGCTGCTCAAGCGCCCGGGTAGATATTGCTGTTCGTTGATGGCAGCGGTCAGCGAAGAAACAGAAAACGCTTCGTCGTCAAAGATGGCGATATCGGCCATTGGGGACTCTCCAGAATGTAAAAACCCCGCTCGATGGCGGGGTGCGATATAGGGGCGGTCGGCTTAGCGCACGATCACAAAATGTTCGGCCAGTGATTTCTCGCCCTCGGGGTCAAGCCCAGTCAAATGCGCCTCGCTGACTTCAGCCAGGCGCACCACTGCGCGACCACGGCGTACGATGTCGGATTCGCCCAGCGGGCCGTAGAGGATGGCCACGGCGGTCTGGCTGCCGTCTTCGGCGGTGGGTACATAAGGCGCGAATTCGCCCGAGGCGGTCACCAGCCCGAGGACTTGGCCAGCATTCAGCGCAGAGCCCGCCGCCACATTGATCGCTTCACGAGAGATGTTCCCGGCCCCTTCGGACAGCAGGAACTCACCCGCGTGCATCGGCTCTTTTTTAATGGTCATGCTTTTACCCCTGTCTGGACGGCGCGGCGGGCCGCATAAATGGCATTGGTGTCAGGCTGTTTGGCCTGGGTTTTCGGCGCCGGCTCATCGCTGATCGGCAGGCTGTTATCGATTTCAAAACCGCCGCCGCTGACCAGCTTGTCGAACAGACGACTGCGCACCGCTTCAGCACTGAGCCCGGCAGCTACAAACTCCTGGGTGAACTCCGGCAAACGCGCCGCCACGCACAGGTCGCGCACGGCCTTGGCATTGGTCAGCGCGGCATTAACTGTGGCCTCGTCGGCCAACTTGGTGGTGCTGATCAATGCTTCGATCAGGTTGCTAATCCCAGCGGCCGTGCAACTTTGGGTGATCAGCAAGGCCAGCTTCGCCGAGTCCACGATGGGCGGTTTTTCGGGTTCAGGCGGAATAGGTTCCGGTGTTGGCTCAGGAACTGGCTCGGGCGGTTCATCCAATTGGGCCAGTAATGCTTGCGGTGCATGTTGGTAGCGCTGCAGTGCACCGCCCTGCCCCAGGCAAGCTTTGACGGCAACGCCCTCGCCCACTTCGTCAGCCAAGCCCAAGGCCACCGCTTCGCTGGCCGTGAGCCAGGTTTCAGCATTGACCATGCGCCGCAGTTCAACTTCGTCGATGTCGGGTGCCTTGGCCTTGTAGGCCGCGATGATGGCTTCCATCGCCTGATCCAACGCCGTGGCCACCTTACGCAAATCTTCGGCATCACCTGCGGCGTAGGTCCACGGGTTGTGGATCATCAGCATGGCATTGGACGCGATCACCACGCGGTGCGCGCCACACACCGCGACACTGGCCGCGCTGGCTGCCAGCGCATCTACACGGCCGGTGCAACGCTCGCCCAGGCGCGACAGGGCGTTGTGAATGGCCAAGCCGTCAAACAGGTCACCGCCGATGCTGTTAAAGGCCACAACAATTGGCGACACACCATCATCCAATGCCGCCAAGTCGCGGACAAATTGGTTGGCAGTGATGCCCCAGGTACCGATCTCGCCGTATACGTAGACCTCAATGCTGCGTGTCTCGGCCTCGCCGCTGGCCTTCAGGCTGTACCAGTGCTTGTTTTGCGGCGCCGGTGGGTCACCGGCCTTGTTGAAAATGCGTAGCCTGTTCATGGTGTCTCCTTATCGGCGGCCGGTTCTGGCTGGTCGACGAGCGTTTTGTAGTTGAGGCCCAGATCACGGGCACGGGCCTGATCGGCAGCGTTTTCAGCGTCGACGGTTTCAGCGTCATAGCCCGAACGCAGGACCATTTCACTGCGGGAGTTGAAGCCCGCATTGACCTCCATCATTCGCGCCTGAATGTCCTGCACCGGCTGGATATAGGCCCAGCCCTGCGGTACCCAGCGGGTACGCAGGTACTCGCGGCGGCGTTGCGCGTAATCGTCCAATTTCAGACGACCCGCCAACACCGCCATATCCATCCATGCGGCCCGCACCGGGCGGCACAACTGGTGGACGTACACGCCGAACTGCAGTTGCTCCAGACGACGCCGGAATTCGTTGAGCACAACCCGCAGCGCCCGGTCGTTGACCTCGCGCATATCGCCGGTGAGGATTTCGTAAGGCGTGCCGGTACCGGCGGCAGCTGCCATCAGTTGCTGCCGCATAAAGTCCGGGTAGTTGTTGCCGGCGTCCGGTGGTTTGGAAAACTCCACTTCTTCGCCAGGTCCCAGTTCCTGCATAGTCCCGGGCTCCAGCGCGACCATCGGCGTGAAGCCGTCTCGGTCTTCGGTCAACAACTGCCCTGTGACCGGGTCGCGGGGTTGCTGTGAGGCTTCGGGGGGCGGTCGGCTGATAAACCCGGCAAACAGGTTGGCCACCTCCTGACGAAACAACACCGCGTCATCGTAGTTGTCCAAGCTGCGCAAGCGCTTGAGCACCGGCGCCAAACGCGGCACACCGCGCAACTGGCCAGGCTCGACGGGCTCAAAGATATGCAGCACCTGCTCGGCCGGAACCCGCACCAACTGGTTGTAACCGGCGTTTAGCGACGACGCATCACGGGGATGCACCCGGTACATGTGATACGCCACGCGCTGGTGAGCCGGGTTGAATTCGATACCGGCGCGGATGCTGTTGCCGTTTTTGGCGGGCTCAAACTTGTCGTGTGGCACAAACTCGGGGGCCAGTACCTGGAGCTGAAGCGGTACCGCCAGATCCTGGTCCAGGCTGCGTGGCCGTATACGCACAAAACACTCACCAGCGGTTTCCACGGTGCGAGCAATCAAGGCCTGCTGGCCGTAGAAATCGGTCAGTCCATCGGCGTCCGACTCGTCCACCCAGTCCTCCCATAACTCCTGCTGCGCTTTGCGCAGGGCATCGTCCTCAATCTTGGGTCGCGGAGTGATGCCGGTACCGATCAGGTTGCTGACGCGCTTGTCGATGACGTTGAAGGCGTAAGGGTCATTGCGCACTGCTGCCCGCGAACGGGCCCGCAGGTTGCGCAAGGCCGGGGTGTTGATGCTGTTGATACCAACATCAGGGGCGTCCCAACTGGCCGAACGCCTGCCCTCTCCGGCCCCTTCATAACTGGCTTTGATCCGCTCGGGCAGCAAGAAGCCGTTGCGGGTCAGGGTTGGATATTGGCGTGCCATTAGAGTCCCTTGCCTCCATGGTAAAGCCTCACCACTTTTGAACGTGGCCCGGCGGACGCGACCAACGAAGTGCGGATCTGGTCACGCGCCTTGAGCAGCTCATCCACCGTGCGGTACTCCACGGTGCGATCGGCATAGCGCACGGTTTTCTCACCGCGAGCGATGGCCGCCTCAACCGCGTCGAGGTGCTTTTGGGTAAAGGACATAATCAGCGTCTCTTGAGATAGCCGCTGCTAGAGCTGCGACGTTGAGGGGGTCGTGCAATTGGTTGGGTTTGAACTACGGGTACAGCAGGTTCTGGGGTTGGTGAATGCATCTCCGGCTCGGTAGCAATGACGGGCTGATCGACTGCCGATGCAGCTACCGGGGCTTTTTCAACAAACAACTCAGCCTGAGCCAGCGCCTGGGCAACTCGGTCCCAGTCACGCTCCTTGTAGCGATCCAGCCCCAGGTAATGGGCCATTGCCAGGCAATAAACCATCAAGTCCAACGCTTCGTTACGCTCGGACTTGCCCTTGATCCACTCAGTGACCGGTTTACCCTTCACATAACGTGTCATCCGGCGCTCAGCCACACACTGTGCAAAAAAGTCATCCGGCAAATCTTTCGCAAAGTGCAATGCACCAGGACCGCTTTCAAACGGGTAGCGGTTATAGATCCAGTCCTTGGCTGTATCAGTCCCGACGATCCAAAGCTCGGCGCCGTTTCGTTCGGTCTGGCCACGCCATGTCACATCGACCATCGAAGGCCGCTGGGCAATGGGTGGTTTGCCAGGCTTGCTCGCACCTTTGATTGCAAACACATTGCGCCACCGCCGCAGACGGCAGAACTGGTACACCTCATTTGTGTGGTGTCCCCCGGTGTCGATAGCCGTCGCCAGAATCGACAAGCCCACGCCGCAGGGATGCCAATAGCGCGACTTCAATTTTTCATCGAGCGCGGACCAGGTGCGGTCGTCTGAGGGATCACCCATGATGACTTGGTGATCGATGATCCAGCGCTCTAACCCCACGCCCCAACCCATCACCATGAATTCAAGCCGGTTGGCCTGCACATCGACCGAAGCCGTAAGCATCAATGCACCCTTCGGTACCGAACCAAGGACATAGTCTTCCTGCAAAGCACGGGCCTGAAGAACGCTCGCCTTGGTCTGCTCCTGAGTGCTGTCCCAGACCTTGGCTAACCGGGTGTTGAAGAACACCTGCATAGCCTCCAGATCACCACTGGCCTGTTTCACGATGGCCTCGTCATAGTCCTTCGCCATCGATAACCAACTGGTCCACCCCAGGGGGGCGTACAGGGCATTGAGGTGGAACCCTACAGTTTCACCATCACCTTCCGCGTGGGAACGCCACTCGCCCTGGGCCAGCATTTCGCCTTTGTGGTGCTCTTCAATCAGCGCACCGCAATCAGGGCCGCTGCAGAGGTACTCAATACGGCTGTAATCCTCCGTATATTTGAGGTTCTCCCACTCAAGAATCTGCATGTGCCGGCAATGAGGGCATGGGACGTAGTAGTAACGCTGGTCGCTGATCGCAAATAGATCGGCAATGCGTGAAGCACCTTTCAGCGTGGGCGAGCTTGAGAAGTAGAACTTGGCCTTCCTGCCAAACGTACTGCCCCGAATTTCGGCCAGTTTTACCGGATCACCTTCGTTGCCTACGTCGACCTCCCAACGGTCAATCTCATCTCCATAAATAAACCGGGCGGCCAGCTCCGCAAGGTTGGCGGCGGAGCCTGCAGTAACTGCATACAGAGTGCCGCCCTCAAACTCCTTGGTGTCCTGAGTATTCTTGGCATCGCGCGACCTCGGCGCAGCCACTCTTTCGCGCAGCACGGGGGTGGCGTCGATGGTCTTGCTTATCCGGGATGAAACCCGCGACGCGAGTTTGAGTGTGGGGAGTAGCGTCAGAATGTTCGACGGCGACATGTGGATCAGGGCACCAATCCAGTTCAGCGCTATCTGGGTTTTCATCAACTGCGAAGCCACCATCGTAACCACGCGTTTGCAGGGGTGAGCCGGTGACAAACAGCGCATGGGCTCCCGGGCGTATGGAGTGCGGGCGGTTCGATATTGACCTGGCTCAGCAGCACCGACACTGCGAGGAATACGCATGTACTCGTCTGCCCATTCATCAACCCAGAGGTCTGGGTCTGGACGCAAGCCACGGTAATACGCCAAACGGTAAACCTCCGTTCCGTCAGCGTATGGAAAGTGCATAAGATCAGCTCTTGGTGAGTGCTCGGGAAAGATCACTGATGGACATGCGTTCAGCGTCTTCAAGCGTTCTGCGAATAGAAGTAGTCAGGTGTTTTTCGATTTCCCAAGGATCGGTCAACGCAACCAATTCAGAGGCAATCTGCGGTGGCAGTCCGAGAAGAAGGTCCCGCAGCATGCGGCCTGCTTCAAAGGCCGCCTTATCAACCACACTCGCCTCCACTAGGGAGCCGTTTTCTTTTCGGACCTGGGCTTCGATCTGTTCCGCCTGAGCGTGTTCACGACGTGCCCGGGAACGCTGGTAGTCAGGAATAGACGGAAGCGAGGCGTTAGCCGGAGGGTGAATCGGCGCAGTAGCTGGAGCACTGGCCTGCTTGCCCTGAGCATGACGAGCGCTCACACCAGCCTTGCTGGGGTCACGAGTCATCGCCAGAAACTGCTCACTGGCGTCAACATCCACAAGACCTGCTTCATTCAAAACCAGACGATCATTTTGAATCAGCTTGCTGATGTGTTGTTTGGACCAACCCTTCAGTTCGCCGTATTCCTTACGTGTCAAAAACGCCATGTGGTCGTCCCTTTTAATACCGAGTCAACTGGTCAACCAGTCAACTGTGGTCAACTAACTTTGAAACCCAGCCACTAACGATTTCCCGCGGGTTTCCTGCCCCGTACCCGTGGAAAATGCCCAGGGTCCCCGGCAGGATTTGAGAGACGAGAGTTATTCTGATTGGTCCGAACGGGGTGGAATTTCACAAACCCCGAGGCGTTTGGCGGCCCAGCGCTCGTAAAGGCCGATGGCGACGTCTGCCCCGGCCATCGCCGTGAGGCAACCCACCGCCGATGACGCCCAGATCGACACGCCGTTGGCATGCAGCAGCATCATCGTGGACAGCCCGCAGCCGATACAGGCACCTGACCTCAAGGCCAGGCGCCGCACCAGTGACCAACCCCGGGCGCCATCCTTGTCAGCTCGCCACATCTCACCCGACACCCCACCGATCAAGGACAGTGCAATCACCAGCCAGATCGGCATATCCGCTAACGCTTGTTGCTCTGTTGTCATTGCCTGCCCCTAAACGCAAAAAACCCGGCGCAATGGCCGGGTTTAGTGGTGGGTGTCGGCCGCTCTCTGCGGTCGCACCTATCGAAGATGACTACTTTTTACAGGTGGAATTTACTGGCAGCAAGCAGGTTTTAATGCCACCGGCGAATAAGTAGGCTAGGCAGCTGAACGCCCGGCGAATGTCGGCGAATACATCATCCCGGCTAGCGCTTTTGGGGGCTGTCTGCCCTGCCCCACTGCTCAGGATCAAGGTGGGACAAGGGAGAGAGCCTAAATCAAAGGCTGTGCCCTACTGTCCTACTTCTTTTACTTTTTCCTCGTATATAGAAAGATTATTAAGAACACGCATGCGCGTGAAACGCGCGTATTGCTGCCCGCTACGCTCACATGTGCGAGGGGCAGTAACAGGCGGGACGGTGGGACAGCCCAGTAACGGCGCGGGCTGCGCTTGACCCACTGCTGTTGAAAGCAGCGGGACAAGGTGGGCCATAGATAATGGGTGGGCAAAGGGAGAGGCATCGATCACGCAGCTTTTTTCCCAAGCAGCAGTTCAGCAATACACTCATGAGCTTCGTGCAGTCGCTCGTAGTAGGTTTTCCGGCAGCACCCGCAGTGAGTGATCTTCTGCGACAGGAAGCTGTCGTGGTTGCAGTAGTGCTCGCGCACCACCACCGACAACTGCGGCGGAAGGTGTTTATTGACGATCAACTCAATGTCGGCCGACTCATCGAGCAGTACCCGACTGCCCCGCGTGCCGCGAATCAGCTCGCCCTTGGTTTCCATCAGCATGGCAATCATGTTGCCGCTGCCAGTGCTTTCGGGCGCTGCGCTGTGCAGATCCTCTGCCCACAGTTTGAGCATGGCGTCGATGTGCTTAATCAAAGCAAGGCTCCTCGATCTTCTGCACCTGCAGGGCTGAGTGGCCACCCCAGTTATCAGGCTTTTTGTACGCCCAGGGACGCTGCCCGCTTTTTGCCAGGGCTGGCAGGCGCACACGACGCCATCCAAGCCGGTGCATAATCGCGCCGACACGCATTTGCTCGGGCTTGCCCCAATGGCCGAAGTCGAGTTTGAGTGCGCTGGCCAGTACTTCGCTGCCGCTGGTGGTTTCACCGATCTGCGACTCTTCCAGCCAGGTCAAGATCGGACCTTCCCATTCATCCACCACAAAGCGCTCGTCCTGGGCTTCGGAGAACATCGCAGTTTCGTCGCGGTTAACCCACCAGATCTCATCGGCCTTGTAGCAAAACATCGCCTCAGCCCAGAGTTGGTCACGGATCTCGCGCAGTTGCTCCAGATCGACCTTAGTGCAGGCCACCGGCCAATAACGGCGGTTGCCCGTGGCGTCTTTGAGGTATTCGTCCTGGTTGGTGGTACCCACGAAAACACACTGGCGTGGCACGTCATTTGTTCTGCGTCCGTAGCTCTCGCGGTAGGTGTCTGTGGACGCTGAGAAGAACTGCTTGGCCTTGGTACTCTCGGCCTTGTTGAAGCTGTCCAGTTCGCCCAGTTCGATGATCCATTTGCCACGGATCGCCTGAAAGCCGTCCTTGTCGCCCAGGGCAAACGGCGTATCCATAAACCAGTCGCCGCCGAGGATGCTCATGGCCGTGGACTTGCCTTCGCCCTGCCCGCCTTCAAGGATCATCACTGAGTCAGCCTTGCAGCCCGGCCGCATTACCCGTGCGACCGCCGAGATCATCCAACGCTTACCGACCTTGGCGCTGTAACCGCTTTGGGTCACACCCATGACCGTGTTGAGCCAGGTGTCGAGACGCGGCACGCGGTCCCATTCCAACTTGTTCAGGTAGTTGCGCACCGGGTGAAAGGAATTGTCATGGGCCACAACGCTGACCGCCTCGATCACGCTGGAGGCTTTGACCCGCAGGTTGTACTGCTGGGCCAGCCACTTCATCACCCGGATATCGTCGATATCGCCCCAGTCCCCCGTGCCACCGCCATAGGGAGGTGTGCGCAATTTGACGATCTTTGAGCTGAAGGCGCTGAAGGTGATCACACCGGCCCAGCGCTCATCGTTGCCCAGGATCAGTTCGACGTTTTGCATATGGGCGATCAATGAGCCGTTTTCAGTACGTGCCAGTTGGTCTTTCCAGCCACCTGCAGCCGGCGGCCTGACCACCGACAACACCTGGCGGCGGACAGCGTCCAACCCTTCGGCACAATGCAGATCGTTGAAGTCGGTCCACTTGATCTCGCGCTCGCCCGAAAAGACCGGGCCAACCACCTGGCCGCCAACGATCAAGGCCGCGTTGCTGCCCTTGTCTTCGCCCGGGTTCCAAGGCTCGCCGTTGGCGCGTTTGGTCTTCCAGTCATCGTCGCGGCAGACGATCAGGGCGCGGCCCGGGAAACGCTCGCGCATGGCCTTGGCCACCACGCTCAAATTACCCGCGTCAAACGCGATAGCCACCGTCAAAGAGGTGGCCATATGCAGGCTTGCGCCGGTGGCGTAGCCCTCACATACAAGGACCGGTTCACCGGGCTCAGGATGTGGGCCAATCAGGTGGAAGGCGCCCTCCTTGGACATGCCATAGGGCCAATAGGACTTGTCGCGGCCAGTGTCCTGCTGCTTCTCCGGGTAGATAACCTGCAGCCCAACGATCTGATCCCGCACATTGCTCATCGGCACCAATACCGCCCCGGAGCGCGGGGCGTAACGCACGCCCATGCCGACGATCTGTTTACGATCGAGGTAGGCGCTACGGCCCTTCTCCGGCATGCGCTTGAACAGGCCAGATGCACGATTGGCAGCACGCCGTGCGGCGTCCGCGGCAATCTCGGCAGCGCGGCGTTTACCTTCCTCTTGACGAGCGCGCATTACGTCGCGCTCTTCCTGGCTCATACGCCCGGCCTTGACCTTGATCTTGTTGCTGTCGCCCGAACGCCAGTCACCGAAGCTGCCGAAAATCAGCGTCTCGTTTTTCTCGGTGCGATGTTCATGAATCACATACCAGCCGTTTTTCTCTTTGCCCTTGTCCTGCGTGGTCTTACAGCGGGTCAGCTTGCCGAACGTGAGTGGTTGCGCAGGCTCAAGGCCGTGGTCAGCAAATTGACCCAGAACGTCATCGAGCATAACGGGTACCTATTTGTTCATTCAGTTGTTGGCAGGCTGCACAGCGCGTGCAACTGGTGACGGCCAAACGGCGGGCCAAGGGAATTGATGAATCGCAGTCCACACAAAACTCGTAAGACGCAAACACCGGCTGCGCTTTGCGCGCTGCCAGCGCTATGTCGATACGCTCCTGCACCAGGTCATTAGCAAAATCTGCGATATCAGCCACGGTCAGTACCCCGCGTAGTCGAGTTGACGTAGCAGGCGCGATTGAACATGCCCAGCAGCCCCTGAATACCGCGAAACACCTGCAAGCGGATCTCGGCCAGTTCGCGGTCATTGACCACACCGTCGCCGATGCTCTTGGCCCAGGTATCAGCCAAATCGGCTACCTGCCGGAAATACACGGCAAGGCCAGTGGTCAGCGTTTCGGGTATATCGTCGGTATAGGCTTCGGCCAGTTCCTGCCAGATCGTGTCGCCCACCAACGCATGCACCGCATCCAGGATGCGGCGGTCTTTAGTCAGCTCCAGGATCTCGGCGAATTCTTGAACATTCACCGTGTGGCTTGGGTGGGTCGGAGACAGCTTGTGCTGCAGCGTGGTGGGATTACGGCCGGTGGTGGCGGCGATGGCAGCAGCGCCACCCGGGTAGTCGCGGGCAGCGTGATACAGGGCCAGATCGAGCGGCAGAATTTCGCGGCGCGCTCGTTGGGTGCAACTAAGAGCAATACGGCTCATGGCATTAATCCTTGAATGTTGCCAGTGCCGCGCGGCGTGCTGTGGTGGTACATTTGCCGCGTGGCTTGTAAGGGCCCAAAAAGCCGGTCTAGATTCTTAAGATCGAAACCGGCACCGTGCCGAGGCGAGCGATCCGTCGCTCACCTCTGGCGCAACAGCTGCCTGATCTGTGGTGGAGAAGGCAGCAACCCAAAGCTTCCGAGCCTTGGAAAGCGCGGTTAAGGGAGGCGGAATTGCATGTGGTGTGCCCGCCTACCTTGACCGCGACCCGGCGACACTGTGGTGGTGTGTGCTGGGAGGAAATGGGCGGCCTTATTGGTCGCCTTTTTTCTATCTAGGCCGCCTTGGTTTCCGTCACACCGAAGTGATCAAGAACCTCAGCGAGCGATACACGACCTTCGCTTTGGCGGGTCAATGACTTGATCAGCGAAACGCTTGGGTCTTTGCTGGCGTACTTAACGTGCAAACGCAGGTAGTTGACCGCGATCTTGCAACGCCCGGCGTAAGCCTGCAGTGCGTCTGAATCTAAGCTGTCGATGTAGTCACGCAATTTCATGTGGTGTACCTCCGGGTGACGCAATTTAACCACAAAGGTTAACTATTGCAATACCTCTAAGGACATTCACCCCATAGGTTAATCTGGGCACAATCACTGCATGAGAATTTCAGATACTCGCCTGCACAATTTCCGCCAGATCCTGGCCGAAAAAAAACTACGCCTGATCGACATTGCCGAGCTGCTCGGCAAAGCGCCTGCGCAAGTGAGCGCTTTCGGCGGGAAGAACCCAACCAAAGGAATTGGCGATCAAATTGCGCGTGAAATTGAAAGAGCCCTCAGCCTGCCTAACGGCTCGCTCGACATCCCGCATGGTTTTGCAAATTTCGATAACGGCTCTGTACTGGGCTACACCGGCAGGAAACTGCCTGTGATCGGCTCAATCGCTGCAGGCGCCTGGTGCAGTTCTGAAGAAAACTTTGATCCGCGCGATGCTGAAGAATGGATCGAAGCACCTGGACCGGTTGGGCCGCGTGCATTCATCCTTCGCGTTGAAGGCATCAGCATGGAGCCCAAGTTTATGGAAGGCGATAAGGTTGTTATCGATCCATCGCTTGACGCTTTCCCTGGCCACTTTGTGGCAGCCAAGCGCACACGCGACGAGGCTACAACGCTAAAGCAACTTAAACAGGAAGGGAGCGAGTTGTATCTGTACGCGCTCAACCCTGACTGGCCAGAGCGCATTATTCGGATGACTGAAGAGTGGAGCATTTGTGGGCGGGCTAGGTGGAAGATTTCAGATTTATAGCGGGTATTTCAACTGTTATAAACATCATCCACAGGTGCAGGTGCAGGTGCAGGTGCAGGTGCAGGTGCAGGTGCAGGTGCAGCTTCGCTCTTATTAGAAGTATCTAACTCAGACATATTAATTTTAGATCCTAAATCTTTGGCCAAGTGTGACTTCAACATTTCTATTTTCAATCTAGTTCTCAAATGAAACTTTTCAGCAGGATCTATCCCTAAATCTTCAGCAGTCGAAAAAACTGTATTCTTTGCCAAAATGAGCAATTTTGCCAAAGCAAGGCGTTCTTCCTGAATAGAAAAAATCTTGACCATGAAGGCATGAGCTATCCGCCAAGAATAGTAGATTGCCCCACCTACAACTGCTGCAAAGGGAAGGCGCAAAAAAAATGCAGCAACAACATCCGCAGCACTCACATAATGAGCAGATAGGAAATTCCCTGCACCATTAAATATCACTGCCACACCCAACCCAATAACAAACGCAGGAACCACCATCAGCCGCAAATATACCGCTGCCTGCCCCTTCCCCTCTTTTATATAGTCAGAGAACTCATCTGAGATAAGACTTCTGTCGTTTACGAGTCCCGAAAGCTGTTGTTTAAGGTCGGCAACCCCATCATTTAAATTTTTAGTTTCTCTTGTTAGTTGTTGTAAATTATTTTGCTTTGCCTGTAGTTCAACAACTACGTTACTAAGACCTGCCTTCAAAGCCTCTGCATCGGACTCAAGTTCATTCAGGCTCTTTTTCCCTCTTTTAATTGCAACATCTAACTCCTCAGACTCCTTAGTCTGTTTTGAAATAACATCTACATATTCATCAATCTCTTCAGACAAGGTTTCATGCTTAACTTCTAGCGCAGCAACAGCCTCCTTCGACTCTTTAACATGTGTAGTAACTTTATAGGCGGCAGATGCAAACTCAACTAGCGTAGAGCGCATATCTTTTGGCCTAGTGAACTCAAAGCCATAAATAGTAATTGTCGACAACTTAGGCCTTGCAAGAACTCCTTTCGTACGAATAGAAAACTTTGAACAGAACTCATTCACTGATACCCAGCCACCTCTTGAGCCCACCTCTACAGTTAAAGCTTTTGACTTACCTTCTGAAGTATACAAACACAGTTCAATACTCTTATAAGCCTCACCAATAAAGTCTATTCGCCTGATAAATACCGGGGTTGTCGTTTGGAAAACTCTTTCCCGCTTTTCTAAATCAATACTCTTTTTACCAGCCACCTGGGGAGACAACATAGGTGAAAAAAGAGGAGTAGTAGAGAAGCTCCTAGTTATGTTATCAACTGTAAATGATAACGCTTCAATATTCGAAACCAGCTCATCTAACTCAGTAGTAAATAACGTCATAGTACTCACGCTCTTATTTTGACATCACTATGACATCAACCGATTAATAAGGCCAAACCTTGATGCTCTATCCCGTTAGCGCCTGAACCAAAAAACCAAATAGAGCATTTTTTCTTGTAAAATTAACCTTTCAGGTTATTATCGTCTCACTCTCCCACCACAGAGCGAGGCAACACCATGCACACCACAGCAACCCTGCACGTCCACCCAGCGTGCGCCAGTAACCGTCGACTGATCGAGCAGCTGCAAGCCACCACCGGCTGTCTAGTCATCCTTCACAACCACAAACCCCGACTGGTCCCGCACAGCAACAGCCCTGCCCCGTTCGATCCAAACAACGGAGGGCATGCAGCATGAACCGGTTTTTTTTGGCTGATAAAACCCTTCGCCTGCTGGCTGCGCAGGTCAATTTGAACGGCACGTTTCGCCACTCGTGCAGCTTCAAAAATACCAACCTGCCGTTGATCTTCGTACTGCAGGTTGAGCGCGGCTCCTCTGGCACGCTTTTCACCATTGTTTCCGGCGAAGAGAAGCACAGCCTGACGGTTTACGACCCCGACAAAGACACACACCTGGTACTCGCTGACTTTATTGAGTCCATCGCCAACGGCCGCATGGACACTGCCGAGCCAGCAACACCGCGCGTGCGTGCTGAATCTGTCGATCGCGGCCAGCTACTGGATGCCAATCAACAAGAGTTGCTGCAGAAACTGGTGCGCAAAGGTGGCTCGTTGTTACTCGATGTCGGTCTGGATGAAGCTGTCAGCTTGGCAGTGCATCGCACACAGAGCCGTAAAGGCATCACGGCGATACTGATCGCCGGCGACAGTTACCCGCGCACTCAGTGCTTTACCGCTTATGGCGACGACCAGCACAGCTTTAGCCGGCTGCTTCAGTCGCTCGATCACTTAGTCGCGTCGGCGACTTCTACCGCGCTCGCAGCCTAGGGGGTGTTATGGAACGCACCCTCTCCAAAGCCGCTGCGTGCCTAGGCACTACCCGGCCAAAACTGATCAAGTTGATGCGCGAAAAAGGACTGCTCAACGAACGCAACCTGCCTGCCTTCCCGGTTAGGGACCGTGAGTATTTGCGGATAAAGGACAGCAACTGGTTTCACGCCGAACTCGGCATGCAGTACAGCCAATCAACCCGGGTACGTCAGTCTGGCATCGCTTGGCTGGCCGAGCAGTTGGGCCTGACCCTTCCAGCAATTCCAGCAATTCCAGCTGATCACCGTGACGTGGCCTAGGGAATACGCTCGGCAGATCGTGGCCATGCCGACACGCGAGGAGCGCAACGCTGCGCTCCTTGAAGTGCCGGAGCATTTGCGCGAACTGACCAAGCGACACTGCCTGAATGCCTGGAACCACCCGGCCCGGCTCCAACCAAAACCGAGCACACCAGCCCATGACTAATGCCAACCAAAGCCCTCTACGGCTGCTGCCAGCACCGGATGCGGACACCGTAGAGCTGCTGTACCGCAATTTTGGTGACGTGCTGATCCCCCTCGACAAGCTGCGCGTGCAGTACTTTCGCCACCTCAACGAGCAGTCTTTTGCGGCAGAGATCATCAGCGGCCGGATTCAAATACCCGTAATCACACTCGACAGCAGCCGCAAGGCGCCGAAGTTCGCTCACATCCGCCACGTTGCCGCGCTGATTGATATTCGCGCCTACAAGGCTGACGAGGAGCTGGCCAGACCGCAAAGCGGCACACCGGATAAAGACGACTAGCCAGCGCTGCCACCACCGGCGCCGCACCAGGAGCACACCACATGACCCCGACCCAGATCAGCGCACTGATCTTTTTGACATTGAGCGCGGCCTTGCTCTATTGGCTCGGCTACCGCAACGGCCTGGCCGATGGCCGCAAGCATCACCCTGAATACCGCACCCGGAGAAAAGCGGCATGACGCACTCACTGACCAACTGCCTACCCCTGCCCGCTTTGCTCCGCAACACCAGTGGGATCGATACGCCTGTAAAAAACAGTCTCTGCTGCGCAGCAGCAGGCATTACTAAAGCTTTTCGCGCCACTGCGGGGGTGCTTATACCCCACATAAAGCTGCGCGAGGCAGCGCGCATTGATGCCCCGCTAAGCGCTCAAAATCGCCCGCCCGCGCAGCTTGTGGTGGGGTATACGCACCCAGGCACCGCTATCAAAGGGGATGGCCATGCGTAAAGAGCTGATCAAAATTAGCGAATACCAACGCCGCCGCTGGGGTGAGAACGGGACACCGCTCTGCTCGCAAGCCATACGCAATTACATCCGCAACGGAAAGCTGCCGGGCGAGCAGATAGGCTCGCTCTGGTATGTGGACTGGAACGCACTGAACATAGCTGAAGGCAACGACCTGGTCGCTATGGTGCTAAGAGGAGTTGCCTGATGGCTCCACGGCCACGCAATAGTGCGAACAAGCACCTGCCGCAGAACCTGTACTTTGATCCACGCCGTTCGACCTACCGCTACCGTCGCCCCAGCGACGGTAAGTGGTTTCAATTCGGTACCGATCGGATCAGGGCAATTGATGCCGCAAAACAGCTCAACCTGGCCTTCATGCAAGGCGCCGATCTGGTCCGCTCTGTCATGGGTAATCCATCAGGGTCCTTTGCAGGCTTTCTGGATAAATACGAAGCCGAGATCTTACCTCCCCGCGAACTGGCCAAGGGTACGCTCGGACTGTATGCCGTTCACTTCAGACGCTTCCGAAAGCATTTTGAGGGCAAAGCAGTCGATCAAATCACCATACGCATGGTTGCCGAGTTCCTGGACACACTGACCCCGAGGAGCGCCAATCAAAGCCGCGCTCTGTTGGTGGACATTTTCAATCATGCCGCGTCCAAAGGCTTATGCCCGGACAACCCGGCATCGAGCACCATTAACCGTATCGAGAAGAAGCAACGCAGACGCCATACCGTGGAAGGTCTGAAGGCGATCAGGGAGGTGGCCCCACCCTGGCTGCGCAACGCCATCGACTTAGCGCTGATCACTGCTCAGCGGCGCTCAGACATTCTGGACATGCGCTTTGATGGAGTAAGGGATGGTTTCCTGTACCTGGTACAAAAGAAGACAGCCAAGGCCAGTGATACGGCGTGGATTCGATTTAAGGTAACTGATGAGTTGCAGGCCGTAATAACCCGTTGCCGAGATAGCGTCGCCTCACCCTTCTTGATTCATCGCAAGCCGCAACGATTGCTGCAGAAGCAGGCGCAGACCAAAGAGCACTGGACTAAGGTTGAGGATCGCTTTCTAACGCGCTCTTTTAAAGAAGCGCGGGAAATTGCCGGCTGCTATGCAGACTGGAAAGAAGAGGAAATGCCAGGCTTCCACGAAGTGCGTGCGCTGTCGCTGCACCTGTACAAAAGAGCCGGTAAAGATGGTCAATCCATTGCGGGCCATGCCAGCGAGACGATGACCAAGAACTACCAGAAAGACCACGCCGATGTGATCTGGTCGGATGCGATTCCAGACCTGAATATCAGCGAAATCACCGGTTAGTTTTGCGCCCATTTTGCGCCAGTTTTGCGCAAGGCAGAAACGAGAAAGGGAATCAAAGGCCTAAACCCTTGATTCCCTTACAGAATATGGTCGGGACGGAGTGATTCGAACACTCGACCCCTAGCACCCCATGCTAGTGCGCTACCGGACTGCGCTACGCCCCGACTAGGCGTTACAACTTGCTAGAACGTCGAGAAATATACCTTAAGCTTTTGAAATACGAAAGTATTTTAAAACGCTTTGGTTATTTTTTCAGGACCTGCAAAACATCTTCAAGCTCGCTAATCGTTTGCCGAATTAACTGCTTGTACTGCGTGGTGTCATCTTTGGCTTCATCACCGGAAAGCCGCAAGCGCGCCCCTCCAATAGTGAAACCTTGATCATAAAGCAACGCTCGAATCTGCCGGATCATCAGCACATCCTGGCGCTGATAATACCGGCGGTTTCCGCGACGTTTTACGGGGTTGAGCTGAGGAAATTCTTGCTCCCAGTAGCGCAGCACGTGCGGTTTTACACCGCACAGCTCGCTAACTTCGCCGATGGCGAAGTAGCGTTTGCCCGGGATCGGCGGGAGCTCGTCGTTATGACTTGGTTCCAGCATAAGCCTCTACTCGGGCCTTCAACTTCTGCCCTGGACGAAAAGTGACTACACGGCGAGCCGTGATCGGGATTTCTTCTCCCGTTTTCGGATTGCGGCCTGGCCGCTGTCGCTTGTCACGCAGATCAAAATTGCCAAAACCCGACAATTTGACCTGCTCGTTGTCTTCAAGAGCGTGCCTGATTTCTTCAAAAAACAGCTCGACCAATTCTTTGGCCTCGCGTTTGTTCAGGCCCAACTCTTCATAAAGACGTTCCGCCATCTCAGCTTTTGTCAGAGCCCCCATACGTCACTTCCTTAACGTGGCGTTCAACCTTTGTTCAAGCGAGGTGAGGATATTTTGCGTTGTGGCGTTCACCTCATCGTCATTAAGAGTGCGCGATGGATGCTGCCAGGTCAAGCCAACCGCAAGGCTTTTTCTATGCGGATCAATGCCTTTACCCTGGTAAACATCAAATAACCTTAGGTCTGTCAGCCATTCGCCTGCATTTTCACGAATTACATCCAGTACGGCACTGGCTGCTACGTCACGATCGGCCAACAACGCCAGGTCACGACGCACTTCAGGAAAGCGCGACAACTCATGGAATTTCGGCATTTTACCTGCCGCGACTTCTGCCAGAACCAGTTCAAAAACAAACACTGGACGGTCAAGACCAAGGTTTTTGGACAGTTCAGGGTGGATGGCACCGACATAGCCAACTTCGCGACCGTCACGCTCGATACGTGCAGTCTGGCCCGGATGCAGGGCAGGATGTTTGCCCGGCACAAAGGTGAATGCATCCAGTGCACCAGCAAAACCCAACACCGCTTCAACATCAGCCTTGACGTCAAAGAAGTCGACAACATCGCGACCTTGTGCCCAGCCTTCAGGCAAACGGCTGCCACACACCACGCCAGCCAACATCGGCTCTTGCTTCAGGCCTTCCAGCTGACCAACAAAACGCAGGCCGCTTTCAAACAGGCGAACGCGATCTTGCTGACGGTTCAGGTTGTGCTGCAATGACTTGACCAGGCCTGGCCACAACGAGGCACGCATGGCAGCCATGTCGTTGGAGATAGGGTTGGCCAGCAGCAGCGGTTCAACACCCGGGCTGAACAGTTCGAACTGTTTCGGGTCGATAAAGCTGTAGGTGATCGCTTCCTGATAACCGCGTGCTACCAGCAGACGACGCAGTTCCGGCAGGTCACTGCGCGCTTCGGCCTTGGCTTGCGGTGCCAGTCGGGCCTGCGGATAACGAACCGGCAAGCGGTTGTAGCCGTAAAGGCGCGCCAGCTCTTCGATCAAATCAACTTCCAGGCTGATATCGAAACGATGGCTAGGCACTTCTACACGCCACTGCCCTTCACCTTCAGCGGTAATGGTCAGGCCCAGGGCACTGAGCAGGCGCTCAATTTCCGCCGAGTCCATTTCCATGCCCAGCATCTGGCTGATACGCGCAGCACGCAGGGTGATTGGCGCAATCGATGGCAGGTACTGCTCGTTTACAGTTTCGATGATCGGGCCAGCTTCGCCGCCAGTGATGTCCAGCAGCAAGCCAGTGGCGCGCTCCATGGCTTCACGCGCCAGCTTCCAGTCCACGCCACGCTCATAGCGGTGCGAAGCGTCGGTGTGCAGGCCGTAGGAGCGGGCCTTGCCAGCGACAGCGATCTGATCAAAGAAAGCGCTTTCAAGAAATACGTCGCGGGTCTTGTCGGTCACACCGCTGTGCTCGCCACCCATTACGCCGGCAATAGCCAGGGCACGGGTATGGTCGGCAATAACCAGCGTGTCGCTGCGCAGGGTGACTTCCTGGCCGTCGAGCAGTACCAGCTTCTCGCCTTCTTCGGCCATGCGCACACGAATGCCGCCATTGATCTCGGCAAGGTCGAACGCGTGCAGCGGCTGACCCAGTTCCAGCATGACATAGTTGGTAATGTCGACAGCGGCATCGATGCTGCGCACGTCAGCGCGACGCAGGCGCTCAACCATCCACAGCGGCGTTGGCCGGGACAGGTCGACATTGCGGATCACACGGCCCAGGTAGCGCGGGCACGCGGCAGGTGCAAGCACTTCAACCGGACGCACTTCCTCGTGTACCGCAGCAACTGGCGCAACCACCGGGCGAGTGACCGGGGCGTTGTACAGAGCGCCCACTTCACGGGCCAGACCTGCCAGCGAAAGGCAGTCGCCACGGTTCGGCGTGAGGTCGACTTCGATGCTGGCGTCTTCAAGACCCAGGTACACACGAATGTCTTCGCCCACCGGCGCATCAGCCGGCAACTCCATCAGGCCGTCATTGCCCTCGCCCACTTGCAGCTCTGCTTGCGAGCACAGCATGCCGTTGGACTCAACGCCACGCAGCTTGGCCTTCTTGATCTTGAAGTCGCCCGGCAGTTCAGCACCGATCATGGCGAACGGAATTTTCAAGCCAGGGCGCACGTTGGGCGCGCCGCACACTACCTGAAACGTCTCGGCACCATTGCTGACCTGGCAAACGCGCAGCTTGTCGGCATCTGGGTGCTGCTCGGTGCTCAACACCTCGCCCACCACCACACCACTGAATACACCGGCGGCCGGCGTAACGCTGTCGACCTCAAGACCGGCCATCGACAGACGAGCAACCAGCTCGTCGCGACCTACCTGCGGGTTTACCCAACCACGCAGCCATTGTTCACTGAATTTCATCCTGCTCTCCTAAGAATTCGTTACGACTAGCGAAATTGCGCGAGGAACCGCAAGTCGTTGTCGAAGAACAGACGCAAGTCGTTCACGCCGTAACGCAGCATGGCCAGACGCTCAACGCCCATGCCGAAGGCAAAGCCCGAGAACTCTTCCGGATCGATCCCGGACATGCGCAGCACGTTCGGATGAACCATGCCGCAGCCCATGACTTCCAGCCAGCCAGTCTGCTTGCAGACACGGCAGCCTTTACCGCTGCACATCACACATTCCATATCCACTTCAGCGGAAGGCTCGGTGAACGGGAAGTAGGATGGACGGAAACGCACGGCCAGTTCTTTTTCGAAGAACACCCGCAGGAACTCTTCGATGGTCCCTTTCAGGTCCGCGAAGTTGATATCGCGATCGACCAGCAGGCCTTCAACCTGGTGGAACATCGGCGAATGGGTGATATCGGAGTCGCTACGATACACACGGCCCGGGCAGACGATGCGGATCGGCGGCTTTTTGGATTCCATGGTGCGGACCTGTACCGGCGAGGTATGGGTGCGCAACAACATGTTGGCATTGAAATAGAAGGTGTCATGCATCGACCGGGCCGGGTGATGGCCTGGGATGTTGAGCGCCTCGAAGTTGTGATAGTCGTCTTCAACCTCAGGGCCTTCGGCAATGCCGTAGCCAATGTGGGTAAAGAACTGTTCGATACGTTCCAGAGTCCGGGTTACCGGATGCAGACCGCCAGAGGTCTGGCCACGGCCAGGCAGGGTCACATCAATGGACTCGGCAGACAGTTTGGCGGCCAGTTCGGCCTCTTCAAACAACGCCTTGCGCGCATTGAGAACCTCTGTGACACGCTCCTTGGCAACGTTGATCAGCGCACCGACTTGCGGACGCTCTTCTGCCGGCAGATTGCCCAGGGTCTTCATCACCTGAGTCAATTCACCCTTTTTACCAAGGTATTGAACCCGGATTTGCTCCAGGGCATTGATATCTTCAGCGCTTTGCACAGCCTCTAGTGCTTGAGAGACCAGCGCATCCAGGTTTTCCATGTACAGACTCCAGATACAAAATAGGGGAAGAGCTTGAAGGCTCTTCCCCTATTTATGACGTTTAGCACCCGGGCTTGCACAGGCAAGCCCGAATGACTGTCGGGGGTACTTAAGCCAGAGTGGCTTTAGCTTTCTCGACAATCGCAGCAAACGCCGCTTTTTCGTTCACTGCCAGATCAGACAGAACCTTACGGTCGATCTCGATGGAAGCTTTTTTCAGGCCGGCGATGAAACGGCTGTAAGACAGACCGTTGATACGAGCACCAGCGTTGATACGAGCGATCCACAGAGCGCGGAACTGACGTTTTTTCTGACGACGGTCACGGTAGGCGTATTGGCCTGCCTTGATTACCGCTTGCTTGGCAACACGGAATACGCGTGAGCGTGCGCCGTAGTAGCCTTTAGCCAGTTTCAGAATTTTTTTGTGACGTTTACGGGCGACAACGCCACGCTTTACACGAGCCATGAGTTACTTCCTCTAGTCTTAACCAAAAATTAACGAAGGCGCAGCATGCGCTCGACTTTTGCCACGTCAGACGGATGCAGCAAGCTGCTACCGCGCAGTTGACGCTTACGCTTGGTCGACATTTTGGTCAGGATGTGGCTCTTGAAAGCGTGCTTGTGCTTGATACCGTTAGCAGTTTTCAGAAACCGCTTAGCAGCACCACTTTTAGTCTTCATCTTTGGCATGTTCGGATACTCCGCATTCAGTTGATAAACATAATCAGAAGGCCTGCCGTGCCCTATTGATTACTTCTTCTTTTTCGGGGCGATGACCATGATCAGCTGGCGTCCTTCCATCTTAGGATGCTGTTCGACGGTACCGTATTCCGCAAGGTCAGCTTCAACCCGCTTCAACAGTTCCATACCCAGCTCCTGGTGGGCCATCTCACGGCCGCGGAATCGTAGCGATACCTTGGCCCTGTCCCCATCACTCAGGAAACGTACCAGGTTGCGCAGTTTTACCTGGTAATCCCCTTCCTCCGTCCCTGGACGAAACTTGATTTCTTTAACCTGAATCTGTTTCTGGTTTTTCTTTGCAGCAGCAATCTGCTTCTTCTTTTCGAAGATCGATTTGCCGTAGTCCATCAGCTTGCAAACTGGGGGTACTGCATCAGCGGAAATTTCCACCAAGTCCAGTTTGGCCTCTTCAGCTTTAAGAAGCGCGTCTTCAATTGACACAATCCCAAGCTGCTCGCCTTCAGCCCCAATTAACCGAACCTCGCGTGCCGAGATATTCTCGTTGATCGGGGCTTTCGGTGCAGCTCGTTTATCTTGTCTCATTTCACGCTTAATAATAATTACTCCGAATCATGGCGACCACGCCGGGAAACCGCTTGTGCGAGGAATTCAGCGAATTGCGCGACGGGCATCGAGCCCAGGTCAGCACCTTCACGTGTACGCACAGCGACAGTCTGCATCTCGACTTCCCGATCTCCGATAACCAAGAGATAGGGAACCTTGAGCAAAGTATGCTCGCGGATTTTAAAGCCGATCTTTTCATTTCTCAAGTCAGACTTGGCACGAAATCCGCTCTGATTGAGAGTTTTTTCAACTTCAGCAGCAAAATCTGCCTGTTTGTCAGTGATATTCATGATCACTGCCTGCGTCGGCGCAAGCCATGCAGGGAACGCACCTTCGTAATGCTCGATCAGGATACCGACAAAGCGTTCGAACGATCCAAGGATCGCGCGGTGCAACATAACCGGGTGCTTGCGGCTGTTGTCTTCGGACACATATTCTGCGCCAAGACGGATCGGCAGGTTGAAATCGAGCTGCAGGGTACCACACTGCCAGACACGACCCAGACAATCTTTCAGAGAAAATTCAATCTTCGGCCCGTAGAAGGCACCTTCACCCGGCTGCAAGTCGTATGGCAGACCCGCGCTATCAAGGGCTGAGGCCAATGCACTTTCGGCACGATCCCACAGTTCATCGGAGCCCACACGCTTTTCAGGACGTGTCGACAGCTTGAGCTCGATGTCCTTGAAGCCGAAGTCGGCATAGACATCCAGGGTCAGCTTGATAAAGGCGGCGGACTCGGCCTGCATCTGCTCTTCCGTACAGAAGATGTGTGCATCGTCCTGGGTAAAGCCGCGCACGCGCATGATGCCGTGCAGGGCACCCGACGGCTCATTGCGGTGGCAGGCACCGAACTCGGCCAGGCGCAGCGGCAGCTCACGGTAGCTCTTGAGACCCTGGTTGAACACTTGCACGTGGCAAGGGCAGTTCATCGGCTTGATCGCGTAGTCGCGGCTTTCCGACTGGGTAGTAAACATGTTTTCGGCGTAGTTGGCCCAGTGACCGGACTTTTCCCACAGGCTGCGATCGACGACCTGTGGAGTCTTGATCTCCAGGTAGCCATTGTCGCGCTGTACTTTGCGCATGTACTGCTCAAGTACCTGGTACAGGGTCCAGCCGTTCGGGTGCCAGAACACCATGCCCGGCGCTTCTTCCTGGGTATGGAACAGGCCAAGGCGCTTGCCGATTTTACGGTGGTCACGCTTTTCGGCTTCTTCGATACGCAGAACGTAGGCTGCCAGTTGCTTCTTGTCAGCCCAGGCCGTGCCGTAGATACGCTGCAGCTGCTCGTTTTTGGCATCGCCGCGCCAGTAGGCGCCCGACAGCTTGGTCAGCTTGAACGACTTCAGGAAGCGTGTGTTGGGCACGTGAGGGCCACGGCACATGTCGACGTATTCTTCATGGAAGTACAAGCCCATCGCCTGCTCGTCCGGCATGTCTTCGATCAGGCGCAGCTTGTAGTCTTCACCACGCGCGGCAAACAGCTCGATGACTTCGGCACGCGGCGTCACTTTCTTGATGACGTCGTAGTCTTTTTCGATCAGCTGCTGCATGCGCTGCTCGATAGCGGCCATGTCATCCGGAGTGAACGGACGCTCATAGGCGATATCGTAATAAAAACCTTCGTCAATCACCGGCCCGATGACCATTTTGGCCGTAGGGAACAGTTGCTTCACTGCATGGCCGACCAGGTGGGCGCAAGAGTGACGAATGATTTCCAGCCCCTCTTCATCCTTGGGCGTGATGATTTGCAAGGTGGCGTCATGTTCGATCAGGTCACAGGCATCAACCAGCTTGCCGTTGACCTTGCCGGCCACGGTGGCTTTGGCCAGGCCTGCGCCAATGGACGCGGCAACCTCGGCCACGGATACCGGATGATCGAAAGAACGTTGACTGCCGTCGGGAAGAGTAATAGTTGGCATGGCGCCTCCTCTCCTAGTGGTGACCCCTACCAAAGGTCACGTGGGTTGGGATGAGCCAGTACGCGATTCGGTGGTCTGCCTGCCTCACAGTGGCAGGAGCCTTGCGGCCAACCGGAAACCGAACCAGAGTGACTGGAGTTCAAATAAATAGGGTTGATGGCTCTGGGTTGCAACTGCGCGAGCATGCAAACGCAAAAAAAGCCAAGGGCGGCATGCTAGCACAGATGTACGCTGCCTGTTGCGCACCCTGCCCCGCATCCAAAATAAAGGGTACTTTTTTACAAAGCGGTGAACTTGAGCTGCACTCACCTTTCAGATACTCAGTGATACACACTCGGCTTTCATGCTTACAAGGAGCAACTTATGCGCACGATCCGCTTACTCGCCTTCGCAGCACCCTTGGCACTGCTGTTACCCCTGAGCGCCCAAGCCGATAATTGGCCAGCAGGCGCAAAAAACGACTACATGAAGGACTGCGTAGCGGCGGCAAGCCAAAGTGTCGACGTCAAGACCGCCCAGCAACACTGTGCATGCGGCGCGGAAAAACTGTCCGAAAAGTTCAGCACGGCTGAAATCACCCAACTGATGAGCAAGACCACCCAGCCGAGTGCAGAGCTGCGAACCAAGGCGCTGGACGCAATCCAGGCCTGCCGCGCGAAAAAATAGACCTGGCTGCAGAGCGAATTCGGGCCTGATTCAGGGCAAAAATGGCCAGAAACCATTTTTCGCGTAAAAAATATTCATTCGCGAGTGCTTTTTTTCCAAGCCCGTTTAACCCTCAAGCCCCCGGAAACCGGGGGCTTCGAGCGTTTCAGGCAGCAGACCGAAGCTAACATCGCAGCAAACTGTGGTTCAGGGGGGGTTCCAAAGCGCACATTTCGACTATGATAGCTCGGTGTGCCCAGTTGGCCTGAGCAGCACAGTACTACTGAAAATATAAGTTTCTTGGAGATACACCATGTCTAATCGCCAAACCGGCACCGTAAAATGGTTCAACGATGAAAAAGGCTTCGGCTTCATCACTCCTCAAGGTGGCGGTGACGACCTGTTCGTACACTTCAAAGCTATCGAAAGCGACGGTTTCAAAAGCCTGAAAGAAGGCCAGACCGTTTCCTTCGTGGCTGAGAAAGGCCAAAAGGGTATGCAAGCTGCACAGGTTCGTCCGGAGTAAATCTCCTTCGAACAAAAAAACCCCGTCCATGTGACGGGGTTTTTTATGCCTGACAGAACGTTAGCCGCAGTTCACGCGGGTAATGACCGCCTGGTCATCCGTGTTCAGGTTCAAACGATCCGAGCGGTACTCGAGCGTCATGACATCGTGGGGCATCAAGACGCGTGCATTCTGCGCACCGGCTTTGATGCGAGCCTGCTCCAGCAGTTCGGCCGATGCTTTCTTGCCGATGACAAAGGCAGCTGCACTGGCATCACAGCGGCTATGCCCTGCCTCGGCAGCGGGCTCACTGCCCGAACCTGACGTACTGCACCCGGACAGCGCTACGACCGCCAACAACGAACCCAATGACACTAGCTTCCAAGACATGAAGCCTCCTTAAGTAAAAAAGTCTGAACCTTTGCGACAGCTTTTTCGCATATAGGTTGCATGGTGCCTGTCAGCACCCTCTGTTTAGCCAACGCGCAGGCAGTTTGCCCGAGCAGGCATGTAGCGTACGCCTCTAATCATTGCCAAATATGTGTAAGAATTAGTACACATCAATGTAGTCAAATGGCGGGTTAGGCCAGTTGTCTTTTAACGCATTGAAAATTTGCATCACCCAGACCTCATCACTGGCCGCAATTTTTCCGACATAACCTGAGCCTGCTGCCCAGGTCTCCAGGCGAAACAGCAGCCCGTCTATATCTGCACCGCCCACCACGCCAGAAGAAATAAAGGCAACACCCGCGCGCGTCACACGCAACTGCGTGTGGCCATCGTCACTGGCCGAAGCCAGCAACTGGCGTACCGACGCCAGGGTAAGGCCGTCAGGGGCGTTCAAATCAATTTGCATGGCGCATGCACCTCTGGAAAAAAATGCAAGTGTGGCACGCACCAGCGCGCCGATGGGCAATTTGACACAGCAAATGCCCCATGACGCGATTAACCCGGCTCTGTCGATGGCGTCACAGCGACTTTTTGCTAAAATCGCTCTTTCACGCCCCTCTCATGAGCACCCCATGACAACAGTCAGCATCGACGCAGATATCAAGGCCAAGTGGCATCAAGGACAGTGCTCTTATAGCCCGGGCAGCCCTGAAGAGCTGGCGATCATCGGCATCGACCTTTTGGTCAAAGAGCTTGGCACGGAGGCCGCACGCGCTTTTGTCAGCCAGGTGTTCGAAAAATATCGCCATACGGAACTGGCAAAACTGACCTGAACCCGGGCACGCGCAGCTTATTTCAAGCGGCCCAGGCGCTCCGTCAGCAAGTCAAAAAACCCCTGGGCGTCGCCGTTTTCAACCCAAAAGGCATTTTTTGGCTGATTCAGGGTGTTGTACCAGTCCGCAATGGTCTGGCCAAACGTGGGACCTTCACGGGTATCCACGACCAGATTGACTTCGCGCCCGGAGAACAACCCGGGGTTGAGCAGGTAGGCGATCACGCTGGCATCGTGTACAGGCCCGCCCGGCAAGCCGTAGTGAACCATGTCGCCTTTGACGTATTCATTGAGAATATCCCCCACCAGCTTGCCGGCCGTGTTGCCCAGCGCCGCGATCTGCTTGAGGCGTGCTTCGCTGGTGAGGATCTTGTGGGTGACATCAAGGGGCACATAGGTCAGTTTCACGCCGCTGTGCAAAACCACCTCTGCCGCATGCGGGTCGGCATAGAGGTTGAACTCGGCTACCGGCGTGATATTGCCGCCATTGAAATGGGCCCCGCCCATCACCACGACTTCCTTGATGCCCTTGGTGATATCGGGCGCCTGGATCAAGGCCAGTGCCAGGTTGGTCTGTGGGCCGAGCATGGCAATGGTCACGCTGCCTGGCTTGGCCGCACGCAAGGTATCGATCAGGTAGTTAACCGCATTGGCCGGCTCAAGCCCTTTGGCAGGCTCATGGACCGGCACCCCGGTCACCCCCTCCTGACCATGGATGTTCTCGGCGTAGATCGGCGTGCGCACCAGAGGCTTGGGCGCCCCGGCATACACCGGAACCTCTTCGCGCCCTGCCCACTCCCGGGCCAGGCGAGCATTGCGCGAGGTCTTGTCGAGCCGCACATTGCCCGCCACGGTGGTAATGGCCAGCACATTCAGCTGCTCGGGCGAGGCCAGCGCCAGCAGTAACGCGACGACATCATCTGCACCAGGATCGGTGTCGATAATCAGATCAATCTTGTCGGCTGCGTGGACGCTTGAAATCGTGATGGCGGACAAAAGCACGACACTCCTGATCAGTGGCTGAAACAAACGGGTAAATACCGGCATAACCAACTCCATGTAGTGTCTGTCTAAAAGATGACGCCTGATATCAAGGCAATATTGCAGTAAGGGTGGCGTTCGCCTGTGCGAACAATTGCTTTTGCCTGCAGGCAAAGCTCTTTGAAAGCGTCATGGGAGAGAAGACGCTGCGAGCCCAACGCCCCTTTGCTGGCATGCACCTCAATGGATGACAGCGCCGCGCACGGTGCCAGCAGCAGCTCATGGGCCAGCACATGGTTTTGCACCTGCATCTCGCTGAGCAAGGCCTGCAGGGTACTGGCAAGGTCCGGTACGCCTGGGGTCAGTGCCAGGTCAATCAGCTCGACCCCTTTGGGCACGGGCAACCCGGCATCGGCAATAACAATGATATCGCCATGCCCCAACGAGGCTATCAGCCGCGACAGGGCGATATTGAGCAGCGGAGTTTTTTTCATGGTGTGGCAAGGCCCTGTACTTCATGCAACATGGGAATGGAGGGTTGAGCACCGGCGCGGGTTACCGATAACGCTGCTGCTACCTGGGCAAAGCGAATAGCGTCATCTTCAGCCATCCCCGCCGCCAGCGCGGCTGCAAAGCCTCCGACAAAGGTATCCCCCGCCGCCGTGGCATCGACCGCTTCAACCTTGGGCGCCGCAAAGTGCGCAACCCGCTGCGCACTGACAAACAGCGCACCCTGGGCACCCAGGGTGACAATCACCTTGCGCGCGCCCAACTGGATCAGTTGGCGAGCAGCACGCTCTGCAGACTCAAGGCCATCAACCACTACGCCGCTGAGCGCCCAGGCCTCGCTCTCATTGGGGACCAGGTAATCGATCGCGTCGTACCACGCCCCAGGCAGCGGACCACTGACCGGGGCCGGATTGAGAATTACGGTTTTATTCAGTTCGCGCCCGCGACCCAGTACATAACCTACTGTAGGCATCGGCACTTCAAGCTGGCAAACAAGCACCTGCGCGGCTTGCAAAACCTGATCAAATGCCTGGATATCGTCAGGCTCCAGGCAGCCATTGGCACCTGCCACCACCACAATAGTGTTCTGGCCATCAGCCGCGACCGTGATCAGCGCCACGCCGCTTGCACTGCCTGGTACGGTGCGCACTGCCTGGCAGTCAATACGGTCGGCCAGCAGCCCGTCGCGCAGTTGTACGCCATAGGCGTCACTGCCAACACAACCGACCATAGCCACAGCCGCACCCAGGCGCGATGCTGCCACCGCCTGGTTGGCCCCCTTGCCTCCGTGCACCGTCGTAAAGGACTGCCCGAACACCGTTTCTCCCGGGCGCGGCAACCGCTGCGTGCGCGTCACCAGGTCCATGTTCAGGCTGCCAACCACCACTACATTTGCTTGCATGTATCGACACTCATCCGGTGATTGATTGGGGGGATTTGAACGCGGCATCGGCATAAGCCCGAGTGGACTCGCGCAACACAATCTCGGGCTTGACGATTCGTTGCTCCACCGCACGCCCGGGCGATGCGATACGGCGTAACAGCAACTGCGCAGCCATTTCGCCCAATTGCACTATTGACTGCCCGACCGTGGTCAACGACGGATAGACATAGCGGCTCATCTGTACATCATCAAAACCGATCACCGACAACTGCTGCGGCACCCGAATATTGCGTTCTGCTGCTGCCCGCAGCACACCAATGCCCATCATGTCATTGCAGGCAAAAATGGCCGATGGCGGGTTGTGTTGCAAAAGGCCGACAGCGGCCTGATAACCCCCGACACTGCTGAAGTCGCTCTCGATCATCCAGTGCTGCGGCGCCGCCACGCCCGCCTCTGCCAACGCGCGCAGATAACCGGCCCGACGCAGCTGGGCGACGCGGGTGATGGCCGGCCCGCCAATACAGGCAATGGCACGATGGCCCAGTTCCAGCAAATGGCGAGTGGCCAGGTACGCCCCCAGTTCGTGATCGATGCACACCAGGTCGGCCTCCACACCCTCAAGGCTGCGGTCGACGATAACCATCGGCGTACGCACCCCGACCAGCCCGCTGGCCATGCCCAGATCCCCGCCTGCCGAAGCCACCACCAGCCCGTCGACCCGTTTTTCAAGCAGCACCCGCAGGTAGTTGCGCTGCTTGTCGGGGTCGTCGTCACAGTTGCACAGGATCACGCAGTAGTTGTTGCGCCCACAGTAGTCTTCGATACCACGCGCCAGTTCGGCAAAGTACGGGTTCAGGCTATTGGCCACCAACAGGCCGATCGTGGCCGTGGTCTTGGCCTTGAGCGAACGCGCCACCGCACTGGGCACATAGTCGAGGCGGGCAATGGCCTCCTCAACCTTCAGGCGCACCGGCTCACTTACCGGGCGCGTCTTGTTCAGCACATGGGAAACCGTCGTGTACGAAATGCCTGCCATTGCCGCGACATCTTTAATCGTTGCCATTGCTCAGTTCCGTCGCTGTGCACGTTGACTGCGGTATGTGTCCAATACCACTGCTATCACAATGACAGCACCGGTAATAATACGCTTGGTCGGCTCCGTCGCGCCGATTTGCGCCAGCCCCGCGGCCAGTACCGAGATAATCAGCACGCCAAAGAAGGTGCTGATTACCGAACCACGGCCGCCCATCAGGCTCGTGCCACCAATCACCACCGCCGCGATCACCTGCAACTCCAGGCCAGAACCGGCATTGGGATCTGCCGCTTCAAGGCGCGAGATCTGGAACAGTGCCGCTACCCCGGCCAGCAAGCCCATCAGGCTGAAGACCAGGATCTTGTAAGGTTTTGGATTAATACCTGCCAGACGCACGGCTTCTTCGTTGGTGCCAATGCCGATCAGATAACGGCCAAACACGGTACGGGTGAGCACTGCCTGGGCAACCACGATAATCAGCAAGGCGATGATAAAGGCGGGGGAAATGCCGAAGGCGATGGGGTTGGCAAGCCAGGCATAAGCGTCACCGATATAGGCCGTGCGCGAACCGGTCATCTGGTAGGCCGCTCCCCGGGCCATCTCCAGCACCCCCAGCGACACGATAAAAGACGGGATTTTCCAGGCCACGGTGATTGAGCCGGTAAGGGTTCCGGCCAGTGCTGCGCAGCCCATGCCCAGCAGGGCCGCCGGCAGGATGCTCCAGCCCCAGCCCAGAATCGCCACGCTGACGGTAGACGCCGCCAGGGCCAGTACCGAGCCTACCGACAGGTCGATACCGCCGATGATCAGCACAAAGGTCATGCCCACCGACAACACCATCAGGTCCGGGATCTGGTTGGCCAGGGTGCTTAACGTGTCATAGGAGAAAAAGTGATCGCTCAGGCTGGAAAACAGAATGATCATGGCCAGCAAGGCGCCTGCCAGCCCCAGGTAAGTGCCCATGCCATAGTAGTTATGGGTATTTTTTCGCGGCGCGAGGGAGGTTTTCATAGGGCTTCCTGTGGCGCTGCTTCTGCGAGCAGCGCATCTCTTTTTTGATAACCGGCAAAGGCCGCGGCCAGCAACTGTTCCTGGCTCCAGCTGTCACGCTCAAACGTATCGATCAGACGCCCCGCAGACAGCACACCGATGCGGTCACAGATCAACATCAACTCACGCAGGTCGCTGGACACCACCACCAGCGCCTTGCCCTGGCGCGTCAACTCGCCCAGCAGGCGGTAAATATCGAACTTGGCGCCAATGTCGATGCCACGCGTGGGTTCGTCGAACAACAGGACCGAACAGTCGCGCTCCAGCCAGCGCCCAATGACCACCTTCTGCTGGTTGCCACCGGACAGCTGCGACACCACCTGCTCGGGGCCGCTGCTGCGGATGCCCATTGCGTCGATCTGACGCCGGGCCAATGCCGCCTCTTGCTGGCCATCAACCACACCCGCCCTGGATACGCGCTGCATGTTGCCCAGGCCGATATTGGCGCTGATCGACTGGCTCAACAGCAAACCTTCGCCCTTGCGATCCTCGGTAATCAGGGCAATGCCCTGCTTCACGGCATCGGCGGGCGAGCGGATGCTGACCACCTGCAGCGGTGAGCCCAGGGCAACCGTGCCGCTGTCGGGCAAGTCGGCGCCGTAGATCAAGCGCAAAAGCTCCGTCCGCCCTGCCCCGATCAAGCCTGAGATACCGAATATTTCGCCTTTTCTGACCTCAAACGAGACCTTGCGCACCTTGTCAGCACGGTTCAGCTCAGTGACCCTGAGCGCCGGTTCACCCAGGCTGCGCGGCCCCAGGTCCAACTGGTCGCCCAGCTCGCGCCCCACCATCAGGTTGACCAGTTGCTCGCTGCTGTAATCGGCAATTGGCTCGACACACACCAGGCAACCGTCGCGCAACACGGCAATGCGCTGGGCCACACGGGCCAGCTCTTCAAGCCGGTGGGAGATATAAACGATCGCCACGCCCCGGGCTTGCAGCCGTTCGATTTGCACAAAGAGCATCTCGACTTCACGCGCCGTGAGCATCGCCGTGGGCTCATCGAGAATCAGCACATGGCAGTCGCCAATCAGGTTGCGGGCGATCTCGACCATTTGCTGATGGCCAATGCCCAGCTCACCGACCAGGGTGTCGGGGTCTATCGCCTCCAGGCCAACCTGGGCCATAGCCTCGATCGCCGCCTTGCGCAATTGCTTGCGGCTGATCCAGCCCAGGCGCCCGGGCAGATTATCCAGAAACAGGTTTTCCGCCACGGTCAGGGTGGGCAGCAGATTCAACTCCTGCATGACCATGCGCACTCCCAGCTTCTCGGCGTGCGAGCGGCTGCCGGGCGCATAGGCCTGGCCATTGAAATGCATGTGCCCCAGGGTCGGCATTTCAAGGCCGCCGATGATCTTCGACAGGGTGCTTTTACCGGCGCCATTCTCCCCCGTCAGGGCCAGCACTTCGCCGCGATACAGCGACAAATCGATACCTGCCAGTACCGGCTGTTGTGTATAGGTTTTACCAATCCCGCCGACCGTGAGGACCACGCTGGCATCAGGTGCAGACATGACATTTCTCCGGGCACCTGCCGATTGGGCAGGTGCCTGCGACAGCGGGCCTGATTAAGGGTGGGTGACCAGTTGCACAGGGGTGTCGATGACACCGTCCTTGAGGTTCTCGACCGGCTCTTTTCTGACCAGCTTGAGCGCGGTTTCAATGCCGAAAACCGCCTGTTTGGCTGCTGCCTGATCGGCCGTTGCCAGTACCCGGCCATCTTTTAGCATGGGCTTGATCGCATCGATATTGTCATAGCCCACCACCTGGACCTTGCCGGCCTTGCCTGCGGCACGGATAGCCGACACCGCGCCCAGGGCCATGCTGTCATTGCCGGCCAGGATAGCCTTGAGGTTCGGGTACTCACTGAGCATGCCCGCTGCAACCTTGTTGCCGCCGTCGATTTCCCAGTTGCCTGACTGCACCGGCACGATTTTCATGCCGGCAGCGGTCATTGCATCCTTGAAACCTGCGGTGCGCATCTGGGCATTGGTGGTGGTCGACACGCCCTCGATGATGCCCACTTCATCGCCTGCCTGCAGCTTGGTCGCCAGGTACTCCCCGACTTCACGCGCGCCCTGGCGGTTGTTGGGCCCCACGAACGGCACATCGAGGCCTTTGCTTTTGAGCACGTCAGGGTCCAGCTGGTTGTCGATGTTGACCACTACGATCCCGCGATCCCGGGCTTTTTTGATAGCCGAAACCAGGGCCTTGGAATCTGCGGGCGCAATGACCAGCGCATCGACCTTGGCAATGATCATTTGATTGATGATGTCGATCTGGCCTGCAGTGTCCGTTTCGTTCTTGATCCCGTTGGAAACCAGGTCGAACGTGGCCGCATTGGCCTTTTGATAGTCTTCGCCGCCCTTTTGCATGGTGACGAAAAATTCGTTTGCCAACGATTTCATCACCAGCCCGACCTTGGGCTTTGGCGCTGTTTCGGCATGGGCGAGAGGCAGAGCGAGGGATGCTGCAGCCAGCATGGCGACAGCGAGAAGGCGACCAGCAAATGGCAGCTTCATGGCAGTAACTCCGATCTTATGATTATTGTGAGCAACGTCCTGCCTGCGCTACACCTGAATGCCAAGCGCCGTGTGACGGGCAACAGCTCAGGGTGAGTGCCTGTCATCACAGGCTCAAAAAACGCCGCGCAAACGTTTGCTTGAACCTCACTATGGAAAACCGCTGGTTATTTGTCAACGTGAAAAAAGCCCCTGTCCACCCCACGGCGCATTCGATTCTCCGAACATAAAACCTGCCTTTGTTCGGGAAACCGTCCAGGCTCGCAACAGAGCTTGCAGCAAGTGACATTGGACCCTGTGAATCAGTGGCTTGAACGGGCCACCCAGAGCCTTTGCCACTGGCATAGATAGTGCTTCACCTACGCCGCACGCCGCCAATGGATGGCGCGTGCCGTGCTCGGTGTGCGTACATCGGCACACTCACTAATAAGAGAAAAAATAATGAAAAATGCTGTGTTGAAATCAATCATTCCAGGTGCCCTGGCACTGCTGCTGGCTCTGCCAACTGCCCAGGCGCAAGAAGCGGCCGGCAAACCCAACGTCATCATTCTGGCCACTGGCGGCACCATTGCCGGAGCAGGCGCCAGCGCTGCCAACAGCGCCACTTACACGGCAGCCAAAGTCGGTATCGACAAGCTGATTGCCGGTGTTCCCGAACTGAGCGAGCTGGCCAACGTGCGCGGCGAGCAAGTGATGCAAATTGCTTCCGAGAGCATCACCAACGACAACCTGCTGCAATTGGGCCGCCGGGTTGCCGAGCTGGCCGAACGCGATGATGTCGATGGCATCGTCATCACCCACGGCACCGACACCCTGGAAGAGACCGCTTACTTCCTGACCCTGGTGGAAAAAACCGACAAGCCGATTGTCGTGGTCGGCTCCATGCGCCCGGGCACTGCCATGTCGGCTGACGGCATGCTCAACCTGTACAACGCCGTTGCCGTTGCTGGCAGCAAGGAAGCGCGCGGCAAAGGCGTGCTGGTGACCATGAACGACGAAATCCAGTCCGGTCGCGATGTCAGCAAAATGATCAACATCAAGACCGAAGCCTTCAAAAGCCCTTGGGGCCCGCTGGGTATGGTGGTTGAAGGCAAGTCCTACTGGTTCCGCCTGCCGGCCAAGCGCCACACCATGGATTCCGAGTTCGACATCAAAAACATCAAGAGCCTGCCAAACGTAGGCATCGCCTACTCCTACGGCAATGTAGACGACACCGCCTACAAGGCACTGGCCCAATCCGGCGCCAAGGCCATCATCCACGCAGGTACCGGCAACGGTTCGGTGGCGTCGAGCGTAGTGCCAACCTTGCAAGCCCTGCGCAAAGATGGCGTACAAATCATTCGTTCTTCTCACGTTAACAGCGGCGGTTTCGTACTGCGTAACGCAGAACAGCCGGACGACAAGAATGACTGGGTGGTCGCCCACGACCTGAACCCTCAGAAAGCCCGCATCCTGGCCATGGTTGCACTGACCAAGACCCAGGACAGCAAAGAGCTGCAGCGCATGTTCTGGGAGTACTAAACCCGGAGTTTCAAGCACTTGCGATTCAATAAGCCGCCTCCCCTCCGGGAGGCGGTTTTTTTTTGCGCCCAGAACCAAGCGCCGGTTTGCTTGCCAAAGCAGCAAACAGTTGCCAAATCTGGCGCAGTTAAATACTGTATGCGCATACAGCACACCAAGGATCGCATCATGGCTAAAAAAGCGGCGAAAGAGCCGACCCCACCGAGCCCCTACGAAATTTTCGGCACGCGTATACAAAAAATCATCAGTTCGCCCAAAGCGCAAAAAGACAAGATGGCGGTGCTTGAACGACTTGAAGGCGACAACCCCGAGTTCTGGGAACGCCTGATCGAAGAAATTTCCGAAAACGACAACGTCACCATTGCCTATCGCGATGATGGTGCCATTAACGTGTTCTGGACTGTGCCTGAGGAAGATTGAGTCGATGAGGGTTTGTTTACTGGCACTGGTCAGTCTCTTTACCGTTTTAAGCGCTCACGCTGGCGCCCCGCAAACCTTCAGCGAAGCCAAGAAAGTCGCCTGGAAGCTCTACGCACCGCAGTCCACCGAGTTCTACTGCGGCTGCAAATACACCGGCAACCGTGTCGACCTGAAAGCCTGTGGCTATACCCCACGCAAAAATGCCAACCGCGCCGCACGGATTGAGTGGGAGCATATCGTGCCCGCCTGGCAGATCGGTCATCAGCGCCAGTGCTGGCAAAGTGGTGGACGCAAAAACTGCACCCGCAACGACCCGGTGTTCAAGGTGGCCGAAGCGGACCTGCACAACCTAGTGCCCAGCATCGGCGAGGTCAACGGGGACAGAAACAACTTCAGTTTTGGCTGGCTGCCCGTGCAAAAGGGCCAATATGGCTCGTGCCTGACACAGGTTGATTTCAAGTCCAAGAAGGTCATGCCCCGGCCCTCCATTCGCGGCATGATTGCCCGCACCTACTTTTATATGAGCAAGCAATACAACTTGCGCCTGTCAAAACAGGACCGCCAGCTGTACGAGGCGTGGAACAAGACCTATCCGGTCCAGGCCTGGGAGCGCCAGCGCAATCAGGCGGTGGCCTGTGTGATGGGCCGCGGCAACGAGTTCGTGGGTCCGGTCAACCTCAAGGCGTGCGGCTGAAACACCCGTCCCCCCCTGCGCCGGGGCTGCCCGCCGGCGCAAGGCATCCTTGCTTACACGCAACAGCCGTTATAACCACCCCTTTATGGTTGATACCAGGTTGAGAATATTGCCGAACCTCAATTGCTGAGCTATTACTTTCGGCATGATCAAACAGGTTCGATTCAACAAACAACAACGGGTGGTCGACGAGCTCGTCCACCGTATCGAAAGCGGTCTCCTGGCAGACGGCAATCCACTGCCAGGAGAAGACCAATTGGCTCAAGAACTGGGCGTCAGCCACAGCACGTTGCGTGCAGCACTGACGGAACTGGAAAGGCGAAAATATATAGCCACGCAAAATGAAGGCGGCGCCATCGTCACCTATGACGGTATTACCCTCGACCAGAACAACGGCTGGACCCAGGCACTGGCCAGCACCGGTGCCCGCATCCACACTGAGCAGCTCAGGCTCCAGGCCATAGAGCGCCCGGATCTGCTCCATCAATTTGGCTTGAGCCAATTTATTATCCTGGAACGTCGTCGGCGCCGGGACGATGGCACCGCCATCTCCCTGGAGCGCTCGCTGATGCCCGCGACCGGTGGCCTGGAAGGCTTGCCAAGGGTTGGCCTGATCGACGATTCCCTGACCATAACCCTGGCAGCCTACGGTTTTGTCGCAGATCGCGGCGACCAATGGATTGGCGCCGAACCCCTCAACGAAGAAGACGCCCTCATGCTCGGGCGCCCTGCCGGGACCGTATTTCTCAAGGCGTTGCGCACCACTTACGACCGCCAGGGGCGCTTGATGGAAATGGTCGAAAGTTGGCTGGACCCACAGCACTTTCGCATGTACCACTCGTTTGGAACACCCACATGACCGCGATGGATCGAGCGCTGGGCGCGTTTTATGGCCTGGCTTTGGGCGATGCCCTGGGCATGCCGACCCAGTCGTTGAGCCGCGGGCAGATTCTGTCCCGCTTTGGCCACATTGGCACCCTTGAAAACGCCCCCGCCGATCAGCCCATCGCCCCGGGCATGCTTGCAGGCTCAATTACCGACGACACCGAGCAGGCCATCCTGGTTGGCCAACTGCTGGTCGAAGGCCGGGGCAGCATTGACCCGCACCTGCTTGCCCAACGCCTGATTGCCTGGGAAGCCAACATGCAGGCCAAAGGCTCCCAGGACCTTTTGGGGCCGTCGACCAAGCGTGCAATCGAGATGATCCTCGCGGGCCACAGCCCCGAAGAGTCCGGGCGTCATGGCACCACCAACGGCGCAGCCATGCGCATAACCCCGGTGGGCATCGCCAGCGACGTGCGCCAGCCAGAGCGTTTTATCCAGTCTGTGGTCCAGGCCTGCCAGGTGACGCACAACACCAGCCTGGGGATTGCCAGTGCCGCCGCGGTTGCCGCCGTGGTGTCCAGCGGGCTCAATGGCACACAACTTGAGCACGCCCTCAATGCCGGTACTGAAATGGCGTTTATGGCCGAACACCACGGCCACTGGGTGGCTGGCGGCCGCATTGGCCCGCGCATTCGCTGGGCCAGGCAGGCCAGTCGCGAGTGCAACCCTGACAATATCGGCGACCTGTTGTATGACGTGATCGGCACATCGGTCGCCTCTCAAGAGTCCGTGGTCGCCGCCTTTGCCCTCGCCCAGCGCGTGGCCAGCGGATCCCTGAGCAGCTTCGATGCCCTGTGCATGGCCGCCAGCATTGGCGGCGATACCGACACCATTGCCGCCATCCTCGGCGCCATGCTGGGTGCCTGCGGCGGCCTGCAACTTTGGCCTGCGGCGCTGATCAAGCAAATCGTCGCGGTCAACAGCATGCAGCTGGACCCCTTGGTGCGCGACTTGCTAGCCCTTCGCCACAGCTGACCCCCTGCCCTTGACTGCACCACGACGGGCCTCACACCCAAGCCCGGCCTGCCTACAACGATAACAACAGCTTCAGGAGCTACACGCCATGACCTCCCCTGACGCCGGGCACTCTGCCGGGCAACTGGAAACCCGCGGCATCGAGCCCGTCCCCGAAAGCGAATGCAAGGGCAACCCGCTTCAACTGTTCTGGGTCTGGTTTGCCGCCAATATCAGCATTCTCGGCTTGCCGCTGGGGGCCACGCTGGTGGCCTTTCATCAACTGGCAATCTGGCAGGTGGTGATTGTTGCCTTGATCGGTGCCGCAGGCTCGTTCGCCGTGGTCGGCGTTATCTCCATTGCCGGACGACGTGGGCGAGCGCCAAGCCTGACATTGTCGCGGGCCATTTTCGGCGTGCGCGGTAATATGGCGCCTACGCTGGTGTCATTGATGTCCCGGGTAGGCTGGGAAACGGTCAATACCACCACCGCCGCTTTCGTGTTGCTGTCTCTGAGCACGATCCTGTTCAACACCCCCACCGAAGCCAAAAGCGCTCCGCTGCTGACCCTGGTATTTATCGGTATTTTCACCCTGCTGACCCTGGCGGTTTCCGGGCTTGGCCATGCCACGCTGCTGGTGATCCAGAAGTGGGCAACCTATGTGTTTGGCGCGCTCAACCTGCTGGTGGGCGGTTTTCTCTGCGCCACCATCGACTGGCCAGCTGTATTGAACGCCAGTCCCGCGCCCATGAGCGCCGTGATTATCGGCATTGGCATCATGGCTGCAGGCACCGGCATCGGCTGGGCCAACGCCGGTGCCGATATGTCGCGCTACCAGAAACACAGCGTCAGCGCCTCGCAACTGGTGGCCTCGGCGGCCTGGGGCGCAGGGATCCCGCTGGTGTTGCTGATCACCCTTGGCGGCCTGCTGACCGTGGGCAACCACGCGCTGGCATCCGCCACCGACCCCATTGCGGCCATCCGCAACCTGTTGCCGTCCTGGATGGCTGTGCCCTACCTGCTCAGCGCCTTTGGCGGCCTGCTGCTGTCCAATCATCTGTCAGTATATTCTGCAGGCCTGACGACCCTGACCCTGGGCGTGAACATCAAGCGGGTGCAGGCCGTGGTCGTGGACATCGTGGCCATATTCTGTGGCTCGATTTACTTCATGCTGTTTGCCGACAGTTTTTACGGCCCTTTCATCACGTTTATCTCACTCACGGCCATTCCAATCACGGCCTGGGTGGCGATCTTTATCGTCGACCTGCTGCACCGCCATTATTACAGCGCCCACGACCTGCTCGACGTCAGCCCCCGCAGCGCCTACTGGTACAAGGGCGGCATCGAGTGGCGCGCACTGGGGGCCTGGGCCATCGCGCTGGTGCTGGGGTTCTGTTTTACCCGGGTGGGCAGTTCGGATGCGGACTGGTTTGTCGGGCCGCTGGCCGATTCATGGCTGGGCCACAACGGCCTTGGCTGGGTCGTCACATTCGCAGTCGCCGCGGGCTTGTATGCCCTGTCGGGCGGCGCCAAAGACCGCCGCCGCTGCGCACCGGGGGCCACCCATGGCTAGATTGCTGCATACCGGCCAGGTGATCGTCGACCTGGCGATGGCGCTGGACACCCTGCCCCGTTCCGGTGGCGATGTCCTGGCCCATGACGCCTGTTTTTACGCAGGCGGTGGCTTCAATGTGATGGCCGCCGCCCAACGCAATGGCCTGCAGAGCGTGTACCTGGGTCGCCACGGCCAGGGCCGGTTTGGTGATCTGGCCCGCGAGGCCCTGCATGCCGAAGGTATCCAGCTGTCCCTGGCCATCGACCCGGGCAAGGACACCGGCGTGTGCGTGGCCCTCACCGAAGCCAGCGCCGAGCGGACCTTTATTTCCTGTATCGGCGCCGAAGGCGGATTGTCTGCCGAGGATCTGGCACAGGTCAGCGTCCAGCCTGATGATTACGTCTATGTCAGCGGTTACAGCCTGTTGCATGCCCACAAGGCCGAACCTCTGTTGCGCTGGATCCTGAGCCTGGCGCCCGGCGTGCATGTGGCGTTCGACCCCGGCCCGTTACTGGCCGATATCGCCCCGCAACTGCTCAACGCCCTGCTGCCGCGCCTGAGCCTCTGGACCAGCAACAGCGCCGAGGCACGCAGTTTCACCGCCAGCCCGAGACTGCTCGACGCCCTGCCCGCCCTGGCCGCCCGCCTGCCCGAAGGCTGCGTCAGCGTTGCGCGCGACGGCCCGCAGGGCTGCTGGGTCAGCGACAGGCATGGTCAGCAGCCTGTGGCCGGGTTCAAGGTCCAGGCTGTCGACAGCAACGGTGCCGGCGACGCCCATACCGGGGTGATGATTGCCGCACTGGCGGCCGGTTACAGCCCCATACACGCGGCGACGCGAGCCAATGCAGCAGCGGCCCTGGCCGTTACCCGCCGCGGCCCCGCCACCGCCCCTGGGACCGCCGAAGTCGATGCCTTGCTGGGAAAATACGCCGGTAACGAAGCCTGAAGCGGCTTTTTCCATACCAGGGCGGCACCCGCAACACGACCAAAGACTGTAAGCAAAGATGACAAAAACGTTATGAAAGGCTGGAAAATGGCCAAAGTGCTGCTTTAACCTTACATATTGGCTCCCAAAAAGCGGCACCAGTACCCGATATTTCTTACGAGATGTCGGGCCACTTGCGTGTTTGCCGGGCTGCGTTTCTCCTGACTTGTGACGATACTCTTGAAACTCATCATTATTGCTGTTTACGTTTTATCCATCGCGTATGTCCACCTGCGGGGCAAGGTTCGCCATAAACTCGGTCGCCAGTTGAGCGATCACTCCACCTTTCTGGCGCCCATCAACTGCTTTCTGTACCTGTTCTCCAAGGTCCCCAGCCAGCCGTATCTGAAGCCTGGCGACTTTCCCGAGCTGCAACCCTTGCAGGAGCACTGGCAGGAAATCCGCGAAGAAGCGCGCAACCTGATGACCGCGGGCGCGATCAAGCGCTCCGAACAGCCGAATGACGTGGGTTTCAACTCCTTTTTCAAGAGCGGCTGGAAGCGCTTTTACCTGAAGTGGTACGGCGACAATCACCCTTCAGCGGTCGAGCTGTGCCCGCGCACCATCGAGCTGCTTAACGGCATCGGGACTATCAAGGCCGCCATGTTTGCCGAGTTGCCACCCGGCTCGAAGCTGGTGCGCCACCGTGATCCTTATGCAGGTTCCCTGCGTTTTCACCTGGGCCTGGACACGCCGAACGACCCGGGCTGTTATATCAATGTCGACGGGGAAAACTATGCGTGGCGTGACGGCGAAGCGGTGATATTTGACGAAACCTTTATTCATTACGCCGAAAACACCACGGATAAAAACCGCATCATCCTGTTCTGCGATATCGAACGCCCGATGCAATATCGCTGGGCCAGCGCTTTCAACCAGTGGTTCAGCCGCACGGTGATGGCGTCCGCCAGCTCACCGAACGCTGCCACTGACAAAACCGGTGCCCTGAACCGCGCCTTTACCCGGCTGTACAAGATTCGCCTGCGCGGCAAGGAGCTGAAAAAACGCAACCGCACGCGTTACTACGCCGAGAAGTGGTTGGTGTTCGGTGGATTGCTGGGCGTGTTTTTGCTGATCTAGCGGCATACGTAGCAGCTGCCGAGGAACGACGGCTGCGTCCGGGCGCGAAGCGGCCGTAAACCCGGTGTTCGCGGTAGGCATAAACCACCGGGCTGACCGAATTGACGACTGCTGCGCAGCCGGACGCAGCCTCGTTCTACTCGTCAGCTGCTACGAATGGATGCACTCCGGCTTTTACCCCACCACCAGCGGCGGCAAGGTACCCAGCAACGACACGGCAGCCACCGCCGCCAGCCCGAACAGCCATTCCAGTGCCACGCTGCGGCGCAATACGGCGAAGTGCCCCCTGCGGCTCATCAGCAAGTTGAACAGCGCCAGCAAGAGCATGACGCCCACCAGCGTCACCTTGATCAACAAGATCAGGGCGAACCCCTCAAACAGGGGTGTAGGCCAGAGCGCACCGGTGAGCACCCGGGTATTGATCAGCCCCGTAAGAATAATCCCCGCAACCAGGACAAACCCCAGATTGCTGAAGCGCTGCAACACCGCCGCCACGTCCTGTGCCGCGGGCCGCACAAGCGTCAGCAGCAACCCCAGCAGCCCGCCGATCCAGGCCCCGACACACAGCAGATGCACCCACTGGTTAAGCATCAGCAATTGCCCGCGCCAGCCATCCAGCATTGCGCCGTGCCCCACCGGGGCCAACGTGGCCAGCAACAGGACCGCCAGCGTCCCGACAAGGTAAAAACCCGCACGCGCATACAGGGCAATCAGCAGCAACACGCAGAACAGCAGGTGAAACGCCCACACCTGGCCAAAAAAGGTGCTGCCCAACACCAGCCACAGCGTCGCCGGGGCCAGCGTGTCAGGCCAGCTGCCTGCCATCGAGTGGGTCGTCAGCAGCAACCAGGCCAGGCCACTGCCCAGCCCCACCCACGCCAGCAGGCGATTGACCGGGCGCCACTGTCGGTCCATCTCCACACGAAGCCCAGCCGCCGGCAACAAGAGCCTGAAGGCACAGGCCCCGAACATCAGCAGCACCACGCAGAAATGCACAAACCGGCACACCACCATTGCGCTGACAATCAACTCAGTGGCTCACCGTAAAGCTGTAATCGCCCGCACTCTTGTGGGTATCGACCGACACCGCGTTCCACTTCACCTGGTAAGTGCCTGCTGGCAGGGGCTGCGCCGGGGTCACGATCAGGACCTTCTGGTTGCCCGGTTCGGTCTTGAGGCTGCTCACCGCCACCGGCGTCTGGTCATGGCTGATTACCACTTTGGTAAACGCCTGCTCCACGCCTTCGGTAAAGACCAGGCGCAGTTCGTCGGCACTGGCCACCGTACTCCCCGCGGCAGGTGTGGATGATTCGAGGTGGGCATGGGCAAACGCCGCACTGGCGCTGGCCATCAGTGCCAGCAATGCAGCGGTATTGAAGACTTTTTTCAAGCGAGCAGCAGCCATTGCAAAGTACCTTGAGAGTGGATTACGCCGTCATAATACTCGCCTAAACTGACTTGAAGGGCGAGCACACGCAGTCACCCGCAACCCGATACCCCCAAGGACTTGAGCATGCCCACCCGCCTCAGCTTTATTTGTCATGCGCGCACCGAGGCACAGCGTCTGGGGCGCTTTGCCCTGGACGAGCCGGCTGACCCCAAGGGCTTGCTGCTGGCAGCGGAACTGAGTGCCAGGCTGAAAAAACCGGTGCGCATCCTCTGTGCCCCCGAAACCCGCACCTTGCAAACCGCCCAGGCGCTGGGCGGCGAAATTGAAATCGTGCCCGCCCTGGGTGATTACGATACCGGCGACTGGCAAGGGCAGCGTCTGTGTGACCTGCAACAGAGCATGCCCCAGGCGCTGAACAACTGGATCAACAACCCCTGCTCGGCCCCCCACGGCGGCGAGTCGGTACAGGATTTGTGCCTGCGGGTCAGCGCCTGGCTCGACGAGTTTCGTGAAGATGGCCACTTTGCCGTGGTGACCCACCCTTTTGTGATCCGCGCGGCGATTCTACATGCCCTGGCCGCGACCACCGCCTCTTTCAACTTGATTGACGTGGAACCGCTGTCGGTGGTCGACCTGCGCTTCAACGAGCGCTGGCGGCTGCGGGTGTGATCACTCCTCCAGGGTCAGCCCGCCGGGCGGCAGCGGCAATGCGGTTTTGTAACGTACCTGCTTGAGGGCAAAGCTGGAGCGGATATTGGCCACCCCGGGCACCTTGGTCAAAAAGTCCATCATAAAGCGCTCCAGCGCCTGGATGCTGGGCACCAGCACGCGGATCAGGTAATCCGGGTCGCCGGCCATCAAGTAGCATTCCATGACTTCATGGCGATCGGAAATCGCCGCTTCAAAATGCTGCAGGGCTTCCTCGACCTGTTTTTCCAGGCTGACATGGATAAAAACATTGACGTGTAGCCCCAGCATATCGGCGTCGAGCAAGGTCACCTGCTCGCGGATCAGGCCGCGTTCTTCCATGGCCTTGACCCGGTTGAAACACGGCGTCGGCGACAGGTTTACCGAACGCGCAAGGTCCGCATTGGTGATGCGCGCATTCTGCTGAAGGCTGTTGAGAATCCCGATATCGGTTCGATCTAGCTTGCGCATGAGACAAAAGCACCTGTTTTTTATGTTTATGCAGAATTCTTATCCTTAAACGCTGCAAAGCACAACGAACTACAGAGAAATATTCTTCGGCGTCAGGAATATGATTGTTGTAGGACAAGATCTGGGCTTTTATCAGACAGATCTTCGACAGTATCACCTAGCTCCCGCGCCTATAAACACGACAAGATCGAGCGTAGAGAAAGCCATGAATGAATATGCACCGCTGCGCCTGCACGTTCCCGAACCCTCCGGCCGCCCAGGCTGCAAGACCGACTTCAGCTACCTGCGCCTGACCGATGCCGGTCTGGTGCGCAAGCCGCCGATCGACGTAGAACCTGCCGATACCGCCGACCTGGCCAAAGGCCTGATCCGCGTGCTCGACGACCAGGGCCAGGCCCTGGGCCCCTGGGCCGAAGGCGTATCCAGCGAGGTATTGCGCGAAGGCATGCGCGCCATGCTCAAGACGCGTATTTTTGACACGCGCATGGTGGTCGCCCAGCGCCAGAAAAAAATGTCGTTCTATATGCAAAGCCTTGGCGAAGAAGCCATCGGCAGCGCCCAGGCTCTGGCCCTGAATATCGACGACATGTGCTTCCCCACCTACCGCCAGCAAAGCATTCTGATGGCCCGCGATGTACCACTGGTCGACCTGATCTGCCAGTTGCTGTCCAACGAACGCGACCCGCTCAAGGGTCGGCAATTGCCGATCATGTATTCGGTGCGTGACTACGGCTTTTTCAGTATTTCCGGCAACCTGGCCACCCAATTCGTACAGGCGGTTGGCTGGGGCATGGCGTCGGCCATCAAGGGCGACACCAAAATTGCCTCGGCCTGGATCGGTGACGGCGCCACCGCCGAATCGGATTTCCACACCGCCCTCACCTTTGCCCACGTTTACCGCGCCCCGGTAATCCTCAACGTGGTCAACAACCAATGGGCCATTTCCACCTTCCAGGCCATTGCCGGTGGCGAGTCCACCACCTTCGCCGGGCGCGGTGTGGGCTGCGGCATTGCTTCGCTGCGGGTGGACGGCAACGACTTTATCGCGGTGTACGCCGCCTCGGCCTGGGCCGCAGAGCGCGCACGGCGCAACCTGGGCCCAACCCTGATCGAATGGGTCACTTATCGCGCAGGCCCGCACTCCACTTCTGACGACCCGTCCAAGTATCGCCCTGCAGATGACTGGAGCCACTTCCCGCTGGGCGATCCAATTATTCGCCTCAAGCAGCACCTGATTGCCACCGGCAACTGGTCGGAAGAAGAGCACGCTGCGGTCAGCGCCGAACTGGAAGCCGAAATCATCGGCGCGCAAAAGGAAGCCGAGCGTTTCGGCACCCTGGCCGGTGGGCAAATCCCGAGCGCCGCGAGCATGTTTGAAGACGTGTACAAGGACATGCCCGAGCATTTGCGCCGGCAACGCCAGGAATTGGGGTTATAACCAGATGAACGACAACAATAAAATTCAGATGGAGAACGCCGTGAGTACCAGCACCATGACGATGATCCAGGCCCTGCGCTCGGCCATGGATGTGATGCTTGAGCGCGACGACAACGTGGTGGTGTTTGGCCAGGACGTGGGCTACTTCGGCGGCGTATTTCGCTGCACTGAAGGCCTGCAGGCCAAGTACGGCAGCTCGCGGGTGTTCGACGCACCGATCTCGGAAAGCGGCATCGTCGGTACCGCCGTGGGCATGGGCGCCTATGGCTTGCGCCCGGTAGCCGAAATCCAGTTTGCCGACTACTTCTACCCGGCGTCCGACCAGATTGTTTCTGAAGCGGCGCGCCTGCGTTACCGCTCTGCCGGCGAGTTTATCGCGCCAATGACCATCCGCATGCCCTGCGGCGGCGGCATCTATGGTGGCCAGACTCACAGCCAGAGTCCCGAGGCCATGTTTACCCAGGTCTGTGGCCTGCGCACCGTGATGCCGTCCAACCCCTACGACGCCAAGGGTCTGCTGATCGCCGCCATCGAAAACGATGACCCGGTGATCTTTCTGGAGCCAAAACGCCTGTACAACGGCCCGTTCGACGGCCACCACGACCGCCCGGTAACGCCCTGGATGAAACACCCGGCCAGCGCCGTGCCCGACGGTTACTACACCGTCCCGCTGGACTGCGCCGCCATCGTGCGCCCCGGCACTGAAGTCACCATCCTGACCTACGGCACCACCGTGTATGTGGCCCAGGCCGCCGCCGAAGAAACCGGCATCGACGCTGAAGTCATCGACTTGCGCAGCCTCTGGCCGCTGGACCTGGACGCCATCGTCACCTCGGTGAAAAAGACCCGCCGTTGCGTTGTTGTTCACGAAGCCACCCGTACCTGCGGGTTTGGCGCCGAACTGATCGCACTGGTCCAGGAGCACTGCTTCCATTACCTGGAAGCACCGATCGAGCGTGTTACCGGCTGGGATACCCCCTATCCCCATGCTCAGGAGTGGGCTTATTTCCCTGGCCCGGCGCGAGTGGGTGCGGCACTACAACGGGTTATGGAGGTCTGAATGGGTACGCACGTTATCAAGATGCCGGACATTGGCGAAGGCATTGCGCAAGTTGAACTGGTGGAATGGTTTGTCAAAGTCGGTGACATGGTCAGCGAAGACCAGGTGGTCGCCGATGTGATGACCGACAAGGCCACCGTAGATATTCCTTCCCCCGTGGCTGGCCGCGTGCTGGCCCTGGGTGGCCAGCCTGGCGAAGTAATGGCCGTGGGCAGCGAGCTGATCCGCATTGAAGTCGAAGGTGCTGGCAACCTGCGCGAAGGCGCACAGCCTGTCACTGCAGCGGAACCTGTGGCCGCCCCTACCAAAGCCGCCCCCCAGGCCCGGGTTGAAGTGGCCGTCGTGGCCGCACCGTCGATCAAGCCGGCGCCCGTGCAGCGCACCGCGCCTGTGGCGCGTGAAGCCAATGAACGGCCACTGGCCTCCCCGGCCGTGCGCAAGCGCGCCTGGGATGCGGGCATCGAGCTGCGTTTTGTGGTGGGCAGCGGCCCGGCCGGGCGCGTGTTGCATGACGACCTGGATACCTACCTGGCCCGCGACGCCGGCACCGGCGTGGCCCCGGCCAGCGGTTATGCGATTCGCAATGACGAGCAACAGATCCCGGTGATCGGCCTGCGCCGCAAGATCGCCCAGCGCATGCAGGACGCCAAGCGCCGCGCCGCACACTTCAGCTATGTCGAGGAAGTGGACGTCACCGCCCTGGAAGAACTGCGCGCCCAGCTCAATCAGAAATGGGGCGAAAGCCGCGGCAAACTGACCCTGCTGCCGTTTCTGCTGCGGGCCATGGTCGTGGCCTTGCGCGACTTCCCGCAGATCAATGTGCGTTATGACGACGAAGCGCAAATCATCACCCGCTTCGGCGCCGCCCATATCGGCGTCGCCGCGCAAAGCGACGGCGGCTTGATGGTGCCTGTGGTGCGCCATGCCGAAACCCTCAACCTGTGGGGCGCTGCCGATGAAATCGCCCGGCTGGCCAACGCCGTGCGCACCGGCAAGGCCACCCGTGAAGAACTCACCGGCTCAACCATCACCCTCACCAGCCTGGGAGCATTGGGCGGCATCGTCAGCACGCCGGTGGTCAACCTGCCCGAAGTGGCGATCATCGGCGTCAACCGCATCGTCGAGCGCCCGGTGGTGGTCAAGGGCCAGATCGTCATCCGCAAAATGATGAACCTCTCCAGCTCCTTCGACCATCGCGTGGTCGACGGCATGGACGCGGCGCAATTTATCCAGGCCATGCGTGGCTTGCTCGAACAACCTGCCACCCTGTTTGTGGAGTGAACATGCAGCCAACCCAACACACTACGCTGCTGATTATCGGTGGCGGCCCCGGCGGCTATGTGGCGGCGATCCGCGCCGGCCAGCTGGGCATCCCGACGGTACTGATCGAAGGCCAGTCGCTGGGCGGTACCTGCCTGAATGTCGGCTGCATTCCGTCCAAGGCACTGATTCACGTTGCCGAACAATTCCACACCACCCAGCGCTACAGCAGCGGCACCTCGCCGCTGGGGATCAAGACCCAGGCCCCGACCCTGGACATCGGCCAGAGCGTGCAGTGGAAAAACAGCATTGTCGACCGCCTGACCAGCGGCGTCGGCGCACTGCTGAAAAAGAATGGCGTCAAGGTCATCCATGGCTGGGCGCGCATTCTCGATGGCAAGGCCGTGGAAGTCGACGGGCAACGCATCGAGTGCGAACACCTGTTATTGGCCACCGGCTCGCAGACGGTCGACCTGCCGATCCTGCCCATTGGCGGCGCGATCATCTCGTCCACCGAAGCCCTGCAACCCACCGCCATTCCCAAGCGCCTGACCGTGGTCGGCGCGGGCTATATCGGTCTGGAACTGGGTATCGCCTACCGCAAGCTCGGCGCCGAAGTTACGGTGGTGGAAGCCCGCGACCGAATCCTGCCGACTTACGACAAGGATCTGACCCTGCCTGTAGCCGAATCCCTCAAGGCATTGGGCATTACCCTGTATCTGGAACACAGCGTCGAAGGCTTCCAGACCAGCAGCAAGACCCTGTCGATGCGCGACCGCATGGGCCAGAGCCAGACCCTGGAAACCGATCAGGTGCTGGTGGCAGTGGGTCGTCGCCCGCGCACACAAGGTTTCAACCTTGAGGCATTGGCGCTGGCCATGAACGGCCCGGCCATTCGCGTCGACAACCGTTGCCACACCAGCATGCGCAATGTGTGGGCCATTGGCGACCTGACCGGTGAGCCGATGCTGGCCCACCGGGCAATGGCCCAGGGCGAGATGGTGGCCGAGATCATTGCCGGCCAGCACCGGGAGTTCAGCCCCACGGCCATTGCTGCGGTGTGCTTTACCGACCCGGAAATCGTGGTGGTGGGCAAAACCCCGGTCGAGGCGCAAGAAGCAGGACTGGACTACATCAGCGCCAGCTTCCCGTTTTCGGCCAATGGCCGGGCCATGACCCTGGAAGCCAAAACCGGCTTTGTGCGGGTTGTGGCGCGCCGTGACAACCACCTGATTGTCGGTTGGCAAGCAGTGGGCGCGGGTGTTTCGGAGTTGTCGACGGCTTTTGCCCAGTCACTGGAAATGGGCGCCTGCCTGGAAGACATCGCCGGCACCATCCACGCCCACCCGACCCTGGGTGAAGCCGTGCAGGAAGCGGCGTTGCGCGCGCTGGGGCATGCGTTGCATCTGTAATCCCCCCCTTACTGTGGGAGCGGGCTTGCTCGCGATAGCAGCCACTCGGTCGATCAGATAAACCGAGCGGCCTGCATCGCGAGCAAGCCCGCTCCCACAGCAAGCCAGGCCCCTGCGCAATCCAGCACTGGGCGTAATGGCTCAACACCAGTAGAATCGCGCTCTTTTTTCCAGGGCGCACGCCATGACCTCTCTCAAAACCCCGCTTGAAGCCGAGCCTCAGACCAGCGAGCTGGTCTTGGGTCTTGAAGACCGTCCCAAGCCGTGGATCGCCTTTCTGGCTGCCCTACAGCATCTGCTGGCCATTATCGTGCCGATCGTCACCCCCGGCCTGCTGATCTGCCAGGCACTGGGCGTGTCCAGCCGCGACACCAACCTGATCGTCTCCATGTCGCTGGTCATCTCCGGCATCGCCACCTTTGTCCAGTGCAAACGCTTCGGCCCTTTTGGCGCCGGGCTGCTGATCGTGCAGGGCACCAGTTTCAACTTTGTCGGCCCGCTGATTGCCGGCGGCGCGCTGATGGTCAAGCAAGGCACGCCCGTTGAAGGCGTGATGGCGGCGATCTTTGGCGTGGTGATTGCCGGCTCGTTTGTGGAAATGGGCATCTCCCGGGTTCTGCCCTTCGTCAAACGCATGATCACTCCGCTGGTCACCGGCATCGTGGTGCTGATGATCGGCCTGACCCTGATCAAGGTCGGCCTGATCAGCATGGGCGGCGGTTTCACGGCCATGGGCAACGGCACGTTCGCCAACGGCGAAAACCTGATGCTCTCGGGCGTGGTGCTGGCCATTATCGTGATCCTCAACCGTATCCCGCTGGTGTGGATGCGCAGTTGCGCCATCGTTATCGCCCTGGCCGTGGGCTATGCCCTGGCCGGCTACCTGGGCCGCCTGGACTTCACCGGCATGCACCAGGCTGAACTGTTCCAGGTGCCGATGCCGCTGCACTTCGGCCTCGGGTTTTCCTGGGCGCTGTTTATTCCGATGCTGGTGATCTACCTCGTGACCTCGCTGGAAGCCATCGGTGACGTGACCGCTACCAGCAAAGTCTCGCGCCAGCCAGTGGATGGCCCGGTATGGATGCAACGCATCAAGGGCGGCGTGCTGGTCAATGGTGCCAACTCGTTTCTGGCGGGTATCTTCAATACTTTCCCCAGTTCGGTGTTTGCCCAGAACAACGGCGTGATCCAGCTCACCGGCATTGCCAGCCGCCATATTGGCGTTTGGATTGCTGCCATGCTGATCCTGCTGGGCCTGTTCCCAAGCGTTGCAGGTGCCATCCAGGCCGTGCCTGAGCCAGTGCTGGGCGGTGCCGCGATGGTCATGTTCGGCGCCGTTGCGGCCTCGGGCATCAATATCCTGGCCAGCATCACCCTGGACCGTCGCGCCCTGCTGATCATTGCCGTATCCCTGGCCCTGGGCCTGGGTGTATCGCAAGTGCCGGAGTTCCTCGCGCATATGCCTGCCGCCTTGCGCAACGTGCTGGAGTCCGGGGTGGCCACAGGGGGTATCTGTGCGCTGCTGCTGAACTGGTTCCTGCCGGAAACCGAGAAAAAAACGGCGCAATAAGCGCCGCCGCCCGGCAGGATCGTCTCGCGACATCCTGCTGTGCCTTTAAATAAAAGGCCCATCCTACCCACAAGTCTTCCCCTGCCTGACGGTTTGACTTACTCTTTTATTATCACTTGTGCCTGTTTGGGCGACGTAAATGAACACATATGGTGAACGGCTGAGAAAAGAGCGTTTGCGCCTGAAAATGACCCAGGCGCAACTGGCTGACGCTGGCGGTGTCGGACGCCATGCGCAGAGCTGCTATGAACGCGATATCACCCTGCCCCGCGCCGATTATCTGTCGGCCATTACCTTGCTGGGTATTGACGTAGTGTTCATCATCACCGGCCGCCGTATCCTGTATAGCGGCGCCCCTGCCTTGCTGCGTGGAAATAGTCATGACTGAACCCGGCACCCGACATCAAAAAGCCCTTGATCGTTTTCTCGACGAACACCCCGAACTGGCTGCAGAACTTGCAACGTTGAACCCTTTGGCTGCCCGCGCAGTGGGCCAGTCGATGAAAGAATATCGCCAGGAACGCCTGAACGAAGCCTTCGAAGCCGAAGCCGAACGCCTGGGCCTTTTTGCCTGGGAGCTGACGCTGCAACTGACCAGCGCCACCCCTGAGGAATTCGCCGCACAGCGCCTTGAAGTGCATCGCGAAGTGGCGCAAATGGCCGGCATGGACTGGGCGCAATACTGCGAACTGCATGGCCTGGAAAATCAGCCCTGACCAACTGGCAACTGGCAACTGGCAACTGGCAACTGGCAACTGGCAACTGGCAACTGTGGGAGCGGGCTTGCTCGCGATTGGTGCAACGCGGTCCAACTTTAAACCGCGTCGCCTGCATCGCGAGCAAGCCCGCTCCCACAAAAGCAATCCGGTGTTTCCCACACAAATTGCAACGCCTGCACCTGCCTGATCCCTCTCACTCGCGGGAAGTTTCCGAGAGAATCCCAGCCGCCTTGCGGCGTTTAAAATGCGTGGACAGTCTCGTCCAGTCACTGAGTTCAGTGATCGGTCCTGACAGCAGGTAGATGTGGTACGTGATACACGGCGTCGAGATGGCCCGCGCGGTGGTGGATGCATTGATGGCCGGAACAACCCGCCCGGGCTAAACGGCCGGATTGCCTGCGGCGCACTACGGCACCCAAATACTCGAACACACCTTCTGCAACAACGCTTTGTTGTGGCTGAACACAATCATCCCCAACGCCCGGCACCGGGCTTCTTCCAGCAAAACCTGCCACACCTGTGCCTGCACATGGGCATCCAGTTGCGCCGTCACTTCGTCGGCAATCAGATAGCGGGTACGCGGATCCAGTGCCCGGAGCAAGGCGATACGCGCCAGTTCGCCACCCGACAATTCGTCAGGACGGCGCGCCAGCCAGTCAGGGTTCACCGCCAGACGCTCCAGCCATACAGCATCCGGCGACCAGGCATCACGCAGGCTCTCGCCAGTGGTGCGATAGGGGTTGAAGGTTTGCTCGGGATGCTGCGGCACCAGCTGGACTGGACAATAACCCTTTTGCGACAACGGTTTGCCACCCACCATCACACGGCCCGAAGTTGCTGACTGCCATTGCGCCAGCACCCGGCCCAGGGTGGTTTTGCCGTAACCGCTGGGTGCCGAGATGCCCTGGCGCTCCCCCGGCCTGACCTGAAACGACACGCTGTCCCAGAGCTGCCGGCCATCCTGAACGATGCTGAGTTGCTGGACCTCAAGCATATTCCGGTACCCGACGGGCAAAGAACTGTTGCTCGGGTAAGGCCGCCCACAGTGACTGCAACCAAGGGCTGCCGCCGTTTTCGCGCAATTCTTCAGCACTCAGGGTTTCGTGCAGTTCGCCCTGATGCAGCACGGCGATCCTGTCGGCGAAGCGCGCCGCCAGTGCCAGGTCATGGGTCACCCACAAAATCCCCCGGCCTTGCAGGCAAAAGCCCTTGAGGTGGGTCAGTAGCTGGCAGGCGTGTTCGTCATCCAGCCATGAGGTGATCTCGTCCGCGAGGATATAACGCGCAGGGGTCAGGGCCGCGCAACTGGCCAGTACGCGTTTGGCCATGCCCCCTGACAACATGCGCGGAAATTCGTCGACCAGTTCCGGCTTGAGATTGTAGTGCTTGAGTTGCTCGGCCACCGCATCGAGCCCCAGGCTGACCCCGCTCAATTGTGCGGCACGCTGCAATTGAGGCCCGACCTTGATCAGCGGGTTCAGGGCGCTGACACCCTGGGGCACGTAGCACAGGGCTTTGCCCCGCTGGTTGACCTTGCCGGCCTCCCCCAGCACCTGTCCGTCGAGCACTATTTCACCGCGACAGCGCATGTTTTCCGGGAGCAAGCCCAAAGCGCTTTGCAGCAGCAGGCTTTTGCCTTCACCGCTGGAGCCCACCAGTGCCGTCAATTCACCGGGGCGTACTTCAAGAGAGATATTGCTCAACAGCGGATGCCAGGTTTTGTTTCCCAGCCAATGGTAATGAGCAACGTCGAGCGCAAACCGGTCGAATTTCAGCATCAGGTAATCCTTATCCAGAGCTGCTGCAATGCCCGCGCAAATTGGTCAAAGACCAACACCAGACCCACCAGAATCAAACCCGGAAAAAACGCCAGCCACCAGGCGCCACTGCTCAAGTACCTTAGCGCATCTGCCAGCAACAGGCCCAATGACGGATCATGGGGTGCCAGTCCAAAACCCAGAAAGCTCAATGCCGCCGAATGCAGGACCGCATGGGGGAACATCAACAGGGTGCCAACGATCCACTGCGGCATCAGCAAGGGCAGCAAGTGATGACGCCAGCGATAGAAGCTGCTGTTGCCCAGGCGGTGCGAGAGCATCACAAAATCCGTCTCGCGGATGCGCATGATCTCGCCACGCAGGATCAGGGCCAGGCGTGGCCAGTGGGTCAGTGCCACAGCCAGGATGACCCCCTGTTTACCGCCGCCCAAAGTGAAACAAATCAATACCAGCAGCAACAAATGCGGCAGCGCCAGCATGCTGTCGATAAGCCCGCGAATCAGGTAATCCAGGGTTTTATTCAATGCACACAAACTGGCCGCCAGCATCGCCAGAAAACCGCTGCTAAAGGCCGCCGTCAGACCGATTTGCAGGCTGGTGGTCATCCCCTGAAAACACCGCAACCACAGATCACGACCCAGGCTGTCAGTGCCAAACCAGTACTCGGCAGAGGGTGGCAGGCGCCGTGCCAGCAGATCCATGGAGACATCAATATGGATGATTGAGAGACCGTAGGCGATCAATCCCAGCAGTATCAACAACGAGAGGCAAAGCCTGAGCAATGCGCCATTGGGGTTGTAAGTCATGACTGGCGCGCCGCCCCACGGTTAAGGTGCAGCAACAGCGCGTTGGCAATGCTGTTGCCGGTAAACACCAGTACCGCACAAAACATCACGATCCCCATCAACAATGGAATATCGCCGCGCAATCCGGCATCGATCGTGGCCTGCCCCAGGCCCGGATAAGCGAACACTTTTTCAGCCAGCAACGAGCCGCCGATCAACTCCCCCACCGAGGCAAACTGCAGACACAAGGCTGGAGTGATGGCGTGGCGCAGGATATGAAAGTTGATCAGCGGCCAGCCTTTGTCGCCCTGGGCATGGGCGTAACGGATAAATTCGCTGTTCATCACCTCAGCCACCCGCGAGCGGGTATGCAGGGCGATATTGCCTACGCCCAGCACCCCCAGGGCCAGCATGGGCAGGATCAAGTGCCTGAGCTTGTCACCCCAGGATGCGGTTTCGGCATTGCTGCCGGGGGTCCAGGCACAGCAGATCGGTGCCCAGTTGAGCGTCACGGCAAACAGTGACAGCAACAGCAAGCCAATCCAGAACGTCGGCATGGACGCCAGCACATAAGACAGGGTCGAGATCAGCCGGTCGGGCCAACGGTTCAGGTAACGACCCGCTGTCAGCCCCATGGCCAGACCGACGATTCCGGAAAATAGCCAGGCCGAAAACAGCAGGGCAAACGAGGTAGCAAAACGCTCACCGATCACTTGAGAGACCGGCGCGTTATAGAGCATGGAATAGCCGAAATCACCTTGCAGCATTTGCCCGAACCAGCGCAGAAAACGCTCCCACAACGGCAGGTCGAGCCCCCAGCGCGCCGCGATCAACGGGTACTGCTCGGGGGGGACGTGCAGCAGATCGTTACCTATATAGGCGCGGATCGGATCCACCGGAGAAAAACTGAGCAAGGCAAAGGTGCCCGCAGCCGTGACCAGCAGCAGGCCCATCAAGTGCACCACGAAAAGCGACACGCCGCGAATCACTGGCAGGTCCACTTCCAGCCATCGACGCTATTGAGCAACGACCAGGAGCCGTGAATTTCCGGGGCACCCTTGCCCAGGTCGACGCACTCATCGGTCAGGTAGGTGTGCTGCACATTGAGCAACCAGGCCCAGGCCGCGTCACCTTTTACCCCGACACCGGTTTTGCCGTCCCACTCCACTTGCTGCCAGAACGGCACGGCCTGCTGCCAGGTCGGCGCATCGAGGGCTTGCTGCAGATGCTGATCGACAACCGGGTTACGGTAATAGCCGGGGTTGTAGTACTCCACGCCCGCCGCCTTGCTGCTGTAGTGATGGTAAAGCTCCATCGGATCGAGGCTGCCCCAGCCAAACAGAGTCGGGTTGGCGTGCATGTTGCGCTCGACGGTTTCCCAACTGCCGGACTTCAAGTCCACGTCGATGCCCACAGGCTTGAGCATCGAACGCACGGCCTGGGCCAGATCCCGGCGGGTGGCATCGCCGCTGGCGTACCACAGGGTGACTTTAGCCGGCAGGCCATCTTTCTCACGGATGCCGTGGGCGTTTTCAATCCAGCCCGCGTCCTCCAGCAACTGTCGGGCCTTGTCGATATCGCCATCCTTGAACGCCGCATCCGGGTTGTCCCACGGTAAGCCCTGCACCCCGGTGTAGGCCGGGATCGCGTGGCCTTCGAGGATCTGGTCGGCGAGCAATTGGCGGTTGATGGCGTAGTTAATGGCTTTGCGAATGGCCACGTCGGCCGTCACATCGTTGCCGATGGGGTAGCCGTGAGCGTCTTTTTTACCTGAGGCAATGGTCGGCATCACAATGCCACGGTTTTCCACGCTGGGGCGCACCCACAGCTTCATGCCCGCGGCAGGTGTTACTGCCAGCGAAGGGGCAATACGCACAATGCCCAACTGCTTGCTTTGGGCAGCAGCAAAGGCGCTGTCTTCATCCAGGAACACAAACACCAGCTTGTTGAAGTCGTTCTTTTGCCCGGCGTAATACGGGTTGGCCTCAACAATCAACTGCTGGCCCGGCTGGTAGCTGACCAACCGGTAAGGTCCGGCGCCAATCGGCTTTTGCGCGTAGGTTTTGGCGTCGTATTTATCTGCCGAGACGATCCCCAGGGAACCGAGCACATTGACGAATGTGCTTTGCGGCGCCTTGAGCTCAATACGCACCGTGAGTGGATCAACCGCCTCAGCCTTGAGGAAGTTGCCCATATCGACCTTGCCACCACTGGCCGCCGCATTGTTGTAGGTGTAAGCCACGTCCTTGGCGGTCAGCGGCGAGCCGTCTGAGAACTTCAGGTCGGGCTTGAGCTTGAGGGTCCAGGTCTTGCCATCCGCGCTGGCCTGATAATCGCTAAGCAGAAAACTGCTCCAGGACAAATCCTCGTTTTGCTTGAGCAAAGGGCTGTGCAGCAGCAAATAGCTGCCGTGGCTCCAGCCCAGCATCGGGTCGAAGCCTTCGGTTGGTTCATCGCCAATGGCCAGCTGCAGGGTGCGGTCCTGCGCTGAATGGGCAGGCGCTGCCAGCACACTCAACAAGGCAGCCGCCACCAGGGTGTTGCGCATCCATGCAGGCTTTGACATCTATCCTCCTGATAATTAATAGCCTCGGCCAACCGGGCCTTGCGCAGGTTATCGCGCCCCACAGTAATAGCAGCCTGATTTTAAATAGCCAGTTATGCACCTGATTTTTTAGGGATTTTCCAGGCTTTACGACTTACCTTGTAACAATTGCTACAGGTCAGCTTCCCCGGACATGGCTGTGCTATACCAAGGGGTACGCTTATTCAGTCACGCCATACAGACACAGCTGACAGAGGTTCGCATGTTCAAAGGATTAGCCGGTCACCTCACAGAGAAAAACCTTCACTCGATCAACACCTTGCCGTCCAACAATATCGAATTGTTCGACTGCTATGCCGGTTTGATCCTGGGCCACCTGTACCGTAACTTCCCCTTGCCCATCACCCTGACTGCCGAACGCTTTATTGACTATAAAGGCCTGGCGGACAGCAACCGCGAGGCCTTGGAAAAGGAAGAAAGCCTGTTCCTGGCCACGGTCAAATGGCTGGCCGACATTGGCTACATCCACTTCGACGGCATGTCGGGTGTAGCCTTTTTCGAAGTAGTCCTGACCAACAGCGGGCTGTTGATCCTGCGGGCCTACCCTGAAGGCACCGACACCGCCCCAACCCTGGGCGAAAAACTGGCACAGTGCGTCATGAACGAAAATACTGCCGATATGCGGGCCTTGGTAACCCAGGCCCTGAGCTTGGGTGTGCGTATGATCAGCCCGATGAGCCGGTCGGGGATTTAAGCCAGGTGCATTGATCGGCATGCCACTGCAATGCTTCATTACTGGCCATCGCTGAAGGGGATGCGGGGGTATTGAGTGGCATGCCTTCGTAGCGGGTGTAGTCGGACTGGCTCAATGCAGGTGCCAGGCGAATAAGGCGACTGCCTGGCACGATGGCAATCAGGTAAAGGTCGAACAACGTATGCAGATCAGCGCGCAGCAGCAAGCCGTTTGAGACTGCGTTGGTCTGCAACGTAATGGCCAGCTAATTCCTGGTCACTCCATCCGTCCGACATCACCCTGTCCTTATTCATCTGCGCTTAAGCAGACAAGGTAGGGAAATTTACTAAGCAACGTAAGATAAAAGTAAGCAGTGTAGGAAAAACTTAAACCTAGGCGTACGCCCCAACCACCCACCGCACCTTCTCCAGCCCTTCGCGCAGCGCCTCGATTGCCACCGATCCCAGTGCCAACCGGATTGCATGGGGCACATGGGGCGAGGTGGCAAAAGGCTGGGCCGTGGACACCGAGACCTGCTGACGCTCAAGTGCCGCAGCCACTTGATCGGCCCTGGCGTCCTCCGACAGGGGTAGCCAGACAAAGTAGGACGATGGGTGTCGCACTCTATGCAATCCGTCCAATACTTCGTCAGCAATCAGTTGCCTTCGCTGGGCATCCTTGCGTTTTTGCCCCTCAAGGCGACTCACCGTGCCGTCATCGAGCCAGGCGCTGGTGATGGCTGTCATTACCCCGGGCGCATTCCAGGCCGTGACGCGGATAACTCGCTCCAGTGCGGCGACCTTGGCCGCAGGCGCCACGATAAAACCCACGCGCAAGCCAGCGGCAACACTCTTGGAAAACCCGGAAACATACAGCGTTCTTTCCGGCGCCAACTCGGCCAGAGGCGTCGGCGGGTTTTCCACCAGAAAGGCGTAGGCCGCGTCTTCGATGATCTGCAGGTCGTGGTGCCGGGCAATCGCGACCAGCTGCTTGCGCTGCTCAAGGTCCATCACCCAGCCCAGCGGGTTGTGCAGCGTGGGCATGGTATAGATCGCCCGCACCGATCGGCTGCGGCACAGCTTGGCAAGGGCATCAAGGTCCGGCCCGTGTTCGGTACCGGGGATCGGCAGCAGCTCAAGGTGCAGCGCCAGCGCCTTGAAACCCGGGTAGGTCAAGGCATCCACGGCAATCACGTCACCTGGCTGGAGCAAGGCCATCAGGGCCACGGTCAACCCGTGCTGCGCACCATTGACGATCAGCACCTGCTCGCCGGGCACGTTCAACCCGCTGGCCAGCAGATGGCGCGCCACCGCCCCCCGCTCATGCAGGCGCCCGCCGTGGGGCTGGTAGCGCAACAAGGATTCAAGGTCGCCAGACAACGCCAATTGGCGCAAGGCCGTGCGCAACAGTTCGGCCTGGCCGGGCACGGCGGGGTAGTTATAGTTGAGGTCCAGCATCCCCGCCGTCACATCGGGCTGGTCGATGCCGTGCCCCGGGGGCAGCGAGGTCTCCCTGACGAAAGTGCCGCGCCCGATTTCACCGCTGACCAGGCCCATCGCCTCAAGTTCGGCATAGACCCGGCTGGCCGTCACCAGGGCCAGGCCCTCATGCGCCGCCAGCTCGCGGTGGGTGGGTAAACGCGTGCCCGGCGACAGGCGTCCGCTGCGGATATCGTCGGCAAAAGCGTCAACCAGTGACTTGTAACGGGATCGGGACATCGGGCTTTGTATCCATGACAATTTTTTGATTGTCATTAATCATCAGCCATAGGATGTGCGGCATGCAATCGCGCAATCAACCTTGAGTGTGACATTCGATGGAACGCACTTCCAACCTGCAAAACCCCACTGCGGATAACAACCTGAGCGGCTGGATCAACGGGTTTATTGGCGTGGTTATTTTCAGCGCCTCGCTGCCCGCGACCAAGGTTGCGGTGCTGGAGTTTGATCCGGTTTTTTTGACTCTGGCGCGCGCCAGCATTGCCGCCGTGCTGGCACTGGCCATGCTCGGCCTGCTCAAGGCCCGCCGACCGCAGCGCAGCCAGTTGCTGGCCCTCACAATCGTGGCCTGCGGCGTGGTGGTCGGCTTCCCCCTGCTGACCGCCCTGGCCCTGCAACATGTAACGTCGGCACATACCATTGTGTTTCTCGGCCTGTTGCCCCTGTCCACGGCGGCATTCGCGGTGCTGCGCGGGGGCGAGCGACCACGGCCGGCCTTCTGGTGTTTCTCGGTGCTGGGCAGCGCGTGCGTGGTGGGCTATGCCCTCTCCCAGGGCCTGACAGCCGCCCCCGAAGGTGACATTTTGATGTTGCTGGCCGTACTGATCTGCGGTCTGGGTTATGCCGAGGGCGCCAAACTGTCGCGTACCCTGGGCGGTTGGCAGGTGATTTGCTGGGCACTGGTGCTCGCGTTACCGGTGATGGCCCCTCTGGCGTGGTTATGGGCGCCCTCCTCGTTCGCAGGCATCAGCGTCCCTGCCTGGTCCGGGCTGGCTTATATCTCTGTGTTCAGCATGTTGATCGGCTTTGTGTTCTGGTATCGCGGGCTGGCCCAGGGCGGTATCGCTGCGGTGGGCCAGTTGCAGTTGCTGCAGCCGTTTTTTGGCCTGGCGCTGGCCGCCACCCTGCTGCATGAAAGGGTCAGCCTGGGCATGTTTGGCGTGACAGCAGCGGTGATCCTGTGCGTGATGGCGGCCAGAAGATTTGCCCGTTAGCGCCCGGCTTGCGCGGCAGCAGAGTTGGCCCTCGCGATGCTGTCGCCGCGCGCCTGTTTAACGTAGGCATCCCGGGCCTGCAGGATACTTCCCGCCGCGTGAACCCAATCATGGGCAGTGCAACCGCCGAGCCCTGCACTTGCAGCCAAGGCCAGCATCAATACAAGACACTTTCCAACCGCACTTCCAAACCCATACATGGCAACCATCACCCTATCCAACACCTGATAAAACATCCAACTTTCAGTTTATATAGTCCACCCCCTAATAATCTTACCCAGCCTTACTTGCAACACTTCAGACGCTTAAAACTTCTTACACACACTGACTTTACGCACTTGCCCGAATAAACAAACAGCGCAACCGTATAGATAGGATATTTCCTACACCCAAGCTTGACTGATAGCATCTGCCTATGATCTTCTTGCACAGGAAAACATCAAAGGTAAGTAAGATGCAGGGCGACCGTGAAACTTCAAACGCATTAACGACGGTCAAATGCAGCTATGATCATGACAAGCTTTTACTGCGCAACCCTCCTCTGCAAACCACCCTTACCAGTAACGAGGGCCACCTGTTATTAGCCCTGATCGAGGGCGTGACCGACAAGGAGGACTTGATCCGGCGCGTATGGGGAGAGCGCGGGCTTATCGTATCGGACAGCAGCTACTATAAGGCCCTTCATACCCTCAGGCATTACCTCTCTGAAGTCGGCCTGGACCGCTCTGTGTTAAAAACGTTGCCCAGGCGCGGTGTCGTTCTGCTTTTAAATATAGAAAAAATCTCCAGCGAAAACATACCCCCTGACAGGGAGCATCAGGCAGAGCCCCTGGCCACCGATAACACGGGTATTCAAGCCTGCTCCCTGCCTGAACCAACACCGGTGTTAGCCATACAGGACGACATTCCAGCGCCAATACCCATAACCCCACCTATACCGGCACCCCCACCCAGAAAGCAGAGCTGGCGCAACGGCCTTTTTTATCCGCTCGTGTTAGCGGGCATGCTCTTGCCGGCTGGTTATGCCTATATGCTGTTTAATAAACCGGTGCAACTGGAGCGCTGGCGGCTGTTATCGCAAAGCGAACATGCAAAACAGTATGTTGAACTGGGCGATAAAACCGCCGCGAGCGATATTGCAGCAGCGATGGCGATATTTGGCCCTGCCGTGGGCACGACAGGCACTAACTATTACATCAAGAAAACCCTGTCCGAACTTTTAGTCAGCTGCGAAAAACCGGAGAGCAAAGGAGAGGCGCTATGCACCAACTACCTCATTATCGAACAAAAAAAATAACCCTGTGGCTGAGCCTGGCGTCCATCATGGTATTTGGCACCCTGATTGCGTTACAAGCCTATAGCTACCATGAGGACACCCCCCAAGCGCAATGCTATGCCTCTATTGATTTTGTTTATTCAACCGAGAATGGCCAGCGCTGGACCGGCAAAGGCGACATGTCAATTAACATGGACGCAGGTGAAATCTACCTCTACTTCAACCTGAAGAGTCCGCAGCAACAAGGCTTCTTATATAACCGACGGCTCGACGTACACTTTGAAAAACTCGACACCTCCAGGTTTTTATTCAACACCCATAACGCCACCGTTTTCGAGAGTGACAACAGCGACAAACAGGCCCTGTTTATGCGCCGCGGGCTGGAGGGGGGTCTTATTACGTATTCGCGGTTCTCGGATGTCGAGTACTACTACAACATCAATAATATGTTGATGGGGGTTTGCCATGTGCCAACCTGATCACAGCTGCACCGCCGTAACCATATAGCCCGGTCCATTTGCTGCCGCGCTGGAACTCACGCCGTACAAACAATGAAACATCACTGATATCGCCCGTGTCATACAAGCAAACCCCCTGACTTTTCGCCTTGGCCAGTACCGAGAACAAGTACCTGATCACATCGGCTGCCTTGAGTACATCATCCTGTGTGCAAGCGATAGACCTCACCACCTGGGTCAAGGCACGGTTGTACTGGGCAAATACAACCAGCGGGCGGTACAGGCCACAGCGGCACAGATGGGCGGCTATCTGATGGACCACAGCCTCGCGCTCGCCCTCGTTCAACAGGCGGCCCTGGCGGGTCAGCACATCAAGAAAACGCAAGGCATTGCGAAAGTCGACATTCTTGACCCCCTCCTGCTCCTGCACGGCCAGGGCTGCCTTGAAAGCGAAGTCCCTGCCCACGATGGGTACTGCGTTGGGTGAATACATGCTGAAGCGTCCGCGGTCAAGTTCAACGCCATGCTCACATAGCCCTGGCCCCGCAACCCGCCATAAACCTTATATAGGCTTTCACTTCCCTTACTTTTCCTTACCCCTCCTGAAAGCCACGGTTTACGGGTGTTGCTGGTGGTTTTGAGGGGCTAGTATCCGACCTTGGGTTCAGTGTGTTTCAGGGCTGGGACTCGTGCATTTTATTCGGCTGAACCTCGCAGGGCTGTCCATGAATCGCGCACTACGTTATTCCTCGAAAAAGGTCCTTTTGATTTCGTTTGCCATCGGCATCTTGCCCATCATCCTGGGCAGCTTCCTGGTCTACCTCAAGACTCAATCAGACCTGTCCCGCACCTCCAGCAATGCCGCTCACGAGGCATTCCGGCAGATAACGGTCATGCTGGTCGAGGCACAGGCCGCTGCCGATGAACTGATCAGCCTTGCCGGGGTGCCCTGCCCTGAAGTGGCCAAGGAACTGCGCGAGGCGGTGGCTACGTATCGCTTTCTGCGCGCCACCAACCTGGCCATTGATAACCAGGTGTATTGCAGTTCTTTATACGGCACCGATATAAACATGCAGATCAACCCGTCGAGTTATATGCGTGGCCGTTTGCGCCTGGTTGACCACGCTACCCCCGGGCCGAAAACTTCAGTTCTGGTATTGAGAACGCAACAGGGCAATAAAAGTGTTCTGGTGGGCATCGATGGTCGACATATCCAGGATGCCCTGCACCTGATCAATAAACACAGCAACTTATCACTTCAGGTGGGCAACACCTGGATGACTCAATATGGCGTCACGCACACACCACCTTTCAATAACGCTGCGACGGCCAGCAAAAAACAGGTGTCCAATGAGTATGGCTTTACTGTTCAGGCCGCCTACCCGCCGGGCACTCTGTTGAGACATACATTCGAAACCTATTCGGTGCTGCTCGGCCTTTTATTGGTATTGGGCCTGTTTTCCGCGTGGTTTACCTATTGGATGCTTGGCCGCGTGCTGGCACCGAGCATGGAACTTCAGCGCGCCCTGTCAGCGAATGAGTTCATTCCCTATTTACAGCCGGTTATTTCGTCAACTTCGGGGACCTGTGTGGGATGCGAAGTGTTGATCAGATGGGATCATCCCCATGAAGGGATCATTACCCCCAACAGTTTTATACCGCTTGCCGAGCGATCTGGCCTGATCATTGCCATGACCCGAACAATCATGCACAGCACCGCGCAATTACTCGCGCCGCATGCGCCTGGGCTGGTACAGCCCTTTCATATCGGTTTCAATATTTGCGCCAAACACTTTGAGAGTTTCGAGCTGGTGGATGATTGCACTGCATTTTTGCAGGCGTTTAAACCAGGTACGATCATCATCGTTCTGGAGATGACTGAGCGCGAACTGATCAAGCCCACCCCCACCGCGCTGCAACTGATAGAACAGCTGCATGGGCTCGGCGTGCAAATTGCGCTGGATGATTTTGGCACCGGACACTCCAGCCTGAGCTATTTGCAGCAATTCAAAGTCGACTACATCAAGATAGATCGAAGCTTTGTCTCCATGATCGGCGCCGATGCCCTGTCGGTGCATATCCTCGACTCCATCCTCGACCTGGCACTCAAACTGGATCTGCAGGTGCTGGCCGAGGGCATTGAAACCGAGGAGCAACGCGACTATCTGGGGGCCTGCGGCGTGGACTTCATGCAAGGCTATTTCTACGCCCGGCCCATGCCCGTCAACGATTTTTTGCAGACGATACTGCAGTACCCGGATTTTTCGAAAAAAGCCCCCTGGCCTGGCGCCCTGCGCCCTGTTGCGCCATGCCCGGCGCCAGCACCGCAGGTGTAAATCACGGCACACGTCGGTGCTGAATACGCCGATGACACTTCTGGAGCGAAGCGTTGCAGCGCCGGCCTCGATAATCATCGCAAACTGATGACAGGTCGAGGTTGAACATGACAAGCGTATCCACAGAGCACGTCAGCCCCAAAACGCTGAGAAAAGTGATTGTCGCCGCCGCCATCGGTAATTTTGTCGAATGGTTCGATTTTGCCGTATATGGCTTTTTGGCCACCACCATCGCCCAGCAATTTTTCCCCAGCGGCGATGCCAGTGCCGCATTGCTCAAGACCTTTGCCGTGTTTGCTGTGGCCTTTGCCTTTCGGCCCTTGGGCGGGGTGTTCTTCGGCATGCTGGGGGACCGTATCGGGCGCAAGCGCACCCTGGCGATGACGATCCTGCTGATGGCCGGGGCGACAACATTGATTGGTATTCTGCCCACCTATGCCGCCATCGGCGTAATGGCACCGCTGCTGCTGACCCTGATCCGTTGCGCCCAGGGATTTTCAGCAGGCGGCGAATACGCAGGCGCCTGCGCCTACCTGATGGAGCATGCGCCCAACGACAAAAGGGCCTGGTATGGCAGCTTTGTGCCGGTATCGACATTTACCGCTTTTACCGCCGCCGCCGTAGTGGCCTACGCCCTCGAGGCGTCGTTAACGGCCGAGGCCATGGCCAGTTGGGGCTGGCGCCTGCCGTTTCTGATTGCCGCGCCGCTGGGGCTGGTGGGGCTTTATCTGCGCTGGCAGCTGGACGAAACCCCGGCATTCCAGGCGGTGAAGCAGGAGCATGCCGTGGCCCACTCACCGCTCAAGGAAACCTTGCGCCATCATGGTGCGGCCATCTGCTGTCTGGGCGCCTTTGTGTCGCTCACGGCGCTGTCGTTCTATATGTTCACGACCTACTTTGCGACCTACCTGCAAGTCGCGGGCGGGTTGAGTCGCGCCAGTGCCTTGCTGGTGTCATTGATCGCCCTGCTCTTCGCGGCGGCACTGTGCCCTTTCGCCGGGCTGTACTCTGACCGGGTCGGGCGCCGCGCGACGGTGGTAACGGCTTGCGTGCTGTTGATTGTCGCGGTGTACCCGTCGTTTCTGCTGGCCAGCTCCGGCGGGTTTGCCGCGTCCGTCGTCGGTGTGATGCTTCTGGCAATAGGCGCAGTGTTGTGCGGTGTGGTGACCGCTGCCTTGCTTTCGGAAACCTTTCCTACCCGCACGCGTTATACGGCCTCAGCCATCACTTACAACATGGCCTACACCCTCTTCGGCGGTACTGCACCACTGATGGCAACCTGGCTGATCAGCATCACTGACAGCAATCTGTCGCCGGCGTTCTACCTGATCGCAGTGGCCTTGCTGGCCCTGGCCGGAGGCCTGGCGTTGCCGGAGACATCTCGGATTTCCCTGCATGATATTCCGTCAACGGAGCACGGCTCGCCGCTGCCCGTGGCGGTGTGAAGGCCCACTGCAGCGACCGCCGGGCGCCTCAAGTGGCATACACGCGGTCGTCAACCAAAGTAGCCGGGAAACAACTTACGCGCTGGGCACGGATACTAAAAACACATAAATTTAGCCGCTCATGCTGCGCCGTCAGCCTTTAATACCGGTAACTGCACGTTGACTTGCAGCCCTCCCGATTGACGGTTGCTCAGGGTCAGCGAGCCTCCATGCTCCAGCACAATCGCGCGGGCAGCCGACAAGCCCAGCCCCACTCCGCCGGTGTTTTTGTTACGCGAACCTTCAAGCCGATAAAAGGGTACGAACACCTGTTCATGGCATTGGACAGCAATGCCCGGCCCGCGATCGAGCACGCGCACCGTCACCTGTTCATCGTCGCCACTCAGTTCAACGGCAGGCTCACTGGCGTATTTGATGGCGTTGTCCAGCAGGTTGGTGACCACACGCTTAAGGCCCAGCGGGCGCCCGAAGTACACCAGGTGGGCGGGGCCACTGAAGGCAATGTCGATGGCCTGGTCACGGTAGTCATCTACCAGGGTTTGCAGAAGCTCGGCCAAATCAAATGACGTGGCCTGCTCCAGCCGGGCGTCATCGCGAAAGAACGCCAGGCTGGAGTTGATCATGGCCTGCATTTCGTCGACATCTCGAAATAACCGCTGTTGTTGATCAGGGTCGTCAATAAACTCACCGCGCAGGCGCATGCGCGTCAGCGGCGTGCGCAAGTCATGGGAAATGGCTGCGAGCATCTGGGTACGGTCCTTGATGAAGTGCTGCAACTGCGCCTGCATGGCATTGAAGGCAAGGATTGCCTGGCGGATCTCCGTAGGCCCGACCGGCTCGATGGGCGGGGCACGAAAGTCGACCCCGAAACGTCGTGCGCCCTCGGCAAATTGTTGTAACGGCCTGGCCAGATGGCGCGTGGCTATCAGCGCAACCAGAGCGGTAGACAGCAGCACCAGCACAACCAGAATCAAATTGCGTTGCCACTGCCCCAGGCCCCAACTGCGCGACGGGATGCTGAACATCAGCCAGGAACCATCTGCCAGTTGCACCAGCAAGGCGTAATGCCCGTTCTGCTGTGGCCAGTCCTCGGGCTGATAGGCCTCCAGGCGTCGTTCCGGGCTGTTGAACAAGCGTTGCGCCAGAGGGGTCGCGGTGCGCTGCACAGCATCGGCGACCTGGGGCAAATCCAGCCCTTCGCGGCTGGCATGCCAGCTGATATTCAGGCTGCTGTCAGTGGCGGCCGCCGCCAGGCGCTCGCGCTGCGGGGCCTGGGAGGCCTCTATCAGCTTGGTGGTCAGGGAGATTTTCTCCAAAAGCCCGATCTCGCTGAGCGGCGGGTAGGCCCAGACCCCTGCCAATTGGGTAAACAGGGCATTGAATGCCAGCGCCGTGAGCATCGCGACAATGGTAGTCAAGGCAATCCAGCGTGCGATGGTGTTGCGCGAGCGCAGCCGCCAACCTGCAAGCCAGCGCTTCACTGCCGGGTCACACTGGGGGTGAACAAGTAGCCGACGTTGCGCACGGTGCGGATCATCTCCACCCCCTGACTGTCGAATTCCAGCTTGCGTCGCAAGCGGCTGACCTGCACATCGATGCTGCGATCGAACGCGTCATGCCCCGCCCCCCGCGCCAGATCCAGCAGCAACTCGCGGGCAAGAATGCGTTGCGGATGCTCGACAAACACCAGCAACAAGTCGAACTCGCCGGCCGACAGCGGGATCATCACTTGATCCGGTGAGCGCAGTTCCCGGCGGGTAAGGTCCAACTGCCAGCCGGCGAACTTCATCAGCGGTCGCGGCACCAGCCCGGTCGAAGGCTGGCCCTGCCCTGCACGACGCAGCACCGCACGCACCCTGGCCAGCAATTCGCGGGCATCGAAAGGCTTGCTCAGATAGTCATCGGCGCCCATTTCCAGGCCCACCACCCGATCGCTTAACTCGCCCATTGCCGTCAGCATAATGACTGGCGTGGGAAACTGCTGACGCAAACGCTGGCACAGCATCAGGCCATTTTCCCCGGGCAACATCAGGTCAAGAATGATCAGGTCCGGCGGCTGGACGGCCATCGCTGCCCACAGCGAAGTGCCATCGGTCGCGACCTGCACCGAATAACCATGACGGACAAAAAATTTCTTCAGGAGCGCAAGGACCTCAAGGTCATCGTCCACGATCAAAAGGCTGCTCACCGGCGCGTATCACTTAAGGTCTGTAAGGCCTTCTATCTAAAACTATTCGGCGCGCCGCGTCATATATTTCAATTCGGCAACAAAGTGTCACTACGGCAAGAAAGCAGACATATCCGGGCAAGACGCCAATGGGAGGATCACCCTTCTTCCCTGCCAAGAATTTTTGTCACCATGCCTTCTGACAACCCGTCCATGATCCTGGAGCAACGCCTGGTCAAGCGCGCCAACGCTGCCCTGCACTGCCGCGAAACCAGCCTGCGCCTGACGGACCAGGGCGATGAACTGGTACTGAGCCGTTATATCGAGCATTACAGCCATGACGGCGTGCAATGGGTTGAGAGCACGCACCGGGTGCGGGTCAGCGCACTGCTCAAATGGATGATTACCCACGGCCAGCCACACACCCTGACCCAGAATGACGACCTGTAGGCAGTGGCACACGCCGCGATATTGCGTTTAGCATGGCCCCATCCACAGCCCAAGGACAGACCATGCCTTCAATGACCCCGGATGCGGCACTGATCATCATCGATATGCAAAAAGGGATGTGCAACCCCGGGCTTGGCCGCAGAAACAACCCGGATGCCGAGCGCAACGTACAGCGCTTGCTGCAAGCCTGGCGGCAGACGCAACGCACGGTCATCCATGTCCGGCATATTTCGCGCACGCCCACCTCGGTGTTCTGGCCAGGCCAGTCGGGCTGCGAGTTTCAGGTGGCGCTGGCGCCCCTTGAGGATGAGTACGTCAGCGAAAAGAACGTGCCCGATGCGTTTGCCAATAGCGGCCTGGAGCGCTGGCTGCGCACGCGCGCGATTAACCAGTTGCTGATCGTCGGCGTGATCACCAACAACTCCGTGGAGTCTACGGTGCGCTCAGCAGGCTGCCTGGGGTTTGATGTGATCGTTGGGGCAGACGCCTGCTACACCTTTGACCAGAAGGACCTGAATGGGCGCCTCTGGCCTGCCGAAGATGTGCATGCATTGTCGCTGGCCAATATGGCGCTGGATTACGCAACGGTTCGGGACGTCAATCAGATACTTGAACAGCAAGCATGAGACAAATGCCGCCGAATGTTCATTCGGCGGCAACCGGGTCAGGACGCTGCGTCCAGTGCCGCTTTTTGCGCTCTGGCGACAGAGCGGCTGCGCGCCCAGTTAAAGCAGATCGCCAGGATCAAGGCAAAGCCGACGTACCCCAGCAGCGGGTACACGGTGCCGACCAGCTTGCTGAAACCACCCAGGCTCAAGCCCAGGCCGACACACACGGTGGCAGCACTGATCAACTTGAAGCGACGGGTTTCAGGCTTGGCGAAACGTGCGCTGAAAGCAAAGAACATACCCACCGCCGTGCTGTAAACCATACACACCAGGGCCAGCGACATCACCACCGAAAGAATCGGCGAAATACGCCCCGCCAGTGCCAGCGATGGCATTTCAATACCCTGCAACTGGTTGATGTTGGCAAACAGGCCGATGTTCAACAGCAGGATCAACAGGCCCAGCCCCAGGCCGCCGAGCACGCCGCCCACAGCCGCGGCCTTGGGTTGTTTGGTCATGCCGCCGATCACCGCCAGCATGGGGAAACCCACTGCGATATTGAACGATGCATACAACAATGCGCCGACAAACCAGTTGCCAGTGACCGTTTCGTTGTTCTCGCGAGCGACCGCGTCCAGGGTCTCGATCGGCGCGTTGTAGCTGAAAATCGAGTAGGTGGTGATGATCAGCACCATCGCCAGCAAGAAAGGCATCACTGCGCTGATCAGATCAATGATGCGCTTGACGTTCATGCACAGCGTGGCGATCACCAGCACGGTCATCAATACACCGCCAAACAAAGGGGGCAGATCGTATTGCTGGGCAAAGATCGAACCGCTACCTGCCAGCATCACCACGCCGACACCATAGAGGAAGAAGGACAGCACTACATCGACAACCAGGCCGATACGCGCACCGAACAGGATGTAAAGCACCTCCTTATGGGAAGTTGCCTGCATCTTCGAACTCATCCGGGCAATCTGCATCCCCAGGAAAGCGAACATCAAGCCACTCACCAGCGTGCCCACGATGCCGACAAGCCCATAGCCGGTGAAAAACTGCAGTACCTCCTGCCCGGAGGCAAAGCCGCCACCAATGACTACGGACATATACGCAAGCGCGATCTGGATCGACTGTTTATTCATTACACTATTTCTCATTTTTAGACTTATTAGGTGCACGGCAAACAAAAAGGCCATTAACCGCCTTCTCATTTGCGCAAACGGCTGCAGCCAAAGCAGCCCAACAAAACGCTGCGGCTTGTTGAACGGTGCTGATGTGCAGGCGCCGGGGCAGTATAGGAATTGTTGCGCAGGCATTTTCACCATATACCGGGTGATATTCAGCGGAAAACTGGCGCTAAAAATGATTTGGCATAACAGACATCGCGAAGCTGACGATATTGACCGCAAAAACACCGGAAACATTTTGAAACAGGTATGTTTTTATAAATCAAATACTTAGCAGCATCGGCTTCCCTGGCCTGCATAAAGGCTGCGCACTGGCCATAACCTCGGCAGAGGTATGCGGGTTACGATCGTCTGCCCCAAAACGCCACAGCGCTCGATATCGCGACCACCGGTCGGCGCGCCCAGGATGGGCCTGAGTCAGGCCACCAGAAGCCTGATTGCGGCACCTTGACGGAGCTATTACACGGGAATATCTTGTAACTGAGGACTGCAAGTGCGCATTGATCGAGGCAGGGTACCCGTACTATCCCTCCCCGCATTCAGGCAGCAGAGAAAACGGGTTTCTCTGAAGTAGTGACGACCAGCCTGCTGATCGGATTCTGAACCCAAGGCCATCGTGCCAAACGCTGAAGAATCGCTGCGACTACTCCTCAATAACATCTGAAAGGCGCCCGATGGGCGCCTTTTTACTTCGCCTCTGGGTTGTGGCCTGCAACCCGCCTGGCCAACCTGCGCGGCTAACACCCGCGGCGCATAACCCACCATTGGCACTTCAGGGTGCTGAAACCTGTGGAGGGGTTGATTGCAAATGCCCCCCCAAACACCGTAATGCGCTTAGTGAATCAACCGAGCTGCTGCAAACGTGGTGCCTGCCATTACCGCGGCAGTGGCCACAAACCATTTGGTCTGGTTGTTGAATCCTTCAATCATGGCGGCTTTCAGTTCCGCCATCGAGACCTTGAGGTCGCCCAAGTCCATCTTTGTGGCCATGGCTTGTTCAATACCGTCCAGCCTGGTCTCTACCCGTACCAGCCGTTCGCGGATCTCGGGGAGTACTTTTTCCAGTGCTTCAACTCGGCTTTTCAATTGATCATCTCCTGGAGGGCCTGGTGGCGCCCCACGCTCTTGATTATTGTTGCCTGCTTTCTCTCTGTAACTGTCATGGCGAGCAGAGTGCCTTTCACTCGAGAAACCCCGCTCAAATGATTTGATCATGACGCCACTCCCGCCCCTGCATTGTGGCCATGTGCGCGAACGCCATGCGCGTTTTAAAAAATTGCGCCACGCTATCTGGATCAAATTGCTGAATATCACTGCCCACAGAACCTCCTGTTCAGGGTTGGGTTATACGAAACGTTGAGGGCTCCACAATCTCATCTCCCCGCTCAGGTGCTCATGGCGGATTATCGCCCGTTACCCAGCTCACACCGGAGTTGATGGGCCTAACAAAGACACCCTGAGATCGCTGCAATCAACTGCACCACTCACAGCCAATATAACGGCTCTCAAACTCGGATATTTCCCTATAGAGGGTGAGCAGCGTCCTCTCTCTATAGGGAATAGCAGGGTTGTCAAAGACGCATTGGACAATCAGGGCGACGCATCGTCAGTCACCGTCCCTCCCCCCGGCTAGCAGGCTTGCCGGGCATACCTCGCAAGCATAAAAAAACCCGCCGAAGCGGGTTTTTGTGCAGCGGTTGCCGATCAGTCGTCGCGGCTCATGATGCCGAAAAGCTGTAGCAGGCTGATAAACAGGTTGTAGATCGATACATACAGGCTGATGGTCGCCATGATGTAGTTACGCTCACCGCCATGAATGATGGCGCTGGTCTGGAACAGGATGCACACCGACGAGAACAGTACGAAACCGGCACTGATCGCCAGTTGCAGGCCGCTGATCTGGAAGAAGAAGCTCGCCAGCGTAGCGCCCAGCAGTACAAAGAAGCCGGCCGTGATAAAGCCGCCCAGGAAGCTCATGTCCTTGCGGGTGATCAGCACATAGGCAGACAGACCGCCAAATACCAGGGCCGTCATGGCAAATGCAGAACTGACCACCTCGGCGCCGCCCTGCATGCCCAGGTAACGGTTAAGGATCGGGCCCAGCAGAAAGCCCATGAAACCGGTCAGGGCAAATGCAGACACCAGGCCCCATGCCGAATCACGCAGCTTGTTGGTCAAGAAGAACAGGCCGTAGAACCCGATCAGTACAACGAAAATATTTGGATAGCCGACCCGCAACTGCTGCGAGACGTAAGCCATCACACCGCTGAAAGCCAGAGTAAGAGCCAGCAAGCCGTACGTGTTGCGCAGTACGCGGCTAACCTCTAGCTGCTCGGCCTGCACGCTGCTATTAACTGCGTAATCCTGTTCGCGCATGGCGATACTCCTGTGGTTTGAAATGTTAAGTAGCAAAGATCATAGCAGAGGCTCTGAAACAAGCGATCAAGAGAGTTTGACAACGTGTTTCATTCAGGTATTATGGCGCCCGAAACAACGTACAGGAGGTGTGGCCGAGTGGTTTAAGGCAACGGTCTTGAAAACCGTCGACTGTAACAGGTCCATGAGTTCGAATCCCATCGCCTCCGCCATATTGCTGCACCGATAGAGCCCGTCACTGACGGGCTTTGTCGTTTCCGGGGGTTGAGAAAGGTCCGCCTGCCTCCCCCGAAGCCCAAGCCCCGCCTTTGTGCGGGGCTTTTTATTGCCTGCCACAAGCATCTTTGGGCATCTGGCCTTATCATTGCCCCAGTTTTGCTGACAGAGCCCACCATGAAATTTGCCATTGCCCTTTATTCAGCGGCCCATGCGCCCTCTTCCCGCCGCGCCCTGCGTTTTGCCCAGGCGGCGCTGGCCGGTGGCCATGAGATTGTCCGGCTGTTCTTCTATCAAGACGGTGTGCACAGTGCTTCAAGCAATATTGTGACGCCCCAAGATGAGCAGGACATCGCGCAACAATGGGCAGCGTTCGTCAGCCAGCATCAACTCGATGGCGTGGTCTGTATTGCCGCTGCCTTGCGCCGTGGCGTCCTGAATGAAGACGAAGCCGCACGCTATCAACGCCCCGGCATCAATTTGCAAGCACCCTGGGAGCTGTCCGGGCTTGGCCAGTTGCACGATGCCATTCAATCAGCCGATCGACTGATCTGTTTCGGAGGGCCTTGAAATGCCCAAGTCTCTTTTGATTATCAGCCGACAAGCACCGTGGGCCGGCCCCGGCGCGAAAGAAGCGCTGGATATCGTGCTGGCCGGTGGCGCATTCGATTTGCCGGTGGCGCTGTTGTTTATGGATGACGGCATTTTTCAATTGCTGGCCAATCAAAATGCTGCAGCCATCCAGCAGAAGAACCTCACAGCCAACCTCCAGGCGTTGTCGATGTTCGGTGTTGATGATCTGTACGCCTGCAGCCACAGCCTGAGCGAGCGTGGCATTTTACCCGCTGGGCTTGCCGTCGATGATGTGCAGCCGCTGCCAGTTGAAGAAGTCCGTGCACTTATTGACCGTTATGACCAAGTGATTACTCTCTGATGTCGACCCTACATGTTTTGAGCCACTCACCATTTTCCGACACTCGCCTGGGCAGCTGCCTGCGCCTGCTGGGCAAGGATGACGCCTTGTTGCTGAGTGGCGATGCGGTGTACGCCCTGCAGCAGGGCAGCGTTCTCAAATCCCTGGAGGAACAGACCATTTTCATCCTTGAGGAAGATTTGCTGGCGCGCCACCTTGAATGCCCGTCGTGGGCAACCTGTGTGGATTACCCGGCGTTCGTCGAACTGTCGATTCGTTATGACAAGGTCAACAGCTGGCTATGAATGAGCTCACCCTCAACGGTAAAACCATCGGCCTGGACAAGGACGGTTACCTGCTCGACCTCAATGACTGGTCTGCTGAAGTCGCCCAGGCTCTGGCGGCGCAGGCAGGCATTGAGCTGAGTGCCGAACACTGGGAAATCCTCGAGTTGTTGCGCAGCTTTTATCAGGAATTTGAGCTCTCCCCTGCCACACGCCCGCTGATCAAGTACACAGCCCTCAAGCTGGGGCCTGAAAAAGGCAACAGCCTGCACCTCAACCGCCTGTTCAACGGCACCCCAGCCAAACTTGCCGCCAAGCTGGCGGGCCTGCCCAAGCCGACCAATTGCCTATGAACACTCCCGCTGCACTGACCCTTGAAGCGCCTGCCGAACACCCTTTTGCGCCCTTTGTGCGCATCCTGGGCAAAGGCAAGCGCGGTGCCCGCAACCTGACCCGTGAAGAAGCCCGCGAAGCAATGGGCATGCTGCTTGAGGACAAGGTAGAAGATACGCAATTGGGCGCCTTCCTGATGTTGCTGCGGCATAAAGAAGAAAGCGCCGAGGAAATGGCCGGCTTTACCGAGGCCGTGAGGGAGCGTCTGACAGCACCTGCCATCCGGGTCGATATCGACTGGCCGACTTACGCCGGTAAAAAGCGCCATTTGCCCTGGTATTTGCTGGCCGCCAAGTGCCTGGCGCAAAACGGCGTGCGCATTTTCATGCACGGTGGTGGCGCCCATACCGCCGGCCGGCTGTACAGCGAACAGCTGCTCGACGCGCTGGCCATTCCACTATGCCGCAACTGGCAGAGCGTCAACGAGGCCCTCGATACTGGCAATCTGGCCTTTATGCCGTTGCAGGACTGGGCGCCACACTTGCAGCGCATGATTGATCTGCGCAATACCCTGGGCCTGCGTTCGCCCATTCACTCGCTCGCACGCATTCTCAACCCCTTGGGTGCGCGCTGTGGCCTGCAGAGCATCTTTCATCCGGGCTATCAAAGCGTACACCGTGAAGCCAGCAGTTTGCTGGGGGACAACAGCATCGTGATCAAGGGCGATGGCGGCGAAGTTGAAATCAACCCCGACACCCTGAGCCATCTTTACGGCACTACGGCCGGGGTTGGCTGGGACGAGGAATGGCCGGCATTGTCAGCCCAGCGCCATGTCAAACCGGCCTCGCTGCAACCTGAGCACCTCCTGGCGCTATGGCGCGGCGAGGTTGAAGACAGCTACCCGCAACTGGCTCTGCTTTCAACCATGGCCCTGGCCTTGCGCGGCCTCGGTACGCCCCGGGAGCAGGCTTTTGAGCAGGCACAACGCTTTTGGGATAACCGCGACACATCGATTTAAGCCTACTGACGAGAACGCCCATGCTTATCCCCTACGACCAGCTTGAACCCGACACCCTCACCCGCCTGATCGAAGACTTCGTCAGCCGCGATGGGACTGACAACGGCGATGACACGCCGCAAGAGACCCGCGTGCTGCGGGTCCGTCATGCATTAAGCAAAGGCCAGGCGGTGATTTTCTTTGATCTCGAGAGCCAGCAGTGCCAACTGATGCCCAAGCACGCGGTACCCAAGGAGTTCTTTGACTAACGCGGCCTTAGCGGACCAATGGCCAGGCGCCCGGCGAGCTGTTTTTTTATCCGCTCATAGATCTCTGCGCGATGAACACTGATGTGCCTGGGGGCTTCGATCCCCAAGCGCACGTTATTGCCGTTGATGGCAACGATGTACAGGGTAATGTCCTGTCCGATTGAAATACGCTCGCCTGCGGCACGACTGAGTATCTGCATGGCTCTCATCCTAAGGGCTGGGTTGCCACAAAGACTGCACGGCGTAAAACCTGGCTTCAATCCCCACACATGAATTCAGCAAAAGACTACTTTTGCGCCACCACTTTCCTACATACAAGCCGTGGAAAACGCCTATTACGGGCTTGAAAAGCGCGGCCCGAGCAAGATGATGGTCGCGCCCACCACACAGAGGCCCACTCCGATCCAGTCAGAGCCCAGCGGCCGAATACGCTCCACCACTGCCAGCCAGGCAATGGAGGTGACAATGTAAATCCCGCCATAGGCGGCATAGGCCCGCCCGGCATAGGCTGCCTCGACCTTGGTCAGCAGCAGGGCAAACAGCACCAGGCTGACAATCGCGGGCACAGCCCACCAGGCACTCTTGCCCTGACGCAGCCACATCCAGAAGCCGTAGCAGCCGGCGATTTCAAACAGGGCTGCGAAAAAAAACCAAGCGTAATTGAGCATGTGCAGTGTTTCCAGATGGGCAGCGCGCCACCCTACCTGCGCACTTGCCACCGATCAAGGCAGAACTGTTTTTGCGCATGACATGAAATAAGTTGAATTATTCACCCAGCACCGCAGTCGGATTTTATAAGCACTGCCCATCCCTGGCGGAACCTATCAACAAGGAAATGCTCATGACTACGATTCTACTGATCGTCCTGATTTTGCTGCTGGTCGGCGGCCTGCCGGTGTTCCCGCACTCCAAAAGCTGGGGCTATGGCCCTTCGGGCATTATCGGCACCGTGCTGATTGTGTTGCTGATATTGCTGCTGCTCGGCAAGATTTGACCCAATAAAAAAGCAGCCCCGAGGTTGATGCCCGTCCGCCACGCTGACGGGCATCAACCATCAAAGGCCGCTGCTCAGGAAATACCGTCGTCTACAGGCAACACGGCTGCAGAGCGTGCCAGCTTGATTTACGTGTGATGGTCATCTTTGCAGTGCGGATAACACTGCATGGGGTGCAGGCTCTATCACCACCTGGTCCGGTGTAGACCGTGGCGGCCAGGCCTTGAAGTCCAGATCAAGATCCTTGAACTGGCTGGAGTCAAAAACGGGCATCTTGATGCCTGCCTTGCGTTGCTCGTCATAATCACGCAGCACACGCATGCCAACCTTGAACAACATCGTAATGGCAATCAGATTTACGAAAGCCAGCATGGTCATGGTGATATCGGCGAAGGCGAAAACCGTGTCCAGGTTCTGCACCGCCCCCCAAAAGATCAGGACCAGCACCAACCCACGATAAATAATGACCGTGCGACGCTTTTCACCCAACAAAAAGCGCAGGTTGTTTTCGCCCAAATAGTAGTTGTACAAAATCGACGTGAAGACAAACAACGCCAGCGCCACACTGATAAACGTGCGCCCCCAGTCGCCAACCACTTCTGCGAGCGCGTTCTGCGTGAGAATCAAGCCGTCGCCTTCGAAACCTGGCGTGTAAAAGCCAGACAGAAGAATCAACAACGCCGTGCAGGTACAGATCACGAAGGTGTCGATAAATACGCTAAACGCTTGAACCACCCCTTGCGACGCCGGGTGATCGACATTCGCCACAGCGGCCACATTCGGCGCGCTGCCCAATCCCGCTTCGTTGGCAAAAACACCGCGTTTCACGCCCATGACAATGGCGGTGCCGACAATGCCAGAAAAGGCCTGATCCAGACCGAAAGCGCTTTTGAAAATGGTCATCAGCATGCCGGGAACATGATCAAACTGCAGCACGATCACAAGGCTTAACCGGCCTGGCTGGCGCGGTGGAAATCAGCGATCTGTTGCCACATCGCGATCGGGTTGGAATACATGGGGAAATGCCCGCACACAGGGATTGGCGCAAGGCGTACGCCCTGAGCCTGGATATGCGCAAGGTAGGAAAGTGATGAGTTCTGCTCGCCGTACATAAACATTCGCGGGCACTTCAAGCCAAGAAACTTACCCATCAGGTCGGCGTTATCGGACAGATCAACTATCGTCGAAAAAATGCCTCGCACCGCCTCGGCACGCACCTTGTGTCTCAGGCTCGCCGAATACAATGCACTGGCATACGCCGGGGCATGCCTGACACGCTTGATGAAAGCCGCGAAAAACACCTCGGGATCATCGCACGGATAATCGTCGATCTGACGACTGAGAAAGCAGTCTTCCGGGGCAATATTGCCCTCTATGTCAGTGAAGCTCAGTACCCGCCCCGGAAACTGATGAGCCAGCAGCAAAGCCGCCAACCCCCCCATAGAGTGACCGACCAGATGGAAGCGTTCGATATCGAAATGCTCCAGCACTTGTAGTGTCACCTGCACCAACAGCGGGATGGACACCCTGGACAGGTCACTGCAGAGAGTTTCACCGCAGCCGGGTGCGTCGAAGGCAACAAAGGGGTGACCGTCGAATTCCGCCTGCAGCGCGATCCCGGCATAGTCCTCTTTGGTCGAACCAAAACCATGCAGGAAAACGATCGGCGCCAACTCGCCACGCCTGTGAATGGCGGCGATGTTCAGTTGCACACCGTCAATCGTTAGCGGAAGTTGGGTATGAGTGAATGTTTCGGATGCAGACACGTTAATAGCCCCTTGAACGATAAAATGACTGCCGCACGAGAGTTGCCGCAGCTCGGTACGCAATCTCAAGGGATTCGAGCAGCCTGTAAAATCCTGATCGTGGAAGGTTTTGATACGCAAAACCTATCACTCGAATTTCCTCTGCCCACACTATTTATGCTGCATGCCAGGGCGCACGCACCCCGCATAAAAAAATCCGATGCCGGAACCGGCATCGGATTGGATTGTTTGCCGCCGGCCAGTCGAGCAGATATGCCCGCCTGGCCAGCATCAGGCCCTCAGGCCTGTTTTTTACTCACCCGAGGATTACTTCGGATCCGCCACACCTGCGGTGTTGTCCAGCAGGCTTTTGGTCGCGGTCTGCAGGAAGGATTCGAGCTTTTTCTTCAGCTCGGTCGCTTCCGGCGTGTCGGTGACCACGGTCGCCTCCGGGTTGGCGCCCAACTTGTACTGCCATACCTTGGCCGGCATATCTTTTGGCTGCACCAGCAAATGGTCGTCACTGATGATGGCCACGGTCTGGTCACTGCCTGACGGCTTGATCACGCCGCTGCCCTTGTCACCTTCCGGCAGGGTCAGCAGGTCACGGCCCCAGCATTGCTGACGGAACTCACCGCCCAGGCGGCCCATGATGGTCGGCACGATGTCGACCTGAGTGCCCACCGTGTCAGTACGGGTGCCGAACTTCTCCTGGATGCCAGGACCGATCAGCAGCAATGGCACGTTGAAACGGCCAAGGTCCATCTCGGAAATCTGCTGCTCGTTACCAAAACCGTGGTCACCCACGATCACAAACAGGGTTTCCTTGAAGTACGGTTCTTTACGCGCTTTTTCGAAGAACTGGCCCAGTGCCCAGTCGGAATAACGCATCGCCGTCAAATGCTCGTTGAGCGAACCACGATCGGTTACCGGCTCAACCGGCAACGGCGTCGGCAAGGCGTATGGCGTGTGGTTGGACAGGGTTTGCAGCAGCGCATAGAAAGGCTCTTTGCCTTCACGCTTTTTCAGTTCTTCCAGGCCACGGTTGAACATGTCCTGGTCGGACACGCCCCAGGTAGGATCAGAGAACACCGGGTCGACGAAATCATTACGACCAACAAAGGTGGTCATGCCCTGGTTACTGAAGAAACCTGACTGGTTGTCCCAGGCGAAATCACCGTTATAGACGTATACGTCATCAAACTTGCGGGCGCTCAGCAGTTCCGGCAAGCCGGACAGCTTGTGGCTGCCTTCCGGGGTCTGCATCAGGTATTCGAAACCCGGCAGGTTCGGGAAACACGCCATGGTGGCGAACATGCCCTGATGGGTATGGGTACCGTTGGAGAAGAAACGCTCGAACAGCAAGCCTTCCTTGGCCAGGTTGTCGAAGTACGGGGTGATATTGCCCGGACGCCCCAGCGCACCCACCGAGTGACCGGCGAAGCTTTCCATCAGGATCACGACAACGTTCTTGATCGGCAGGGTTTTTTCTTCTGGCGGCGTAGTGTCACGGCGCACAGGAGCGGTATCCGGGTCGACCAGCTTGTCGTGCTCGGTCAGCAGCATGTCGCGCACGGTCTGCGTCGCCACAGGCTGCTCAAGGGTGGCCTTCCAGATATTGGTGCGGTCATCACCGAAGCGGCTTTTCGCAGCGGCAATCAGCGACAGAGAGCCGTTGAGGCCCAACTGGTTGGCGAAGTTGGAGTCTGTTGTGTAGGCATCGCCCCAGCGCAGTGGAGGACCCTGACGCAAGGTGCCACGCGCCAAAACCACACACACCAGCAGCAACACGACAAACACCGCTGCACGGCCGTACCACGGGGCTACGCTGCGAGAAGCGCCGGCAGCAGCCCGGGTGACGCTGGAGCGGGTTACGCGATCAGCACCACGGAAGGCAAAGTACAAGATGACAGTGCCCACGGCCCAGGCCAACAGGTAACGCACCACCGGGAAGCCATACCAAAGCATGCTCATCACGGTTTTCGGGTCTTCCTTCACATACTGGAAAACCAGGCCGTTGAGGCGTTGGTGGAACTCGCGGTAGAAGTCCATCTCCATCAGGCCCAAAAACAGCGCCAGGCTGGAGGCAGCGGTCAGCCAGAAGCGCAGTACGCCACGCATGGCCATGGCCTTGACACTGAGCAGCGCCAGCAACAGCGGAATGCTGAAGTACACGACAATCCGCGCGTCAAAGCGCAGACCGTTGCCAAAGGCTTCAAGGAAGGTCGATGCCGGGGTATCGAGGATCATTTCCTTGTTGTAAACCAGCAATGCCACCCGCAGCAGGGTGAACATCACCATCATGATCAAGGCACACAGCAGCGTAAATGCCAGGTGCGATTTGACGGTGGGTTGCAACACACGCGAGGCAGCGTGCTGTTGGCTTGGGGCGTCCGGGTTTGCCATGTCGTTTTAGGACCCATTGGTTCAAGTTGAAGTGGCTTTATCACCGGTGGCAGGCCACGGGTGCATCGCTCTTTAATTACACAGGATTAGGCCCGAGACCCCGCAAAAACACCGGAATAGAGGCGCTTGAGAGTCGGAAAGGCGAAATTTTGCGTGCGAATTGTCTTAAAGATACCGTGAAAATTTCGTGCAAAGCACATTTTGAAACACAAGAAAGGCCGCTCAATCCCCGTGGGAGCGGGCTTGCCCGCGATGCAGGCGACGCGGTTTAAAATTGCACCGCGTTGCTCCAATCGCGGGCAAGCCCGCTCCCACAGTTATCCTTGGCTGACCGCTCTGCCCTGCCTTGCTACTGCACAGCCTCAGTCGTTGCTGGGTTTGTTGATCGCCTGCAACACATACTGCGGCAAGGCGAAAGCACCGATATGCACTTCAGGATTGTAGTAGCGGGTCACGATGCCGCTACCGGCAAACCGCTGACGCAGGGTTTCAAGTGGCAACTTGCGATAGCTCGCATCCGTCGAACCCCAGGCAAACGTCATCGAGCCGCCGATATAGGTCGGCACCGCTGCCTGATAAAAATGCCAGTCCGCGAACAGGCTGCGCATGCGCCCGGCGGTGGTCTGCACTTCCTGCAATTGCATAAATGGCGTGCCGTTCTGGGTGACCAGTACGCCGCCCTCGTTCAGGCAACGGTGGCAAGCCTGGTAGAAGTTCTCGGAGAACAGCACTTCACCCGGCCCGATCGGGTCAGTGGAGTCGGAAATGATCACGTCGAATTTTTCTTCGGTAGTGGCGACAAAACGCATGCCGTCGTCGATCACCAGGTTCAGGCGCGGGTCGTCGTATGCCCCCTTGGAGTGGTTGGGCAGGAACTCTTTGCACATGTCCACTACGGTGCCGTCGATCTCGACCATGGTGATGTGCTCAATGCCAATGTGCTTGGTCACTTCGCGCAGCATGCCACCATCGCCACCGCCAATGATCAGTACGCGCTTGACCGCGCCGTGCGCCAGGATCGGCACATGGGTGAGCATCTCGTGGTAGATGAATTCGTCCGCTTCGGTGGTCTGGATCACGCCGTCCAGCGCCATGACCCGGCCCATGACCGGGTTTTCGAAAATCACCAGGTGCTGGTGATCGGTACGCACTTCATGGAGCAGCTTGTCCATGCGAAAGCGTTGGCCGTAACCTTCGTAAAGGGTTTCGAGATAGTGGTTGTCAAGCGATTCGGTCATGGGAAGTCCCCTTGAATGCTGGTGGCAACGGACGGTCACCCGCCCATGATCGACAGCCAAACCTCATACCGCTATCGCGACACGGGTCCAACTGCCCAAGAAAGGCGCGCATTCTACGTCGAGGAACATGACAGGTCGAACCTTGACGCTGACAAACTCAACGGGCAGCCATGATTTCTCAGGACTGCCCGCCGGCTAGCGCTTTAAATACGCACATTGCCCCGCGGCCCGGCGATGGCCCAGATGACCAGCCCCAGTACCGGCAGGAACAGAATTAGCAGCACCCAGAGCACTTTTGCACCCGTCCCGGCGCCGCTTTTGATTACGTTGATGATGGCCCAGATATCCAGGGCCAGAATAATCAGACCGATCAGACCATTAAACGTTGAACCCATGATGACGCTCCCGAGTGAGTACTTGTGCTCATAGGATAGTCACCCACGGCCAGGGTTCCGTTTTTTATTGCGCCAGCCAGGGTTTCAAACGTGGATGGCAACCTTCAGGGCTTCCAGCGATGGCGCCGCAGCCATGCCGACCTGGGCACACAGCTCAAGCACGCGCGGGACGTCATTGCCGTAAACCAGCACCACCTGGATTTCGTCGTCCAGCGGCTGGCTCAGGTTGACCAGCACATAACCGCCCTGCTCCGGGCTCATGCTGCCCATCTGGATCTGGATGCGATTGAGCGCGGTCAACGCCTCGGTCTTGGCCAACTGCTTGGGCTTGATATTGAACGCGACATCGGGGCCGAACGAAGCGACGATCTGGGCAAACACATCCATCCAGGTATCGGCCTGGAACAACACCGTTTCCGGCAGACTGCCCACCACCACCCATTCACCCAGCGGGATCGGGAAGCTGTCGTCGTAGTTGATATCCGGGTTGGCAGCCAGAAACGCATCTTGATCGGCGTAGGCCTGCGCCGCCTCATCTGCGACTTTTGCGATTTCGGCGTCGCCCATGCACCCGGAGCTGATTTTGCTGATGAGTTCAACGAGAGTGGTTTTCATGGGCGCGGCCTGTCACAAGGAAAATTAAGGGCGCGCAGGATATATCAATTGCGCCCTTCAAGGGCGATCAGCCCAACAGCTTCTCCAACTGCGCCACTGCCTCGGTGGCGCCCATGGTCCTGGCGGCATCCAGTGCGGTAATGCCATTGGCGTCCTTGGCTTTTGGATCCGCGCCCTTGCTGATCAGGTAATCGATGATTTCGCCACGATTGAACATGGCGGCCATCATCAGCGCTGTACGACCATCAAATGACGCGCCTTCAACTTGTGCGCCACCTTCAACCAGGGTCTTGACCATCTCCAGGTCGCCTTTGAAGGCAGCACCTGCAATCGGGCTCTGGCCGTTGTCATTGCGAATTTCGGGGTCGGCATTGTGCTCAAGCAGCACTTTGACCGCCTCAACGTGGCCGTGGTAGCTGGCCAACATCAACAGGGTATCGCCCTTGTGGTTGCGCAAGTTGGCCGGCAGCCCCTTGCTCAGCAAGGCGGCCAGCATTGCAGCATCGCCTTCGCGGGCCTTGTTGAACACCTGTTCGGCAAAGTCGGCGGCTTCTTCCGGGGTCATCTGGCGGCTTTGGTCTGCTGGCTTGTTGTCTGACATGTAAGGCTCCACCTTCGCTACAAAGAAACCTAGTTTCCTGAGACGGGGCGAAGGTGTCATCCCTTTTTTGCTCAAGGTGGCAATAGAGACAATCAATCGTGGGCAATACGCTATTGCTCACTGGGCAAAATGCAGGATGCACGATGGCCATTCATGCAGAATGCACGACTCAAGGGTTTTTTATAAAATACAACCTGTTGATTTATAAGGACTTTTCAAAAAAACAATAGTGGCACAATCACTGCAACCTCTACTCCATACAAGCACTTGAGCGCTAATGGAGCTGAACACATGAGCCTGATCCAGGAAAAATTTGCATCGTTGTTCACCAACTACACCGTCAACGTAAAACCCCGCCCGGATGGCGGCGTGTTGCTGACGCTGTGTGACAGCGATGGCAAACAAACTCAACGCACACTTTCCTACGCGCAATTGCACACTGCTGAACAGTTGACCTGGGCCATCAGCGCGATTCGCCGCGACCTGGCCGGCACTGCCAGTGAACTGCCGACGATTTCACTGCTGCAAAGCCAGCATCGCTTTGCCCTGCCGACTTATCACACTCGCTAAAAGCTGAAAACCAGCCACAAAAAAGCCAGCGATTGCTGGCTTTTTGCTGTGCGGTATACCCAAGCTTTTACAGTCCGGCAGGATCGATCTCGGCAAAACTGCTGACGGTTTTATGCCCCACCAGCTCACCACCGTCGCGGGCCAGGCCGCAGGTCTGCATGCCCGCCGCCTGTGCAGCATCAAGCTCTTCTACGATATCGGACAAAAACAGGATCTTCCCGGCCGGGCAACCGATCGCTTCGGTAATGTGCCGATAGGATTGCGCCTCACGCTTGGGCCCGGAGGTGGTGTCAAAGTAGCCGCTGAACAGCGACGTCAGGTCCCCTGCCTCGGAACAACCAAAAATCAGCTTTTGCGCCTGAATCGAACCTGACGAGTAAACATACAGGTCATAACCCTTGGCATGCCACTGGCGCAGCGCCTCGACCGCATCCGGGTAGACATGCCCCTTCAGCTCGCCAGCCTCGTAGCCCTGCTTCCAGATCATCCCTTGCAACGCCTTGAGTGGCGTGGCTTTGCGGTCTTCGGCCAGCCATTGCTGGAGGATCTTGATGACCCGCTCGACATCGGCCTCGGGCTCACCGCTGTCCAGGCGCACCGCCCCCAGCTGCATGGCCACTTCAGGGTCTTCGGCATGCTCGCGGACAAACCCGGGCAGATGTTTGGCCGCATACGGAAACAACACGTCAAATACGAAGCTGACAGCGCTGGTAGTGCCTTCGATATCGGTCAGGATGGCTTTGATCGGCATGGGACGTCCTTAATCTTCGAGGCGCGGGAAGCGGTCGGCGATATCTTCGCCGGTGAAGTTGGCAACCCAGCCTTCAGGGTTATTGAACAGGCGGATAGCGACAAAATGCGGATGCTCACCCATATCGAACCAGTGCGGCGTGCCTGCTGGCACCGAGATCAGATCGTTCTTTTCGCACAGCACGGCATACACATAGTCGCCAATATGCAGCGTAAACAAGCCACGACCGGCGACGAAAAAACGTACTTCATCTTCGCCATGACGGTGTTCGTCGAGGAACTTGGCGCGCAACTCGGCTTTTTGCGGGTGATCGCTGTTGAGGCTGATCACGTCAACCGTGACATAGCCACGTTCGCTCATCAGCCGGTCAATCTGGTCGCGATAGGCATGGATCACTTCATCCTGGCTGGCACCGGGCTGGATCGGCGCGGCGGCCTGCCAGCGGTCAAAGCGCACGCCCTGCTCGGCCAGCGTAGAGGCGATGTCATCAAAGTGGGTCAACACCTTGTTGGGTAATTCCGGGCTCGATACGTGATAAACGGACAGGCTGCTCATGGGGCTTGGTTCCTCGGCTTCGGCGCGCTTTCGGCTTTTACAGGCCGTTCAGGCAGACCGTTCAAATCAGGTGGTGAGCTTCTTCACGGTGAAGTCAGCGTTAACGATTGAGTATTGCGCGGGTCTTGAGTTCGCATTCAAACAAGAATTCGAACGCTTCGATCTGGCGCAAGGCGTCGCTCATACGCGCCCCCCAGGTGTACAGACCATGCCCGCGGATCAAGTAACCCACGCAATCAGGGTGCGCCTCCAGCCAGGGCTGGACCTTGGCCGCCAGGCGCGCGATGTCCTGGTCATTGTCAAAGATCGGCACCAGCACCCTGGACTCGTGGGTCGATACGCCACTGAAGGCTTTTTGCAGCTCGTAGTCTTCGAACTCGATGCTGTCGCCCGGCGTGAGGCGCGACAGCACCGTGGCATTCACCGAGTGGGTGTGCAACACGGCGCCAATGTCAGGGCGCCAGCTGTACAACTGGGTGTGCAGCAGGGTTTCGGCGGACGGTTTCTTGCCCGGTTCCAGGCTGTTGCCCGCCAGGTCGGTGGCCAACACATCGTCAGGACCCAACTGGCCCTTGTGCTTGCCCGATACTGTCAGCAGCGCCTGGCTGGCCGAAAGCCGGGTGGAATAGTTGCTGCTGGTGGCCGGTGACCAGCCGCGCGCATATAAAAAGCGCCCGGCTTCAATGATTTCCAAGCTCAGGTGTTCACGGGTAAGGCTCATGGCCTGTCCTCTTGCAGTCGAGTGGCAATGATAACGGCTGCGGCCAGCGCTGCGACGCTCGCCATACTAAAGGTGATAGTGGGGCCCAGGGTGTTCCAGCTGTAACCGGAATACAGTGCCCCCACTGCGCCGCCGATACCGGCCAGCGTGGCGTACAGGGCCTGGCCCTGGCCTTGCTGGCCGGGACCGAAGCTGCGCTGCACAAACGTCATGGCCGAGGCATGGAAACTGCCGAAGGTGGCGGCGTGCAGCAGTTGCGCCAACAGCAACACCCACAGGTGTTCGGCAAACGACCCCAGCAGCAGCCAGCGCAAGGCGGCGAGGATAAAACTGAACATCAACACCCGGCGCACGGAAAACTTCAGCAGGATGCGGCGCATGGCCAGGAACATCAGCACTTCGGCCACCACCCCCAGGGCCCAGAGCAAGCCGATCACGCCACGGCTGTAGCCCAGGCCTTCAAGGTGCAGGGTCAGAAAGGTGTAATACGGCCCGTGGCTCATTTGCATCAGCGCCACACAGGCATAGAACGCCAGCACGCCGGGGCTGAACAGTTGCTTCAGGAACCCGCCTTCCACCAGCTTGCGGCCCAGGCTGGAGGGCTGCGCATTCGGCACCCACAGGCTGCACAGCACAATCCCGGCCATGATCACGAGCAGCGCCACCGGGTAGATATCCAGGCTCAGCCATTCGAACAGGCGGCCCAGGACCACCACGGTAAGGATAAAACCGATCGAGCCCCATAGACGAATCTGACTGTAACGCTCGGGTTGCTCACGCAGATGGGCGAAAGTGATGACTTCAAACTGCGGCAATACCGCATGCCAGAAGAACGCATGCAGCGCCATCACCAACGCCAGCCAGGCATAGCTCTGGCTGACAAAGATCAGGGCAAAACTGCACAAGGTACACAGCGCGCCCAGACGCACGATCAGCAGGCGCCGGCCGGTGTAATCCCCAAGCCAACCCCACAGGTTGGGCGCCACGCAGCGCATCAGCATGGGGATGGCCACCAGTTCGCCGATTCGCGCACTGGAAAACCCCAGGTGATTGAAGTACAGCGCCAGAAACGGCGCTGTGGCACCGAGCAAGGCGAAATAGAAAAGATAGAAACCTGACAGGCGCCAGTAAGGAAGTGTCGCCACGGCCGTCAGACCGTGACGCTCAACAATCCCTGCATTACAACTGGCCCAGCACGGGCGTGCTGACGCTAACGTCGGCGTTCTGGCCACGGTGACGCAGCAAGTGGTCCATCAGCACGATGGCCATCATGGCTTCGGCAATCGGCGTGGCACGAATGCCCACGCACGGGTCATGACGGCCCTTGGTGATCACGTCTACCGGGTTGCCGTGCACGTCAATCGAACGCCCCGGGGTGGTGATGCTCGAGGTTGGCTTGAGGGCCAGGTGGGCAACGATTGGCTGGCCCGAGGAAATACCGCCCAGGATGCCACCGGCGTTGTTGCTCAGGAAACCTTCAGGGGTCATCTCGTCGCGGTGCTCGGTGCCGCGCTGGGCAACACTGGCAAAACCGGCACCGATCTCGATGCCCTTGACCGCGTTGATGCTCATCAGCGCATGGGCCAGCTCGGCGTCCAGGCGGTCGAAAATCGGCTCGCCCAGCCCCGGAATCACCCCTTCGGCGACCACGGTGATTTTGGCGCCGACCGAATCCTGGTCACGGCGCAATTGATCCATGTAGGCCTCAAGCTCCGGTACTTTGTCCGGGTCCGGGCTGAAAAAGGCATTTTGCTCGACCGAGTCCCAGGTCTTGAACGGGATTTCAATCGGGCCCAACTGGCTCATGTAGCCGCGAATCACGATGCCCTGGGTGGCCAGGTATTTTTTCGCGATGGCACCTGCAGCCACACGCATGGCCGTTTCACGCGCCGAGCTGCGACCGCCGCCGCGGTAATCGCGCTCGCCGTATTTATGGTGGTAGGTGTAATCGGCGTGGGCCGGGCGAAACAGATCCTTGATCGCCGAGTAGTCCTTGGACTTCTGGTCGGTGTTGCGGATCAGCAGGCCAATGGCGCAACCGGTAGTGCGACCTTCAAACACCCCGCTGAGGATTTCGACTTCGTCGGCTTCCTGACGCTGGGTGGTGTGGCGGCTGGTGCCGGGCTTGCGTCGATCCAGGTCACGCTGCAGATCTTCAAGGGACAGCTCCAGCCCTGGCGGGCAGCCATCAACAATGGCGACCAACGCCGGACCATGGCTTTCGCCAGCGGTGGTGACAGTGAACAGCTTGCCGTAGGTATTGCCGGACATGCAGGGCGCTCCGCGAAATCAGCCGATAAAGTTCAGCCCAGGATCAATTCAAGTCTGGTTGCAGCACAACAGAGGTTGAACAGATCCCAGATAACCAAATGCGCCAGTATACGCAGGCTACCTCTGTAGTTCATCCTCGAACCTTACTCATCCGGGTTTGTCCAACCGGCACATTAGACAATGATGGCGCTATGATGCTGCGAATACTCTTACTAGCACTGACCCTGTTTGGCTTTGGCACCCAGGCCCTCGCGGCCCCGTCCTCCAATGTGCTGCTGCGGCCCATTGAGCTGGATACCGGCTCCGGCACGCTGTATGGCTCGCTGGTTTTGCCCAAGAGTGACAAGCCCGTGCCCGTGGTGCTGATTATTGCCGGTTCCGGCCCGACCGACCGCGACGGCAACAACCCCATGGGTGGACGCAACGATGCCCTGAAAAAACTGGCCTGGCGCCTGGCCCAGAGCAATATCGCCAGCGTGCGCTTCGACAAGCGCGGCATAGCGCAAAGCCAGCCCGCCGGGCCTGACGAGGAAAAGCTCAATTTCGATCAGTATGTGGCTGACGCCGTAGCCTGGGGCGAAAAACTTAAAAGCGACCCGCGCTTTGGCAAGGTGTTTGTCCTCGGCCACAGTGAAGGCGCCATGATCGCCAGCCTGGCCGCGCCACAAATCGGCGCTGCCGGGGTGGTTTCCATTGCCGGTACGGGCCGCCCGGTGGGTGTGCTGCTGCGTGAGCAGTTGCAACGCAACCATTTGCCACCTGCCCAGCTCAAGCGCAGTTTTGAGCTGATCAGCAGCCTGGAAGCCGGCAAAACCGACGACAACGTGCCCAAGGATCTGCAACTGGTGTTCCGCCCCAGCGTGCAGCCGTACATGATCAGCCTGTTGCGCCATGACCCGGCAGCCGCTTTCGCCGCACTGAAAATGCCGGCCATGATCATCCAGGGCACCCACGACATTCAGGTCGATGTCAAGGACGCCCGCCTGCTCAAGGCGGCCAAACCGGATGCCGTGCTCACGCTGATCAATGGCATGAACCATGTGATGCGCATCGTGCCGATGGACATGAAACGCCAGGTTCAGTCTTATAACGATCCCAATCAGCGCCTGGCCGGCGAACTGGGCGATAGAACTGTGCGCTTTATCACGAAAGTGAACGCAGGCCAGCCCTACAGTACGGCGCATAACGGCCGATAAACCGGTGTCGGCCGCCTTGCATTGCTGACATCAGCACAGGATCGAGCCGTTATGAGCGACACCCCATCACAACCCGCCGGGCCCGAGGCACCGGCAGTGCCCGAGGCCCCGCCGCTGCCTTGGGCAGACGTGCACCCTGAGCATTGCCGGATGCTGCGCCTCGCCCCACTGCCCACTGACCGCAGCACCGGGGCGCGGCCCTTGCGCTTTGTGCAGTTCGCATTTGCCGAACGCCACAGCAAGGACCTCAGCTTGCTGCGCATGGCCATCACCCTGCCCGGCCAACGCGTGCGCAGCGAGCAAAACCAGCTCGATGTATGGGTCGACCACACCACCCACCATGTGCGTTTCAGCCCTGAGCGTGGCTTGCAGACTGAGCCGGTGAACCGCGGGATCGGCCGTTTTCTGCTGGCGCAGGCGGCATTGTGGGCGCAAAAAAAATGGCCGCACTACCGCGTGGACGGCATCGACCTGCCCAGCCGGGATGCCCTGAATGAAGACAGCCGCCTGCGTCGCGATCATTTTTTGCGGGTGCAGGGGTTTGATGTGGTGTATGCCGACGCCCTGTTTCTCAAGGCACGGATCGAAGCCATGCAAGTGGGCGAATTGCTGGACAGCTGGAATGGCGAAAAACTTCAGTTCCTCGACGTGCTTGAGACTGCGCAAATGCTCCAGCAGGCCGAACAGAACCTGCAGGAACAAGAGGTAAAACTGCGGGAAAAAGAAGAAAAGCTCGGCAGGTATCAGCGCGAAGAAATGGGCTTGCGCTTTACCATCACCTGCCTGGTGGCCTTTGCGGTATTCCAGGCAGGGTTGTTGATCTGGATTGCGACCCACCGCTAGTCGCAGAAATGGCTATGGGCTGCGCACGACTGTGGGAGCCGGGCTTGCCCGCGATGCCATCACCACGGTTTGTCAGTGAAACCGCAGCACTCCAATCGCGGGCAAGCCCGCTCCCACAAGAGATGTTCCCGCATCAAGCCCTTGTAAATCAAACCCGCGACGCAAACAGCGCCTGATGCTCGCGGCACTGCTCGGCGGTCAGCATGAACACGCCGTGACCACCGCGTTCGAACTCCAGCCAGGCAAAATCGACTTCCGGGTAGAGCGACTCGACATGCACCTGGCTGTTGCCCACTTCCACAATCAGCAAGCCCTTTTCAGTCAGATGATCCGCCGCTTCGGCCAGCATCCGGCGTACCAGGTTCAGACCGTCGTCACCACAGGCCAGGCCCAGTTCCGGCTCATGCTGGTACTCGGCAGGCATATCGGCAAAGTCTTCAGCATCGACATACGGCGGGTTGGACACGATCAGGTCGAAGCGCTGCCCCGGCAAGCCATCAAAGCCGTCGCCCTGCACGGTGTACACGCGCTCATCAACACCGTGGCGCTCGATGTTCTGGTTGGCCACTTCAAGGGCCTCGAAGGACAGGTCAGCCAGTACCACTTCAGCGTTCTGGAACTCATAGGCACAGGCGATGCCGATACAGCCCGAACCGGTACACAGGTCAAGAATGCGCGCAGGCTCGGCAGCCAGCCACGGTTCGAAACGCTTTTCGATCAACTCGCCAATCGGCGAGCGCGGGATCAGCACGCGCTCATCGACGATAAACGACATGCCGCAGAACCAGGCTTCACCTAGCAGGTAGGCCGTCGGCACGCGCTCTTCGATACGGCGCTTGAGCAAATGTTGCAGGTTGACCAGTTCATCGTCTTCAAGACGACAATCGAGATAACTGTCAGCGATTTCCCACGGCAAGTTCAGCGCACCCAACACCAATTGACGCGCTTCGTCCCAGGCATTGTCGGTACCATGACCAAAGAACAGCTCTTCCCCATGAAAGTGGCTGACGGCCCAGCGAATATGGTCGCGCAGAGTGCGCAGGCGGGAAGTGATCAATGGTCTTACTCCTCAAAATCGATCGGCGATTCTAACAGCCAAACCCCGACGCGCCAAAGTTGTGGCCGTGGTTACACAGCAGCGTGTTTTTAAAAGTAAGACTGTGCGCAAAAAAATGTCAGAATCGTACCAATCTGTACATTTTATGGTGACAGAACAAGTTCTTGACATCGCTGCAGGCCAACAACCACAACGCTTGCACGCGAGGCGATTCACATAAGCGTTCCGCCAGTGGAGAATGTCTCAAAAGCCCCATTCAAAGGAGCCCCCGAATGCCCGCTTTAAAGACGATGTTTCAACTCACAGGTCGTGGTTATGCCGCAGCCAATCTGAGCAATGCCAGCCTGCTGATCATCGATGCACAAAATGAGTACCTGAGCGGGCCACTGGCCCTGTCCGGCATGGACGCGGCCACCGCCAACATCGCCCGTCTGCTTGAAGCTGCGCGCAAGGCCAGGCGCCCGGTTATCCATATCCGTCACCTGGGCACCGTGGACGGCATGTTCGACCCCCAGGGCGAGCGTGGCGCATTCATCAAGGGCCTTGAGCCACAGGGTGATGAGCTGATCATCGAAAAGCGCATGCCCAACGCCTTCAACGACACCGGCCTGCAAAAGGCCCTGGAAAACCTGGGTTCGCTGGATGTCATCGTCTGCGGCTTCATGAGCCACTCCAGCGTCAGCACCACCGTGCGTGCGGCCAAGGACTACGGCTTGCGCTGCACCCTGGTGTCAGACGCCTGCGCCACTCGCGACCTGCCGACTGCAGATGGCATCATCAGCGCCGAGCAAGTGCAAAAAGCCGAAATGGCCATCATGAACGACAACTTTGCCACCCTGACGCTGACCCAAAACCTGATTTGATCGGCCCCGGGCCAGGGCGGGCGACCTGTGCAACCGCCCCTCCTTGCCCCTGCTACCCGCAAGCAATTGCCAATTTCACGGCAAGCAGGAACAACCTGCCCAAGTGCCGGTCGAAGGGCCGATACCCTTTAAGGAAAGATCGGAATGAAGATCTCCGATGGTTTTGATGCTCGGCGCTTGCGCCCCAAGGCCCACCGCGACTGGGGCTCACGCCTGGTCCTGATATTTGCCGCACTGTTGATCCTGTGTGGCGTGCTGTTGCTGCTGGCCGGCGCCGCCAGCCTGATTGGCCGCCCGGGAGCCCTGGGCGAGCTTAATGCCAGCCCCGCAGGGGCTGCGCTGGTGCTGGTGTTCGGCCTGCTGGTGAGCTGGCTGGGGGTGTGGATGTGGCGCCGACGCCGACGCCTGATGCGCAAGCCGTTTGGCCTGAACATGGCTCCCCACCTGATGAAAAAGCACGACTGACGCATATCCGCCGCCCGATTGTCGTCGACTTGGGTAAACTGGCCGCCCTTCGCGGAGGCTGACATGCAAGACGACGACTTTTCCCTGTTCAAAAACGAGATCCGCGGTGTCAAACCGATCAAGCATGATCGCGCCGACACCGGCAAACCCAAAGCTGACCGTGCGCAGCTGGCCAAATTGCGCCAGAACGCCATTGTGCGCAGCAATACGACCATCATCGACGGCCTGTCAGACCAGTTTGTGATTGATGTAGGCCCTGAAGATCAACTCAGCTGGGCCCGTGACGGCGTGCAGGAAAGCCAGATGCGCAAGCTCAAGCTGGGCCAGATCGCCTTTGAAGGCAGCCTGGACCTGCACGGCATGACCGTCGAAAAGGCCCGCGAGACCCTTTGGGAGTTCCTTGGCGAAGCTGTGCGCCTTGAAGTGCGCTGCGTGCGCGTCACCCACGGCAAGGCCGTGCGCCTGGACGGCAAGCGCCCGATGATCAAGAGCCACGTCAACACCTGGCTGCGCCAGCACTCCCAGGTACTGGGCTTCTGCTCCTGCCAGGCCAAACATGGCGGCGCAGGCGCGGTGTATGTGATGCTCAAACGCACCATGATGGAGGGGCGCGACGAGTAACAGCGTGTCATCACGCTTGCAGCGTCGTGCCAGCCCCCGTACCCTTACTCTTTGCGAAAAATCCCACAGGTAGATTAATGTCCCTGGAACAAAACTACACCGCGATCCTCGGTCAACTCGGCGAAGACGTTTCCCGTGAAGGCCTGCTGGATACGCCAAAGCGTGCCGCCAAAGCCATGCAGTACCTCTGCCGCGGCTATGAGCAAACCCTGGAAGAAGTCACCAACGGTGCCTTGTTCAGCTCTGACAACAGCGAAATGGTGCTGGTCAAGGACATCGAGTTGTATTCGTTGTGCGAACATCACCTGCTGCCGTTTATCGGCAAGGCCCATGTTGCCTATATTCCGAGCGGCAAGGTGCTGGGCCTGTCGAAAGTGGCGCGCATTGTCGATATGTACGCCCGTCGCCTGCAGATCCAGGAAAACCTGAGCCGCCAGATCGCCGACGCAGTGATGCAAGTCACCGGCGCCCTGGGCGTTGCCGTGGTGATCGAGGCCAAGCACATGTGCATGATGATGCGCGGTGTCGAGAAGCAGAACTCGTCGATGATCACCTCGGTGATGCTGGGTGAGTTCCGCGAAAACGCCGCCACGCGCAGCGAGTTTCTCAGCCTGATCAAGTAACTGCTGCACCAAAAAGACCGGCGTTTATCGCCGGTTTTTTTTCGCCTGCGCAATTTCAGGTAAGCTGCCACCCTTCTTATTTGCCCATGAGGCTTTTACTGTGTTTATCAAAGCGCTTCGCGTAGGCCTGGGTCAGCTCATCATCGCTGGCGATTTCGTGACCCGTCCAAGCAAAAAGCAGCGCCCTGCCGCCGCTCAGGCTCAGGTCGACCAGGCTGCCAAGGGCCTGACCCTGTATCAGTTCCATGCCTGCCCGTTCTGTGTAAAAACCCGCCGCACCCTGCGCCGCCTGAATGTGCCGGTTGCCCTGCGTGACGCGAAGAACAACGAGCAGGACCGCCAGACCCTGCTGGAGCAAGGCGGCAAGATCAAGGTGCCGTGCCTGCGGATTGAAGAAGATGGCAAGACCACCTGGATGTATGAGTCCAAGGTGATCATTGATTACCTGAACCAGCGGTTTGCGGGCATTTAAGCCAAAAGCCCCTCACCCTGGCCCTCTCCCGGAGGGAGAGGGAACTGACCACGCACGAACTCAAGAACACTGCAAATCTGCTCCCTCTCCCTTTGGGAGAGGGTTGGGGTGAGGGGCTTTTACGACCTGTCGCTCAATCCAGCATGCCCACATGCCGCGGATCGCTGGCCACCCGCGCCAGCCACGCCTGAATGCCTGGATAGCCACCCAGATCAAAGCCGCCCTGATGGGCCACATGGGTATAGGCGTACAGCGTCACATCGGCAATCGAGTACTGCTCACCCACCAGATACGGTGTGCGATTGAGCTGCTGCTCCATCACGTCCAGCGCCTTGTACCCGCGTTTTTGCAGCTTGCGGTACTCCTCAAGACGCTCCTGGGGCAGCCCCAGGTAGAACTGGATAAAGCGCGCCACCGCAATGTAAGGCTCATGGCTGTACTGCTCGAAAAACTGCCACTGCAGCACCTGGGTGCGCAAGCGCGGTTCGACCGGCAAAAACTCGCTGCCGTCGGCCAGGTAGTTGAGAATCGCGTTGGACTCCCACAGGCAGGTACCGTCTTCCAGCTCCAGCACCGGCACTTTGCCGTTGGGGTTTTTCGCCAGAAACTCCGGGGTTTCGGTCTCACCCTTGAGGATGTCCACCGCGAACCACTGGTACTCAAGCCCCAGCAAATGCAGCATCAGCTTGATCTTGTAGCAGTTGCCCGAATTGTAATCGCCATAAACCTTGAGCATCGCGCCTCCCTTAGGCCGCCTGGGCAGCCTGGGCCTGACGAATCACATTGGCCAGACGCTTGAGGCCCTCATGCAGGCGCGCCGGGTCGATGTGGCTGAAGTTCAGACGCAGGCTGCCCACGTTCTGGTCCGGGTTGGCGAAGAACGGTTCGCCCGGCATAAAGGCCACGTTCTGTTCCAGCGCAGGCTTGAGTAGAGTGCGGGTATCGAACGGTTGTTTGAGGGTCAGCCAGAAGAACAGCCCGCCCTGCGGTACATGCCAGTCAGCCAGATCCGAAAAGTGTTCTTCCAGCGCCAGCTGGAAACCATCGCGGCGCACGCGGTAGAAATCACGCAGCTCAGCCAGGTGATTGCTCATTTTTTCAGTGCCGATCCACTGCAAGGCTTGCCACTGGCCAACACGGTTGGTGTGCAGGTCGGCCGATTGCTTTAGGCGCAGCAGGTGCGGGAACAGGTCGGGGCTGGCAATCAGGAAGCCAACGCGCAGGCCCGGCAACAGGGTTTTGGATACGGTGCCGGTGTAGATCCAGCTGGCTTTTTTCAGACGGCTGACAATCGGCGTGGCGCTGCCACCGTCGAAATTCAGCTCGCGGTAAGGTTCGTCTTCGATCAGGGTCACGCCGAACTCGTCGAGCAGGGCCGCTACGGCGTCGCGCTTGGTTTCGCTGTAACGCACGGCAGACGGGTTCTGGAATGTCGGGATCAAGTAGATGAAGGCCGGGCTGTGTTTTTCCAGCTGTACACGCAACGCAGCCAGGTCCGGGCCATCGGCTTGCAGCGGGAACGACAGGCACTCAGCGCCGAACAATTGAAAGATTTGCAGCGCCGCCAGGTAGGTTGGCGCTTCGAGCATGATTTCGGTGCCCTTGTCGATATACAGCTTGGCCGCCAGGTCCAGCGCCTGCTGCGAACCGCTGAGTACCATCACCTGGCTCGCATCGCAATCAACCCCCAGCGCACGGGCTTCTGCAGCCAGCACTTCACGCAGTGCCGGCTCGCCTTCGCTCATGCCGTACTGGCCCATCGATGCAGGCATATCGGTCCAGTCGACCTTGGGCAGCATGGCTTCGGCCGGTAGCCCGCCAGCGAAAGACATGACTTCCGGACGTTGGGCCGCAGCCAGAATTTCACGAATCAAAGAGCTTTTCAGGCGGGAAACACGTTCGGAGAAGGCCATACAGATCACCGGTAGCGGAAGTAATTGGAAATAAGTCAAACTGGTTGACCGAAACTACGCCGCGAACCCTAGATACGTCAATATGCTTGACCTTAAAAATCCGACCACTCAGCGCGCTGCCATGGAAGCCTTCTTCTTTGGCTATCAAGCATTTACCGCCAAGGCGGATGAAATGCTGGCACGTCGTGGGCTGAGTCGGGTGCATCAGCGTATTGTTTTTTTTATCGCTCACTACCCCGGTGTCAGCGTCAAGGAACTGCTGACCTTGCTCGGCGTGAGCAAGCAGGCCCTCAACACGCCCTTGCGCCAGTTGATTGAAATGGACCTGGTGCGCAGCGTTGCGCCCGAGACTGACAAGCGCAAACGCTTGCTGGAGCTGACCGCCGACGGCGTCACCTTCGAGAAAAACCTGCGCCGCGAGCAAGTCAAACTGCTGCAAAGGGTGTTCGCCCAGGCAGGTGATGAGGCTGTCAACGGCTGGCTGGCGATCAACCACGCCCTGGGCCAGAGCCGCCAGCTTTAGAGCAGGATTGCTGAGGCCGTTGGCGGGTTGTGGGAGCGGGCTTGCCCGCGATGCAGGCGCCGCAGTTCCCCAGTTGCACTGCAGCGACCCCATCGCGGGCAAGCCCGCTCCCACAGAAAACTGGCGCCCGCCCATCACTTTCCGAACACAATCTAAAAAACATTATTTGCTTTTTTTGTATACAAAAGCATAATTCACTTCACTTGCATTCCTGACCTCAAAGTCAGAAAACCCGTCTCTCGCCTCAACCAGTGCCCTTAAAAACAATAAAAGCCTGAGGAATTACCGTGGACAGCCAAAAGTCAGAAATACCCGTCGTTGAACTTGCACCGCCCTCCTCCCGTGGCTGGCTGGAGCGCCTGTTCAAACTGTCGTTGCATGGCACCACGGTGAAAACCGAACTGATCGCCGGGCTGACCACCTTTATCACCATGGCCTACATCATCTTCGTTAACCCCAACATCATGGCCGATGCCGGTATCGATCATGGTGCGGCCTTCGTCGCCACTTGCATCGCCGCCGCGCTGGGCAGCCTGCTGATGGGGCTTTATGCCAACTGGCCCGTAGGCCTGGCGCCGGGTATGGGACTGAATGCGTTTTTTACCTACACCGTTGTCGGAACCATGGGCTACAGCTGGGAAACGGCACTGGGTGCGGTATTTGTCTCCGGTGTGCTGTTTTTGATTCTGACCCTGTCGCGGGTGCGTGAATGGCTGCTCAACAGCATCCCCGTCAGCCTGCGTTATGCGATGGGCGCAGGGGTGGGGTTGTTTCTGGGGATCATCGGCCTGAAAACCTCGGGCATTATCGTCGACAGCCCGGCTACCCTGATCAAGCTCGGTTCGTTGCGCGACCCCGCGCCGCTGCTGGCAGCGGTGTGCTTTTTGATGATTGCGATACTGAGCTATCACCGCGTGTTCGGCGCCATCCTGATCAGCATTATCGCCGTCACCCTGGTCGGCTGGGGCCTGGACCTGGTGCACTACAACGGCATCCTGTCGGCACCGCCGAGCCTGGCACCGACATGGATGGCCATGGACCTCAAGGGTGTGTTCAATATCAGCATGATCAGCGTGGTGCTGGCCTTTTTGTTTGTCCATATGTTTGACACCGCCGGCACCCTGATGGGTGTGGCCCAGCGGGCCGGGCTGGTGAAAGCCGACGGCAAAATCGAAAACCTGTCCCGGGCACTCAAGGCCGACAGCGCCTCCAGCGTGTTCGGCGCCGTGATCGGCGTACCGCCGGTGACCAGCTATGTTGAAAGCGCCGCCGGCGTTGCAGCAGGCGGGCGAACCGGGCTCACCGCCGTCACCGTGGGCGTGCTGTTTGTGGCCGCGATGTTCTTTGCCCCGCTGGCGGGCATGATCCCCGCTTACGCCACTGCAGGCGCACTGATTTACGTGGCCATGCTGATGATGGGTGGCATGCAGCATATCAACTGGGACGAACCCACTGACTGCATCCCGGCCATTGTGACCGTGATCATGATGCCACTGACCTTTTCGGTCGCCGACGGCATAGCCCTGGGCTTTATCAGTTATGTGGCACTCAAGGCAGGCACCGGCAAATACCGGGAAATTTCCGTCAGCCTGTGGGTGCTCTGCGCTATTTTCATCGCCAAGTTTATTTACCTGTAAACCGGGCGGTATCAATCGGCCCCGCAATGACGCGGGGCCTTTGTTGTTTGGGAGGAAGTGATGAGTCTGGAAACCTGGCTGCTGTTCAGCAGCGCGGCATTGGTGGTAATCCTGATTCCGGGGCCACTGTCGTTATTGATGATCAGCAACAGTCTGAACTACGGTTTGCGCCGCTCTTATCCGGCCTTTTTGGGCGGTGTGTTTGCCTCGATCTGCCTGCTCAGCGCTTCGGCCCTGGGCCTGGGCGCCTTGCTGCTGGCTTCGGAAAAACTCTTCAGTGCGCTGAAGATCGTCGGGGCGCTGTATCTGTTTTACCTGGCCTGGCAAAGCTGGAAACAATCGCGTCAGCCGGCCACCGTCACCAACGTGCCGGACGCTGCACCCATACCGCGCTTTGGTGCCCTGTTTGGGCGCGCGTTTGTGCTGGGGGCCAGCAACCCGAAGGACATTCTGTTCTTTGCGGCCTTTTTGCCGCAGTTTCTTAACCCCGACCTGCCGTTTCTCAACCAATTGCTGGTGATGATTGCCACCTGGACCGTGCTCGACCTGCTGTGCAAGCTGGCCTACGGCCTGGGGGCCCACGGAGCGGCGGGTTATCTGCGCAGCGGCAAGGGCCAGAGCTGGTTCAACCGCGTCAGCGCCGGGTTGTTCAGCGTGGCGGGCACGGCGTCGTTGCTTAGCCGCTAGTTGCATCCAACCCCGTAGCAGCTGCCGAAGGAACGAGGCTGCGTCCGGCGGCGTAGCCGTCGTAGAATCTGAATCCGCGTTCTATCAGTTAAATCGCGGCCTCAGGTTTACGATCGCTTCGCAATCGAACGCAGCCTCGTTCCTTCGGCAGCTGCTACAGTTTTACGACAATTCGGCAGACAAAAAAAAGCCCGCAGTGTGAGCGGGCAAATAACCACATGCGCAGATCGAAAACAGTTAGCTACCGCGATAGGTCGAGTAGCTGTACGGCGAAATCAGTAGCGGTACATGGTAGTGATCCTGCTCGGCACTGATCCCGAAACGCAGTACCACCACGTCCAGAAACGCCGGCTCCGGCAATTTCACACCGCGTGCACGGTAGTAATCACCGGCACTGAACTGCACCTGGTAAACCCCGCTACGGTAGGCATCCCCCTCCAGCAACGGCGCGTCACAACGGCCATCGCTATTGGTCAGCGCTGTAGCGACCAACTCCAGCCCCGAACCTTCAACCCGATACAGCTCGACCTTGATCGAGCTGCCCGGGCAGCCGTGTGCGGCATCCAAAACGTGCGTAGTCAAACGTCCCATTGATTCTGCGACCTCCCGAGTCGGTGAATAAAACCGCTGCCGCACCCTTTTGGAGCACCAAAAGGCTTGGCGAAGACACGATTAAGACATTTATCAAGAAAATTGTACACAATTAAAAATGACAATCTGCGCATCCCCGGAAACGACGGGGCCTGCACGGCATTAGTCGTCAAAGCCGCAGCCCTTAGAGACCTTTCGCCCATAAACTGACCAATCAGGCAGGTTTCTTGCAAGTACTCTTTCAGGACAAATCGTGGTAGAAATAGGAAAATTCAGGGTTACAAATAAAATGTAAAGTTGTATACAATCAGCTCATCGCAGTGACGCCAGGTCTGGCCAATCGACTGTTACCACGAACAATAAGGAAGACTGCAGTGAGCGCTGACTACCCACGCGACCTGATTGGTTACGGTCCAAACCCTCCACATCCGCATTGGCCGGGCAACGCCCGTATCGCCCTGTCTTTTGTACTCAACTACGAAGAAGGCGGCGAACGCAACATCCTGCACGGCGACAAGGAGTCGGAAGCCTTCCTGTCGGAAATGGTGTCGGCCCAACCGCTGCAGGGCGAGCGCAACATGAGCATGGAGTCGCTGTACGAGTACGGCAGCCGTGCCGGCGTGTGGCGCATCCTCAAGCTGTTTCGCGAGTTCGATATTCCACTTACGGTGTTTGCCGTGGCAATGGCCGCCCAGCGCCACCCGGATGTGATCCGCGCCATGGTCGCCGCCGGCCACGAGATCTGCAGCCACGGCTATCGCTGGATCGACTACCAGTACATGGACGAAGCGCAAGAGCGTGAACACATGCTCGAAGCCATCCGCATCCTCACCGAAATCAGCGGCGAACGCCCGCTGGGCTGGTACACCGGCCGCACCGGCCCCAATACCCGGCGCCTGGTGATGGAAGAAGGCGGCTTTTTGTACGACTGCGATACCTACGACGACGACCTGCCCTACTGGGAGCCCAACAACCCCACCGGCAAACCGCATCTGGTGATCCCCTACACCCTGGACACCAATGACATGCGCTTTACCCAGGTGCAGGGCTTCAACACCGGCGAGCAATTCTTCCAGTACCTCAAGGATGCTTTCGATGTGCTGTACGCCGAAGGCGCAGAGTCGCCGAAAATGCTTTCCATCGGCCTGCATTGCCGCCTCATTGGCCGCCCTGCGCGTCTCGCCGCCCTCAAGCGTTTTATCGAGTACGCCAAGAGTCACGAGCAGGTCTGGTTCACCCGCCGTGTGGACATCGCCCGCCACTGGCACGCCACCCACCCTTTTGTTGCAGAGACCGCCAAATGAGCGCCTTCAAGACCCTCAAGCCTTCACAACTGAGCCGTGAAGCCTTCGTGGCGGCTTTTGCCGATATCTATGAACACTCGCCCTGGGTTGCCGAAAAGGCCTACGACCTGGGCCTGGACAGCAGCGTCGATCAGATCGAAACCCTGCACCAGCGCATGAGTGACATTTTGTTGAGCGCAGATCACGCCAGCCAGCTGGCACTGATCAACGCTCACCCGGACCTGGCCGGCAAAGCAGCCGTCCAGGGCCAACTGACCGAAGCCAGCACCAACGAACAAGCTGGCGCCGGTATTCACCAATGCACGGCCGAAGAGTTTCAACGCTTCACCGAGCTGAACGAGGCCTACAAAGCCAAGTTCAAGTTTCCCTTCATCATGGCGGTAAAAGGCAGCGACCGGCACCAGATCCTCGCCGCGTTCGAAACCCGCATCCACAACCCGGCAGACGTCGAGTTCAAATGCGCGTTGGCAGAAATCAACAAAATCGCCCTGTTCCGATTACTCCAGCTCTAAGCCGAACCGGCATGTGCCGATGACGCATCTCCAGCCACTCATTTAAAGGCAGACAAGAAGAATGAAAGCTTACGCCGTACCTTTCGAGAAGTTCGTCAACCTGGCCGATGCCCGCCTGGGCACCAAAATCGTTTCGGTAACCGATGACTGGTTTGCCGACGCCAACCGCATGTTCCAGCCGACTCCGGCCGTATGGAAGGAGGGCGTTTTCGATGACAACGGCAAGTGGATGGACGGCTGGGAGTCCCGCCGCAAGCGCTTCGAAGGCTATGACAGTGCTGTCATCCGCCTCGGCGTGCCCGGCTCGATCAAGGGTGTGGACATCGACACTTCATTCTTCACCGGCAACTTCCCGCCGTCTGCCTCGCTGGAAGCCTGCTTCCTGGCCTCGGGCGAACCGAATGAAAACACCCAGTGGGTAGAAGTGCTGTCGGCCGTCGAGCTGCAGGGCAACAGCCATCACTACCACGAAATAAGCAACGACCAGGCCTTCAGCCACCTGCGCTTCAACATCTACCCCGATGGTGGCGTAGCACGTCTGCGTGTGTACGGCGTGCCGTTCCGTGACTGGTCGGCCGTGGGCGACAACGAACAGGTCGACCTGGCCGCAGCCCTCAATGGTGGCCGCGCCCTCGCCTGCTCCGACGAACACTTCGGGCGCATGAGCAACATCCTCAACCCGGGCCGTGGCATCAACATGGGTGACGGCTGGGAAACTGCACGTCGTCGTACCCCGGGCAATGACTGGGTCATCGTCGCGCTGGGCCACCCGGGCGAGATCGAAAAAATCATCGTCGACACCCTGCACTTCAAGGGCAACTACCCGGACAGCTGCTCGATCCAGGGCGCGTACGTGAAAGGCGGTACCGACAGCCAGATCGAAACCCAGTCGCTGTTCTGGCGTGAACTGCTGCCAAGCCAAAAAATGGAAATGCACGCTGAGCACACCTACAGCGAGCAGCTGAAAAACCTCGGCCCGATCACCCACATTCGCCTCAACCTGTTCCCGGACGGTGGTGTAAGCCGCATCCGCGTATTGGGCAAAGTCGCCAAATAAGCGCTGAACCCATCGCGGGCAAGCCCGTTCCCACATTTGAAGTGCATCACCCTGTGGGAGCGGGCTTGCCCGCGATAGCGACAAAACTGACACCACAGAAACCCGAATAAGAAGACCACCATGCGCACATTGATGATTGAACCGCTGACCAAAGAAGCCTTCGCCCCGTTCGGTGACGTGATCGAAACCGATGGCAGCGACCACTTCATGATCAACAACGGTTCGACCATGCGCTTTCACCGTCTGGCCGAGGTCGAAACGGCTACGCCAGAGGACAAGGCGATCATCAGCATTTTCCGCGCCGAAGCGCAGGACATGCCCTTTACCGTACGCATGCTGGAGCGCCATCCGCTGGGCAGCCAGGCTTTTATACCGCTGCTCGGCAACCCCTTTCTGATCGTGGTCGCGCCCGTTGGCGATGAACCTGTATCGGACCTGGTCCGCGCCTTTGTCAGTAATGGCAGGCAGGGCATCAATTACCATCGCGGCGTCTGGCACCACCCGGTGCTGACGATCGAAAAGCGGGATGACTTCCTGGTGGTTGATCGCAGTGGCAGCGGCAATAACTGCGATGAGCATTTCTTTAAAGAGGATCAGTTGTTGTTCCTCGCCCCCCACCAATAAGAGAAGGTCCAACACTCACAAAAGAGTGACGGGCAAGAGGTAAAGACTGTGGAAGCACATCTAATGGAATGGCTGAATCTGAGCGTGCGCTGGATTCATATGATCACCGGTGTGGCCTGGATTGGCGCGTCGTTTTATTTCGTCTGGCTGGAAAACAACCTCAACCGGGCCAACCCCAAGGATGGCCTGGCGGGCGATCTGTGGGCGATTCACGGCGGCGGTATCTACCACCTCGAAAAGTACAAGCTGGCCCCCCCGACCATGCCGGAAAACCTGCACTGGTTTAAATGGGAAGCCTATTTCACCTGGATGTCAGGCATCGCCCTGCTCTGCCTGGTGTTCTACTTCAACCCCGCGCTGTACCTGATTGCTCCGGGCAGTACCATGAGCGGCCCCGAAGCGGTGGCCATCGGTATCGGTTCGCTGATTGCCGGCTGGTTCATTTACGACTTTCTGTGCGACTCCGCCCTGGGCAAACGCCCGGCGTTGCTCGGTTTTGTCCTGTTTGTGCTGCTGGTTGCAGCGGCGTTCGGCCTGAGCAAAGTGTTCAGCGGGCGCGGTGCCTACCTGCATGTGGGCGCCATCATCGGCACCATCATGGTCGGTAACGTATTCCGCACCATCATGCCGGCACAACGTGCTCTGGTAGCAGCGATCAAGGAAGGCCGCAGCCCTGACCCGGCACTGCCGGCCAAAGGCCTGCTGCGTTCGCGCCACAACAACTACTTCACCTTGCCGGTGCTGTTCATCATGATCAGCAACCACTTCCCGAGCACCTACGGCAGCCAGTACAACTGGTTGATCCTGGCCGGGATTGCGGTGCTGGCCGTGTTGGTGCGTCACTACTTCAACACCCGCCACGACAGCCACAAATATGCCTGGACCTTGCCGGTCGCGGCACTGGGCATGATCTGTCTGGCCTACGTTACCGGTCCTAAGCCTGTGTCGACAGCGCCAGACACCGCCAAGGTGATCAAGTACCAACCGCTGCCGGAAACCGCCCTGGGCGGGGTCAAGGCCGCCGATGCGCCCGCCCCGGCAACCGCACCCGCAGCCCCCGCAGCAGCCGTGGCCACGGTCGATTTCGAGCAGGTCCACAAGGTGATCCAGGAGCGCTGCACGGTCTGCCATTCCGCCACGCCCAGCAGCCCGTTGTTCAGTGCGGCTCCGGCGGGCGTGATGTTCGACACCGCGCAACAGATCCAGCTGATGGCGCCGCGCATTCAGGCCCAGGCCGTTGTCACGCCGATCATGCCGCTGGGCAACATCACCCAGATGACCCAGCAGGAACGTGACCTGGTCGGTGCCTGGATCAATGCAGGAGCCCGGACCAACTGACGCAAAGACGTTGCGGGCGCAGCCGTGTTGCGCCCGCAAGTACACACCACCAGCTCACAACAATAAGAATGACCGAGGTGTTGCATGTCCGATTTAACCGAACCGCGCATACCCGCCGTGACCGCCCCGCCGCCGCTGGCGCGGCTACCCATGCTGCAACTGATCCTGGTCGGTTTGCAGCATGTGCTGCTTATGTATGGCGGCGCCGTGGCCGTGCCGCTGATCATCGGACAGGCCGCCGGCCTGAGTCGTGAAGAAATCGCCTTCTTGATCAACGCCGACCTGCTGGTCGCAGGTGTGGCTACCATCGTGCAATCGCTGGGCATCGGCCCCATGGGCATCCGCATGCCGGTCATGATGGGCGCCAGCTTTGCCGCCGTTGGCAGCATGGTGGCAATGGCCGGGATGCCGGGCATCGGCCTGACCGGGATCTTCGGCGCGACCATCGCCGCGGGCTTTTTCGGAATGATCATTGCGCCATTTATGTCCAAGGTGGTGCGCTTCTTCCCGCCTCTGGTCACCGGCACGGTCATCACGTCGATCGGCCTGTCGCTGTTCCCGGTTGCGGTCAACTGGGCCGGTGGCGGCAGTGCGGCTGCACAATTCGGCTCACCGGTGTACCTGGCCATCGCGGCTCTGGTGCTGGGTACCATCCTGTTGATCAACCGTTTTATGCGCGGCTTCTGGGTCAATGTGTCGGTGTTGATCGGCATGGCCCTGGGCTATGTGCTGTCAGGCGCCATTGGCATGGTCGACCTCTCCGGCCTGGACAATACGCCGTGGTTCCAGGTTGTCACCCCGTTGCACTTCGGCATGCCAGAGTTTCATTTGGCACCGATCCTTTCGATGTGCCTGGTGGTGGTGATCATTTTTGTCGAGTCCACCGGGATGTTCCTGGCGCTGGGCAAGATCACAGATCAGGAAGTCACCCCACGCATGCTGCGTCGCGGCTTGTTGTGTGACGCGGGCGCTTCGTTTATCGCCGGTTTTTTCAACACCTTCACCCATTCCTCCTTCGCCCAGAACATTGGCCTGGTGCAGATGACCGGCGTGCGTTGCCGCTCGGTGACGATCATGGCCGGTATCTTCCTGATCACCCTCAGCCTGCTGCCGAAAGCGGCGTACCTGGTGGCCTCGATTCCGCCTGCGGTATTGGGTGGCGCCGCCATTGCCATGTTCGGCATGGTGGCGGCCACCGGGATCAAGATCCTCCAGGAAGCCGACATCGCCGACCGCCGCAATCAGTTGCTGGTGGCCGTGAGCATCGGCATGGGCCTGATCCCGGTGGTGCGCCCCGAGTTCTTCGCCCACCTGCCCCTGTGGATGGACCCCATCACCCACAGCGGTATCGCCATGGCCGCCGTCAGCGCGGTGTGCCTGAACCTGATGTTCAATGTGCTGGGCGGCTCCGAACGCGCAGCCATGAGCGGGCATGTGCATCAGCACTGACCCATGACCCTCACCCCAACCCTCTCCCAAAGGGAGAGGGGGCTGATCGGTGGTGTTCCTGAGCGCTCGCACGACCAATCCCCTTTCCCTCCGGGAGAGGGCTAGGGAGAGGGGCTCTCGCTTTACAAAAACAATAAAAAAGGGAGTTACCCATGAACTGCAAACACTGGGGCGTCACGCTCGCAGGTGGACTTTTGGCTGCCAGCCAGACAATGGCCGGGGACCTGTTTTTATGGCAAACCAACAGCCTGACCTACCTGTACGGCAAGAACTTCGCGATCAACCCTTCGATCCAGCAAACCGTCACGTTCGAACATGCCGACAAATGGAAGTACGGTGACAACTTCCTGTTTGTCGACCGCATCTTCTACAACGGCAAGGAAGACCCCAACAAAGGCCCGCACACCTACTACGGCGAGTTCAGCCCGCGCCTGTCGTTCGGCAAGATCTTCGACCGCAAATTCGAATACGGCCCGATCAAGGACGTGCTGCTGGCCATGACCTATGAGTACGGCGAAGGCGACAGCGAGGCCTACCTGATCGGCCCGGGTTTCGACCTGGCGGTGCCGGGCTTCAACTATTTCACCCTGAATTTCTATCGCCGCCATACCGAGGGGCCACGCCCTGGCACCGGGGTCTGGCAGATCACCCCGTCGTTTTCCTACACCATCCCCGTGGGCCGCTCCAACGTGCTGATCGACGGTTATATGGACTGGGTGGTGGACAACGATCAGAACTCACGCGGCACCTACCATTCCAACCTGCACTTCAACCCGCAGATCAAATATGACCTGGGCAAGGCCCTGAATCTGGGTGAAAAACAGCTGTATGTCGGGATTGAATACAGCTACTGGAAGGACAAGTACGGCATCGAAAGCAGCAGCCGCCTGGACACCAACCAGAACACCGCCAGCGCCCTGATCAAAGTCCACTTCTAAGCTCGTTACTGTGCATGCTCTGTTATTGCTCGCCCTGGGCTTTAACAGAGCACTTGAGTGCAAACGCCAGAGCCCGTATCCTGCGCGCCCGCTTAAACGCGACGTTTTTCAAAGCTGACTTTAAAGCCAACTTTTACCTTTATATCAAAGGTTTACGACCTGCCTGTCGCCATCTGCACTCAACTGCCAACGCGCAGTCGAGGGTTTATTAATGGCTATAAAACAGGTATGGCCCCGAACTTGCAAAAGCACTAAAGCTGACCATAAAGGCAACTTTTTAAAACCATGAACCAAGGCGCCACAACAGAGCGCCACGTTCGCACTACTGCACAATTTTTATTTTTTTGGAGCTAACCGAATGAAGCGCACACTTACCGGCCTGATGCTTGCGGGGAGCATGCTGGGCGGGGCTCCGGCAGTTGCCGGCGACCTGCTGCAATGGCAAACCAACAGCCTGACTTACTTGTACGGCAAGGACTTCCAGGTCAATCCGAAAATTCAGCAAACCATGACCTTCGAGCATGCTGACAGCTGGAAGTACGGTGACAACTTCTTCTTCCTTGACCGTATCTTTTACAACGGCAAGAAAGACGGCAACGTCGGCCCGAACACCTATTACGGTGAATTCACCCCGCGTTTGTCGTTCGGCAAGATCTTCGACCAGAAGTTTGAATTCGGCCCGATCAAGGACGTACTGCTGGCCATGACTTACGAGTTTGGCGAAGGCGATACCGATGCCTACCTGATCGGCCCGGGTTTCGACCTGAACGTGCCGGGCTTTGACTACTTCCAGTTGAACTTCTACCAGCGCTTCCCGGAAGGCAGCCGTGCCGGCCGAGGCGTGTGGCAGATCACCCCGGTGTGGTCCTACACCCTGCCCCTGGGCAACTCCGATGTGCTGATTGACGGCTACATGGACTGGGTGGTCGACAACGACGAGAACTCCCGTGGCACCTACCATGCCAACCTGCACTTCAACCCGCAGGTCAAATACGACCTGGGCAAGGCCCTGAGCTGGAGCGCCAAGCAACTGTACGTCGGTGTGGAATACGACTACTGGAAAAACAAGTACGGTATCGAAGACAGCGACGCATTCAAAACCAATCAGAACACCACCAGCCTGCTGATCAAGTACCACTTCTGATCCACCGCTCCCGGGCGCGTCAACGCACCTGGGGCACCTGCAGCAACCCCCGCAGCATCAGGTCCAGGCTGTCCAGCGCAGCGGCCAGACGCTGCGGCGGGTTGTCCGCTTCGGCAATCCAGAACGACGCATCCATCAACCCGCCCTGAATCAGCCGCGCCAGCGCCTCGGGATCGGTGCGTTGAATCACCTTGGTGTCCATCAGGCTTTGCAGCATCGATGCCATCGACAGGCAGCACACCGACTGGGTGTTCTGCACATATTGCGAACCCAGCACCGAAGGCGCATCACGCAGCAGAATGCGCTGCACTTCAACTTGCAGGGCCATTTCCAGATACAGCCGGCACTGATCCTGAAAGCCTTGCCACAGGCTCTCTGCCTGCTCAAGCACCTGCGCCAGCTGCGCATCCAGCTCGGCATCGATCTGTTGGGCCACGGCCTTGAACAGGCCTTTCTTGTCACCAAAATGGTGATACAGCGCGCCACGGGTCAGCCCCACCGAGGCGGTCAATTCGTCCATCGACGTCTGCGCATAACCCACTGAACTGAAAGCCAGACGGGCAGCTTCAAGCAGCTTGCCACGGGTTTCTTCGATCATTTGCGACCGCGCTTTGGGCGCCATGCCTGTCACCTTTATTTTTGGATACGCGACGTATGTTAATTGACATACGCCGTGTATGCGTATATTTCTACATACGCTGCGTATGTGATTGCCGGCACTCACACATTCCCGTAGCAGCTGCCGAAGGCTGCGTCCGGTTGCGAAGCAACCGTAAAACCAGTGGATGCGGTTTTCCTGAAAACCCGCATTCATTGGTTTTACGACGACTGCGTCGCCGAACGCAGCCTGCGGCAGCTGCTACAAGAGCAACCCCCAACACTGTTCCGGAGCTTGTATGGCCAACCCCTATCGCGAGATTTTCAGCGCCCCCGGCACCAAGGCTTTCAGCGGTGCGGGCCTGATCGCACGGATGCCGATCTCAATGGTCGGCATCGGTATCATCACCATGCTGGCACAACTGCAAGGCTCCTATTGGCTCGCCGGCGGCGTGGCAGCCACCTTCGCCCTGGCAACGGCCCTGCTGGCACCGCAGATTTCCCGCTGGGTCGACCGCTACGGCCAGAGCCGCATCCTGCCCGGCGTCACCGCCATTGGCGTCAGCGGTTTGCTGGCCCTGCTGCTGTGCAGCCATTTTGGCGCGCCGGACTGGACCCTGTTTGTATTCGCCGCACTGTCAGGCTGCATGCCCAGCATGTCGGCCATGGTGCGGGCACGCTGGACCGAGCTGTACCGCGGTTCGCCCAAGCTGCATACGGCGTTTTCGTTCGAGTCGGTACTCGATGAGGTGAGCTTTATTATCGGCCCGCCGATTTCCGTGGGCCTGAGTGTCGCGCTGTTCCCCCAGGCCGGACCACTGGCGGCAGCCATCTTGCTGGCCATTGGCGTCAGCGCCTTTGTGCTGCAACGCAACACCGAGCCACCGGTACACCCGCGCAGCAGCGAGCACCAGGGCACGGTTTTGCGCCAGGGCGCGGTGGTGGTCTTGCTGTTAGCCCTGCTGGGGCTGGGCACGATTGTCGGTACGGTGGATGTGGTCAGCGTGGCTTTTGCCCAGCATCAGGGCCAACCGGCTGCCGCCAGCATCGTACTGTCGATGTACGCCCTGGGGTCGTGCGCTGCCGGGCTGGTGTTCGGCATGCTCAAGTTGAACATGCCACTGCCCAGGCTGTTTGTGCTCGGCGCACTGGCCACGTCAATCACCATGGTGCCGCTGCTGTGGGCCGACAGCATTGCCACCCTGGCGGTGGGCATGCTGGTTGCCGGGCTGTTTTTCGCGCCGACCCTGATTACCGCCATGGGCCTGGTGGAAAACATCGTCCCGCCGGCCAAACTGACCGAGGGCCTGACCTGGATGATCACCGGCCTGGGCATGGGTGTCGCCCTGGGCGCAGTGCTCGGCGGCTGGGTGGTCGACGCGTACGGCGCCCAAACCGGCTTTACCGTGTCTTTAGCAGCTGGCGGCATCATGTTGCTGTTCGCCGTGCTCGGTTACCGCCTGCTGCAAGACAGCACCCTGCCCCGCGCCGCCTGCGCCTAAGCCTTGATGGCGTGCCAGACCTTGCTTGCAACGGACACCACTGCCAACACCACCGCGCCGGCAATGATGCCGGCAACGGCGTTGAGCAGGGTCGGCACGATGGCTGAGACCACGCCCAGCCATTGCGCGCTGCCTTGTACCACGCCTTCAACCCAGTGATGCAACGGCGGCACACCGTGGGTGAGGATGCCGCCGCCGACCATAAACATGGCCGCTGTACCGATCACGGTCAGGCTTTTCATCATGTACGGGGCGGCATTCAACACGCCACGGCCAAAGCTGCGCTGGAACCGTGGCCAGGTCCCGTCGCCGTTTTTTTTGCTCAGGTACAGGCCGCCATCGTCGAGTTTGACGATGCCCCCCACCACGCCATACACCCCGACCGTCATCACGATGGCAATACCCGACAACACCACCACCTGCTGCATCAGCGGTGAGTCAGAAACGATCCCCAGGGTAATGGCAATAATTTCGGCGGACAGAATAAAGTCCGTACGAATGGCGCCCTTGACCTTGTCCTTTTCATACGCCGCCACATCCACGTCCGCACCGGCCAACGACTCCTGCAAGGCCTGGCGCTGGCTTTGGGCGTCGGCCTTGTTGTGGGTCAGGCTGTGGGCGACCTTCTCGAACCCCTCGAAACACAGATAAGCGCCGCCCACCATCAGCAGCGGCGTGACCGCCCACGGTGCAAAGGCACTGATGGCCAGCGCCGCAGGGACCAAAATCGCCTTGTTGCGAAACGACCCCTTGGCCACGGCCCACACCACCGGCAACTCCCGATCGGCGCGCACGCCCGAGACCTGCTGGGCGTTGAGTGCGAGGTCGTCACCCAGCACACCGGCGGTTTTTTTGGCGGCCACTTTGGTCATCAGTGCGACGTCATCGAGCACAGCGGCGATATCGTCAAGCAACATCAGCAGGCTACTGCCAGCCATAAGAAAACGTCCTTTAAGATTGAATGGCCACAAGCATAGCGCGTGCCGGCCGCAAAGCTGCAATCTTGAGCCGCTTGCAAGCCCGGTGCTACCATGCCCGACCGCCCCAGCCGGCAAGGACATATCGGGTTTATGAGCAGTATCCGCGAGCGTAACAAAGAACTGATTTTGCGTGCCGCCAGTGAGGAATTCGCTGACAAGGGTTTCGCCGCCAGCAAAACCAGCGACATCGCGGCCAAGGCCGGCGTGCCCAAGCCCAACGTCTACTACTACTTCAAATCCAAGGAAAACCTCTATCGCGAGGTGCTTGAAAGCATTATCGAGCCGATTCTGCGGGCATCGACGCCGTTCAATGCCGATGGCGAACCCAACGAAGTGCTGAGCAACTACATCCGCTCAAAAATCCTGATTTCCCGCGACCTGCCGTTTGCCTCCAAGGTGTTCGCCAGTGAAATCATGCACGGCGCCCCGCACCTGAGCGAAAAACAGGTTGAGCAGCTCAACGGCCAGGCCCAGCACAATATCGCCTGCATCCAGACCTGGATCGACCGTGGCCAGATCGCCGCCATTGACCCCCATCACCTGATGTTCAGCATCTGGGCCGCGACCCAGACCTACGCCGACTTTGACTGGCAGATCTCGGCCATTACCGGCAAGGCCAAACTGGACGACAGCGACTACGAAGCGGCTACGCAGACCATTATCCGGTTGGTGCTCAAGGGTTGTACGCCTGACTGAAGGCCTGCACAAAACCTGTGGGAGCGGGCTTGCTCGCGATGGTATCGACGCGGCTCAACAGGCACACCGTAGCGCCTGAATCGCAGGCAAGCCAGCTCCCACAGACAGCAAAGGCCTGTGATCAGACCGCCACCCCCGCATCCGCCCGCAAGCCCAGCACCTCGATCGCGCTGATCGCACATTGTTCGTCGATATCCGAGGTATCACCGCTGATACCCACTGCGCCGATCACCTGCCCCGCCTCATTACGGATCAACACCCCGCCCGGCGCCGGTACCACGTCGCTCTGGCCCATGCCGTTAAGTGCCGCAAAAAATGCCGGACGCTGTTGCGCGTCCAGCGCCAGCAAACGCGAGCCCTTGCCCAGCGCAATCGCGCCCCAGGCCTTGCCTATCGCGATGCTGGGACGCAGCAGGCTGGCCCCGTCTTCGCGCTGCAACGCCAGCAAATGCCCGCCGCTGTCGAGCACCGCCACCGTCAACGGCGCGGCATTGATCTGACGCCCGACGCTCAAGGCCCGGGCCGTCAGTTCTAAAGCGACTTTCAAGGTTAAAGCACTCATGGTTGCCATCCTTATCTTGTTATGGAAAGCCTTCTGCACACCTCGCAAGGCATACTGGATAACAATAATAGAACACAATACAAATGCACTTTGTATACAATTTTTAGGCGTCCAAAAATTAAATATCGACGCGACCGCCTAAATACAAGGCTCCCGACTCGGCAGTCACTGATTCGATAAAAGCCATTGACCTGCATGGTGGAGGATGAATACACTCGCTCAACAGCCACTTGTATACAATTACAAAACGTAAGAGGCACAAAACAATGAGCAAAATGAGAGCAATCGAAGCCGCCGTTCTGGTGATGCGTCGCGAAGGTGTCGATACCGCGTTCGGTATCCCGGGTGCCGCCATCAACCCGCTGTACTCGGCCCTGCAAAAGGTCGGTGGCATCGATCACGTCCTTGCTCGCCACGTCGAAGGCGCCTCGCACATGGCCGAGGGCTACACCCGCACTAAGGCCGGCAATATCGGCGTGTGCATCGGCACTTCGGGCCCGGCAGGCACCGATATGGTGACGGGCCTGTACAGCGCTTCGGCCGACTCGATCCCGATTCTGTGCATCACTGGCCAGGCTCCACGGGCACGCATGCATAAAGAAGACTTCCAGGCCGTAGATATCACCACCATCGTCAAGCCCGTCACCAAGTGGTCAACCACGGTGATGGAGCCGGGCCAGGTGCCTTACGCCTTCCAGAAAGCCTTTTACGAAATGCGTTCCGGGCGCCCTGGCCCGGTGCTGATCGACCTGCCGTTCGATGTGCAAATGGCTGAAATCGAATTCGATATCGAAGCCTACGAACCGCTGCCACTGGCCAAACCTACGGCCAACCGGCTGCAGGCCGAAAAAGCCCTGGCCATGCTCGATCAGGCCGAGCGCCCGCTGCTGGTCAGCGGTGGCGGCGTGATCAATGCCGAGCGCCCGCTGCTGGTCAGCGGTGGCGGCGTGATCAATGCCGACGCCAGCGACCTGCTGGTGGAATTCGCCGAACTGACCGGCATTCCGGTGATCCCGACCCTGATGGGCTGGGGCACCATCGCCGATGACCACCCGCTGATGGTGGGCATGGTCGGCCTGCAAACCTCGCACCGTTATGGCAACGCCACCCTGCTCAAATCCGATGTGGTCCTGGGCATCGGCAACCGCTGGGCCAACCGCCATACCGGCTCGGTGGATGTCTACACCGAAGGCCGCAAATTTATTCACGTGGATATCGAACCGACCCAGATCGGCCGGGTGTTCAACCCGGATCTGGGCATCGTTTCCGACGCCGGTGCCGCGCTCAAGGTGTTCCTTGAAGTGGCCCGCGAATGGAAAGCCGCCGGCAAGCTGAAAAACCGCAGCGCCTGGCTGCAGGACTGCCAGCAGCGCAAGGCCACGATGCAGCGCAAGACCCACTTCGACAACGTGCCGGTCAAGCCGCAACGCGTGTACGAAGAGATGAACCAAGTATTCGGCAAAGACACCTGCTACGTCAGCACCATCGGTTTGTCGCAGATTGCCGGCGCGCAATTCCTGCACGTTTACAAGCCGCGTCACTGGATCAACTGCGGCCAGGCCGGCCCGTTGGGCTGGACCATTCCGGCGGCACTTGGGGTGGTCAAGGCCGACCCGAGCCGCAATGTGGTGGCGCTGTCCGGCGACTATGACTTCCAGTTCATGATTGAAGAACTGGCGGTGGGCGCACAGTTCAACCTGCCGTATATCCATGTCGTGGTGAACAACTCCTACCTGGGACTTATCCGTCAGGCGCAGCGCGGGTTTGAAATGGACTACTGCGTGCAGCTGTCTTTCGACAACCTCAATGCACCTGAACTCAATGGCTACGGCGTCGACCATGTTGCGGTCGCCGAAGGCCTGGGTTGCAAGGCATTGCGTGTGTTCGAGCCGGGTGATATCCAGCCTGCCCTGCGCAAGGCCCAGGAGCTGATCAAGGAATTCCGCGTACCGGTAATCGTGGAGATTATTCTGGAACGCGTGACCAATATCTCGATGGGCACCGAAATCAACGCCGTAAATGAATTTGAAGACCTGGCGCTGGTGGGTAACGATGCACCGACCGCCATTTCGATGCTGGATTAATCAATAGCCCTTACTTCGCCCTCTCCCACGGGAGAGGGAACCACAGGAGTCCACCATGCCGCGTTTTGCCGCCAACCTGTCCATGCTGTTCACCGAACAGGATTTCCTTGTCCGTTTTCAAGCGGCTGCCAACGCTGGTTTTCATGGCGTTGAATACCTGTTCCCCTACGACTACAACTCGGCCGACATCAAGGCCCAGCTGGAAGCCAACAAGCTGACCCAGGTGCTGTTCAACCTGCCGGCCGGTGACTGGGCCAAGGGTGAGCGCGGGATCGCCTGCCTGCCGGACCGGGTTGAAGAGTTCCGTGCCGGGGTCGACCTGGCCATTGCCTACGCGCAAGTGCTGGGCAACGATCAGATCAACTGCCTGGCCGGCATCCGCCCCCAGGGCGTGGACGACGCCACGGTCGAAAACACCTTCGTCGCCAACCTCAAATACGCCGCCGACAAGCTGCAGGCGGTGGGCATCAAGCTGGTGATGGAGTCGATCAACACCCTCGACATTCCAGGCTTCTATCTCAATAACACGAAGCAGGCCCTGGCGATCCAGGAAAAGGTCGGCAGCCCCAACCTGTTCCTGCAATACGACATCTACCATATGCAAATCATGGAGGGCGACTTGGCCCGCACCATGCAAACCCATCTGCCGCAGATCAACCATATCCAGCTGGCCGACAACCCGGGCCGCCATGAGCCGGGCACGGGCGAAATCAACTACCGCTTCCTGTTCGACCACCTCGACCGCATCGGCTATCAGGGCTGGGTGGGCTGTGAGTACAAGCCGCTGACCAGCACCGAAGCCGGTCTTGTATGGCTCAAGACCCATAACGCGGTGTAACAGCCACCGTAGCAGCTGCCGCAGGCTGCGTTCGGCGGCGGAGCCGTCGCAAACCCGGTGTTCGCGCTTCTACTGATACACCGTGCCAGTTGATTTCACGACGGCTTCGCCGCCGAACGCAGCCTGCGGCTGCTGCTACAGGTAAACCAAACAGCACTAATAAAAACAAGAGGATTTGTCATGGCTAAAATCGGATTTATCGGCACCGGGATCATGGGTTCACCTATGGCCAGCAACCTGCAGAAAGCCGGGCACAGCCTGTTTCTGTCGACCCACCACGGCGCCGCCCCGGCCGACCTGGTGGCTGCCGGCGCCATCGCCCTGGCCAGCCCGCGCGAAGTGGCCCAGGAAGCCGAATTCATCATCGTCATGGTGCCGGACACCCCGCAGGTCGAGGACGTGCTGTTCCGTGAAGACGGTATCGCCGCGGGCCTGAGCCCGAACAAGGTGGTGATCGACATGAGTTCGATCTCCCCTACCGCGACCAAGGCTTTCGCTGAAAAAATCAACGCCAAGGGTGCGCAGTACCTCGACGCGCCGGTATCCGGCGGTGAAGTCGGCGCCAAGGCCGGCACCCTGAGCATCATGGTCGGCGGTGACGAAAAAACTTTCGCCCGCGCCCTGCCCCTGCTGCAAAGCATGGGCAAGAACATCACCCTGGTAGGCGGCAATGGCGACGGCCAGACCGCCAAGGTGGCCAACCAGATAATCGTCGCCCTGAATATCCAGGCCGTGGCTGAAGCCCTGGTGTTTGCTGCGAAAAACGGCGCTGACCCGGCCAAGGTTCGCGAAGCGCTGATGGGTGGCTTTGCCTCCTCGAAAATCCTCGAAGTACACGGCGAGCGCATGATCAAGGGCACTTTCGACCCGGGCTTCCGTATCAGCCTGCACCAGAAAGACCTCAACCTGGCCCTGGCCGGTGCCCGCGAACTGGGGATCAACCTGCCCAACACCGCCAATGCCCAGCAAGTGTTCAGCACCTGTGCGGCCATCGGTGGCAGCAACTGGGATCACTCGGCGCTGATCAAGGGCCTGGAGCACATGGCCAACTTCTCGATTCGCGACAAGTAAGCCCACCGAGAGACCTGTAGCCGCTGCCGAGGCACGAAGGCTGCGAGTTCTTGATCATGCAGGGAGCCAATCAAGAGCTCGCAGCCTTCGTGCCTCGGCAGCGACTACCAGGTAACAATCATGAGTTCAAACCCCTGCCCCGACTGGGCGACGGCCCTGTGCGCCGGGTTCAGCCAGATCTTCCTTCAGCGTCATCCCCTGTGCGGCGTGCTGTGCCTGCTGGCCATCCTGATCTGTGCTCCCACCCTGCTCGGTGGCGCCTTGCTTGGCGGTATTGCTGGGCTCCTCACCGCGCAACGGCGCGACTACCCCAAGGCCGAGCGCCAGGCGGGTCTCTACAGCTACAACGGCATCCTGCTCGGCTTGCTGCTCAGCCACCAGCTTGAATGGTCGGCCCTGCTGCCCTTGCTGATCATTGCCAGTGCCGGGCTGAGTACGATGCTCGTGCACCAGTGGCTCAAGCGCGCCAGCCACGGGCAAAGTCTGCTGGCCTATACCGCGCCGTTTGTGGGCATTGGCTGGATCCTGCTGCACCTGACCAACCCGCCGGCCCAAGCCGTGGACCACACCCAGACAGTCAATAGCCTCACGCTGGCACAGGGGCTGTTCAAGGGCATTGCCCAGGTCATGCTGCTGCCCCACCCGCTGGCCGGGCTGTTGATCGTTATCGGCCTGTGGCTCAGCAGTTGGCGGGCGGCGCTATGGGCCATCACGGGGGCATTGGCCGGCATGCTGTTTAGCCTGTATCAATAGGACACTGCCGCCGCCCTCAGCGGCCTGGCTGGCTATAACCCGGCCCTCGCCGCTCTGGCCCTGAGCCAGCAACCACGCCGGCCCTGGCTGCCCGTGGCGGGCATCATCGTCACCTTGCTGATCACGCCAGGCTTTATTGCCCTGGGCCTGGCGCCCCTGACCGCCCCGTTTATCCTCGGTTGCTGGCTGGTGCACGCCAGTGTGCGCATCCTGCGCCCCGCACAAGAACAATGCAGGTTGCGCATTGAGCGTTAATACTCGAATCTTCTGACATTTGGGCATCGAGCAACCTGCATGAATAACAATGACTGGCGCCAACGCCTGTATGTGATGGTCTTTCAGGCCGACACAGCTGCGGGGCGGCGCTTCGACACGGCTTTGCTGCTGATCATCCTGTGCAGCCTGGTGGTCGTGGTGCTCGACAGCATCAACAGCATCCACCGCGACTACGCCAAGCTGCTGGCCTATATCGAGTGGGGCTTTACCTTTGTATTCGCCGTGGAATACGGCCTGCGCCTGTATTGTTCGCCCAAGCCGCTGCGTTATGCCTTCAGCTTCTACGGCCTGGTGGATTTGCTGGCCATTGTGCCGGGGATTCTGGCGATCTATTACAGCGACGCGCAGTACCTGCTGATCATCCGCATCATTCGAATGTTGCGGATTTTTCGTATCCTCAAACTGCGCCCCTACCTGAGCCAGGCCAATTACCTGCTCTCGGCCCTGCGCGGCAGCAAGCAGAAAATCATCGTGTTCCTGGTCAGTGTCTCGACCCTGGTCACGGTGTTCGGCAGCCTGATGTATGTGGTCGAAGGGCCGGAAAACGGCTTTACCAGCATCCCGGTGAGTATCTACTGGGCCATTGTCACCCTGACCACGGTAGGCTTTGGTGACATAGTCCCCAAAACCGTAATGGGGCAAGTGATCTCGGCGATGGTGATGATCACCGGTTACTCGATCATTGCCGTGCCCACCGGCATCTTCACTGCCGAACTGGCCAACGCCATGCGCGGCGAACAACTCAAACATGACTGCCCCACATGCAAGAAGAGCAACCATGAACAATCAGCGTCTTTTTGTTCGCGATGCGGCAATGCGCTATTTGCAAAAAAAGCATAACCACAGCACTTTTTAATCTTTTAAGGACTATGCGACAGTCGCTATAGTTACTGGCAATTTGCCCTTATTGCTCCCTATAACAAGGAACGCGCAGTGAAAAAACTCTTTAGTGCCTCAATTCTGGCCGCTGGCCTGGCCCTTGGCAGCGTCGCGAGTGCAGCGACCCCACCGCCGCTGCTAAACGTGTCCTACGACGTGATGCGTGACTTCTACAAAGACTACAACGCAGCCTTCCAGAAGCACTGGGCACAAGAGCACAACGGCGAAAAGCTCAACGTACAAATGTCCTTCGGCGGTTCCAGCAAACAGGCCCGCTCGGTGATTGACGGCCTGCCGGCTGACGTCATTACCATGAACATGGCCACCGATATCAACGCCCTGGCCGACAATGGCAAGCTGGTCCCGGAAAACTGGGTAACCCGCCTGCCGGACAACAGCGCGCCGTTTACCTCGGCCACCGTATTTATCGTGCGCAAGGGCAACCCCAAGGCTCTGAAAGACTGGCCCGACCTGCTCAAGGACGGCGTACAGGTGATCGTGCCGAACCCGAAAACCTCGGGCAACGGCCGCTACACCTTCCTTTCGGCCTGGGGCTATGTGCTGAAAAACGGCGGTGACGAAACCAAGGCCAAGGACTTTGTGGCCAAGTTGTTCAAACAGGCCCCGGTTCTCGACACTGGCGGTCGTGCAGCCACCACCACCTTTATGACCAACCAGATTGGCGACGTACTGGTGACCTTCGAAAACGAAGCGGAAATGATCGCCCGCGAATTTGGCCGCGACCAGTTCGAAGTGATCTACCCGAGTGTATCGGCAGAAGCCGAGCCGCCGGTGAGCGTGGTTGACAAAGTGGTCGACAAAAAAGGCACCCGTGCCACGGCCGAAGCCTACCTCAAGTACCTGTGGTCGCCTGAAGGCCAGGAAATCGCGGCCAAGAACTACCTGCGCCCGCGTGACCAGGCCATATTGGCCAAGTACAACGACCGCTTCCCGAAAGTCGATTTCCTGTCGGTTGAGAAAACCTTCGGCGACTGGCGCGACGTGCAGAAAAAGTACTTCAACGACGGCGGCGTGTTCGACCAGATCTATAACGCGCAATAATTCCCTGTCCTGTTGCAAGCCCGCCTCCCATTGTGGGAGCGGGCTTGCTCGCGAAGGGATGCCCACGGTACGCCTGACAGCCCCCGTCGCCTGCATCGCAGGCAAGCCAGCTCCCACAGCTTTTGCAGCACCTGCAAAAGCCTGTACATATCAACAGTAAAAACACTTGCCCTCGCGCCCGACTCTGCCCATGCTGTGCATCTTCTGCGATGCGTGAATGAGTTGAGCGATGCGGCTGTTTCTGTGTGAAAAACCCTCCCAGGCCAAAGATATTGCCGCCGTGCTCGGTGCCAGCCGCCGCGGTGATGGCTGCTGGGTGGGCGCCAATGCCACCGTCACCTGGTGCATCGGCCACCTGCTGGAAACCGCCCCGCCCGATGCCTACGACGAACGCTACAAGCGTTGGGTCCTGGCTGACCTGCCGATCATTCCGGAAAAATGGAAGATGCGCGTCAAGCCCAAGACCGCCAGCCAGTTCAAGGCCGTCAAGCGCCTGCTCGGCGAAGCCAGCGAACTGGTGATCGCCACCGACGCCGACCGCGAAGGCGAGATGATTGCCCGCGAACTGGTCGAACACTGCCGCTACCGCGGGCCCATCCAGCGTCTGTGGCTGTCGGCCCTGGACGATGCATCGATCCGCAAGGCCCTGGCCGCGCTCAAGCCGGGTAACGAAACCTTCAACCTGTATCACTCGGCCCTGGGCCGCTCAAGGGCCGACTGGCTGATCGGCATGAACATGAGCCGGCTGTTTACCCTGCTCGGCCGTCAGTCGGGTTACCAGGGCGTTTTACCGGTAGGCCGGGTGCAAACCCCGACCCTGCGCCTGGTGGTGGACCGTGATCGCAGCATCAGCGACTTTGTGCCGGTGGCCTACTGGGCCATTGATGTGCAGCTCAAGCACGACGGGCAGTTGTTCACCGCGCAATGGCGAGCCGCCCCCGACACTTGCGACGACCAGGACCGCTGCCTCAACCAGGCCCACGCCCAACAGGCCGCAAGGGCAATGCAAAACGCCAGCAGCGCGCGGGTGATCAAGCTGCGCACCGAGCGCATGCGTGAAGTCGCGCCATTGCCGTTCGATCTGGGCACGCTGCAGGAGGTGTGTTCAAAAAAACTCGGTCTCGGTGCCCAGGAAACCCTCGACGTCGCCCAGGCCTTGTACGAAACCTACAAGGTCGTCACCTACCCGCGCAGTGATTGCGGCTACCTGCCCCAGAGCCAGCACAGTGAAGCACCGGCGATTCTGGCAGCCTTGCAGCAGGCGGACCCGTCACTGGCGCCATTGGCCAGCCATCTGGACCCGCAACGCCGTTCACGGGCCTGGAACGACGCTAAAGTCAGCGCCCACCACGGCATCATTCCTACAGCTGCGGCAAAGAATATTGAACGCCTGAGCGGTAAGCATCGCGCGGTATATACCCTGATTCGCGCACGTTACCTGGCGCAATTTCTGCCCAACCACGAATACGACCGTACCCAGGCCGATTTTGATTGTGCAGGGCAAAACCTGCGGGCGGTCGGCAAGCAGATCGTCGAACCCGGCTGGAAGCGCGCCCTGCCAGAGGCCCTGGCGCCGGCCAAAGGCCGCGAAGCCCCGGCACCGCAACCCCTGCCGTTATTGCACGAAGGTCTGGACTGCGCGATTGCGGCAGTCCACCTCAAGGACCTGTGGACCCAGCCACCCAAGCCCTTCACCGAAGGCGACCTGATCAAGGCAATGAAAAACGTTGCCAAACTGGTGCAGGATCCGCTGCTCAAGCAAAAACTCAAGGACACCACCGGCATCGGCACCGAAGCCACCCGCGCCGGAATCATCCAGGGCTTGCTTGACCGTGGCTACCTGAGCAAAAACGGCAAGGCCCTGGCCGCCACCGCGCCGGCCTTCAGCCTGATCGACGCGGTACCGCGCGCCATCGCCGACCCCGGCACCACCGCCATCTGGGAACAGGCCCTGGACATGGTGCAAAGTGGCGAAATGACCCTCGACATATTCGTCGCCAAACAGGCGGCCTGGATGAGCAAACATATCGAACGTTGCAGCGCCATGACCATGACCATCAGCGGCCCGGCCAGCCCGGCAGGTGTGGCGCCTGCCTGGAAAAAGAAACGCAAGGCCACGACGGGCAAGGCCAGGCCAAAGCGTGCGGTCAAAGCCAAAGGCGCTTGAGCCTCACAAATGCAGTTGCCCCGAAATACAGGTCACGGCCAAACCACCCACCCAGATATCTGCGCCAACCTGTTCGATAGACACCCGCCCTGCCCGGCCCATGGCGGTGCCCTGGCTGGCCACATAGCACGACGGGGCCAGGCCCTCGCCGATCAGCCACTGTGCCAGCCCGGCATTCAGGCTGCCGGTCACCGGGTCTTCGGGCATGCCCTCACCGGCAATAAAAGCGCGCACTTCAAACTGTGCCTCATCACCGTCCCGCTCCGTGCTCCAGGGAGCCACAACACCAATGGCCAAACCCGATAACTGCGCGTAGTCAGGCTGCAAGGCCAGTACCTGCTCGCGATCACGTAATAGCAACGCAACCCAGCCGGGGCCATTGTCGACCCAGCGGGCCTGCACGACAGTTTGCGGCTCGATGCCCAGGCCACGGCAGATGCGTTGCAACAGCTCATGCTCGACGCCACCCGAGCGCACCAACGGCGGTGCCGTAAAGGCAAGTTGCCCACCCTGTCTGCGAATGCGGATCAGGCCTGCCGCACACTCCTGCACAATCTCTTCGCCACGGGGTACGCCGCCCGCTTCCAGCCAGGCATGGCAACTGCCCAGCGTAGGGTGGCCGGCAAAAGGCAGCTCGTTGAGGGTAGTAAAAATTCGCAGGCGGTAATCGGCTTCAGGGCTTTGTGGTTTCAGTACAAAGGTGGTTTCACTCAGGTTGGTCCAGCGTGCGAAGTCGGCCATTTGCGCATCGCTCAGGCTGTCCGCATTCAACACCACGGCCACCGGGTTGCCCTTGAGGGCAATGCTGCTGAAAACATCAATTTGCTTGAATTCGAATGGGCGCATGACCGGCTCCTGATAATGATCAGCAAGCACCCTACACAATATGCGTAGCCGCTGGCGAGGCAGCGGCTACCACATCACACAATCAGACCAGGTCCGTACCCTCACGTTTGGCCTTGCGCATATCGCGCCACAGGCTGACGCACAGGGTCAGCATCACGGCCCCGGCGATGGCCGGCCAGATCAGGACATACAGCGTTAAAGCGAAACTGGACATGGGGTGTCTCCTTTTTCAGTGGCATCGACGTTGTGGTGGAAGGCCACGACTCGCTCGTTGATGCAGGCAAAATCAAAGGTTTCGTTGGCCAGCAAGCTCACCAGAACGCACACCACGGTACTAACACCGTAAGCGGTCAGTGAACTGAGCAACACCGGGTAATCGCGCAGAAAGCCAAACGCGAAAGGCGCCAGTAGCAAGAACGCCAATCCACCCATGACAAAGCCCACGCGCTTGCCAAAAAAGCCGAACGCCATCAGGCCAATCACCACCCCTCCACCGATCGAGGCACAGAGTTCAAAGAACAGCGCTACCGCGCCTTGCATCTGCAGCAGTTCGAAGCGGGCAACCAGAAACATCACAAACCCGGCAATCGCCGCACTGGTAAAGGCAGCATTGGTAATCCGCTGCCAATACAGGCTGGCAATCACGGGAAAGACAATCGCGCCCCACAGCGCACCGACAAAAATCAGCATGGTCAGGATGTCGAGTTTCATGCTGGCAAAGATCATCGCCAGCATGGTTGCCAGCACCATGGTCAGGCGCCCGACAAACAACATGGTTTTGGGATTCGGTTTGCCCTTGGCAATGTTTTTGCCATAGACATCGGTCATCACCAGCGCCGACAAGGCGGACAGGTCGGAATCCGCCGTGGACGACAGCGAACCGATTACCATGATGAAAAACAGCCCCACCGCAAACGGCGGCAAGTAGGTCGAGGCCATTTGCGGGATCAGGTTGTTGAGGTCGCCATCCTGCGGCTCGATACCCGCCAGCAAGGCCAGAAAACCCAACATCCCCAGCCCGATCACAATCGAGGCATAACCGATGGTGGCGGTGACGAATGTCGACTTCATCAAGTCTTCACGCACGGCAAACAGCCGCTGGGCGATAGTCTGGTTACCAATGGCGTAGGCCAGCACGGCCACGAAGTAAGGTGCGCCCTGCTCCAGAATCGCGGTTTTCGAATAGAAGCTGGCTTGCTCGGGGGTGATCCTCGGCATGCCCTGGGCGAAGATTTCAGGGCCACCCAACTGGAAGAAAATAATCGGAATAATCACCACTGCGGCGAAGATCATGGCGAATAGCTGGCCGAAATCAGTAAGCACCGATGAGCGAAATCCCGACCAGATGGTGTAAGTCAGAATCCCGACACCGGCGATAAGCACACCATGGGTAAAGCTCAGCGGCGAAAGTACCGCGACCAGTGCCCCAGCGGCGGTGAAATTGACCATCAGGCTGATCAGACTGCCGACGATATTCGACCCTGCCAGAATCATCTGGCTGGAGCGCCCGTGCCGTGCGTGCATGATCTCCGCCAGGGTGTGGGCCTTGGGCGCCAGTTGCCGGAAACGCCGGCCAAAGGGGTAGATAAACAGAATCATCAGCGCGCCCCAGAAGCCGTAATGCAACGCCCCCGAGAGACCGAACTTGTAGCCCGCACTGGCGGCGGCATAAAACGAGGCGGCCCAGATCCAGGTCGCCGTCATGCTGGCGGCCGACATGCCAAAGCCGATGGAGTTATTGGAGACCATATAGCCGTCGACGTTTTCGTCCTTGCGCCCAACGCGCAACGACACCAGAAAAGTCAGGCCATAAAAACACAACAGAAGCAGCAACACGGTGAAGGTGGAAAGTTGAAACATTCCTTTCTCCTTTTTATACGCGCACAGTCGTTTCAGACGCAACGAAAGGCCGGAATCGGCAAGCGCAACAACCCGGGTTTCCTGACAGGCAGGCGATAGCGGACAGCAGTCCGTGGGTTGTCAGAGTGATGGCTGGCAAGTGACGGAACGCAAGGGGCGTTCCAGGTCAAAAGGCAAAGCGTGCGCTAGCACGTTAAGCCGGTGCTTGCAGCAATGGCCGGCAGGTGCCGGGAGATAAGTCCGGTATCAGTGGCACAAAGCCCTGACACGAACGGATCAGAAGTATACAGATTTGAGCGGCAAACAAAAACGGCGACCCGAAGGTCGCCGCTTGGCTTTACTTGAACTGCCGGCTCAACCCCGGCGGTACGCCGCTGATGTCCGTTTCTTCCCACGGCCCGTTGGGGCTCACGGCGCGGCTCCAGCCGTTGTCCCAGCGGTAGTAGGCGCGCTGGCGGTAGAAGACGTTGGTCTGGTTATCCAGCACATACACGCCCAGGCGCGCATCCCAGTGGCTAGGCCCGCCGGGAGGTGGCGCGAAGGTGGCCGAGGTGCGCGGCAGCGGTTTCGGCGCCTTGGGTATCGGCATGTCGGGCAGCGGCTTGCCCGAAGGTTGCGGCGATGGCTGCGGCATCGGCGTTGAAGGCGCAGGCGGCTCGTAAGGCTGATGAACCGCACAGGCACTCAGGCCCAAAGCCAATGCAAGCAAGGTGATACGGGCAAATACGGCCATGGCGGCTTCTCTTGTGAGTCAGCTAAGACCCCTGTGGGAGCGGGCTTGCTCGCGATTCAATCAACGCGGGCTTTGAGCAAGACCGCGTCGCCTGTATCGCGAGCAAGCCCGCTCGCACATTCAGGGCGTTTATTTATCCGGACTGTCGATGGTCAGCTGTTGCAGCTCCTGGGTGCTGCTGGACAGCGGCTGGCTGCGCCCTACCCACTCGCCTGCTGTCGGCTGGCCAGCACGGGAGATGCGTGCCATTAATTGGACTTCAGGAAAGTTGGACAGTTTCAATTGCGGCATCATTGCGTCGACATCACCCAGTTCAACGGTGATCGGCAAATCCGCCACGGTCACGCGCTTTACTGCCAAAGGTGCCGGCGGGCCGGATACGGCACGGGCAAAGATAAACACGCTGTCACCCGGCAAGGCACTGGCCTTGACCGCATCGGCCAGATCCACGCTGACCTTGATCGAGGCCATCGCCTTGGCCACCGGCGCAGTTTCAACCTTGCCGCCGCTGGCCTGCAGTTGCTCACGGGCCTTGGCAATACCGCCTTCCAGCGCCGCGCGGGAGGCGTCGCCTTCAGGCAGTTCGGTCATCAGCCGTTGCCAATAGCCAATGGCTTGTTCGAAGCGCTGGTCCTCAAAGGCGGCGATGCCCAGCAGGCCCAGGCTGGTGACTTCCTTCGGGTCGGCCTTCAGGGCTTCATCGGTCAGCGCCTGGATCTTGTCGCTCCACTTTTTATCGTCGGCAAAGTACTGCGCCTGTGCCCACTGGCCCAGCAACTCGGGCTGACGACCGGCCAGGTTAGCCGCGCGCTCGAACACCCTGGCCGCCTCCGCCGGGCGGTTTTGCGCCATATAGGCACGGCCCAGGAAGTACAGGCCTTCGGCAGAATCCGGTTGCGCTGCAGCGGCACGCTCAAGGCGCGCGACCATTTCTTCAAGGGATTGTGGCGGCTGGGAGAATTCGCGGGTCAGTTCGACCTTGTCGCTGGAGCCAAAATGCAGGTACAGGCTCAAGCCCAGTACCGGCACCAGCACTGCCGCCAACAACGGAATGGCCTTGCCCAGGCTGGACACCCGCCCCGGTGCCACGCCTTCGGTGTCCGCGAGCAATTCACGCGCCGCTTCGGCGCGGCCGGTTTCGAACTGTTCGGCGGTCAACACGCCCTCTTCACGCTGGGCTTGCAACTCGGCCACCCGCTCTTGATACAAGGCAACGTTCAAAGCGGTACGGTCTTCTTCGCGCTGGGCACGGCGCCCGCGCAAAACCGGGATCAATAGAAAGCTGAGGGCTATCAGTAGCAGCAAGCCTGCTGCGAGCCAGAAATCAATCATCTTGGGTTTTATCCAGCAAAGTGTCGAGGCGCTTGCGCTCCTCGGCAGAAAGTGTGTCCGAACCTGCAACCTGCCCTGTACGACGACGCCGCCCGACGATAACGCCAATCACCACCAGGCCACCCACCAGCAGGGCCAGCGGGCCAAACCAGAGCACGGCGGTCTTGCTGGTCAGGGCCGGTTTATAGAGCACGAAATCGCCGTAGCGGGCGACCATGAAATCGAGGATCTGCTGGTTGTCCTTGCCCTCGCCGAGCATGCGATAGATCTCGCGGCGCAGGTCAGTGGCAATCGGAGCGTTGGAGTCGGCGATGTCCTGGTTCTGACACTTGGGGCAACGCAATTCCTTGGTCAGCTCGCGAAAACGGTCGCGCTCGGCGTCGTTGGCAAACTCATAGGTGTCGATGGCGGCATGGGCAACCCCGGTCAGGGTCAAACCGAACACTACGGCGGCTAGCCAGCGCTTCATGGTTTGGCCTCGTCAACCAGTGCCTGATATTTACCCGCAAGCTGCTCGCGCCACACGGTCTCGTCGATCACGCCGACAAACTTGTGGCGGATGATGCCCTTGCTGTCGATCAGGAATGTCTCAGGAGCGCCGTACACGCCGAGGTTCAGGCCCAGGGAGCCGTCTGCGTCATTGATGTCCAACTGATAAGGGTTGTGGAAATCCTTGAGCCACTTCTTCGCATCTTCGTTGACGTCCTTGTAGTTGACGCCGTAGATCAACACGCCCTGATCGGCCAGTTTGGTCAGCACCGGGTGCTCGACCCGACACGAAATGCACCAGGTGGCCCACACGTTGACCAGCGCAGGCTTGCCTTTGAGGTCAGCCTCGGTGAGGGTTTTGTCCCCCTCCACCGAAGGCAGGCTGAAGGCCGGGAACGGTTTGTCGATCATCGCCGACGGCAGCTCGGTGGGGTCCAGATACAAACCGCGGTAGAGAAACCACGCCATACCGAGAAAAATGGCCAGCGGGACCAGCATCAACCAACGTCTCATGCCGTGGCTCCTGTCATGCCCAGTGCTTCACGCACGCGGCTTTTAACCTTGACCCGGTAGCGACGGTCCATCGCTGCCAGCAGTCCACCAAAACCTGTGAGCAGGCCGCCGAACCAGATCCAGCGCACAAAGGGTTTCACATGCACCCGCACGGCCCAGGCGCCATTGTCCAGGGGCTCGCCCAGCGCAACATAGAGGTCACGGGTGAAACCGGCGTCGATGCCGGCTTCGGTCATCATCGAATTCTGCACCGTGTACAGGCGTTTTTCCGGGTGCAGTACGCTGACTTCCTTGCCGTTGCGGATCACCCGCACCGTGCCTTTGTCCGACGTAAAGTTCGGACCCTGGAAGTGCTTGGCACCTTCAAAAATAAAGTGATAACCGCCCAGTTCCATCGACTCGCCCGGTGCCAGGCGCAAGTCGCGCTCGGCACTGTGCTGGCTCGACAACACCACCCCCAGGGCACACACGGCGATACCCAGGTGGGCAATCTGCATGCCCCAGTAGCTGCGGGTCAGGCTGCGCACGCCTTTGATCAGGCCCTTGTGACGGGTTTTGTCACCGATGTCGCGCACCCCGGCCAGCAGCACCCAGGCCGCCAGCATAAAGGTGGTCAATACCGCCCAGTTGAAGTCGCCATAGGCCACCCCGGCAATGGCCGACAGCGCGGCGCTGCCCAGCAGTACGGGGGTGAGCATGCCCAGCAGCCATTTGACCGGCGTGTCTTTCCAGCGCACCAGCACGCCGATGGCCATTACCACCATCAGCAACGCCATCAGCGGGATAAACAGCGCGTTGAAGTACGGCGGGCCCACCGACATCTTGGCGCCACTGATGGCATCCAGAATCAGTGGGTACAGGGTGCCGAGCAGAATCATCGACGCGGCCACCACCAGGATCAGGTTGTTGCCCAGCAGCAGGGTCTCACGTGACCACAGCTTGAAGCTGACATGGCTTTTGACCACGGGCGCACGCAGGGCAAACAGGGTCAGCGAACCGCCCACCACAAACAGCAGGAAGATCAGGATAAATACGCCGCGCTCAGGGTCGGACGCGAACGCATGCACCGAGGTCAACACGCCGGAACGCACCAGGAATGTACCCAGCAGGCTCAGGGAAAACGCGGCAATCGCCAGCAGAACGGTCCAGCTTTTGAACACACCGCGTTTTTCGGTCACGGCCAGCGAGTGAATCAGCGCCGTGCCTACCAGCCACGGCATGAACGAGGCATTCTCCACCGGGTCCCAGAACCACCAGCCGCCCCAGCCAAGCTCGTAATAGGCCCACCACGAACCGAGGGTGATGCCGATACCGAGGAAGGCCCATGCCACGATGGTCCACGGCCGCGACCAGCGTGCCCAGGCAGCGTCCAGCCGCCCGCCCAGCAAGGCGGCGATGGCGAAGGCAAAGGCCACGGAGAAACCGACATAACCCATGTACAGCATCGGCGGGTGAACAATCAGGCCGATATCCTGCAACAGCGGATTAAGGTCGTTGCCATCCGAAGGAATCTGCGGCAGCACACGTACGAAAGGATCAGAAGTCAGGATCAGGAACAGCAGGAAGCCGACACTGATCATGCCCATGATTGCAAGCACCCGCGCCAGCATCACTTGCGGCAACTGCCGCGAGAAGATCGACACGGCGAAGGTCCAGCCACCAAGGATCATCGCCCACAACAGCAGTGAACCTTCGTGGGCACCCCATACCGCGCTGAACTTGAAGTACCACGGCAGTGCGCTGTTTGAGTTGCTGGCTACGTACGCCACCGAAAAGTCATCGGCCATAAAGGCGTAGGTCAGGCAGCCAAAGGAGAACAACAAGAAGGCAAATTGCCCCCAGGCGGCGGGTTGCGCCAGGCTCATCCACAACTTGTCACCGCGCCAGGCGCCCATCAGAGGCACGATGGCCTGCACGATAGCAAAACACAGGGCCAGAATCATGGCCAGATGGCCCAATTCCGGGATATAGAGTCCAGACATCAGTACTTACCCTCACTTGCAGGCACAGGCGCGGATTGGCCACTTTCGTTCAGCGCCTTGGTCACTTCGGGCGGCATGTATTTCTCGTCGTGCTTGGCCAGCACCTCGTCAGCCACCACCACGCCCTGGGCATTGAGCTTGCCCAGCGCGACGATGCCCTGCCCTTCGCGGAACAGGTCGGGGAGGATGCCGCGATACTGGATGGTCACGGACTTGTTGAAGTCGGTGACCACAAATTGCACGTCCAGCGAGTCACCCGAACGCTTGAGCGAACCGTCCTCGACCATGCCACCGGCACGAATGCGGGTATCCAATGGCGCTTCACCATTGGCGATCTGGGTCGGGGTGTAAAACAGGTTGATGTTCTGCTGCAAGGCGCTCAGGGCCAGGGCGACGGCAGCGCCCACCCCTACCAGAATCGCCAGGATGATGATCAAGCGTTTTTTGCGCAGCGGATTCACTTCGAATTCTCCCGGCGCAAACGGCGCGCCTCTTGTTGCAGATAACGCCGGCGCGCCATGATTGGCAGTGCCACGTTCAACCCCAGCACCGCCAGGCAAATGCCATAGGCCGACCAGACATACACCCCGTGATGGCCCATGGCGAGAAAGTCGCCAAAAGAAGCAAAACTCATCGCGCACCCTCCAGGGCTTTCAACACCTCAGCCTTGACCCAGCTGCTGCGGGCCTCGCGCTTGAGCACTTCGAGGCGCATGCGCAGCAGCAGCACCGCGCCAAAGAAGCAATAAAAGCCCAGCACCGTGAGCAACAGCGGCATCCACATTTCCACGGGCATGGCCGGTTTTTCGGTGAGGGTAAAGGTCGCACCCTGATGCAGGGTGTTCCACCACTCCACCGAGTACTTGATGATCGGAATATTGATCACGCCCACAATCGCCAGCACCGCGCAGGCCTTGGCCGCGCTGTCGCGATTGGTGATGGCGTTGCCCAGGGCAATCAGGCCGAAGTACAGAAACAGCAGAATCAGCATCGAGGTCAGGCGCGCATCCCAGACCCACCACGAGCCCCAGGTCGGCTTGCCCCACACCGCACCGGTGACCAGCGCCACGGCAGTCATCCAGGCGCCAATGGGGGCGGCGGATTGCAGGGCCACGTCGGCGATTTTCATCTTCCACACCAGCCCCACCACACCGCACACCGCCAGCATCACGTAGCAGGATTGCGCCAGCATGGCCGCAGGAACATGGATATAGATAATGCGGAAGCTGTTGCCCTGCTGGTAGTCCGGCGGTGCAAAGGCCAGGCCCCAGACCACCCCGCAGGTGATCAGCAACACGGCGGCAATGCTTAACCACGGCAACAGCCGCCCACTGATGGCATAGAACCATTTGGGCGAGCCGAGTTTGTGAAACCAAGTCCAGTTCATCACGCTGCTTCCATCACGGTGCCGGTCACGACAGGTGTGCTGTCATGCCAGCCAGGGTCTTTACTGGCCCACGCAGGCCAGACCTCATTATTCGCCGACGCTGATTTTCAGGCCGGCAGCTATTGCAAAAGGTGTCAGGGTTACAGCCAGGGCGGTCAGGCTACCAAGCCACAGCAAATAACCGGTTGCAGGCATGCCTTGCAAAGCCGCCTGCAGGGCGCCGCTGCCAAGGATCAATACCGGGATATATAAAGGCAGAATCAGCAGCGCCAGCAGCAAGCCGCCGCGCTTGAGGCCCACGGTCAGGGCAGCGCCCACGGCACCGAGCAGGCTCAACACCGGCGTGCCCAGCAGCAAAGACATCAGCAACACCGGCAGGCACGCCACCGGCAGCCCGAGCATCAAGGCCAGCAGGGGTGACAGGATAACCAGCGCCAGGCCGGAAAACGCCCAGTGTGCCAGTACTTTGGCCAGCACCAGTAGAGGCAGGGGGTGCGACGAAAGGACCCACTGCTCAAGCGATCCGTCCTCGAAATCACTGCGAAAAAGCCCGTCCAGCGAGAGCAAAACCGCTAAAAGGGCCGCGACCCACAGCAGGCCTGGAGACAAGGTTTGCAACAATTTAGTCTCCGGGCCGACGGCCAGCGGAAACATTGCAATCACGATGGCGAAGAACACCAACGGGTTGGCCAATTCGGCCGGGCGGCGAAACAGCAAACGCGCTTCGCGCGCTACCAACACAGCAAACACACTCATACAGCCCACTGCCCCAGGTCGATATTGCGGTAACCGGCCGGCATACGGATCAAGGTATGGTGCGTGGTGAGCACCACCATGCCGCCGTTTTCGCAATGCCGGGCCAGGTGCTCTTCAAGTTGCGCCACACCTTGCTTGTCGAGCGCGGTAAACGGCTCGTCGAGAATCCACAACGGCGGGCTGTCCAGATACAGGCGGGCCAGCGCCACACGGCGCTGCTGCCCTGCTGACAAGGTGTGGCACGGCACGTCTTCAAAGCCCTGCAAGCCAACCGCGGCCAGTGCAGCCCAGATGGCCTCGCGGGTTGCCGGGCGATGCAGGGCACACAGCCAGCTGAGGTTTTCTTCGGCGCTAAGCAAATCCTTGATCCCCGCCGCATGGCCGATCCACAGCAAGTTGCTGGTCAGTTCATGACGCTGGGCGCTCAAGGCCATACCGTTAAGCCGCACTTCGCCAGCCGTTGGCTGCATCAGGCCCGCCAACAAGCGCAGCAGGCTGGTTTTGCCGCTGCCGTTGGGGCCGCTGATTTGCAGCATGTCGCCGCTGGCCAGACGAAGTTCGAGGTGTTCGAACAGCATGCGCCAGTCACGCTCACAAGCGAGCGCTACGGCTTCTAAAAGAGGGCTGGTCACGTAATTGAGGCCTTCACGGTTCAAGTCGGCGCAGGCATGGCCGTTAAAGTGATGCAGGATAAATGCATTTGCGGCCTGATTCAGAGAGCTGGATCAAACAATTGTTATGTTTTTATGCGCTCTGAACGACGGGGCCGCATTATACATGCCATGTCCTACGCTAAAGAGGGCAATTTCGACAGGTTGTTACGATGAAAGGCGACATGAATATTCCACCCATCCCACAACCCGCCCCCAGCAGTGTGCGTCAGGGGCTTGTGGGCGGTGAAGTGCTCAAGCTGCTGCAACCTGCCGAGAGCCTGATAAGACCCGGCCAGAGCGCCCAGGCCGAGGTGCTGGCGCTCAAGCAGAACGACCTGACCTTCCAGCTTTTGCTCAAGTTGACCCTGGCCGGTGGCCGCGAAGCCAACGTGCAGGCCAGCAGCAATTTCCCCCTGCCGCTGGGCACCCAACTGGCCGTGACCCAACCTTCGGCGGGCAACCTGGCGATCAGCCTGCAACAGGCACTGAGCAGCAGCGTCGCCACCCTGACCCGCCTCGACACCCAACAACTGCCCGTGGGCACCCTGCTGCAAGGCAAGGTCCTGACCACCCAGGCACTGGCGCAACCTGCCGGGCAAGCGGCGGTTTACCGTTCGCTGGTGACCCTGCTCAACAGCCCGCTGAGTGGCAGCACCCTGACCCTGGACAGCCCGCAGCCCTTGCGGATCGGCAGTTTGCTCAGTGCACGGGTGGACGGCCCGCAGAGCCTCAACTTTGTGCCACTGAGCGGGCGTCAGGAGCAACTGGCAGTAGCGCAACAACTGGCAACACAACAGCGCCGGCAAGGCTCGCTGGAGGGCCTGCTCAACGCCCTGCAAAAACTGCCGGCCAGTACCGACATGCCTGCCGAACTGCGCACCTCCATCGACAAACTACTGGCCGGTTTGCCTGCACCCGCGCAATTGAGCAACGCCAAGGGCCTGGGCGATGCCCTGCTCAACAGCGGCGCCTTTCTGGAAGCGCGGTTGCTGAACGGGCAAACCCAGGCACTGGCCCCGGACATGAAAGCCACCTTGCTGCGCCTGATTGCGCAGATCCTGCCCGGCCTGCCAGCCAGCACCAGCTTCAACCCCGCTATGGCTGCCAGCACCCAGGCCCAGGCGCTGCCGACTTTTGTGCGCAACGCCCTGGGCATGCTTGGCCAGGTCAGCGCCAAACCGCAGCCCGGCGGCTTCCCGCTGCCCCAGCGGTTGTTGCAAAGCGGCGAAGGTGAAGACAGCCTGGAAAACCTGCTGAAACTGGCGGCAGCGGCCGTGTCACGCCTGCAAAGCCATCAGCTATCCAGCCTGGAACAGAGCGGGCGCACCGCCGATGGCGGGGTACTGACCACCTGGCAACTGGAAATCCCCATGCGCAATGCCCACGACATCGTGCCGTTGCAGGTCAAGTTCCAGCGTGAAGACCCGCCGGAAAAACAAGCGCAAGACAAACCCGAGTCCCGGGAAATCAAGGATCAACTGTGGCGCGTGGAGCTGGCCTTCGACCTTGCCCCGCTGGGCCCGCTGCATGTGCAGGCGCAGCTGCTGCGCGGCAACCTGTCGGGCCAGTTGTGGGCCGAGCAGGCGTACACTGCAAGCCTGATCGAAAGCCAGTTGGGCGCCTTGCGCCAGCGCCTGAGTGATGCCGGATTGAGCGTAACCGATCTGGATTGCCATCAAGGTACCCCGCCACAAAGTGGCCATACCCGTCTGGAACAACGCTGGGTGGATGAAACCGCATGAATACACCTGCCGAACCACGCCAGGCGATTGCCCTCAAATACGACGGCAAGCAGGCCCCTACCCTCACCGCCAAGGGTGATGATGAACTGGCCGAAGCCATCCTGGCCCTGGCCCGCGAATACGAAGTGCCAATTTACGAAAATGCCGAGCTGGTCAAATTACTGGCGCGCATGGAATTGGGCGACAGCATCCCGCAAGAGCTGTACCGCACACTGGCAGAGATTATTGCCTTTGCCTGGCAGCTTAAAGGCAAGTTCCCGCAGGGTTTTGACCCACAGGCCGAGCCGGAGGAACGGGACATCACCCCCCGTTAAACACTCTGTTGCCCTCGTAGCCGCTGACGAGCGGAGCGAGGCTGCGTTCGGCGTGATGCGGCACCCCGACGCAGCCGTCGCAAAGTCAGACACTTCGGTGTGTCAGATAAATTGAGTACTCAGGTTTCACGACGGCTACGCCGCCGGACGCAGCCTCGCTGCGCTCGTCAGCGGCTACAGGCCGGAAATGACCATGTCCACCTGCTGCGCAGCCTCAAGCAGCGCACTGTCCTGGCGATACCCGCCGATCAATTGCAAGCCCACCGGCAGTTCGCCCGGCTGTCGGGGCAGCGGCAGGTTGATCTGGGGCAGGCCGAATGCCATCCAGAACTTGCAGAAGTCTGATGGCCCTGTGCTCTCCAGCCCCAGCGGCGCAACCATGCCGCAGGTGGCACCCAGCATCGCGTCGAAGGGTTCAAAATGCGCTTTCAGTATCGGTGCCAACGCCGCCAGCCGGCTCCTGGCCGCCGTTTCCTGATCCCAGGTTGTAGCCCGCGCCCGCTCAATCATGGCCAGCACTTGCGGGCTCATTTGCTCGGGGTTCGATTGCCACTCCTTGCTCAGTGAGCGGGCACCCTCGCAGTCATTGATCAACTGATGATCATCAAAAACACTGGCGAACTCGTCCTCCAGTACCACCTCGGTCACGTTGTGGCCTGCGGTTTTCAAATGTTCGATCGCTGCCAGCAAGGCCTGAGCCACCGGCGGATCGATCTGATCCCAACGCGACGTGCGGCAAAACCCGAATGATCTGGCACCACTATCCCTGTTCGTTTGCACCAGGCCGGGCACCAGTACACGGGCGAGCAGCGCCAGGTCGCGAACCGACCGGCCATACCAGCCCAACGTGTCGAAGCTCGGCGCCAGCGGCTTGACCCCCTCCAGGGAAACCAGCCCATGGGACGGCTTGAACGCATACAACCCGCAATATGAAGCTGGCTTGAGCAACGAACCCGCCGTTTGCGTACCCAGTGCCAGCGCAAACAAGCCTGCCGCCATACCCGCCGCAGAACCGGCACTGGAGCTGCCCGGCGTCCTGCGCAGATCATGGGGATTACGCGTCGGCCCGGTCTTCATGTAGGCAAATTCGGTGGTATGGGTTTTACCCATGATCACCGCCCCGGCCTGACGCAGCAGGGCAACCACATGGGCATCCCGCGAGGGCCAGTTATTGGCGTAGATCGGCGAATAAAAGGCCGTGGGGTGGTCCCAGGTATCGATGATGTCCTTGATGCCCACCGGTACACCGGCCAGCACGCCGTTGAGCCGCGGGCTGCTCAGGCCCTGTGCCTGCTTGCGCACGCACTGGGGGTCGTGGGCAGCGAAGGCCTGGATGGCGGCTTCCCGGGCATCGATTTGCGTCAGGAAGTGCTCGGCCACCACCCCGGGGCTCAGCCGCGCCGTGCGTACCTGTTCGGCAATCGAGTGGGCATCTGCTTGGTCAAGAAAAATCATGGCTGTGGTTTTCCTCCAGTCACGCTTGCATTACACGGCATACACGGATGCCCAATCGGCAAAGCCCTTGATTTCGATGGGATTGCCCGAGGGGTCGAGGAAAAACATCGTCGCCTGCTCCCCCGCCGTCCCGGCAAAACGCAGGGTCGGCGCCAATACAAACTGCACGTCATGGCTGAGCAGGCGTTCCTTGAGGGCGTGCCAGTCAGGCAGGGCCAGTACCACGCCGAAATGCGGCATGGGCACCCAGTGCTCGCCGACTTTGCCGCTATGGCTGACAGCAAAGGGCTCGCCCAGGTGCAACGACAATTGATGACCGAAAAAGTCGATATCCACCCAGCTTTCCGTGCTGCGCCCCTCCGTGCAGCCCAGCACGTCGCAGTAAAAGCGTCGCGCCGAGCCCAGGTCATGAACGTGATAGGCGAAATGAAAAAGTGATTGCACAGTGACCTCCTGAAACCGGAACAGGCCAGATGGCCCTTGTGCAAATGATGCATCGCCGGCTTCAATGGAGCTAACCTGTTATTTTATCCGTGAACGAAAGAAATTCTTATGGATACCCGCTACCTCAAAAGTCTGATTGCCGTGGTGGATTGCGGCTCGATCGCCAAGGCGGCACGCCTGGAGAACCTTACGGCTGCCGCAATCAGCCAGCGTATTGTGGCGCTCGAACGGCAACTGGGCATGGCGCTTCTGGTGCGCGTCGGGCATGAAGCCAAACCCAGCCTGGCCTGTATGGACTTGCTGCCCAGGGCACGCGCCATTGTTAATGAAGTGGCCCTGCTGGCGGGTGATGCCGACAGCCAGGGCCTGACCGGGCCCTTGCGCATCGGCGCTATTTCAACCGTGCTCACAGGGCTTCTGCCCCAGGCCTTGCGCGCCTTGACCCGATCAACCCCGCAATTGAAACCGGTGATAGTGCCCGGCACGTCGCGCGCGCTGTATCAGGCGCTCGAAACTGGTGAGCTGGATGCCGCCATCGTGGTTGCCCCGCCGTTTGCCCTGAGCAAGGCCTTCGATGCGGTGTTGCTGCGCGAGGAAGCCTTGGTGTTTATCGCCCGTGAGCACGCGGCCCAGAGTATCGACAGCCGCCTGCAAAACAGCCCGTATATTCAATACGACCCCGACGCCTGGGGTGGTCGCCATGCCCTGCAATACCTGCAGGATCACCACCTGTCACCCGCTGCCCTGCTGGACCTGGATGCCCTGGAAACCATTGCGTTGCTGACGGCCGAGGGGCTGGGGGTGAGCCTGGTGCCTTGCTGGTCGGGGATCGAGCGCTGGACCGGCAGTTGTGTCGTGGAGCCGGTGGGTGATGAGCGTTATGACCGCAGGATTGTGCTGCTCAGCCATGCCCAGGGGCCACGGCGGCGAATGGTTGGGGCGTTGCAACAGGCGCTGCTGGAGTTGTAGCCGCTGACGAGCGCAGCGAGGCTGCGATCGGGCGCGAAGCGGCCGTAAACCTGAATGCCGAGTGCAACTGATACACCGCAGATGTCTTGCTTTGCGACGGCTACGCGTCAGCAATTGTGCCGCTCAGCCATGCCCAGGGGCCACGGCGGCGAATGGTCGGGGCGTTGCAACAGACACTGCTGCAGTTGTAGCCGCTGACGAGCGTAGCGAGGCTGCGATCGGGCGCGAAGCGCGCCGTAAACCTGAATGCCGAATGCAACTGATACACCGCAGGTGTCTTGTTTTGCGACGGCTACGCGTCAGCAGCACCATGAGTACAAGATTGTGCCGTTCAGCCCTTGTACATCTTGCTCATCAGCTCGGCTTCAGCCTGGGTCAGGCCGCAAGCCTGGGTCAGTTCGTCGACACTGGCACCCATGCTCACCAGCCGCGCCGCCTGGTTGAACGACAGGCTGGTAGGGTCGCGCTGTTCCAGCTGGGTCAGTTTCTCGGGCAGCGGTGCGACAACGGCACGCAGTTCGTGCAGGGCTTCGCCCATTTGCACATTACCGTTCTGGTAGGTGTCCAGGCGCCGCGTCAGTTCCCGCAGGCGCCGGTCACGCTGTTCATCGCCCGCCGCCTGTTGCGCCGCCAGCACGCGCTGGCGCCGCACATGGCTGATAAACAGCCACAGGGTCACGGCCCACAGCAGGCCCAGGACGATTACCGCCGCCTCAAGGATCAATCAGATGTTCTCCAGATCCGACCATTCTTCCTCGGTCATCATTTTGTCCAGCTCGACCAGAATCAGCAGCTCGCCGTTCTTGTTGCACACGCCCTGGATAAACTTGGCCGATTCGTCATTGCCTACGTTAGGCGCCGTCTCGATCTCGGACTGACGCAGATACACCACCTCTGCCACGCTATCAACCAGAATCCCGACCACTTGCTTGTCAGCTTCGATGATGACGATGCGTGAGTTATCGGTGATTTCGGCGTTGTACAGACCAAAACGCTGACGGGTATCGATAACCGTTACCACGTTGCCGCGCAGATTGATGATGCCCAACACGTAGGAAGGCGCACCCGGTACCGGTGCGATTTCGGTGTAACGCAGCACTTCCTGCACCTGCATCACGTTGATGCCGTAGGTCTCGTTGTCCAGCTTGAAGGTAACCCATTGCAGGATCGGATCTTCAGAACCCTGTGCCGCTGACTGTTTCATACCCCAAACCCCTGACTGAAATACTGCTCGATTCTGATAACTGGCGCCTCGCCCTAACAGGTGAGCCGACCACAATTATTGTTATGACTTGCCCTTGGCAATCAATGCCGCCAGTTGCTCCACGTCCAGCAACGCGCACATGTGTTCTATCACGGTGCCCGCCAGCCACGGGCGTTGCCCGCGCTGGGAGCGCCACTTGATCTCGTTGGGGTGCAGGCGCAACGAACGGCTGACCTGATGCACCGCCAACCCCCATTCGTAGCCCTGCACCGAAATAACGTATTGCAGGCCTTCGCGAAAGTCCTCGCGATAGCGCTCTGGCATCACCCAGCGTGCGGTGTCCAGGACATTGAGCTTGCCGCTCTGGCTAGGCAGGATCCCCAAAAACCAGTCCGGTTGACCGAACAGCGGGGTCAGTTCACGCCCGGCCAGGGAATAAATCGAACCCAGGCACACCAGCGGCACCGCCAGCGTCAAGCCGGCCACGTCGAACAACAGGCATTCGAAGGGTTCGCCAGCCCACGCCGGGCGGCCGTCATCGGGGATTGGCAAATGCGCACCGGGTGCGCTGGGCCGATGCACCTCGACCAGCGGATGGGCCAACGCCTCGGCCGGCACCCCCACTTGCTCCAGCTCGACCGGCATTGCCAGCGGTGCCTCGTCGATGACTTCAAGCGCTGGCTCGGCCAGCGGCTCCACCGGCACGGGTCCGGCCGCCTCAGCCTGGGTAGCATCGAACAGCAAATCGTCGAGATACGACTGCAAGGCCACTTGCGAACGGTTGGAAAGTGCTACTGGCTGCGTCATAAAGTGCCCCACTCAACAGCCTCGTGACAGAGACCTGTAGTCGTTATCGGCCAGACCCGGCCGATACTTGAATAGCCGCCCACCTCACGCCACCTGCGGTGCAAGCTGGCGGGTCAGGACGTGCTTGAGCAATGCACGGTAGGCGATCACCCCACGGGTTTTGTCATCGAACTGCGAAGGCGTCTGCCCTGCCCGGCTGGCATCGCGCAAACGGGTATCGACCGGGATAAAGCCCTGCCACAGGGTGTCGGGATACACATCACGCAACACCCGCAAGGTGCTCATCGACGCCTGGGTACGCCGGTCGAACAACGTCGGCACGATGCAGAACGGCAGCTCCTGGGGGCGCGAGCGGTTGATCATGCGCAGAGTATGCACCATGCGCTCCAGGCCCTTGAGCGCCAGATGCTCGGTCTGCACCGGGATAATCAACTGCTGGCTGGCCGCCAGCGCATTGACCATCAGCACCCCCAGAATCGGCGGACTGTCGATGATCGCGTAGTCATAGTCCTGCCACAGTTGCGCCAGACTGCGGGCAATCACCAGGCCCAGGCCGCTTTGCCCCGGAGCCTGACGCTCCAGGGTTGCCAGTGCCGTGGTGGCCGGCAGCAAGGCGATTTTTTCGTGGCTGGTGGGCAGCAGCAGTTGCGCCGCCAGGCCTTCGGGCACCTGGCCCTGATGCAGAAACAGGTCGTAGACGCTGTGCTCCAGGCCATCGGGGTCATAACCGAAGTAGCTGGTCATGGAACCGTGCGGGTCGAGATCGACAATCACCACACGTTTGCCCGCCTCTGCCAGCAAACCGGCCAGGGCGATGGATGTGGTGGTCTTGCCGACCCCACCTTTTTGATTGGCTACTGCCCAGACTCTCATTCAGTTGTTCCTCCCGGCTGCATGCGTGCCGGCCGAGATTTATAGGGGTGGTGACGGAGAATTGACGGCATTCCCGCGAACCAGTGGCTGTGTCTGTGGCGGTGCAGTTTGTGTGCCAGCCCGCTTGAGGGCGGCATCCGGTGTTGCATGGGCGGTACCCGTGCCGGTCAGGCTGCGGCGCACTTCAAGGTTGCGCGACACCACCAGCACGACCCGGCGATTGAGCGCGCGCCCCTCTGGCGTGGCGTTGTTGGCCACCGGCTGGAATTCGCCGTAGCCCACCGACGCCATGCGCCCGGGGTTGACGCCCTGCATCGCAAGCATGCGCACGATGCTCGCCGAACGCGCCGATGACAGCTCCCAGTTGGTCGGGTACTGCGCAGTACGGATCGGCAGGTCGTCAGTAAAACCTTCGACATGGATCGGGTTTTCAAACGGTTTAAGGACTGCGGCCACTTTGTCGATAATCTCGAAGGCCGCATTGCTGGGCATCGCATCGCCGCTGCCGAACAGCAGGCTGGAGTTGAGCTCGATCTCGACCCACAGCTCATTGCCGCGCACCGTCAATTGTTTGGACGCGATCAGATCGCCAAAAGCGTTGGTGATGTCATTGGCGATGGTCTTGAGCGGGTCATCGGGCCTCTGGCCCAAACCGGCGTCGGTATTTTCGCTGTCTTTGATCAGCGGCTCGGCGGGCTGGGTGGTCAGCGGGCGCTCTTCACCGATGGGCACCGGCGTGATGCTGCGCTCGGCATCATTGAAAACCCCGACCAGGGCCTGGGAAATCACCCGGTACTTTCCTTCATTGATCGAGGAGATCGAGTACATGACCACGAAAAAGGCAAACAGCAAGGTGATGAAGTCCGCGTAGGACACCAGCCAACGTTCGTGATTGACGTGTTCATCCGTGTGGCGGCGGCGCCGGCTCATAGTTAACCCGTAAAGCCTTGCAGTTTGAGTTCAATGGAACGCGGGTTCTCGCCCTCGGCAATCGACAGGATGCCTTCGAGCAACATCTCGCGGTACAGCGACTGGCGCATGGCAATCGCCTTGAGCTTGCTGGCAATGGGCAGCAACACCAGGTTGGCGCTGGCCACGCCGTAAATGGTCGCGACAAATGCCACGGCAATGCCGCTGCCCAGTTGCCCCGGGTCGGCCAGGTTGCCCATCACATGGATCAAGCCCATCACCGCACCGATAATGCCGATGGTCGGCGCATAGCCGCCCATGCTTTCAAACACTTTGGCGGCCTCGATATCGCGGCTTTCCTGGGTCAGGTAATCGACTTCCAGCACGCTGCGGATGGTTTCCGGCTCGACGCCGTCGACCAGCAATTGCAGGCCCTTGCGCGAATAGCTGTCGGGCTCGGTATCGGCCACGCCTTCCAGGCCCAGCAAGCCTTCCTTGCGCGCTGTCAGGCTCCAGTTAACCACGCGGTCGATGCCGCCCGTCATGTCGATACGCGGCGGGAACAAGATCCACACCACGGTGTGCATCGCCCTTTTGAATGCGCTCATGGGCGACTGCAACAACGCCGCCCCCACCGTCCCGCCCAGCACGATCAACGCCGCCGGGCCATTGGCCAGGGCACCGAGATGGCCGCCCTCCAGGTAATTGCCGCCGATAATCGCGACAAACGCCATGATGATGCCAATCAGGCTGAGCACGTCCATCAGTGGCAGGCCTCCACCAGATGGCGGCCAATGTCATCCAGGCTGTACACCGCATCGGCCAGGCTGGCCTTGACGATGGCCATCGGCATGCCGTAGATCACGCAACTGGCTTCGTCCTGCGCCCACACCTGGCTGCCGCCCTGCTTGAGCATGCGCGCGCCTTCGCGACCATCGGCGCCCATACCGGTCAAGACCACCGCCAATACTTTGTCACCAAAGGACTTGGCCGCCGAGCCGAAGGTGATATCCACGCACGGCTTGTAGTTCAGGCGCTCATCGCCCGGCAGGATGCGTACTGCACCGCGACCGTCGATCATCATCTGCTTGCCGCCGGGTGCCAGCAGGGCCAGGCCCGGGCGCAGGATATCGCCGTCCTCGGCTTCCTTGACGCTGATGCGACAGAGCTTGTCCAGACGCTCGGCAAAGGCCTTGGTAAACGCTGCCGGCATGTGCTGCACCAGCACGATCGGCGCCGGGAAATTACCCGGCAGCTGCGTCAATACACGCTGCAAGGCCACCGGCCCGCCGGTCGAGGTACCAATGGCCACCAGTTTGTAGGCCTTGCGCTTGGGCGCGCCAGAAGCCGCAACAGGCCCGGCAGCACTGCGGCTGGCAATCGGTGTGGTACGCGCGGGTGCCGGTTGCGCGGCGGGCGCGGCAAAACCGCCCGGCGCAGGCCGTGGCACAGCAGCCGGCGCTACAGGGGCCGGTGCGCTGTAGCTGGACATGCGCCGGTTGCTGCGCGAAATGCTGTGTACTTTTTCGCACAGCATCTGCTTGACCTTCTCCGGGTTACGCGAGATGTCTTCGAAATTTTTCGGCAGGAAATCCACCGCCCCGGCGTCCAGCGCATCGAGGGTGACGCGGGCGCCCTCGTGGGTCAGCGAGGAGAACATCAGTACCGGGGTCGGGCAGCGCTGCATGATATGGCGCACGGCCGTGATGCCATCCATCAGCGGCATCTCGTAATCCATAGTGATCACGTCCGGCTTGAGCGCCAGGGCCTGATCAATCGCTTCCTTGCCATTGGTGGCGGTGCCGATCACTTGAATGGTCGGGTCAGCCGACAGAATTTCCGAGACGCGGCGGCGGAAAAAACCGGAATCATCCACCACCAGGACCTTGACTACCATAAACACTCCGTTAGGCGGTGCGGGGCGTCACTGCCCCCACTCACCAGAATCAAATACGCCGTGATGCGTAGTGCTTGAGCATGCTCGGAACATCCAGGATCAAGGCAATTCGACCATCACCGGTGATGGTCGCACCCGACATGCCTGGCGTGCCCTGGAGCATTTTGCCCAGCGGTTTGATCACCACTTCTTCCTGGCCGACCAGTTGATCGACCACAAAGCCGATGCGCTGGGTGCCGATCGACAGAATCACCACATGCCCTTCGCGCTGCTCTTCATGGGCGGCAGAAGCCACCAGCCAGCGTTTGAGGTAGAACAGCGGCAGGGCCTTGTCGCGCACGATCACCACTTCCTGGCCGTCGACCACATTGGTGCGCGACAGGTCGAGATGGAAGATCTCGTTGACGTTGACAAGCGGGAACGCAAACGCCTGGTTGCCCAGCATCACCATCAGGGTCGGCATAATGGCCAGGGTCAGCGGCACCTTGATGACGATTTTCGAGCCACGGCCCAGGGCCGACTCGATGCTCAGCGAGCCGTTAAGCTGGGCAATCTTGGTTTTCACCACGTCCATGCCCACGCCACGCCCGGACACATCGCTGATTTCGGTCTTGGTCGAGAAACCCGGGGCAAAGATCAGGTTGTAGCAGTCGTTTTCGCTCAGGCGATCGGCCGCGTCCTTGTCCATCAGGCCTTTTTTGACGGCCAGGGAACGCAGGAAATTGGCGTCCATGCCTTTGCCGTCATCGGAAATCGACAGCAGGATATGGTCGCCCTCCTGCTCGGCAGACAGGATCACCCGGCCACAGCTCGGCTTGCCGGCGGCGGCACGTTCTTCCGGGGTTTCGCAACCGTGGTCGACCGCGTTGCGCACCAGGTGGACGAGCGGATCGGCCAGGGCCTCGACAAGGTTTTTGTCCAGGTCGGTTTCTTCGCCCACCAGCTCCAGGCTGATTTCTTTTTTCAACTGCCGTGCCAGGTCGCGCACCAGGCGCGGGAAGCGGCCGAAGACTTTCTTGATCGGCTGCATCCGCGTTTTCATCACGGCGGTTTGCAGGTCAGCGGTGACCACGTCGAGGTTGGACAGCGCCTTGGCCATCTCCTCGTCATGGCTGTTCAAGCCCAGGCGCACCAGGCGGTTACGCACCAGCACCAGCTCGCCGACCATATTCATGATGTCATCCAGCCGCGCGGTATCAACGCGCACGGTGGTTTCGGCTTCGCTGGCGACCGGTTTTTCCGCAGGTGCCGCCGCCGCACGGGCCGGTGCCGGGCGCGCAGCCGCCGCAGCCGGCTTGGCCGGGGCTACTGCCGCCACCACCGTTGCCGAGTCCGCACTGAACTTGCCTTTACCGTGCATCTGGTCAAGCAGGGCTTCGAATTCGTGATCGCTGATCAGGTCGGGGTCAGTACCTGCCTCGGCGGCGCTGGCCGTCGGCGCGGCAGGTGCCTCGCTGGCGGCAGCGGGCAGCGCATCGGTATTGAACGAACCCTTGCCATGCAACTGATCGAGCAAGGCTTCAAATTCGTCGTCGGTGATTTCATTGCTGACGTCAGCAGGCGCCGCAGGGGCTTCAGCGGGCACCTCGGCAACCGCCGCCTGCGTGGAGAACTGGCCCTTGCCGTGCAACTGGTCGAGCAACAGTTCAAATTCGGCGTCGCTGATTTCGTCGCTGGCCGTGCTCTGCGCCGGGGCAACGGGCTCAGGCTCTGCCGCAGCCGCCTTGACCGCATCGAGGGAGTCAAGCAACTGCTCAAATTCGCTGTCGGTGATATCGGTCACCGGCGCTTGCAGCACCGGCGCTGCGACTGGCGCCACCACTGCTGGCGCAGCAGCAGGCTCGGCCAGGCGCGCCAGTGCCGCCAGCAACTCGGGGGTTGCGGCGGTAATCGGGCTGCGCTCGCGCACTTCACTGAACATGCCGTTGACCGCATCCAGGGCCTCAAGCACCACGTCCATCAGCTCCGCGTCGACGCTGCGCTCACCCTTGCGCAGGATGTCGAAGACGTTCTCGGCGATATGGCAGCATTCCACCAGTTCGTGGAGCTGGAGGAAGCCGGCGCCCCCTTTTACAGTGTGAAAACCGCGAAAAATGGCATTGAGCAGATCCGCATCATCCGGTCGGCTTTCCAGCTCGACCAGTTGCTCGGACAACAACTCCAGAATTTCGCCGGCTTCAACCAGGAAATCCTGAAGGATTTCTTCATCGGCGCCGAAGCTCATGTACGTGCTCCTTGAAAAAGGCTCTTCGACGCCGGGCAACAGCGCCCGCACGCCTCTTCAAGACCTAAAAACCCAAACTGGACAACAAATCGTCTACATCATCCTGACCGGATACGACGTCATTACGTGTATCGGCATGAATCTGCGGACCTTCACCCTTGGCCTGGTTTTTTTGCGAATTATTTTCTGCACGCAAGGCTTCACGGTCGTGTTCGATGCCGGCAAAGCGATCGACCTGACTGGCCATCAACACCAGCTTGAGCAGATTGCTCTCCACGTCCGTAACCAGTTGCGTCACGCGCTTGATCACCTGACCGGTCAAATCCTGGAAATCCTGGGCCAGCAGGATGTCCGTCAGATTGGCGGAGACGATATTGTTTTGCGTTTCACTGCGCGTCAAAAAACTGTCAACCCGACGCGCCAGCTCGCGAAACTCTTCGGCACCGATTTCGCGGCGCATAAAACGCCCCCAATCCGCACTCAGTTCCCTGGCTTCCTGGCCCAGGCCATTGACCAATGGCGTGCTGTTTTCCACCAGATCCATGGTCCGGTTGGCTGCCGCTTCCGTGAGTTTCACAACATAAGCCAAACGTTCAGTGGCATCCGTGATCTGCGACACTTCTTCGGCTTGCGGCATGCTCGGATCAATATGGAAATTGACAATCGCGCTGTGCAGTTCGCGGGTCAGCTTGCCGACTTCGCGATACAGGCCGCGGTCGCGGGTCTGGTTAAGCTCGTGAATCAACTGCACGGCATCGCCAAACTGGCCTCGTTCAAGGCTTTCGACCAATTCGTGAGCATGTTTTTTCAGGGTCGATTCAAAATCGGCCTGTGTGCAATCTTTATGCTCCATAGTGCCCCCAAGGCAACCGATCAACCGATGCGTTCAAAGATCTTTTCGATTTTGTCTTTGAGTGCGATAGCCGTGAACGGCTTGACCACATAGCCATTAACACCGGCCTGGGCCGCTTCGATAATCTGCTCGCGCTTGGCTTCGGCGGTCACCATCAGCACCGGCAAGTGCTTGAGTTTTTCGTCGGCACGCACATGGCGCAGCAACTCGATCCCGGTCATGCCCGGCATGTTCCAGTCCGTCACCAGAAAGTCGATATGCCCCAGGTTGAGGATCGGCAACGCGGTGGTGCCGTCGTCCGCCTCGACCGTGTTGGTGAACCCCAGGTCACGCAACAGGTTTTTAATGATCCGCCGCATCGTTGAAAAGTCATCAACGATGAGGATTTTCATGTTCTTGTCCAATTCGACCTCCAAGCAGTCTTTAACGCGCTCATCTGCTGAACGCGTCATTCAATCAATTCGTTTTCAAACACAGCCAGAATCGACTGTGGGAGCGGGCTTGCCCGCGATGCGGACGACGCGGCGTTACTGATTCACCGCGTCGACCCCATCGCGGGCAAGCCCGCTCCCACAGGTATCAAGGACCCTAGTGCGCGCGCCACTGCCCCAAACGTGCCCGCAAGCGTGCCGCGCACTGGCTGTGCAACTGGCTGACACGGGATTCGCTGACCCCCAGCACTTCGCCGATTTCCTTGAGGTTCAGTTCTTCGTCGTAGTACAGCGCCAGCACCAGCCGTTCACGCTCGGGCAAGTGTGCAATCGCATCGGCCAGCGCAGCCTGGAAGCGTTCATCTTCAAGGTCGCGCGACGGCTCCGTATGGGCACTTGCGCCATCTTCATGCAGCCCTTCGTGTTCGCCGTCCTGCAACAGATCATCAAAACTGAACAGGCGGCTGCCCAGGGTGTCATTCAAGATGGCGTAATAATCATCAAGGCTTAACTGGAGTTCGGCCGCAACCTCATGATCTTTAGCGTCACAACCGGTTTTTGCTTCAATTACCCGGATTGCGTCACTGACCATGCGCGTATTGCGGTGTACCGAGCGCGGCGCCCAGTCACCCTTGCGCACCTCATCGAGCATCGCGCCACGGATACGGATACCGGCGTAAGTCTCGAAACTCGCGCCCTTGCTGGCGTCGTATTTACCCGAGACTTCGAGCAGGCCGATCATGCCGGCCTGGATCAGGTCGTCCACCTGCACACTGGCCGGCAAACGCGCCAGCAGGTGGTAGGCGATGCGCTTGACCAGGGGCGCATAGCGCTCGATAAGTTCGTACTGGCTGTCGCGCGACGACTTGCTGTACATGCGGTAACCGCTGGCCGTCATTAAAAGCGCCCCCCTGCCTGCTGCACCAGACGTTCGACAAAGAACTCAAGGTGACCCCGGGGGTTGGCGGGCAACGGCCAGGTATCGACTTTTTGCGCAATGGCCTTGAACGCCAGAGAGCACTTGGAACGCGGGAACGCTTCGTACACAGCGCGCTGCTTTTGCACCGCCTTGCGCACGCATTCGTCGTAGGGCACGGCGCCCACATACTGCAGGGCCACATCGAGAAAGCGGTCGGTGACCTTGGTCAGCTTGGCGAACAGGTTGCGCCCTTCCTGCGGGCTCTGGGCCATGTTGGCAAGCACGCGGAAGCGGTTCATGCCGTAGTCGCGGTTAAGCAGCTTGATCAGCGCATAGGCGTCGGTGATCGAGGTCGGCTCGTCACACACCACCAGCAGCACTTCCTGGGCGGCGCGCACAAAACTGACCACCGACTCGCCGATCCCGGCGGCGGTGTCGATTACCAGCACATCCAGGTTGTCGCCCAGGTCACTGAAGGCCTGGATCAGACCGGCATGCTGCGCCGGGCTCAGGTGCACCATGCTCTGGGTACCCGAAGCCGCCGGCACGATGCGGATCCCGCCGGGGCCCTGGAGCAATACGTCGCGCAGCTCGCAACGCCCCTCGACCACATCGGCCAGGGTGAATTTGGGGGTCAAGCCCAGCAAAACATCGACGTTCGCCAGCCCAAGGTCCGCGTCCATCAACAGAACGCGCCTGCCCAGCTCGGCCAATGCGATGGACAAGTTGACTGACACGTTAGTTTTACCGACGCCACCCTTGCCGCCGGTCACTGCGATCACCTGTACGGGATGCATGCTGCCCATGATCTTTCTTTACCTTGTCTTACTTAGACGCGGCTACATGCGTTGGCTGCGCGTTCCCCAGTGGAACAACACCTTCAGACCAGCCGATGTAGGTACATTGCAACGTAATTTTGACGACCTCAGCCAACCCGTTTGGGCGGGCTGTGGTAGATATCAGCGAACATGTCGGCCATGGCCTCTTCGCTGGGTTCTTCCTGCATTTGCACACTCACTGCCCGGCTCACCAACTGGTGACGCCGCGGCAGATGAAGATCGTCCGGGATCCGCGGGCCATCGGTGAGGTACGCCACCGGCAGCTCGTTGCTGATCGCCAGGCTCAACACTTCGCCCAGGCTTGCGGTTTCATCCAGTTTGGTGAGGATGCAACCGGCCAGCCCGCAACGCTTGTAACTGAGGTACGCGGCCGTCAGTACCTGCTTCTGGCTGGTGGTGGCCAAGACCAGGTAATTCCTGGCCTTGATCCCGCGCCCGGCCAGGCTTTCGAGCTGCAGGCGCAACGCCGGGTCGCTGGCTTGCAGGCCCGCGGTATCGACCAGCACCACGCGCTTGCGCACCAGCGGTTCGAGGGTCTGGCCCAGCGACTGGCCGGGGGCCACATGGGTCACCGGTACATTCAAAATGCGCCCCAGGGTCTTGAGTTGCTCCTGGGCGCCAATGCGAAAACTGTCCATGCTCACCAGGGCGATATTCTGCGCGCCGTACTTGAGCACATAACGGGCTGCCAGCTTGGCCAGGGTGGTGGTCTTGCCCATCCCCGCCGGGCCTACCATCGCAATCACCCCGCCTTCTTCCAGCGGCTCCAGCTCGGGGGTGGAGATCATCCGCGCCAGATGCGCCAGCAGCATCCGCCAGGCCTGGCGCGGCTCTTCGATGCCCGCCACTTGTGCCAGCAGATCACGGGACAACGGCCCCGACAGGCCGATACGCTGCAGGCGCCGCCACAGATTGGCCTGGGCCGGCTTGGCGTCCTGCAACTGGCTCCAGGCCAGCGAGCCCAGCTGTACTTCCAGCAATTCGCGCAAACCGTTGAGTTCATGACGCATATTGTCGAATGCGCGCTGATCGACCGTCGGCGCGGGCGGCGCAGGGGCCGGGCGCGGTGGTTCTTCAAGGGTCGGCTCGATCAACGGCTCGGCAGCGGTCAGCGGCAAACCGGCAAACAACTGGCGGTTATCTCCCGCTCCGGCCTCGCCCTCCCCGCGCATGCTCAACTCGGCCTGGGCCGAGACGATCCGCGACTGGGTCTTGCGCAGCTCTTCTTCCAGCTCAATGTTCGGCACCCGGGGTGCCAGCGCAGACAGCTTGTAGTCCAGGGCCGCGGTCAACTCAACGCCCCCGGCGATGCGGCGGTTGCCAATAATGGCGGCTTCAGCCCCCAGCTCATCACGAATCAGCTTCATGGCCTGACGCATATCGGCGGCGAAAAATCGCTTCACTTGCATAAACCAAACCCTCAGCCGTTAGGGCCTACTGTCGCAACGATCGTGACCTGCTTGTTGTCAGGGATTTCCTGGTAAGCCAGCACATGCAGGTTGGGCACCGCCAGACGGCCAAAGCGCGACAACATCGCGCGTACCGGGCCTGCCACCAACAAGATAACCGGGTTGCCTTGCATCTCCTGGCGCTGAGCAGCGTCGATCAACGAGCGCTGGAGCTTTTCTGCCATGCTTGGCTCCAGCAAAACGCCCTCTTCCTGGCCAACTCCGGCCTTCTGCAAACTATTGAGCAATATTTGTTCCAACCTGGGTTCCAGGGTGATCACAGGCAGCTCGGAGTCAACGCCTACAATGCTTTGCACGATGGCACGGGACAGCCCCACACGCACCGCGGCAACCAAAGCGGCAGTATCTTGACTCTTGTGGGCATTGTTGGCGACGGCTTCGGCAATGCTGCGGATATCCCGTACCGGCACCTGTTCGGCGAGCAAGGCCTGCAACACCTTGAGCAATTGCGACAGGCTCAACACACCCGGCACCAGCTCCTCGGCCAGTTTTGGCGAGGACTTGGCCAGCAACTGCATCAACTGCTGCACTTCTTCATGGCCAATCAGCTCGTGGGAATGTTTGTACAAGATCTGGTTGAGGTGCGTTGCCACCACGGTACTGGCGTCCACTACGGTATAGCCCAGCGATTGCGCCTGGCTACGCTGGCTGACCTCAATCCACACCGCTTCCAGACCAAAGGCCGGGTCTTTGGTGGTAATGCCGTTGAGCGTACCGAACACCTGCCCCGGGTTGATCGCCATTTCGCGATCGGGGTAGATCTCGGCTTCGGCCAGGATCACCCCCATCAGGGTCAGGCGATAGGCGCTGGGGGCCAGGTCGAGGTTGTCGCGGATATGCACGGTGGGCATCAAAAAGCCCAAATCCTGGGACAGCTTCTTACGCACGCCCTTGATCCGCGCCAGTAACTGGCCGCCCTGGTTGCGATCCACCAGCGGGATCAGGCGGTAGCCCACTTCCAGGCCGATCATGTCGATGGGCGTAACGTCATCCCAGCCCAGCTCCTTGGTTTCCTGGGCGCGGGCGGGCGATGGCAGCAGTTCCTGCTGGCGCTTGACCTCCTGCAGAGCCTGGACCTTGACCACGTTCTGTTTTTTCCACATCAGGTACGCGGCGCCACCGGCGACAGCCGCCAGGCTGAGGAAGGAGAAATGCGGCATGCCGGGCACAATGCCCATGATCGCCATGATGCCGGCCGAGACAGCCAGCGCCTTGGGCGAGGTAAACATCTGGCGGTTGATCTGCTTGCCCATGTCTTCGGAGCCTGAAGCGCGGGTCACCATGATCGCCGCCGCGGTGGACAGCAGCAGCGAAGGCAGCTGCGCCACCAAACCGTCACCGATGGTCAAGAGTGCGTAGACCTTGCCCGCCTCACTGAAGCTCATGCCGTGCTGGAAAATCCCCACCGCCATGCCGCCAATCAGGTTGATAAACAGGATCAACAGACCGGCAATGGCATCACCGCGCACAAACTTGCTGGCACCGTCCATGGAGCCGTAGAACTCGGCCTCCTGGGCCACTTCCTGACGGCGCAGCTTGGCCTGGTTCTGGTCGATCAGCCCGGCGTTGAGGTCGGCGTCAATGGCCATTTGCTTGCCGGGCATGGCGTCGAGGGTAAAACGCGCGCTGACCTCGGAGATACGCCCGGCGCCCTTGGTCACCACCACAAAGTTGATGATCATCAGGATCGCAAACACCACGATACCCACTACATAGTTGCCGCCGATCACCACCTCGCCGAAGGCCTGGATCACCTTGCCTGCGGCGGCGTGGCCCTCCTGGCCGTGGAGCATCACCACCCGCGTGGAAGCCACGTTGAGCGCCAGGCGCATCAGGGTGGCGACCAACAAAATGGTGGGGAACACCGCAAAATCCAGGGGCCGCAGGGCGTACACGCACACCAGCAGCACCACGATCGACAGGGCAATGTTGAAGGTAAAGAACACATCCAGCAGAAACGCAGGAATGGGCAACATCATCATTGCCAGCATCACCAGCAGCAGCAGCGGCACACCCAACTGCCCCTGACCCAGGCCGGCCAGACCGCTGCGCGCGGTGTTGATTAACTGAGAGCGATCCAATGACATTGCGACAAACCTTTAGCAAACTTTTGACGCCATATGCGCCGTAGAGCCTGCCTCTGCAAGAAACCTTCCAACTTTGGCAAATGGCCATATGTCAGGCGCGCAGGGCTTGTGCGCGCGAGTCAGGGCAGCATCAGGGTCAGGGTGCCACTGGCAGTAAAGGGCCCGGCGTCAGGAAAGGTGTCCGGTTTTTTGACCAGGGCGAAGGAGACGTCGGTCGAGCCTGTGCTGTTTGTGATGGTGTCCCTGATCTCCCCGCCTGGCCCCACCAGAGCGCTGCTGTCAGGGCGAAACAACAGGACCCCGACATTTTGCTTGCTTGTGGTAACAGCGTGCGGGTGAAACGCAGAAGGTATCGCCTGCCATTTAACGGCAATGGGCGAGTTCACCGCGGGGCCTTCACAGTTGTAGTTCAGCCGGAAATTTTTCTTGAACGGCGTATCGAAGATACTCGTGCCAACGGCTACAGGGTCCACACTGCCAAAATCAATATCAATGGGTAAATTGTTATTGATGACGCAGGTGGAGGGGCTGGAGTCGATGCTATTGCGAGCAATCAGGTTAACGCGCAACTGATACGCGGGATAATCGGGCGAGTCAAAGTTGTATGTCACATTCGCCAAGACAACGGCGAGAAGTGTCCCGGCAGTGATCCTGATGAATTGACCAGGGGCCGAGGGAATAACAAAGTAGACCTTGACCGGCAAATCAACGACCGGGGTCATGCGGTCATGCAAGGCCAGATAACGACCGGCACTTACCGGCCAAGGGTAAAGAGCCCCGAGAATATCCATTCCAGAACTGTAATTCATGACGCCCGGCCCAGGGACAAAACCGCCGGGGTAGGTTGAAAAGTATTGCCTGGAAGAATCAGGATACCAACCCGGAAAGCCATGCATGCACTGTACAGAGTAACCGCTCATGGTCACTTTACCGGCGCTGTTGTCCAGGCGCAGGTCAACCTGCACATCCAGCGGACTGGTTTTCATATCGACCCAGGGGCCGCCATCCACCCGGCAATGAGCTGCATAAGCGTTTTGCATCAACAGCAGTAAAATAAAACCCGTCAGGTATTTCATAGTGATATCTGCCAAGCGCCACACATGATTCAATCAAGTCACACAGTTATTTATATGACGGTATATGACGGTTGCAGGCTGCACCTGCGAATCAGGGCAAACCCATTATCAAGGTCGCACTGCCGGAAAAAGGCCCTGCTGCAGGCAAGCTGCCAGAGCGGCGAACCAATGCAAAGATCACATCGTCCACCCCCGCACTGTTGTAGATATTGCTCGTATACAAAGACTCGGGAGGGACGACGCTGCCATTGCGCAAAAGCCCCACGCCAAGATCATCATTGCTTGTCGCAAGAACGGATGACCAGAAAGATGAGCGCGCCCCCTTTAACGTGATGGTAATGGGTGTATTGATGCCAAAATCGGGACAGGAATACCTCAGCGATACAACTCTTTTGACAGACGTCGCACCGGGACTAGCATCGAGATTTAAAGCATCAACAGGCCCAAAATCAACATCAATCGGCGCATTATCGTTGATCGTGCAGGTGGATGGCTGGAAATAAAAATCATTAATGGCGTATATCCAGAAACTGACCAGATGCGACGGCAGCTGAAGAGTATTATCTAGCCTAAACCACATAATACCCAGCCTATTTCCTGCCTTAATATCAACGTACTTGCCCGGAACCCTTGTTGTATTCACATACATATAAGTATCCAACACCTTAATACCCCCATCACCTGTCATTTGGGCGACAGTCATATTCGGGCCAACTGGATAGTCAAGATGATTCCCGCCAATGCGCAAACCTGTTTGATGCCCAAACAAAACACCCCCTGGAGTCAGCGAATTATCTGATGTCCAAAGATAAAATCTATCGTTTGGCCCACCCCCAACTCCGGGAGGGTATTTACATTCTATCCGATAACCATCCAACTCTATCCTGCCATTTACGGGGGAGGCCCTTACAAAGACGTTCACATCCATATAACGGTTATCTGTCATATTTTGCCAAGGACCTCCATCCACCCGACAATAGATTGCACTGGCAGTATTAGCCAGCAACAGCAACAAAACCCCAACCAAACACTTCATAAAAACCTCAATTATCAAACCCACTTCCAGCCCGAGCGTTATGGGTAATGCAATGTAAACGTCGACGTCGCCCTGAACGTTCCGGCGGCAATTGACTGATTGGCAATGGCCTGCGGTTCACCCCTGATATAAGCCTTGAGGGCAATTGTATTGTTGCCGTTTGCCAGTACTTGCTCGTCACTGGCCTTATTCAGGGGTAATGGCCTGTCAGCAGGGGTTTCGATGCCGATTGCAACGCCGGTAGCGCTACTGCCGCTGTCCAGTGCCAGCAGCCCGGGCAACACAAGGCTTTCGTTGCCGCCGAACGTCACTGTCACAGAGCTGCCGATTGCAGTGTCACAGCCCTCAAGGTGCAGCTGAAAAGGCATGCCGAGGGTGCGCGTGTTCAAGTACAGGTACTTGCTGGATACATCGCGCAGGCTCAACTCCACCGCCTCGTCGCCGGGGCGAAGGGTGCAGGCATCCGCCACCAGCACGCCCCTGAAGCTGAGGTTGTCCGCCGCCTCCAGGGTGCCCGGCAGCAGTAATGGCATGCCCACCAGCAATGCCAGGGCGTACCCATAACCCGTTTTCATTTCAATGTGCATACACCCCCTCCTCACTGGTAGTAGGCCAGCAGCGTTGCCGAAGCCGAAAAACCACCCGGGGCCAGTGTGCTCGCGGCACTTTTGATCGGTACGGCTTCCAGCACGGGTGGCGATGCCGGGTTTATCAGCAGGGGCGTATTCAGGGTGAAAGGCACACCGTTACGCAGAATCTTGATACCCAGGCCGGACACACTGGAGACCACGGCCGATGAATCAAAGGTCGTGGCTACGCCCTGCACCTTTAACAACATCTCCCAGGGCAACGTACCCGCAGAGCAGTTGAGGGTGTAAGCCACGGTTTTGCGGTAATTCACACCGTCGACTTTAGTGACGCCGACATCACCAAAGTCGACGACGATAGTGCCGCCACTGTTGATTGTGCAAGGCGGCGGCTCTATCAGCGTGCCGTCAAACCTGAGGTTTGCCATTGCGCTGCTGCCCAGGGCAAAAGCGCACACTGCAAACAAAACAGACTGTTGCCAGGGTTTCATGTCCGGATCCTTCTTACTGCAGGGCAACCACTAACGTCGCGGAGGCAGAAAATGCCCCGCCCGTCAATGTGCTGCCAGGTTTTTTCACCGGAACGGCCTCTATCACCGGCAAGGTGGGATAGGTGAAGTTCACGGTATTGTTGAGAGGCCAGGCCGCACCGTTCAATAGCAGCTTGATCCCCAGGTCGCTTTTGCTGGTACCCAGGTACGCGCTGCCGAACCCGGCCCCGGTACCCTGCAAGGTGATCTTCATGTTGTTCGAGGGCTGCGGCCCGCACGTGAGCGTATAAGGCACGCCCCGGCGGTAGTTCACACCATCGATGCGGGTTGTCATCAGGTCGTCGCCGAACGGGACATTGAGCGTGCTGCCGGCGTTGATGACGCACGGCGGCGGCGCAAGTATCACCCCGCGAATGTACACACTCACCTGTGCCATGGCCCCTTCGCACAAGGGCAGCAGTGCAGCGCCACAGGCGATGGCCAGGCGCGCCATGAATGGCTTGATCATCGTTTCACCTCATTCATACACAAGCCTGAAATCCAAAGTGGCGCGAAACGCGCCACTGGTCAGCGCAGCACGGGTGCGCGTGGGGCGTACCTGCCAGGTCAGGGTGTCGCTGCCGCGATCCAGGAACAAAGGCTCGCCGCGCGCCCCCAAACGTACGTCGCGGCCAAGGGCATCGGTCAGGCGCAAGCCCATCCCGGTAACGCCCCGCACCTTGAGCAGGCGCGGGTCATCCGGGTCGGCCTGGCCCAGAAAGGCCACGGAAACCACAGGCTGGTAGGCACTCCATATCAGGTTGCCGGTGCGCTCGTTAAGGAGGCTTCCCGAGGCGCGCCGACAATCGACAAAGCGCAATTGAAAGGCCACCGGCGAAGCTTCATCCCCCGGCTGCAACAATTGATTGCGCGGCACACTGCCCAGATCGATGGCCTGATCCGCCGAGGTCATGTCCAGTACACAGGGGGAATTGGTCAACGCGCCCGATACAAGCAGCACGCCACTCATGCCTTCAATCTCCGCATACCCCGGCACGGCCTGCAGGGCCAGCAGCAGACAACCCAGGACCCTGCCCCGACAAGGCATCACAAGGCGCTCCCGGCGGCGCACGGCACTGTCACTCATTGGCCTGGGACGCCTTGACGTCCACCTGGCAGGTATTGCCACTGCACTTGAAAAGCAGGGTCGGACGCCCGCCGTAATCATTCACATAGGTCAATACCGGGGTCGTACCCAAAGCCGCGACGGTTGGCCCCAGCGTCGAGGAAGTGTTGGGGGCGACCATCAGCGGCTCGAAATCCGCCGCTGTCTGATCGGCCTTCGTGCGCCGGGCATCGATCAGCGTGACGTAGTACGGGGTTGGGTTGTTGACCAGGTAGTGCTCGCCTTCACGGGTCAGGGTCAGTTGTTGCTGCCAGGGATCAGCCTGTTCCTGCTGGCCCGGGACGATGGAAGCCGGTCGATAAAATAGCTTGATGCGGGTCTGCAGTGCAATTTGCAGGCTGTTGGCTTTTTCACTGCGGGGCGGGATTTCCCGCAGGTTGAAGTAATAAACCGTCTCCCTGTCCTGGGGCAGCGCCTTGACGGCCGGCAGGGCCTGCACCTTGATCTGGCTGCGTTTACCCGGCTCCAGCCGTTGAACCGGTGGCAGCACGACCAACGGGGTGGTGATCTTGTTGCCCTGCTCGTCTTCAATCCAGCCCTGGGCCAGATACGGCAATTGGGTATTGTTGTTGGTGATATTGAGGCTCACCGCTTCCTTGCTGCCATCAAACACCACACGGGTGCGATCAAGGCCGATGGCTGCATGGGCGTAATCCTGCAGGCCCAGCATAAAAGCGACCAGCATCAAGGGCGTAACGCGAACATCAAGGGTCATGGGGTCTGGTTCTCCGTGTCGGTAAGGGGAGGCATGCCTGGCTGGCAAGGCAGGTCCAGGGCACTGGCCAGCCCGTCAGCCGGCAAGCTGGCAGGCATCAGCAGGGTGCAGCGCTCGGCACCGCCCCAACTGACAACCATCCGCCCGCCAGCCTGGATGCCGCCCAGGTAGACACTGCCACCGTCATTGACGATGCCCGTTTCCTGCTGTTTGTCGTTCTTTACCGTGGCCCCGAACGGCGGGGAGCTGCCATCGGGCAGGCGTAACAGAGCCATCGCCTTGTGGCCGCTGATGACCTGCAGCGTGCGGTAGCCGATGGCACCTTCGGTCAGGGTCAACTGGGTCACAGACTCGGTTGCCTCGATATTCGCCGGCAGGTTGTCCAGATCGACACTGGCTGCAGTGCGCATAAAGCTCGAGACATCCGGGATCACGGCCTTGCCGAACGCATTGGTACGCGTTGGTGAGCCATAACCGCGTACTGGCACGTTGGCCACACCCAAGGTGTCGACCAGCAGCCGGGTACCGCCGGTGCCGGCAGTTCGATGCCCGGCACCGCCGTAGGCCGTCAGCGTGCCGCCACCACGGGCGGACAGGCTCAGGCTGGTGGAGTTGTCTGGCTGCATTGCGGCACTGACGGAAAGGTCGGCGTGATCGCCGGCATGGTTCAAATAGCCGCTGACCGTGTTCTTGCCTGCCGACAGCTGATAGTTGTTGCGCACACCCAGACGATCGCTGAATCGCGTGGAATAGCTGTGCTTGCCATAGGAGCTGCTGGCACTGTTAGTCAATGTCCCCGAGCGCCCCAGCGGCAGGCTGAGGGTCAGGAACAGGCCGTTATTGTTGTTGTTCGTACCGCTGTACTGGTTGCGCTCCTGATTGTGAAACAGGTTCAGCGAGAGACTGATGTTTTTGACCGCGCCCATATTGAAGTAGCGGGCCAGTGAAAGGCTCCAGCGCTCGGAGGTCGGGCGATCCCAGTAGGACTGGTTGCTGTAGTGGAGGTAAGCGCTAAGCCCGGCATCGCGAAACTGCTTGTTGAACGTCGCGACATACAGTGACTTGCTGCCCCCCACAGGGCCGCCGTAATGGCGTGCGTTGAGGTACTCGCTCATGCTCATGTAGTTTTTTTCGGAAAAGCGGTAGCCGGCAAAGGTGACCTGACTGTCGTATTTATCGAAACTTTTCGAATAGCTCAGGCGATATGAGTTACCTGCAAAGCCCTTGTCCTGCAGCGTGGCGCTGGCCCGGGTAACGTCCAGTGACATCGCGCCAAAGGCCAGCAGGTCGCGCCCGGCTCCCAGTGACAGCGCGTTGTAGTTGTTGTCACTGAGCGCGCCACCATACAGCGACCAGCCGTTGCTGACCCCCCAGGAAAACTCACCCGTGCCAAAGGCTCTGCCCTGCCCGCCATCATGCAGCGCGGACGGTCGCCCGCCGGCCAGTTTGAAGCGCACGGTGCCGGGCCGTGTGAGGTAGGGAATGCTCGCCGATTCGACGGTAAAGGTCGTCACGCTGCCATCCTGCTCTTCAACCCGAACATCCAGGGTGCCGGTAACGGCGTCATTGAGGTCGCGAATGCGAAACGGCCCCGCCGCCACCAATGCTTCATAGAGCACGCGGCCTTGCTGGCTGATCACCACCTTGGCATTGGTCCTGGCAACACCAACCACTTCCGGCGCATAGCCACGCAGGTTGGGAGGCAACTGGTTGTCATCGGAGTTGAGTGCAACACCGGTAAAGCGGAAGCTGTCGAACAGGTCCGAATACAGGTAGTTCTCACCCAGAGTCATGCGTGCGCGAATTGACGGCAATGCCCGGTAGAGATAGAAACGGCTCCACTCCAGGCGCTGCTCGCGGTTCATCTGCTCGTCATCGATACGGCCCTGCCAGTCGGCGCGCAACCGCCACGGCCCGGCATTGGCACCGAACGTGCCGTTGCCGGTCAGGTTGGTGCGCCGCGGGCTGTCTTTCTGGCTGATGGACTGCGCGGTCAGGTTGTAATCCATCAGCACGCCCGGCACGCCTTCATCCCAGCGGGCTGGAGGGTCCCAGTTCAAGGCGTTGTATTCAAGGTAGGCCTGGGGCAGAGAGATATAGAGGGTGGAGGTACTTAAATCGCCACTGACCTCCATGCCCGGCAGGCTGCGAATATCCAGGCATTCGCCGGCCTTCCACCAGGCGAGTTCTGCTTCCCGACCCTCCTTCAGGCCAAGCTGACTGACCAGAGCGGGCGCCAGGCAAGCCTGGCTGCCTTTGACGTCATCGTCGGGCGGATAAAAAGCGATGCGTTGCTCGGCCAGCAACTGGGTGTTGATCTGCACCTGCATCGCGTAGGTACCCGGCAAGATGAAGCCGCTGCGGGAAAACTGTGACAAGTCGATATTGCCGCGATCGCTCAGGTCGAGAATGTCAGTGTTGAACTGGATGTCATCGGCAACCACAACGGCGCTGCTTATCGACATCAATCCACCCAAAAAACCACTGCGCAAGATCAGGTTGGCGCCAGACAGCGGGCGCGATGTAAACAACCAATGCATTTAGAAATACTCCAGCCGGAACCGCACCGCAGCGCGGTGCGAGCCAACAGCCATTGGGCGACCATTGCCGACGAGTTGCAGGACATAGCGCAGCTCCTGGTCCTCCCCGGTCAACGGCGTCAGCGCCATAGGCACTCCGGGTTTGCTGTCCTGGCCCTGCATATCGGTAATGCGCAGGGCCAGCCCCTGGGCAGTCCCCCCGGCGGCAAAAAACCGCCCGCCCATATCCGGCAGGCCATCAAACGTCACCCTGACGTGCTGCCAGTCGGGCAAGTAACTGTCCGGGCGAGAAGGATCGGGACGGGTCAACAAGCACTTGACCAGACGCAAAGTGAATGTGCGCGGAGCACTTTCGCCCAACCGAATAAGTTGCCCCATCGGCAGAGGGTCCAGTTCAATCACCTGATAAGCACTGTTTGCATCCAGCGCACAGGCAGACTCAAGAATTTGCCCGTTAAGTGTGATACTCCCGCTACCTTGGTTGTCCCGGGCAACAGCTATCGGACCAAGCCAGACAATAAACGCGCACCCACCAAAGACAGTCGCCAACGTTGAGATCATGTTCACGTCAATCCCCCTTACATCTGCCCTGCTGCCAAATGGTCGGCAACAGGGCAAATAGCTTATTGATAGGCCAGGGCGAAGTTGGTGACGGCATTGAACTGACCCGGCGTGATGGTGCCGGTGGCTTTGCCTTTCATATGGGCGGAAAACAGCAGGGTGTTGTCACCATCCAGAAGCGATTGTGCAGCGGTTGCGGTGCCCAGTGTTATCGGCGCGCCGCTGCCGGTGCGCAGCATGATGCCCGCACCATTGGCTGTACCGGTTATGGCCAGTGCACCGGTTACATCAGTGGAGGCCGCTCCGGTAAACGTGGCCGTTACCGTCTTGGCCGGCGCAGATCCGGTCGTGGCGAAGGTACAGCCGGTGAGCTGGATATTGAAGAATACCGGGTTGGTGATACCACCCGTTGCCAGTTGCGCGCTGGCAACCTGGCCCAAGGGGATGGTCTGGTCGACACTGCCAGGCTCGATGGAGCAGGCCGCCTCCAGTATTTCCCCGTCAAATGTGATCGTCCCGGTTCCCGCCGCCTGAGCACTCGATACAGAAACCGCCAGCAAGGCAATGGATGCCATCGCTGTTTTTAGTCCACCGTTCATTAACAATCTCCCATGCAAACATTTTTAAACCCATAGGTATGGGTCTGCGCTGTTAAGTTGCCCCGGTGCAAAGCAGCACTGCACACCGGGATCACGATCACCCTATTGAAAGAGCGGGGAGAAATTAACAGCCACAGTTTAAAAAAGATGCAGGAACACAACCAACGAACTGTCAGATAGTAACTAGCGATAATCTGGATAATTTTTATAAAAAAGAAGGGCTATTCAAATAGCGCCGTAGGAATTTGCCCGACTAATAGAAGAATTACTTGGTCAACACAATAAAAGCGCAACAACATTTAAAGCATAAAACATATCTAACGCATATTCACACTTTTATATTTTCAATTAAAATCTTTTTCAAGAAAGCCTTTCAAGAATGATCTATTGCAATAACAACAGGTACTGCAATTTACTCGTCACGCCGCAAGTCTGGCGGGATCGGCACGTCCTTGAGCGGGTCCGGGCGCTTGCCCTTGCCGGCCTGGTGCTGGCGGATCTGGTAGACATACGCCAGCACCTGGGCCACAGCCAGGTACAGTCCGGCAGGGATTTCCTGCTCCAGTTCGGTGGAGTGGTAGATCGACCGCGCCAACGCCGGCGACTCCAGCAGCAGGATGTTGTGCTTGGCGCCAATCTCGCGGATTTTCAGTGCCAGAAAGTCGCTGCCCTTGGCCAGCAACATCGGCGCCCCGCCCTTTTCGGGGTCGTACTTGAGGGCTACTGCGTAGTGCGTAGGGTTGGTGATGATGACGTCGGCATCCGGAATCGCCGCCATCATGCGCCGCTGGGACATTTCACGCTGTACCTGGCGAATGCGCTGCTTGACCTCGGGGCGGCCTTCCTGATCCTTGTGTTCGTCGCGCACTTCCTGCTTGGTCATCAGCAGTTTCTGGTGGCTTTCCCACAGTTGCACCGGCACATCCACAGCGGCAATCAGGATCAACCCACAGGCCATCCACAAGGCGCTCCAGGCCACCACTTGCAGGCTGTGAATCACCGCCAGCTCCAGCGGCTCATGGGCGATGCGCAGCAGGTCATCGATGTCGGACTTCAACACCAGCAAGGCCACGATCAGGATGATAAAGAATTTGGCCAGAGCCTTGAGCAGCTCCACCAGCGCCTTGGCCGAGAACATGCGCTTGATCCCCGCCGCCGGGTTCATGCGGCTGAATTTTGGCGCCAAACTGCCCGCGGCAAAGAGCCAGCCGCCCAGGGAAATCGGGCCGACCAGCGCGGCGATCAGCAAGGTAAGCAACACCGGTTGCAGGGCAATCAGGGCGATCTTGCCCGAGTGCAACAGAAATGCACCCATCGAGTCAGGGTTCAGCAACACGTCGCGGCTGAGGCTGAAGTTGTAGCGCATCAGCTCCATCATGTCCTGGGCCAGGGCGCCGCCAAAAATCAGCAAACCCGCGGAACCTGCAAGCATGATGGCCAGGGTGTTCAGCTCTTTTGAGCGTGCGATTTCACCCTTTTCCCTGGAGTCCTTTTTGCGTTTCTCCGTGGGGTCTTCTGTTTTATCGGCGCCACTCTCGCTCTCTGCCATAGCGTTCTACTTCGCCTGTGCCAGTTCGCGTAAAAACTGCAGGGCCTCGGAGGCCAGCGGTTGATACTGGTTGAGAATGTCCGCCATGCTGATCCACAGGATCACCATGCCCAGCACCAGGGTCAGTGGAAAACCGATGGCGAAGATGTTCAGTTGCGGCGCGGCCCGGGTCATCACGCCAAAGGCAATATTGACCACCAGCAGCGCGGTAATGGCCGGCAGCACCAGCAGCAACGCGGCGCCCAGCACCCAACCCAGTTTGTTGGCAATTTCCCAGTAGTGGTTGGTCAGCAATCCGCCCCCCACCGGCAAGGTGGTGAAGCTCTCGGTCAAGACTTCAAACACCACCAAATGACCGTTCATGGACAGAAACAGCAAGGTCACCAGCATGGTGAAAAACTGCCCGATCACGGCCACGTTGACGCCGTTGGCGGGGTCGACCATTGACGCAAAGCCCATGCCCATCTGGATTGCGACGATTTGCCCGGCCACCACGAAGGCCTGGAAAAACAACTGTAGCGACAACCCCAGCAGCGCGCCGATGATGATTTGCTCGGCAATCAACAGCAGGCCGCTCAAATCCAGCGGGTTGACGGTGGGCAACGGCGGCAGGCTGGGCATGATCGCCAGGGTGATGGCCAATGACAGAAACAGCTTGATGCGCTTGGGCACCAGGGTGGTGCCGATGATCGGCATGGTGGTCAGCAGCGCGCCCACCCGGAACAGCGGCAGCATAAAGCTGGCGACCCAGGTACTGATCTGCGCGTCTGTCAGGGCTAGCAGCGACATTTAGCCGATCAACTGCGGAATGCTGCCGTACAACTGCAGGATGTATTCCATAAAGGTCTGTACCAGCCACGGCCCAGCCACGATCAGGGTAACCAGCATCACCAGCAAGCGTGGCAAGAAGCTCAGGGTTTGTTCGTTGATCTGGGTCGCGGCCTGGAACATGGCCACCAGCAAGCCCACCAGCAGGCTGGGGATCACCAGGACCGCGACCATCATGGTGGTCAGCCACAGGGCGTTGCGAAACAGGTCTACCGCCACTTCCGGGGTCATGGGCTAAACTCCGCCGAAACTGCTGGCCAGGGTGCCAATAATCAGCGCCCAGCCATCCACCAGCACAAACAACATGATTTTGAACGGCAGCGAGATGATCAGCGGCGAGAGCATCATCATGCCCATCGCCATCAGCACACTGGCGACCACCAGGTCGATGATCAGGAACGGGATAAAGATCATAAAGCCGATCTGGAACGCGGTTTTAAGCTCCGAGGTCACGAAGGCCGGCACCAGAATGGTCAGCGGCGCGGCATCCGGGGTGGCGATATCGGTACGCTTGGACAGGCGCATAAACAGCTCAAGGTCGCTGCTGCGGGTTTGCGCCAGCATAAAGTCCTTGATCGGCACTTCGGCCTTGAGGATTGCATCCTGGGCCGTGAGTTTTTCGGCCAGATAGGGCTGCAAGGCGTCGTTGTTCACCCGGTCGAACACCGGCGCCATGATAAACATGGTCAAAAACAGCGCCATACCGGTAAGGATCTGGTTGGACGGGGTTTGCTGCAAGCCCAGGGCCTGGCGCAGGATCGAAAAGACGATGATGATCCGGGTAAAACTGGTCATCAGCATGACGAACGCCGGGATAAAACTCAGCGCGGTCATGATCAGGAGAATTTGCAGGCTAACCGAATATTCCTGCTGGCCATTGGCCCCGGTGCCCAGGGTAATCGCCGGGATCGACAGCGGATCAGCCCCAAACGCCAAAGGCGCGGCCAGTGCCAACAACAGTGCGACAACAAAACGCATCAAGGCTTGTCCTTTTGCTGGCCCAGGGCTTCCATCAGGCGGCGGGCGAATTCCGGGGTGGCCGGCTGCGTGCTCTCAGGCAACACCAGCGGCTCCTTGAGCACATGCAGCGGGGTGATGCGGCCCGGCGTGAGGCCGAGCAAGATCTGCTCGTTGCCCACTTGTACCAGCACCAGCCGGTCACGCGGGCCCAGGGCCCGCGAGCTGATCAGCTCGATCAACTGCCCCTGCTGCGGCCCCGCCCGCTGAACGCGGCGCAGCAGCCACGCCAGGGCAAAGATCAGCCCCAGCACCAGCAGCAACCCCAATACCAACTGGGTCAGCTGGGCGCCGACCCCGCCACCTGCCGCCGGTACCGCAGCGGCGCTGGTCACGGGTTCCGCGGCCAGAGCGCTGAGGGGCCAGGCCAGAACAGCAGCCAATAACCGTTTCATTAGCGCAACTTCTTGATACGTTCGCTCGGGCTGATCACGTCAGTCAGACGAATGCCGAATTTTTCGTTGACCACCACCACTTCGCCATGCGCAATCAACGTCCCGTTAACCAGCACGTCCAGCGGTTCACCGGCCAGACGGTCAAGCTCAATCACAGAGCCCTGATTAAGTTGTAGCAGGTTGCGGATATTGATGTCGGTACTGCCCACTTCCATGGAGATGGACACCGGGATATCGAGGATCACGTCCAGGTTGGGGCCGTCCAGGGTCACCGGCTGGTTATTGCGCGGCACGCTGCCGAACTCCTCCATCGGCAGGCGGCTGGAGGCCGGTTTGGTCGCAGCATCGGCTGCCAGCAGTGCGTCGATATCGGCCTGGCCGACATCACCGGTTTCTTCCAGCGCGGCAGCCCACTCATCGGCCAGCGCCTGGTCTGCAGCAGTTGTATCGTGTTCGTTAGCCATAGGGAGTCCTCGGCGAGCATTCGTTGGCACAGCAAATTCTTGGGGTACGACGCCTAGCGCCGCCCGATGGGCTCAACCACTTGCAAGGCCAGATTGCCTTTGTGCGAGCCCAGTTTGACCTTGAACGACGGTACGCCATTGGCGCGCATCACCAGTTCGTCTTCCAGCTCGACGGGGATCACATCGCCAGGCTGCATATGCAAGATATCGCGCAGGCGCAACTGACGACGGGCCACGGTGGCACTCAAGGGCACACTGACATCCAGCACGTCTTCGCGCAGGGCCTTGCTCCAGCGTTCGTCCTGGTCGTCGAGGTCGGACTGGAAACCGGCGACGAGCATTTCGCGCACCGGCTCGATCATCGAGTAAGGCATGGTCACATGCAGGTCGCCGCCACCTCCGTCGAGTTCGATATGGAAGGTGGACACCACAATGGCTTCGCTGGGGCCGACGATATTGGCCATCGCGGGGTTAACTTCGGAGTTGATGTACTCGAAGTTGACTTCCATGATCGCCTGCCAGGCTTCCTTCAAGTCGATAAAGGCCTGTTCCAGCACCATGCGCACCACGCGCAGTTCGGTGGGGGTGAATTCACGGCCTTCGATCTTGGCGTGGCGGCCGTCGCCACCGAAGAAGTTGTCCACCAGCTTGAACACCAGCTTGGCGTCGAGGATAAACAGCGCGGTGCCGCGCAACGGCTTGATCTTGACCAGGTTGAGGCTGGTGGGCACATACAGCGAATGCACATACTCGCCGAACTTCATCACCTGCACCCCGCCCACCGCCACGTCCGCCGAGCGGCGCAGCAGGTTGAACATGCTGATGCGGGTGTAGCGGGCGAAACGTTCGTTGATCATTTCCAGGGTCGGCATGCGCCCCCGGACAATACGGTCCTGACTGGTCAGGTCGTAGCTTTTGACACTGCCGGGCTCGGCAGCGGTTTCGGCCTGTACCAGACCGTCATCGACGCCATGCAGCAGCGCGTCAATCTCATCCTGGGACAGCAGGTCTTGCACGGCCATGTCGTGGTCCTACTGCAATACGAAGTTAGTAAACAGCGCCTGGTCGATAACCACTTTGCCGAGCTCTTTTTGCGCTACTTCCTGCACGCTGGCAGTGGTTTTCTGGCGCAGTATTTCCTGGCCAACCGGTGTGGCGAGGTCGTCAAAGGTCTGCCCGGAGAACAGCATCACCAGGTTGTTGCGAATCACCGGTATATGCACCATCAGCGCCTTGAGATCGGCGGGGTCGCGCGCCTGCAGGGTCACACTCACCTGCATGTAGCGCTGGCGGCCATTGGCGTTGAAATTGACCACAAAGGCTGGGGCCATAGGCTCGTAGATGGCGGGCAACTTGACGTTGGCATCGGCCGCAGCCACAGGCTCGCTCCTGGGGGTCTGCATGAAGTACCAGGTCGCGCCCACAGAAAGGCCGATCGCCAGCAGTACCGCCACGACGATCAGGATAATCAGCTTGAGTTTGCCCTTGCCGGCCGGTTCATTTACCGCGTCGCTCGTCGCCATGCCAATAATCCGTCACTTTGGGGTTTTTACAGGTGCTGGACTAGGCAGAGCAAGTGTTATGCCAGAAGTGGCGCTGATGGATCATGAGCGCTGGCGATTTTGTGCGAGCTGGCTTGCCTGCGACAGCATCACCGCGGTGCTTCAGGCAAACCTCACTGCCGGCATCGCGAGCAAGCCCGCTCCCGCAGGTTTTTTATCAGGCGTAGTAATCCACCGCACTGGAGCCCAGCACCACGCTTGGCGCAGCTGCTGTCACTTCAACCGGTTCGTCATCGACAACGCTGTCCAGTCGCTGGCCACCCGTGCCACTGCGGGCCTGCTGCTCCTGACCCTGCTGGCCCTGCCAGTTGCGCGGCTGGTCCGACACGTTGACATCGACCTGACCCATGCCCTGCTGGGCCAGCATTTCGCGCAGGCGATGCATCTGGTTGTCCAGCGCTTCACGAACGCCAGCATGGCCACTGACAAAGTTGACCTGGGCCGACTGGTCAGCCGCCATATTGACCCGGATATCCAGACGCCCCAGTTCAGCCGGTTCCAGCTGGATATCGGCAGACTTGAGGTTGGCGCTGGACAGGTACATCACGCGGTTGACCACTTCTTCAGACCAGCCGCTCTGGTGCATGGCCAGCGGTTGGTTGACCGGCAGGGCGTTGACGGTTTTGGGCACGGATGCCTGGGTCAGTGCCGCCAGCCGATTGGCGAAGTCATCGACCCGGGTATCGCTGGATGCGCTTTTCAGGTCTTTGAGGCCGTCATCGACCAGCCCTTTAAAGGCTTTCTCGCCGCCTTCGCCGGTGGATGCCTTGTCGGCCTCGCCATCAACCAGCATGGCAATGCCGCTGGCTTGCCCCTGTACCGGCGCAGGCTGGGTGTCGGCGGGGGCGGTTTTGACCGGAGTCTGGCTGCTGGCGGACACATGCCCGCCCTGCTCCATCGCCAGGCGCACTGCAGGCATGTCATCGAGAGGGTCTGCTTCAGGATCGAAGCCATCGTCGGCCACAGGTTGCGACGGCACTTGAACAGCCAGTTGCGCCACTTGCACCTCAGGGGCGTGCGGCACGGCCTCAGGCGCAGCATCCACTACCGGCACCGCCGGTGGGGTCACGGGCTGCATAAGCAGCGGGTCGGCAACTGCCGCGTCATCGCCCACTTTACCAGCACTGTCATCCTGATCCGTGCTGGCAGCCTCCTTGGCCTTGCCGCCAGGCAAGGGGTTGCCGCTATCGGCAATGGCTGGCGCCGGGTCGCTGGCCTTGGCATAGACCTTTGCAAAAGGCTGCACATCAGCCCTGACAGGCTGCGCAGGGTTGCTCGCCGCGGCTTTGGGGGGCGCAGCGGCAGGTGTCTGGAGCAATGGTTGGGCGGCAACGGGCATTAACGGGTCTCCGCTGTACGGCTGGCTTGGGTACAGGTCAGAGAGTCAGAGCAAGGTTCGGGCCAGCTTTGGCCACATCAGCCAGAGGCAAACTGGGACGGCCCGGCCCGATGGCGTTCGGCGCGATAAAGCCGGCGGACCATCTGGTATTCATCGTCGATCTTGATCACCAGTTCCTGGATTTCCGCCAGTTGCTTCTTTTGCGCCCGCTCTTCGAGTTGGCCGCACAAATGCGCCAATCGAATGGCACCCATATTGCTGCTGCTGCCCTTGAAGCTGTGTGCGACCTGGGTCAGGTCGCCTGCTTCGCGGGTGTTGTGCAATTGGCCAATCCGCTCTTCAGAGTCCGAGAGAAACGTATCGAGCAAGTCGGCAAACCCGCCTTCCATCACGTCGCGTAACGCATCGACCACTTTCGGATCCATATGAATGTCAGTCACTTGTTCACTCCTTGATCAAGAATGGGCCGATTATGCCAGAGCCCCCCATGAAAACTCTACGGTCGCACTGCGACCATCTGGCCCCCAACTCGCTGCAGGGCACAGTTGCCGCACCAGGCTCACCCCACGCCCCGACAAACGGTCTAAATCCAGCGGCCTGGCCATTACCCTGGCCACATCGAAACCTTCGCCACTGTCTTCGACCCGCACGATCAAGCGCCCGCCCTCCCCGGCCCGCTCGACCTGCAATGACACCCGCACATACCCGTCGTGCAGGGCCGCCAGGCGCTCCTTGCGCTGCTGGTAATAACGCGCATACCCCTCATTGCCACGCTTGAGCCGCGAATCCAGGCCCAGCACGCCATGTTCCAGGGCGTTGCTGTACAGCTCACCCAGCACCGCGTGGATCACCGGCCCCTGGCTGCGCAGCCCATGCACCTCCATCAGCAACTGCAGCAAGTAAGGCAGCGGATTGAATTGCTGCAGGCTGGCGGCGCGAAACTCGAAGCTGGCTGACCAGTCCAGCGGGCTGCACAGTCCGCTGTCGGTATAAAGGGTGGCCGGCACGCCCAGCAGCTGAGGCATCTGCGAGGTGATCTGGACCATGCTCACATCATCCCGGGCACGCCCCTGAAAATCGCGCAGGGACTGCTCGACTTCAGCAATCAACTGCAGCGGATGGCGATTGGCATCCAGCACCTGCTCCAAACGCTCGACGCCGAACAGTTGCTGATCCGGCCCACAGGTATCGATCACCCCGTCGCTCAGCAGAAACACCTGATCCCCGGGCACCATCGGCAACACCTGGGTGGCATGGTCAAACACATCGGCACGCAACACCCCCAAGGGCAAATGCTGCGAGGTCAATGCCGTACGCTGGCCGCCGGATTGCAAATAGCCATCGGGCATGCCGCCGTTCCACACCTCGACACAGCGCCGCTGGGCGCTAACACACAGCAGTGCAGCGCAGCAGAACATGTCCACGGGCAGGATGCGTTTGAGCTTGGCGTTCATTTCCCGAAGTATTTCCGCCAGCCCGTAGCCCTTGGCCGTCATGCTGTAGAACACTTCCGCCAGGGGCATGGCGCCAATGGCTGCGGGCAGGCCGTGGCCGGTAAAGTCGGCGAGCAGCAGATGGGTATCGCCTGACGGCGTGTACGCTGCCAACAGCAAATCGCCGTTGAACAAGGCATAGGGCGATTGCAGATAACGGATATTGGGGGCGTCCAGGCAGCCCGAGTGCGCCACCCGGTCAAATACGGCCTTGGCCACCCGCTGCTCGTTGAGCAGGTAATCGCTGTGTTCGGCAATCAGGTCGCGCTGCTGCAAAACGGTTTGTTGCAGGCGCCACAGGCGTTCCATCGGGCTGCTCAATTTATATCGAACAGCTTGTCGAAGTTGGAAATGCCGAGAATCTTGCGCACGTCCGGGCTGCTGTTGACCACGCGGATATCGGACTCATCCCCACCGGCATGCTCGCGCAGCAACAACAACATGCCCAGGGCCGAGCTGTCGAGGTAGGTGGCGTCTTTCAAATCCACGACCACACAGGCGGGTGGAGGGCTCAGTTCTTCGTAGGCGTTGCGAAATTCCTGATGCTTGGCAAAGTCGAACCGGCCCTTGATTGCAATAGTCAGCTTACTGCCATCTGCCGAGACTTCAGATGTCACTGCCATGTGAGTTGCTCCCGAGATTGACAGAGCAACTATAGACGCTTCTGACGGCCGGAGGATCTGAAGACTTCCTTTATAGCAAGGAGTGGCATTTTCATACCACTCCGACATACATAATTACCGACCTGCCCTGCTTGTGCCTGCCCTTCTCGAACTGCTTGCCGTGCTTGAACTTCCTGCCCTGACGGCTGCACTAAGTTTTTTAGCTGAAAATGCAACAGCCAAATAGGTTACGGAATCAGCGTTCCCTGTGAAAATTCTCTCTCTAACCAACGGGTTTGAAAGAATGGAGGAATCCCCCATAAGCTCTGGGAAATTGGTTTCAAATTCCTCAGCTTGCGACCCTGTTCTATATTTCTCAATGGCCTTGAAAATTGCTTTATCACGCACACCTTGCGTAAGTGGAGCAGCATAACTCAAATTACTAGCTAAAATCTCATCCAGAATCTCCTCGGCCCCTGGTACATGCAACGCAGACATTTCAGTGTCTATATATGAAAAGTCCAGCGTTCTCTGATGATGTGACAGTTCATGAATAAGACTGCTTGCATAGAACAGCTTATGAGTCTCCTGCACGAATTGCTCATAAATGAACACTCTGCGAGCAGGGTCTCTCTGGTTAACAAAGGCGCGCAACTCCTTGTTTTCAGCCACCCCAGGCAATTGCTTCACGAACACCAATGACTTCACCTCAGGATCACTGGCAATGGCAGTCAAGTGCTTATCGATTCCTTTATATATTCGTGCCAGCTCCGGCATTGTATTACCGCTTTGAATGCCCCCGGGACCTGAAATTAAAGTATCCAGGGCAATCTCGTTCTCTTCGGTTGCGTAATTCCTGCTAATGACCAGATTGACCACATCAATTGCTTCTTTAACGGCTATCTGTGCCAACTCGACAGCCTTGAGTGTTTTACTTGCAATGTCCGGATGGGTCTCACCAAGACCTGCAATCCCACGGCTTACCACTTCCAACTTGTTACGACGAAGTGCAGATGCTTCTACTCTATCTGCATTTGAACTTTTCATCATAAGCCCGGACACATCATAAGCCCCCACCGGACTGTTTCGAACAAACCAATAACGATTAAACCCATCGACATCCCCCGACGGGTCGGGATTGATCCAGCGACACAACCAGGGCGCGTAATATCGCAAACCGTAGTAATACAGGTCTGATGCATCGCGTTCCTCTCCTGAATAGCGAATGGTCTTATAGCTGGCCTCCAGGTGGTTACTGGACGCCCACCAGGCGGTGCCACCAAAAGGGTAATAGCTTTCATGGCTGAGCGTGGCTGCCTGATCGTCGAGCTCGAGCGTACTGGAGCCCAGATGATCGCCCAGGCTGAAACGCAACTGGTCGGGGGCAATGCCTGCCGGCTGGCCCTGTTCCCAATGCAGTAGTCGCACATTGTTGCGCCCGGCACTTGCACTGACCACATGCAACACCTCCCCCCCTGCCACGGCACTGTTATGACGAATTTCCAGGCCTGGCAAATAACGCACATCCGCCACATGCCCGACATTAGCCGCCTGGCGCAGAGTGACTTTGCGTATGCGCTGGCCGCCAGCGTCATACTGGTAGAGCTCACAGTCATCATTTCCGTCCACCCGCACAACTGGGCTCACCCTCTGTAACTGGTTGCGCAAATCCCATACCAACACTTGCCCGGGTTGCAGAGCCTGCAAATTGCCCGCTCGATCAAAAGCAGCAACGATTTCAGCTTCGCCTGGGAGCTCACCGTTGCGCTCAGGCAAGCTGCGATTACTGCGTTGCCCCGTCGACATTCGCAGACTCCAGGCCTTTGCCCCCTGATGCGACAGTAGCTGCATATTGCCGGCAAAGTCGTACTGGTAAGTCTGGCGGTAGTTGACGCACTGATTGGCATCCGCCGCTACAGGCAATGCGGGACCATATGTAGCCGTCGCGACCTCCCGACCTGTAGCACTGATCAGTTGATACAGCGTGTCATAGGCGAAGACATTTGTGGGGTCTACACGCTGATTGCGAAAGTAACGCACAGGCTGCGCATGATCATCGATTTGCAGCACATTACCGACCGGGTCATAACGGTAGTGCAGGTCTTGCAGGAACGTCCCGTCAGCCTTGCAGGCACTGAGCTGCATCAACAGACCGCTGGCCGGGTCATATTTGTTGCGACTGTTCACATTATTGCCAGCGACTTCTTCGATCACCTTACCAAATGCATCATAAGCACGTTTACGCAGCAGAATGCGCGGCGACAGACCAGGTGGTGCAAGACTACTTTCGACGAGTTGCCCAGCAACATTCCGACGCCAGCTCTGCAGGTTGCCCACAGCATCGATCTGATGCACCTCACTGCCGAGCGCATCATACTGCCATGTCGTGCGGTAAGCCTTTTCTTCCAGCACAGCATCAGGCCAGTTGGGCGCCGTCAGCAGTTGCAAAAACTGTCGAGTTTGCTCACGCGCTTGCCCGAGCAATGAAAAGGACGGCGTGAACTGGCTTCCAGCGCTGTCGTCATGACGAGTCAATTGTCCACAACGGTTATGCGTACGGTCTTCGAGTGAATGACCGGCATAATGCAAGCGTTCGCGACAACGCTCGTCTGCGCCTGCCGGCTGCTCAAAGTAAGCCGATGGACGCACCAGCGCATCGTACTCGACACGACTATGGCTGCCCCGGCCATCCCAACTACCGAGAAGCTGACCCATTTCGCCATTAAGCTGGGTACGCCACCCAGCATCCACATTGGCAGAGTGCAACGCCTGGCCTGACAGGCTATAGACTGTTGATTGGTTGGGCTCGACCGTTTCATCTTGCTGCCAGGCTGCAAACAGGCGCGGGTCCCATTGGCGGCTCAATAGTCCGACCGGGTTGTAGGACTGCATCGTCACGCGTGCCTGCACAAGCTCCAACGGCGCAGCTCGGTAACAGGTAACTGCGCGCACTGACAACCCTCGCGGGTCGAACACTGTAAGCGTTGGGGTATGACGGTGCATTAACTGATTCATGGTAAACCTCTACAACAGTTTTCGGACGGCTGTTGAAATAAGCTTATGCCAAGTCAGGCACTGCGATAATAAACTTTCGGTATTCACTTACCTGCGGTTACACATGGATGTTGGAATACCTCCGACCGGAGTAGGGGCAGGTTTTTATAGCTGGTTTTGAATGGCGGGCGGGATCGGCGTGACACAACAAACAGACCCCACCGCCTGCACCGCGAGCAAGCCCGCTGCCACAGGCTTGGATGGATGGGCTAGTAGACTTCTTTGCGCGGCAATCGCTGGGACAGTTCATCCATCAATTTTTGCTCGCGCTTGTCTTCCAGTTGGCGGGCTTCGTCGGCGTAGCGCTGCACCAGTTTGCGCAGCCCCTCGACCCTGGCATAAGCCTGTTGCCAGGTCTCACGGGCCTTGTCCAGGTTGTTCTGATGCCACACCAGACTTTGGCGCTGCTGGCCAACAGCGGTTTCCAACTGCCCAAGGAAGTACTGATAGTTGCGCAACCACTGGCCGGTCACACCCTGACTGCCGCGATCGACCCATTGCGCCTGATATTCGCCACGAAAGTTTTCCAGGTCACCGAGCTTGCTGTTGGCCAGGTTGACCTGCCCCTGGAAGTGCCCCAGGCGCTGGGCCGCAGCCTTCTCGGTCTTTTCGGCCATGTCCACCACCGGCGCCAGGCGCGAAGCCCTGTTGTCACTGGCCATGCTCGATTAGCCTCCCGCTGCCGGCGCGAAAAGAGTGCCCAGATGGCCACCGCTTTCGGCCAGGCTGATATTGTCGTTCAGCCCCTGGCGCAGATACGCCACCATCGCCGGTTGCAGGGCAATGGCGGTGTCGGTTTCGCGGTCACCCCCCGGCACATAGGCGCCCACGCTGATCAGGTCCCGAGCTTGCTGGAAGCGCGACCACAGCTGTTTGAACTGCTGGGCGCGGCGCATGTGCTCGACGCTGACCACCGACGGCATGACCCGACTGATGGACGCTTCAATATCAATGGCCGGGTAATGGCCCTCTTCGGCCAATCGGCGGGACAACACGATATGCCCGTCGAGCACGCCCCGCGCCGAGTCAGCAATCGGGTCCTGCTGGTCATCGCCCTCTGACAGCACGGTGTAAAAGGCGGTGATCGAACCGCCGCCAGCCTCGGCATTACCGGCGCGCTCCACCAGCTTGGGCAGCTTGGCAAACACCGACGGCGGATAGCCCTTGGTCGCGGGCGGCTCGCCAATGGCCAGGGCGATTTCCCGCTGGGCCTGGGCGAAACGGGTCAGAGAGTCCATCAGCAACAGGACGTTCTTGCCCTTGTCGCGAAAATATTCGGCAATCCGCGTGCAGTACATGGCCGCGCGTAAACGCATCAGCGGCGCATCATCGGCAGGCGATGCCACCACCACCGAACGCTTGATGCCTTCGGCGCCGAGGATATGCTCGATAAATTCCTTGACCTCACGGCCCCGCTCGCCGATCAGGCCCACCACGATAATGTCGGCTTCGGTAAAGCGGGTCATCATGCCCAGCAGCACACTCTTGCCCACGCCGGTACCGGCAAACAGACCCAGACGCTGACCGCGACCCACCGTCAACAAACCGTTGATGCTGCGAATGCCCACGTCCAGCGGCACACTGATGGGGTCGCGCTTGAGCGGGTTGATGGTGGGGCCGTCCATCGGCACCCAGTCCTCGGCCTTCATCGGGCCCTTGCCGTCCAGCGCACGGCCGGCGCCGTCGAGCACCCGGCCGAGCATGCTCATGCCCATTGGCAGGCGACCATTATCGGCCAGCGGCACCACTCGGGCGCCCGGCGCAATGCCGGCGACACTGCCTACAGGCATCAGGAAAATTTTACTGCCACTAAAGCCCATCACCTCGGCTTCGACTTCGACGGGGTGAAAGCTGTCGTCGTTGATCACCATGCAGCGGCTGCCCATGGCAGCGCGCAGGCCTTCGGCTTCCAGGGTGAGGCCAACCATGCGCAGCAAACGGCCCTCGACCACCGGTTGCACAGGCAATGACACGGCCGGGGCATAGGTGCTCAAGCGCTTGGCAAAGCTGGTGCGCTTAAGGTGCATCGAGATCGATGTCCATATCAGGCGCCGCCGGGTGCAGGGCCTGTTCGTGGAGCTGATCGAGCAACTGGCTCATGGCCTGCTTGATCCGGGTTTCGATGCTGGCATCGATGCGGCTGTGTTCGGTCTCAATCCGGCAACCACCTGGTTGCAGGCTGTCGTCTTCGACAATTCGCCAGTTTTCGTCATGCCGCTCGCGCAAGGCCTTGATCTGGTCAAAGTCCTGCGGGTTGATAAACAGGCGGATATTCTCGGCGCCCATCGGCAACAGCTTCAACCCTTCGCGCAGCACCTGCTCGATCTGCGTGGAGTCGGTTTTCAGCTCGCGCTGGATCACTTGCCGGGTCATGTGCTCGACCAGCCCGACCATGGCTTTTTCAAGCTGCTGGTCCTGCTCGGCCAGCGGCGCCAGCAGACTGCTCATCAACCGCTCAAGGCTGGCGACCTTGGCATTGAGAGCCACTTCAGCTTCCTGGCGAACCTTGAGCTGAGTGCTGTGAAAACCTTCTTTTTCACCGGTGGCGAAGCCTTCGTTGTAAGCCTCCTGACGGATGCTTTCGAGCTCTTCGAGGGTTAGCGGCTGGACTTCATCCAGCGGCACTTCTTCCATCTCGGGCAGTTCTTCAACTGGCTCGGGTTCGGGCTCTGCCTCGGGTTCGCGCCACGGATCGAAGCTGGGCAGGCCCCATACATCGAAAGCACCGACATCCTTGGCGCGGATCACATCACCGGGGGATTCGCCGCTGCTCACTTAGATCATCTCTTCGCCGCCCTTCCCGCCGAGAGCAATTTCTCCGGCTTCGGCCATACGGCGGGCGATGGTGAGGATTTCTTTCTGCGCGGTCTCGACATCGCTGACGCGCACCGGGCCTTTGGCTTCCAGGTCGTCGCGCAGCAGCTCGGCGGCACGCTTGGACATGTTCTTGAAGATCTTTTCCTGCACGTTCTCGTCGGAGCCCTTGAGCGCCAGCACCAGGACGTCGGAGGACACTTCACGGAGCAACGCCTGGATGCCGCGGTCGTCGACATCGGCCAGGTTGTTGAACACGAACATAAGGTCTTCGATCTGCCCCGAGAGGTCTTCGTCGATATCGCGGATCGAGTCCATCAACTGCGCTTCCATCGAGCTGTCGAGGAAGTTCATGATATCGGCCGCCCGCTTCACACCACCCAGGGAGGTACGCGCCGCATTGGAGTTGCCGGAGAACTGTTTCTCAAGAATCTGGTTGAGTTCCTTGAGCGCCGCCGGTTGCACGGTATTGAGCGACGAGACCCGCAGGATGATGTCCAGACGGGCTTTCTGGTCAAAGTGGCCAAGTACTTCACCCGCCTGATCGGGGTCAAGGTAAGCCACCACAATGGCCTGGATTTGCGGGTGCTCGAAGCGGATCACGTCGGCCACGGCACGCGGCTCCATCCACTTGAGGCTGTCCAGGCCACTGGTGTTGCCGCCCAGCAGGATACGGTCGATCAGGCCATTGGCCTTGTCTTCGCCCAGAGCCGAGGTGAGCATTTTGCGGATGTAGCTATCGGAGCCCACACCGAGGCTGGTCTGGTCGCCGACAATCTCGACGAACTCGCTCATCACCTGCTCAACCTGCTCGCGGTGCACGTTGCGCATTTGCGCCATCGCCACACCTACCCGCTGGACCTCCTTGGGCCCCATATGGCGCAGTACCTGGGCGGCATCGGACTCGCCCAGCGACAGGAGCAAAATGGCGGCCTTGTCGACCCGGGTCAACTTGGCATTGGCGGCGGCGCGGTTATCACTCATCGGCATTGATCCACTCTTTTACTACCTGGGCTACACGGCCCGGATCTTCTGCGACCAGACTCTTGATTGCATTCAACTGCGCGTCATAACCTTCGCTCGGGCTTGGCAACATGATGCTTTGCGGGCCGCTGAGGCTGACACGGTCATTGGCCAGTTCGCCATCCAGACCGCCCAGGCCACCCAGTTCGCCATCGCTGCCAATACCGGCCACCTGCTTGTTGCGCCCGTGGCCGGTGATGTTGTTGAGCACCGGGCGCAGCACGCCAAACACCAGCACCAGGATAAACAGCACGCCGAGTACTTGCTTGACCACATCCCAGAACCAGGGCTGGGAATAGAACGGGATATCGGCGATCACTTCACCGCGCTCGGTGGAGAACGGCACGTTGATCACGCTGACGCTGTCGCCACGGCTGGCATCGAAGCCCACGGCGTCCTGCACCAGACGGGTAAAGCGCGCCAGTTGATCGGTGGTCCACGGCACCTGGGTTATTTCACCGTTGGCCGGGTTGACGTTGATCTTGTCGTCGATCACCACCGCCACCGACAGGCGATTGACCCTGCCCTGCTGCTGCTTGGTGTGGCTGATGGAGCGGTCCAGCTCAAAGTTGCGGGTCGATTGCGAACGCTTGTCGGCCGGGTACGGCGCCAGCATCGGCTGGCCGGTACCCGGATCCATGATTTGCTGGCCATTGGCATCGAGCAACGGCTGGCCCGGCTGGATCATGCCCGCGCCGCCCGCAGCACCCTGTCCGGTTTGCTGCGGCGCACTGGCCGGGCTCGGTGGCTGATTGCTCAGGGCCCCGGGTACACCTTGCGGGCCGTTGCTGGCGGTACGCTGCTCGCTGGTCGATTGCTCGCTGCGCAGCGCCGGTTGATCGGGGTTGAACTGCTCGGAGGTGGACTCGACCGCGCTGAAATCCACATCGGCCGACACTTCGGCCTTGTAGCGATCATTGCCCAGCACCGGCTGCAGGATATTGTGCACGCGCTGGGTGAGCATGCCTTCCATGCGGCGGCTGTAGTCGAACTGTTTACCGGCCATGGTCAGCTCGGAGTTTTCACCCTGGTCCGACAGCAGATTGCCTTTTTGGTCGACCACGGTGATCTGCGACTTGCTCAGCTCAGGCACGCTGGTGGCCACCAGATTGACGATGGCCAGCACCTGCCCCGGCTCCAGCGAACGCCCCGCGTACAGCTCGACCAGTACCGAAGCGCTGGGCTTGCGTTCATCGCGTACGAATACCGAGCTTTTCGGGATGGCCAGATGCACCCGGGCACCCTTGACGTTGTTGAGGCTGGAAATGGTCCGCGCCAGTTCGCCTTCAAGGCCACGACGATAGCGTGTGGCTTCCATGAACTGGCTGGTACCCAGGCCCTGGTCCTTGTCGAGAATCTCGAAACCGATATTGCCGTCGGTAGGGGTTACGCCAGCAGCGGCCAGCTTGAGGCGGGCACGGGAGACATCATCTGCCTTGACCAGCAAGGCGCCGGAGTTGGGCTCGACGGTGTAGGCAATGTCGGCGGCGGCCAGGGTTTCCATGACCTGCTTGGCATCCATACCGGCCAGGCTGCCGTACAGCGGCCGGTAATCGGGTTGCTGGGACCACAGCACCACGGCAAAGCCGATCGCTACGCTCGCCGCCAGGCCGACCATCAGGCCGACCTGACGCAGCATGGTCATATCGCCCAGGTTGTCGAGGAAGGTCAGGCCAAACAGCGGTTTGCCGCCGCCTGCCTTGGCCGGAACATTATCCGGGAGTGCATCTGCCATGACTTGATATCGCCCTTAAACCGGCATCTGCATGATGTCTTGGTAAGCCTGAACCAGCTTGTTACGTACCTGGGTCAAGGCCTGGAAAGAAACGCTGGCCTTCTGCGAAGCGATCATCACGTCAGTCAGGTCGACCCCGCTTTTGCCGATCTCGAACGCGTTGGATAGCTGGCTCGAGGCCTGCTGGGTTTCGCTGACCTTGTTGATCGCATTGCCGAGCATGTCGGAGAAACTGCTGGCACCTGCTTCGGGAGCGGCCTGCACAGCCGATTTCGGTTGTGCCATGGCGTCCATCTGCATAGCCCGCATGTCCAACATCAATCGATTAAATTCAATACCTTGGCTCATGGACCAGTGCCTCCGACGACCCGCATTTTTTTGACACTTTCACAGCGCATATTGAGGTGTAGCAACAAGGGTGCCAGCTCATGGCCGTTTTATAACAATTACCGTTACAAAACGTCGCAGACAAGGATAACACCTGCCCTTGTGGGAGCGGGCTTGCCCGCGATTTAATCGACGCAGTGAATCAGGCGCTGCGCGGTGATGCCATCGCGGGCAAGCCCGCTCCCACAAGGGTGGAGTGAGGGAAAATCAGGTTGCAGCAAACAAATAAGCCTCTACATCCATCCCCGCATCGCGCATTTGCGCCAGCTTGTAGCGCAAGGTACGCGGGCTGATGCCCAGACGCTCGGAAGCCTCTTTTCGCCGCCCGCGCTCGGCACGCAAGGTGTCGATAATCATCTGGAATTCACGCCGGCGCAGATCATCGCCCAAAGCCCCGGCCGACTCCATAGCCTCCACCACCAACGGCTCTGAGCGCGTCAACGGCGGCAAAGGCGCGCAAGCCACAGGCCCGGCCAGGCAAAAATCTGCCGCCTCAATCAAACCGCGCTGCTGCAAAATCAACGCCCGCTGAATCGCATTGTCCAGTTCACGCACATTGCCCGGCCAAGGGTAAGCACTCAGGCACGCCTTGGCATCGGGCGAGAACCCTACCGCAGTGTGCTTCATTTTGCTGATGTATTTGGCCAGCAAGCGCTCTGCCAGCGGCAGGATATCGGCGGTGCGCTCGCGCAGCGGGCGCCAGGCCAGGGGGAATACCGAAAGGCGGTAGTACAGGTCTTCGCGAAAACGCCCCGCCGCCACTTCCCCGGCCAGATCACGGTTGGTGGTGGCGACCACGCGGATATCCAAGGCTACCGGCTTGCGCCCGCCCACCCGCTCCACTTCGCGCTCTTGCAATACGCGCAGCAGCTTGGCCTGCAAACCCAAGGGCATTTCGGAAATTTCATCCAGCAGCAAGGTGCCGCCATCGGCCTGTTCGAACTTGCCGGCCTGGGCGGCAATGGCACCGGTAAAGGCGCCCTTTTCATGACCGAACAGGGTGGCTTCGAGCATGTTGTCAGGGATCGCCGCGCAGTTGATCGCCACGAACGGCTGGTCAACACGATGGGAGTGCTGGTGGATATAGCGGGCCAACACCTCTTTGCCGGTGCCCGACTCGCCCGAGATCAGCACCGTGGCATCACTGCGCGCCACCCGCGCGGCCAGCTCCAGCAACTGCGCACTGGCCGGCTCGACCGCCACCGGACCTTCACTGTCGGCCACGCCGAGACTGCCCAGAGCATGGCGGGCCACCAGATCAAGCAGGGCCTTGGGCTCGAACGGCTTGACCAGATAATCCACCGCCCCTTCACGCATGGCATCCACCGCACGCTCCACAGCGCCGTGGGCCGTCATCAGCAACACCGGCAATTGCGGCTGGCTGGCGCGCAGGCGCGCAAGCAGTTGATGGCCATCGATACCCGGCATGTTGACATCACTGATCACCAGGCTAAAAGGCTCGGCGCTGACCGCGACCAGGGCTTCCTCCCCCGAGCTGACGGCGCGAAAACCGTGACCGGCCAGCAGCAGCGTGTCTGCCAGGGCCTCGCGCAACGCATGGTCGTCCTCGACCAACAGCACGTTAATTCGCATCACCATCAGTTTGCCTCCGCGACAACGGGAATCAGCGGCAAGCTGAGCAAGGCACAGGTGCCACGCCCCAGCCGCGAACGTAATTGCAATTGCCCCTGGTGCGCACGCACCACGGCATTGACCACCGCCAGGCCCAGACCGGTACCGGTGGCCTTGGTGGTGAAAAAAGGCTCGCCTAGACGCGCCAGCACTTGCGGCTCAATGCCACTGCCGTTGTCGCTGATACACAACCTGAGGCGGTTATCGCGGCGATACAGGTGCACCTTGAGCCGTACCTGCGGCGTGCCGGCCTGCAGGGCGTTTTCGATCAGATTGAGCAGCGCGCCGACCAGGGTGTCGCGATTGCACAGCAACTGCCCCGCGTAGGCATCACACTGCCAGCGGATCGACACACCTTGCACATGGGTTTGCGCAGCGGCTTGCAGGGCTTGCATCAGTACTTTGGGGGTGACCCGGTCGCCCAGTGGCAGTTCGCCACGAGCAAATACCAGCATGTCGCGCACCTGATGCTCCAGCTCGTGCAGGCGCTCCTTGAGGCGCCCGGCAAAACGCTGCTGGGTTTCCACCGGCAGGGCTTGCTCGGTCAAATGGCTGGCGTAGATCAGCGCGGCTGACAAAGGTGTACGAATCTGGTGAGCCAGGGAAGCGACCATACGCCCCAGGGACGACAGACGTTCATGGCGGGCCAGCTGATCTTGCAGGCGCCGGGTTTCTGTCAGGTCATTGAGCGACACCAGTTGCCCGGGTTCGGCGCCCAGCGAGCGGGTGGCAATTGACAGGCGCCGGCCGTCCTTGAGAGACACTTCATGGCCATCATCTTCGCGTGGGGCAAAGCAGCGGGCGATCACATGACGCCACAACTCACCCTCCAGGGGCAGGCCCAGCAGCTCGCAGGCTGCGGGGTTGGCCTCGCGCACGCGGCCACGATCATCAATAACGATAATCCCGCCAGGCAGCAGATCCAGCAGGTGTTGCAGGCGATTGGCCAGCCGTTCTTTCTCGGCAAGCTCGGCCATGCGCTGCGCACTGACCACCGCCAGCTCGCCGGTCAACTCCGAGACACGGGCTTGCAGCAGGCTGTAGGGATCGGGGGCCGAGGACAACTGGACGGCGGCTTGAGGCATGGGGCGTACTCGCTTGGCTGACCGTCATAAAACAGTCCGTTAAACCAAGCGAAGCAATACCCGTGCCTGAATACACAACACTGCCTGCCCCGCAAGGATGCGCGGGTAAAACCTGGACAGCGTGAGCGCCGTACGGTTGTGGGAGCTGGCTTGCCTGCGATAGAAGCGACGCGGCCTGTCAGGCAGATCGCGGCGATGCTATCGCGAGCAAGCCCGCTCCCACAGAGTCACGCGTCAATCATCCGCCTGATCTTCACCTTCGCGACGGCTCATGCCGTACTTGCGCATTTTTTCGACCAGGGTGGTACGGCGAATCCGCAGGCGCTCTGCCGCACGCGCAACGATGCCATTGGCGTCGTCCAGCGCTTGCTGGATCAAACCCTGCTCCAGCCCGCCCAGGTAGTCCTTGAGGTCCAGGCCTTCGGGCGGCAGCATCGCGTTGGCGCTGGCCACGAAGTCGGTAGTGGCGCTATTAATGGCCACGCGCTCTTCCATATCACTGCGCAGGCTGTCGACCAGTTGCTCGTCTTCGTCGTCGACGTAGCGGAATTTTTTCGGCAGCTCAACCACGCCAATCACCCCGTATGGATGCATGATCGCCATGCGCTCCACCAGGTTGGCCAGCTCGCGGACGTTGCCCGGCCATGCATGACGGCACAACGACATGATGGCAGCCGAGTTGAAGCGGATCGAACCGCGTTTTTCGTGCTCCATGCGCGAAATCAGCTCGTTCATCAGCAACGGAATATCTTCGACCCGCTCACGCAGTGGCGCCATTTCAATCGGGAACACGTTGAGGCGGTAGTACAAGTCTTCGCGGAAGGCGCCGACTTCAATCATGCTTTCGAGGTTTTTGTGGGTCGCGGCAATGATCCGCACATCGGCGCACTGGGTCTTGTTGCTGCCCACACGCTCAAAGGTCCGCTCCTGCAATACACGCAGCAGTTTGACCTGCATCGGCAGGGGCATATCGCCGATTTCATCGAGGAACAGCGTACCGCCATTGGCCAGCTCAAAACGCCCGGCGCGGCTGGTGATGGCCCCGGTAAAGGCGCCCTTCTCATGACCAAACAGCTCGCTTTCCAGCAGCTCGGCAGGAATCGCCCCGCAGTTGACCGGCACAAACGGCGCGTCACGGCGCTTGGAGTGGTAATGCAGATTGCGCGCCACCACTTCCTTGCCGGTGCCGGACTCGCCGAGGATCAGCACACTGGCATCGGTATCGGCCACTTGCTGCATCATCTGGCGCACATGCTGGATCGCCCGGCTGGTACCGACCAGGCTGCGAAACAGATTGGGCTCACGATGACGGCCGCGCTCGCGGGCCTGGTCGTACATCTCGCGATAGACCTGGGCACGGTGCAGGGAATCAAGCAGTTTGCTGTAGCTGGGGGGCATTTCGAGGCTGGACAATACCCGGCGGCGCTGGTCTTCAGGCAGGTCGAGGGCAGAAACTTCACCTAAAAGCATGATCGGCAGGAACTCATCCCACGCGGCCAGTGTCTTAAGCAGTCCTGAAAGGCCACCCGCAGTGCTCACGGTGCCCACAAGCACACAGAGCACTTCACGACTGGACGGCAAGGCGCTGACAGCCTGCTCCCACTCGTGACTAGGGCTGGTCAAATTTTCTTCGCCAAGAAAATTCAGGATCACCGCCAGATCACGGCGGCGGACGCTATCGTCATCGATCAGCAGAATTTTGGTTTCACGCCACATGCAATAGCAACTTCCCTAGTCAACTCAATGCCCCGGATGGCAGGACATATGTAGACGTCCTAACCCTGTTGGATATCTAAGACGACTGAATACAGAATAACGTGCTAGTTAAGTCAAAAAACTGTGCCGAGTCAAATTTATGGCGGTTTAAAACGCAATTAACCACATATTCTTTAGGCCTTAACCGAATAGATGGTAAACCTTTGACGCATTTTTTGCTTGGTTGATCTGCCCCATCTGCTCAACGACCGACTGGCGCTCGTTGGTCGCGGCCTCCAGCAGCATGCGATACACCACCAGCAACCCCTCCAGATTTTCGCGCAACACCGCCTCATCCAGCGGTGCTTCGTCCAGCACATTCTCGACACACACGCGGCAGGCCGAGTCCAGCTCGCCGATGGCATCCCAGTTGCGCTCGGCCAGGGCATCAATCAGCGCTTCGCGGGTTTCCTGAATACGTTGCAGTTGGCTCATGACGCACTCCTCTGGCTTATTGCGGGGCGATGGCATCCCAACCACTTTTTACAGTGATCAGCAGGCGCGCCACTTCATCGATGATTTCCGGGTCGTTCTTGGCATTGGCCAGGGTCAGACGCACGGCCATGTACTCGTACAGGCTGTCCAGTTGCTCCAGCGCCGCCTTGTCGTCGGTCTTTTCTTCATCCAGGCCCTGACGCAAGCCGGTGATGATATCGATGGCCTTGGTAATCAACATGGCCTTCTGCGGGATATCGCCACGGCTCATCGCGCCCTTGGCCTGGGCCATGCGGTCCAGACCGCCTTCCATCAGCATCTGAATCAGACGGTGGGGGCTGGCTTCGGAGATTTGAGCGTGGGAATTAACCTTCTGATACTGACGAAGGGCGCGCATCGGGTTCATGTTTCTACCTCATAACGGTGTCAGGCAAAAATGACTGGTTCTTGATGCTTATATCGACCGGCGCGGCGCAAGCTTTAGCCGCGCAAAGGGCCGACATCAGCTGGTTTTAGGGTTATTCAGCGAGTTGAGCGTGGTCATGATGCTGGAGCTGCTGGCGTTGATCTTGGCGATCAGGGTGTCCATGGCGGTGTACTTGGAAGTCAGCGAAGTTTTCAGACTATCCATGCGTCGATCCAGATCCGCTTGCTGCGTCGTAAGGTCAGTCAGCTTGGTATTCAAGTCAGTCACGCGACTGGCCAGCAGACCCGTAGTGCCGACGTAGCTATCGGTCGCCTTGGTCATACGCGCCACCAGCCCGGTATCACCAGTGAATGCCTTGGCAATTTCAGTTGCGCCATTGGGCTTGGCAACTGCTGCATCCCACTGCTTGTCATCCAGCGTCAGCAACCCGGTTTTTTGATCGGTACTGATACCCATCTGGGACAAGTTGCCCATACTCGACGAGCCAGAGTTTTGCAGCAGCTCGTTACGAATACCGCTGACCAGTTGACGCATCGACGCGTCGCCGGTCAGGGCGCCCGAGGTGGTGGTTGCCGAGTCACCGGTGGCCGTGACCTTGGTTTGCGTGTTGATACTGGTCAACAGCGCGTTGTAGGCACTGACAAACGACTGCACCGAGGTTTTCAGCGTTGCCGTATTAGAAGCCACGGTGATGGTGGACGCTTTGGTATCAATCAGCTCCAGGGTCACACCACTGATGGCGGAAGTGACCTTGTTGCTCGACGACTCCATGGCGATGCCATCGATGGTGTATTCCGCATTCACCGGCGCTTTACCGGCGTCGTAGCCAGTCGACAGCTCTGAATCACCGCTGATGGTGATATCGGTACCCTTACCCGTGGTCTGCGAGCCAATTACCAGACGCGAACCATTGGCGTCGGTCAAAACGTTGGCGCTTATGCCCTTGGACTGCAACTGCGTGTTGATCGCTTCACGTGTCTGCTGAAGGGTTGCGCCTGCGGGGATAGAGACATTGTAGTCAGAGCCGGACTGCGAGATGGTCAGGGTCGTAGGCTCAGTGCCCGAGTTTACGACCGAGGAAGTACCACCCTCAAACACCTTACTGGTGATTTTTGACGAGGTCGCCAACTTGCTCACGTCCAGCGCATAGGTGCCGGTGGAGGCTTTGTCATCAATGGTGACTTTGGAAATTTTTTCGTCTGACGACGTAGCGGCCAGACCGTTGAAACTGGAAACGCTGTTGAGCTTGGCAATGGCTGCACGATAGGTTTCGAGCGACGCTTTTACCGTACCCACTGCGGACAACTGAATGGTAGTGTCTTTTTGTTGCGCGGTAATCTGGCTTTGCTTGGGTGCTTTTTCAGCATCAACCAAGGCTTTCACAATCCCGATGGTGTCAAAACCCGAACCAACACCGGTAATCGTTGAACTGGCCATCTGTATTCTCCTTATCCGGGCTGCCGCTTTATGGGCTTACGCTTTTTTGACGAGCAAGGCCGAGGAAGCAGACAGCATCACAATTCATGCCACGTTCAGGCTTTACCCTGAAAAAGCAGGCTGTGGGGATCAGCCAAATTTTGCGCCAGCTTCAAGGCCACCTCTGAAGGTAGCTGGCGAATGACCTCACCGCTGTCGGCGGCGATCACCTTGACCACCATCACACCGGTGGTGTCATCAATTGAAAAGTCCAGCTTGCGTTGGTTGGACTGTGCGAATTCTTGAATGTCACTGACGGCCTTTTCCAGTTCCGCGCGCTCAGGCGGCATGCCTGTCGACGGGGCCGGGGCCGCGACTGCTTGAGGGGTTGCAACCGGCGCGGGTACGGGACCGGGTGATCCGGTGGCGCTCGGGTAAACGGGATTCAGCTTGATGCTTATGTCCATTTCGTCACCTCAACACTGAAAAAACGAAAGGGCACGTAAACGCGCCCTTCCGTTATCAACTAAGCGCTGAAATTACTGCAGCAGTTTCATCACAGCGGATGGCAGCTGGTTAGCCTGGGACAGGATCGCGGTAGCGGCCTGTTGCAGGGTTTGTTGCTTGGTCAGCTCGGCAGCTTCCGATGCGAAGTCAGTGTCCTGAACGCGACCACGTGCAGCAGTCGAGTTCTCGGAGATGCTTTGCAGGTTGGAAACGGTGCTGTCGAAACGGTTTTGTACAGCACCCAGTGCGGAACGCTGAGTGTCGATCTGCTGGATGGCGCCAGTCAAGGCCTGGATGGTTTGTTGAGCGCCTTCGGCAGTCAACACGCTCAGGTCAGAGACGGTGGTTTCGACTGTGTTGGCTGTAGTGATTTTAGCCGTATCCGTCAGACCCAACGAAGCTAGGCCAGTACCTGCACTGCCGTCAGCAATGGTGATGTCCTTGGTGGAGAACAACTTCAGCGTGTTGTCAGCATTTTTGCTGGCAGTTACCCCAGTGCTTGCGCTGTTGATCGAAGAAACGATGGTGTCCATCGAATCGCCTTTCTTGAACTTCACTTCTACGCCATTGAACGATACGGAAGTATCATTGGTCAGCTTGGCTTGAGTACTGCCTGCTGTCAGGCCCAGTTTGGAAAGCGAACCTGGACCACCAGTACCTGTGCTATCCGCAAGATTGATAGCCTGCCCCTTCTCCGAAGTCAGAACCAGGCGACCATCTTTAACCGAGGCGTTTACGCCTGTTTTAGAGTCAGTATTTGCTTTAGTAATTGCTGCAGCTGCATTCTCAAGAGAACCAGCGGCAATAGTAACCTTGACACCGTTAACTTGAATCTCACCGGCGTCCAACAGATTTTTTGCTGGTGTGGCTGCAGCAACGAAACCCGCATCAGAAGCAGCAGAACCCACTGCAGTAAAATCAGAAGCGGAAGACAGGGTCAACTTAGTTCCAGTAGCAGCATCAGCCGATGCTGTTACGCCCGTCTTAGAGGTTTGCTTGTTGATTTCAGCAACCGCGTCTGCAATTTTCGAATCTTTAGCAATGGCAATATCTGTTCCATTGATCGTTAAGGTTTGATCATCTACAGCAGCAAAGGCCGCCGCACCTGTCGCCTTGAATGTCGCAGCATCGTTCGCACCACCAACAACGTTTGCAGACAGCGTGCTCACGCCACCTGCGGCACTCGCCTCACCATAAGAACCCTTCAAACCAGTAGCACTGATATCGCTCATACCGAACGAGATGGTCTGGTTGGCATCAGCACCGACCTGGAACGACTGGTTCTGGAACGAGCCGTCCAGCAGGTTACGACCACCGAAGGTGGTGGTAGACGAAATACGGGTCAGTTCACCGACTTTCGCTGTGAATTCTTGTTGCAGGGACGCACGGTCATCAGCGCTTTTATCACCGTTCGCAGACTGCAGGGCCAGTTCACGCAAACGTTGCAGAATGTTGGTCGACTCTTGCATCGCGCCTTCAGCCGTCTGTGCAATCGACGAGCCGTTGTTGGCGTTGGCGATGGCAACGGTCATGCCTTTAACTTGGGAAGTCAGACGGTTGGCGATCTGCATGCCGGCAGCGTCGTCTTTGGCGCTGTTGATTTTCAGGCCGGAAGACAGACGGGTCATCGAGGTGCTCAACGAGTCGCCGGCTTTGTTCAGGTTCTTCTGAACGGTCTGGGACGTGACGTTAGTGTTTACTGATAAAGCCATGACGAAATCCTCATTGGATGAATACTGCGGCTTCCGGCCCTGGCAACCGCCGGGTGTGGCCTAGAGAACCTTCGTAATGGTTATCGTCGTGAATGTCGGTTGCTTGAGGGTTATTTTGATTTTTTTTGCAGGCAAGCGGGCCATGCCTTGTAATTCAGGGGGTTAGCGATGCGATGAGCTGCCGCCCCCCCCAGTGTGGGAGCGGGCTTGCTCGCGATTCGGGCGGCGCGGTGCTTCAGGCAAACCAGGGTGATGCCATCGCGAGCAAGCCCGCTCCCACAGATTCAATCAGCCCTGCCAGAAAGCAAAACGCCCATGGCTTTGCGGCCACGGGCGTTTGATGTTTCGGCTTGAAGCTTATGGACGATAGATAATCGCCGAGCCCCACGACAGGCCCACACCAAAACCGCTCAGCGCCACGCGCTTCCAGGTGGCGTCCATCACATGCTTTTCCAGCAGCAGCGGAATGCTCGACGACACGGTATTGCCGGTCTCGACCATATCCTTGATAAATTTCTCCGGCTCGCCTTCAAAACGGCGGGCCACGGCATCAACGATGGCCGCACTGCCCTGGTGGATGCAGAACGCGTCGATGTCCTTGGAGGTCAGCTCCGACTCTTCCAGCAGCTCGTTCAAGTGCGCAGGCACTTTAAGCAGCGCGAAGTTGAACACCTGGCGGCCATTCATAAAGAACACGCCATCACTGACTTTCAGATGCGGGGCACCGGAACCGTCGGTGCCGAACTTGGCCTTGCCCAGCTGCCAGGGAGCGTCTTCGCCCATCCAGGTAGCGGTGGCCGCGTCACCAAAGAGCATGGTGGTGTTGCGGTCTTCCGGGTCGACGATTTTCGAGTACGGGTCGGCCGTCACCAGCAAGCCGTTTTTCAGGCCCGCGGCTTCCATAAAGCCTTTCATCGCGTAGATGCCGTAGACATAGCCCGAGCAGCCCAGGGAGATATCAAAGGCGGCAACGTGGGTCGGCAGGCCGAGCTTGTCCTGGACGATGGCCGCCGTGTGCGGCAGACCTTCGGCGTCGCCGTTCTGGGTGACAACGATCAACGCGTCGATGGATTCGCGTTTAAGCTGCGGATTGTTGCTAAACAGTGCGTTGACGGCTTCAACACACAGGTCCGAGGTTTCCTGGTCAGCATCTTTGCGCGGCAGAAAGGCCGAGCCGATCTTGCCCAGGATGAATTCTTCGTCTTTGGAGAACTTCGCGCCTTGCGCGTAGTTGTCTACACCGCTTGCTGGCAAGTAACTGGCGATGCTTTTAATGCCAATCATTGTGGCTTCCCAATACTAAATAGCTGGAGATCACCCGCTCGCACAACCGAGGGGCGCTGACAATAAAAGGGCTTTATCGCGCAGGAATGCGACGAATATGGGTGCATAACAATAAACAAAACAGCCTGAAAAAGGCCCGGCACCCGCCCGTACGTTTCACACGATACAGTGAAGATGCGCGTTATGACTCATAGGTCACGCTATTTTGTGCGGTTTTATACAAAACATTACAGCCAGAAAGGCGATTTTGTGGGAGCGGGCTTGCCCGCGATGGCAGCAACACGGTATTACCGGCATACCGTGTCGCCTGCATCGCGGGCAGCCCGCTCCCACATTAGCCCCCCTGCACCGCTGTTTAGAGCTGGTTGAACAGGCTCAGCTGGGAGATTTTCACGAACGCCAGTTGCGAGGCTTCAAGCATGGCTTTCTGGAACGCCAGTTCAATGGACGCCCCCGCCATGTCGGTGTTGCCAATCGCCGCCGTGGTGGAGTCGTTGGCCAGGCCCAGGCTGATATTTTCATCGGCCTGGATATCCACCGCCTTCAAACGCGCACCAATCGAGCCCCGGGCGCTGTCGACGCCGGCACTGGCGTTTTTCAGGTTGCCGATCGCGGCGTTGATCGCGTCCTTTTGCGTTTGCTGGGCCAGCGGGTCTTTGTCGCTAGGGATCTCCAGCGCCTTGCGCAGCTGGCTGATGGTGTCCAGCGCGTTCTGGCTCTGGTGGTTGTTGCGGTTGACGACAAACTGGTCGCCCGCCTGCGGTGCTCCAGCGAAGTCGAACTTGATCCCGAGCGCACCGCCGTCAACAGTGCCCTGGGCAATCGACTTGCTGTCGGCGCTCAGCGGCTGGGCATACACCTCGTACTCGGTGGCGCTGGTAAATTTGATCACCGCGCCATTGCTCGGAAAGCTGTCGCCATAGGCCTGGGCGTCGGTCACCGTGGAATTGGTAATCTGCGCCGTCGAGCCGTTGCTCGGCGTGCGCGAGGTATTGATGGTGTCGGCCTTGGCCTCCAGGGTGAAGGTACGCCCCGCCACTGCCGCATCGCGATCCGCCGCCGGGATATCCTTGAGGTTGGGGGTAATGTCGAACGAAACGCCACGCAGGCTGATGCTCTGCGAACCGTCCTTGATCGGGTCGAACACGCCATTACCCGCCACCTGCGAGGTCAGGTCGTTGCCGTCGCGGTCAGTCAGGGTGTACTGGGTGCTGCTGCTGAATTTCAGCGTATAGGGCTGGCCTTCGGCGAAGCTCTTGTTGAACACCGCGCTTGACGTAACCAGGCCGGCAGACACCGAGAGCTTGCCGTCATTGACGGTCGGCTCGCCATTGGCATCCACGCCGGGCACAAAAGTCGCCTGGGTACGCCCGGTATTGGTCGCGCCTTCCATGATGCTTCTGGCCGTATCGCTGCTGGCCAGGGTCAGGGTGTCGGAAACCTTCAGGTTAAGCTGGGTATCGTCACCCTGATAGCTGTAGGTGCCGTCATTGTTGCGAGTGTAAGGCGGTGTGTCGGTTTTGGAGCCGGAGAACATGTAGTTGCCCGCAGCGTCCTTGCTGTTGAGCAGGCTGAACACCTGCTCTTCAATACTGCCCAGTTCGTTGGCAATGGCCAGGCGATCGGCATCGCTTTTACCGCTGCCTGCGCCCAGGGCCAGCTCACTGGCCTTTTGCAATGAGTTGTTGATGCTGTCGAGCACCGCTTCCTGGGCGCCCAGGGACGATTTGATGCTGTTCATATTGGTGCTGTACTGGCCCAGCATGTCTTTTTGCTGTTGCAGTTGCAGCAGGCGCGCCGCGCCGACCGGGTCATCGGCGGCGGTCTGGATGCGCACGCCGGAGTCGATCTGGCCCTGGGTCTTGATCACCGACGAGAAGTTGTTCTGGTAGGTGGCGCTGGTCGATTCAAAAAACTGCGAAGTTGAAATACGCATCGTCGCGGGCTCCCTTAAAGACTGTTGATCAGCGTGCTGAAGGTTGCTTGCGCCGCTTTGATGATCTGCGACGAGGCGGTGTAGTACTGCTGGAACTTGACCAGGTTGGAGGCTTCTTCGTCCAGATTGACCTGGGACACCGAGTTGCGCACTTCCTTGGCGTACGCGAGGGCCGCGCCGTTAGCGGTGCCGTCGACCGCAGCCTGGCTGGCTTTGCCGCCCACCTTGGATACCAACTGGCTGTAGGAAGTAGCCATGCTGACGCCGCCAGTGCCGTCCTTGCCTACGCCCACTGTGGCCTTGGTTTGCAGGCCCAGCAGTTCGTTGGCATTGCGGTTGTCAGCCTTGCCGTCCTTGTTGAACTTGATATCGAAGCTGTCGCCCTTGCCCGGTGAGCCGCTGATGACAGTGTCGAACCCCACGCTGGTGGTCGTGCCATCGGCGTTGGTGACGGGCACATTGATCGTGACCTTGTTGTCCTGGCCGGGCACGATGCTGCCCTTGCCGATTTCCTTGCCTGCCTCGTTCAGCACCCGGTAGCTTTGGGTCCCGTCGGCAGCGGCCTCATCAAAGGCGATACGCACCGGCATCGCGCCTTCAATGTCGCTTTGCGACTTGCCCAGACTGACGCCGCCATAAATATCCAGCGCTGACGACAGATTGAGGCTGCCCACTGCACCCGTACCGGTGTTGGAGCTGCCCGGGCCGGCAACCAGCGGCCCGGCAAATGCCAACTTATTGGCATCGCTCATTTGCACGCCGATATTGCTGGCGCCACTGCGGGTGGGGCTGACCTTGAACGCATCACCAGCGGTCATCGGGCCGCCCTTGAGGTCCAGAGTGAAGCCGTCGATCACCTTGGCCGGATTGTCCGTGGTGGCGAACGCGCCCATATCGGTGCCGTCGGAGCGTTTGACCGAGTACTCGGTGGCGCTGGTAAACGTGACCTGATAGTCGTAGGCGGTCAGCGCGCCGCTGTCGGCGATGCTGACATTGAAGTTGCCCGCGCCAATATTGCCGGTCGCCGCCTGGCTGCGCTGGCTGATGGCCTTGTCACTGTTGATGCTGTTGAACATCGACGAGCCGAACTCGCCATTGGCATCCAGGCCCTGGCCCAACTGCTGGTTGATCGCATCGGCGACCACAATGGCTGTACGCCCCAGATCATTCATGGCCGGAGCCAGCACATCATCGCGATAGCGCAACAGGCCGCCGATCTTGCCGCCACTGAGCACCGAGGTCACGTCGGAGCTCGATTGCTGGTAATTGATCTGGATGCTGTACTGGCTTTTGTCGACCTTGCCCGGTACCGCCGAGAGGGTATTGGAGGTCGAACCCTGCACCAGCGCCTGACCGGTGCCCAGGGTGATGTCGTAGACGTTGTCGTGCTCCTGGACCGTCACCCCGACCAGCTCGTTGAGGGTACGCACGGCTTCGTTGCGCGCATCCAGCAGGTTGTTCGGCGTATTGCCCGCCGTGGTGGCCTGGGCGATCTGCTTGTTCAGCGAGGCAATGGTGGCCGTGTGCTGGTTGACCATCGAGGTCAGGGTATCAAGCTGGCTGTTGATCCCCTCGTTCTGCTGGTTGAGCTGGGACGAAATCGAGTTGAAACGGTTGCTCAGGGTCTGCGCACTGGTCAGCAGCAGCTGGCGCGCCGACACATCACCGGGCGCCGCGGCGGCGGTTTGCAGGGAGCTGAAAAAGCTGCTCAGGGCTGCCGACACGCCGGTGTTTTTATCCGACAGCAGCTTGTCGACCGTGCCGATCTGGTCGAGATAAGCCTGGGCATCGCCGTTGAGCGAGGTGGTGGTTTGCAACTGGGCGTCGAGGTAGGAGTTGTACACGCGGCGCACGTCGGCCAGGGTGGTACCGGTGCCGATAAACACCCCGCCCACCTGTTGCGACGCGCCGCTGCCCTGGACGATCTGCTGACGCGAATAGCCCGAGGTATTGGCGTTGGCAATGTTGTTGCCGACTGTCGCCAATGCGCCCTGACTGGCGTTGAGCCCCGACATCCCGATGTTGATCAAACTCGCCATGGTTCAAACCTTATAAATTCGTGAGAGAACCCGTCGAGGCGTAGCTCTGGTAGGTTTTCATTTGCTTGGCTATCTGCGAAATCTTGCTCGCGTACTCAGGGTCGGTTGCGTAACCGGCCTTCTGCAACTCGCGTACAAACTGCTCCGGTTTATCGGCCGCATTGAGCACATCTTTATAACGATTGTTGCTCTGCAACAGCGTCACCAGATCATGGAAGCTGTCCTGGTAGGAGTCGTAGGAACGGAAGTCTGCCGTCTCCTTGACCATCTGCCCGCCCTTGAACTCGCTGGTGATGGCCCGCGCCTGGGCGCCCTGCCAGCTGCCGGTGGCCTTGATGCCGAACAGGTTGTGGCTGCTGCTGCCATCTTGCTGGCGCATCACCGATTTGCCCCAGCCGGTTTCCAGTGCGGCTTGCGCCACCAGGTACAGCGGGTCGACGCCGATGCGGTCGGCGGCCTGTTGCGCCATCGGCAGCATGGTGGCGACAAACGCATCCGGCGACTCGAAGGCCTGTTTGGCCGGGGCCAATGGCGGCTGCGCCACGGCACGACCGTAAATCTGCATGCGCCCTTGCGCGCCGCTGGCGCTGAGCATCGGCTGGCGGCTGCCCTTGAGCACCGCATCCAGCCCCGGCGATGTGCGCCCAGGTACGGTGGCGGTATTGAGCGCGGTGCGCGCCGGGTCCGCCGATGGCACGATGCCAGCCAGCAAACGGTCAGTGAGCTTGCTCGGCAACGCCAGGCGGCGCTGATTGAGCATGGCCATATCATTTTTATGACCGTCAGCTACGGCTGCCGGCGTAGTGGTAACCCGCGAAGCCCACAATGGACGCTGACCGCTGGAGCGCACAAAAGGGCTGTCGACGGTGGTGGCCGCCGGCGCTTTGACTTCGGCGGTCAGCGCCGTGGTAGCCGCAGCCTCCCCCGGCACCGCAGCCTTGTTTTTCGACATCTGGCGCATCAGCACATCGGCCAGGCCGATGCCACCGCCCTGGCGGGACAGGGTCACTGACAGCTGCTGGTCGTACATTTCCTGATACTGCTTGGCCGCAGGAGTATTGAGCGGGTTGTCCTTGCCCAGCACTTCGTTGGCCGAGCGCATGGACTTGAGCATTTCGTTAAGGAACAGCGACTCGAATTCCTGCGCCACCTTGCGCATATTGCCGTCGCTTTCGCGGTCGCCGACTTTCAGCTTATTCAGCCGATTCAGGTCGGTAAACGCCCCCGAATCGCTGCTCGCCACTACTCCGCTCTTGGACATGTCCATGCTGTCAGCCTCAGATCACGATCAGGTCGGCTTGCAGGGCGCCGGCCTGTTTCAGTGCTTCGAGAATTGCCATCAAGTCTCCTGGCGCTGCGCCGACCTGGTTTACCGCCCGCACGATCTCGTCGAGGGTGGTGCCCGGGCCGAACTTGAACATCGGCTTGGCTTCCTGCTGGGCATTGAGCCGCGAACGCGGCACCACGGCGGTCTCGCCGTTGGACAGCGGGCCGGGCTGGCTGACAATCGGGTCTTCGGTGATGGTCACGGTCAGGCTGCCGTGGGTCACTGCGGCGGGCGAAACCTTGACGTTCTGGCCAATCACGATGGTGCCGGTACGCGAGTTGATGATGACCTTGGCCACCGCCTGCCCCGGATCGACTTCGAGGTTTTCCAGGATCGACAGGTAATCAACACGCTGGCTCGGGTCCAGTGGTGCCGTCACTCGCACCGAGCCGCCATCGATGGCCTGCGCCACACCTGGGCCGAGCAGGTCGTTGATCTTGTCGACAATACGCTTGGCGGTGGTGAAGTCCGAACGGTTGAGGTTCAGGGTCAGGCTGTTGCCCTGATTGAAACCGCTGGGCACGGCCCGCTCCACCGATGCTCCACCCGGAATGCGCCCGGCCGACGGCACGTTGACGGTGATTTTCGAGCCGTCGCGGCCTTCGGCATCAAAACCGCCGACCACCAGGTTGCCCTGGGCCACCGCATACACATTGCCATCGATGCCTTTAAGCGGTGTCAGCAGCAGCGTACCGCCGCGCAGGCTTTTGGAGTTGCCGATGGAGGAAACCGTGATATCAATCACCTGCCCCGGCTTGGCGAATGCCGGCAAATCGGCGCTGATGGACACCGCCGCAACGTTTTTCAGCTGCACATTGCCCGACCCCGGCGGCACCTTGATGCCGAACTGGGACAGCATGTTATTGAAGGTTTGCAGGGTAAACGGGGTTTGCGTGGTCTGATCGCCCGTACCGTTCAAGCCCACCACCAGGCCATAACCAATCAATTGGTTGGAGCGCACGCCGGAAATGCTGGCGATGTCTTTCAACCGTTCGGCGTGGGCGCCCAGGGCGGTCGACAACAGCAACACGGCGGCCAGCAGATGCTTGAGGTTAGGCATGGTGAAGTTCATCACTAAAAGGGAAACAGCGGGCTAAGGAAGAAACGGTCAAACCAGCCCGGCTGGCTCGCATCGGCAAACGAGCCGGTGCCCGAGTAGGTGATGCGCGCATCGGCCACGCGGGTCGAAGACACGGTGTTATCGGTGGCAATGTCATCGGCACGCACCAGGCCGGCAATGCGCACCAGTTCATCGCCGGTGTTGAGGGTCATCCACTTTTCGCCGCGCACGGCGATGATGCCGTTGGGCAACACGTCGGCCACGGTCACGGTGATCGAACCGGTCAGGCTGTTGCCCTGCCCGGCCTTGCTGTCGCCCTTGGTGGCACGGCTGCCGCTGTAACCGGCATTGAGGCTCAGGTCACCCCCTCCCAGCGGGTTGTTGGTGGTCAGGCCGCTGCCGAACAACGAGGTCAGGCCGATGCTGGTGTTGCTGTTTTTACCGATGGCCGAGTTGGCGTTTTTGCTCGCCTGGGTCTTCTCGTTCAAGGTGATGGTGATGATGTCGCCGATACGGTACGCCTTGCGGTCGCTGTACAGGTTCTGCTCGAAACCGGCCTGGTAGATCGAGCCGTTGTTGGCCGCAGCCGGCAGCGGCGTACGCGGCAGCACAGGTGCGTAGTACGGATCGTTGGCCCGTGGTGGCGGGCTGACGCAACCGGCCACAAGGGTAATGGCGCCCAGTGCCAGAACAGAAAACAAGCGCTTCATGAGCTCTCCCGCTATTTCACGTAATTACAGGTTTTGCGTTACGAACGACAACATCTGGTCAGCGGTGGAGATAACTTTGGAGTTCATCTCGTAGGCACGCTGAGTGGTAATCATGTTGACCATTTCTTCCACGGTGCTGACGTTCGAGGTCTCGAGCATGCTTTGCATGGTCAAACCGAAACCGTTCAGGCCCGGGGTGCCGATCTGCGGCGCGCCGCTGGAAGCGGTTTCCAGGAACAGGTTGCCACCCTGGGACTGCAAGCCCGCCGGGTTGATAAAGTCGGCGGTCTGCACGTTGCCGATCACTTGCGCCGCCGGGTTGCCGGAAATGGTCACCGACACAGTGCCGTCCTGGCCGACGGTGAAGGTCTGGGCATCAGCCGGCACCACAATCGCCGGTTCCAGGGCAAAGCCGCTGGCGGTGACGATCTGACCGTTGGAGTCCAGGTGAAAAGTACCGTCACGGGTGTAGGCCGTTGTACCGTCGGGCTGCATGATCTGGAAAAATCCACGGCCATTGATCGCCATGTCCAGCGGCTGCTCGGTGGTTTGCAGGCTACCGGCAGAGAAGTTCTTTTGCGTGCCGACGATGCGCACCCCGGTACCCACTTGCAGGCCCGAGGGCAGCTCGCTGTCCTGGGTGGACTGGGCACCCGGCTGGCGCTTGATCTGGTAGAGCAAGTCCTGGAACTCGGCGCGATCACGCTTGAAGCCGGTGGTCGAGACGTTGGCCAGGTTGTTGGAAATGGTGGTCAGGTTGGTGTCTTGTGCAGCCAAACCCGTTTTTGCAACCCACAGTGCCGGAAGCATGGTGCTCTCCTCGCGCGCCGGTTTTTCGGCGCTCGTTCAAGTAATTAGCTGATGGACAGGACGCGAGTCATGGCCTGATCGTCTTCTTTGGCGGTGTTCATCATTTTGATGTGCAGTTCGAACTGCTTGGACAGGGCCAGCACCGAGGTCATCTCATCCACGGCATTGACGTTGCTCGCCTCCAGAAAGCCCGAGGTCACCCGCACATTGGCATCGGCCGGGGCCGGCTGCCCGTCGTTGGTGTGGATCAGGCCGTCGAGGCCCTTGCTCATGGTTTTCAGGTCTGGCTGGACCAGCTTGATCCGGTCCACTTGCGCCATCACCCGGGGGCCTTCGCCCTGGGCGCGGATGCTGATGGTGCCGTCTTCGCCGACTTCGATCTGCTGCTGGGGCGGCACCGCGATCGGCCCGCCATTGCCCATGATCGGCATGCCGTTACCCGCCCGCAGGATACCCAGGGCATCCACGTTCATACTGGCGGTGCGCACATAGGCCTCACTGCCGTCGGGGGCCTGTACCGCCAGCCAGCCGTCACCGGACACGGCCACATCGAGGTCACGACCGGTCTCGACCAGCGCACCGGGGCTGAAGTCGGTGGCCGGGCGCTCGGTCAGGGCAAAGGCACGCGCCGGAAAGCTGTCACCAAACACCGGCATCGAGCGGGCCTGTTCCAGGTCACGCTGAAAACCGTTGGTCGAGATGTTCGCCAGATTGTTGGCATGCGCCTTCTGCGCCAGTGCGTTCTGACTGGCGCCGGTCATTGCCACATAAAGGTACTTGTCCACAGTCTTTCCTCTGTCTGACGGACGCTTGCCGTCCACCGCTGTACTGCAGAGGTCATTGCAATTTGCGCACCAACTTTATTTTGACGCGCTGCGGCGCGGGTTTGCACAGGGATGGGGGGAGATTCGGGGCGGGGGAACGGCGGGGTTCTGCCGGTTGCGGCAATGGGTGGCCTGCCGAGTCGCGTCAATCTTGTGGGAGCGGGCTTGCTCGCGATTCTGGCGGCGCGATATGTCTGGCACACCGCAGCGATATCATCGCGAGCAAGCCCGCTCCCACAGACCAGCACTTACAGGTTTAAGCGTCCTTGCCCGGCTTGATAATGTCGTGCTCGCGCAGTTTGTTGGCGATGGTGGTATGGGACACCCCCAATCGCTTGCCCAGCAATCGGCTACTTGGGTGCTCGGAATACAGTTGCTCCAGCACCGCCTTTTCGAAACGCCCGACAATCTGCTCCAGGCCGCCCTCCAGCGAAAACTCGCCCAGGGGCTGGCGCACGCCGTAATCCGGCAGGCGGATATGCTCGGCCTTGACCACCCCGCCATCGCACAGCGACACCGCCTGGAACAGCACGTTCTCCAACTGACGCACGTTGCCCGGCCAGTGGTAGTGGCGCAACCGTTCCATCGCCGCAGGCGCCAGGCGCGGTAGCGAACAACCAATCTGGCGGCTGGCCTGATCGAGAAAATGCTCCACCAGCGGTTCCAGCCCGTCCAGGCAATCGCGCAACGGCGGGATATGCAGCGACAGCACGTTGAGGCGGTGATAGAGATCCTGGCGGAACTCGCCCCGGGCACACAGCTCCGACAAGTCGACCTGGGTGGCACACATCACCCGCACATCGAGATAGACCTCTTCATCACTGCCGACACGGCGAAAGCAGCCGTCCTGCAAGAAGCGCAGCAATTTGACCTGCAAGCGCGGGCTCATTTCACCCACGCCATCAAGAAACAGCGTACCCCCGGCCGTCAGCTCCAGCAGGCCCAGCTTCCCTTCCGCCCGCGCCCCTTCAAATGCACCAGGGCCGTAGCCGAACAACTCGGTTTCAGCCATCGATTCGGGCAGGCCAGCGCAGTTAAGCGCCATCAATGGCGACTGGCCACGAGGGCTGGCCAGATGGCAGGCACGGGCCAGCAGCTCCTTGCCGGTACCGGTTTCGCCTTCTATTAATAGCGGCGCATCCAGCGGCGCCATGCGCCGGGCTTCGCGCACCACGGCAGCCATGACCTTCGAGCTCTGGAAAATACTGTCAAAGCCGCGCAGTTCCTGCTTGCGCACATTGTAAATCTGCTCGCCTACCCGGTCGGCGCGGTGCAGGGTCAGCACGGCCCCGGCCATCGCCTCGCTTTCATCATGCTCGAGTTGCAGCGGCGCGATATCCGCCAGGTACACCAAACCCTTGATCTTGACCCGCAGGCCATTGATGCGCGACTTGTTGGCCCGCACCAGCTCGGGCAGGTCAAAATCTTCGGCATAACGGGACAGGGAAATGCCCGGCACCTCATCGACCCGCACCCCGAGCAATTGCGCCGCAGCCCGGTTGGCCGCAACGATGCATCCGCCCATGTCGATGGACAGCACCGGAAACTCCAGCGCCCCGAGCAAGGCGTTGAGCTCCATATGCCTGCGCTCGCTGGGCATCAGTCCTACTCGCTTGACACCAAAGACCCCGGAGATGGTTTCAAACTTCGGACGCAGGGCCTGAAACTGCAGGTTGATCAGATTGGGGCAGTACAGGTAAATCGCATTGCCCTGATCGCCGCCGACCTCCCCGCGCTTGACGTTGATGCCGTAGGCCACCAGCAGGTTGAGAATGTCGCGAAGAATGCCAATCCGGTTTTGGCAGTGGACTTTGATACGCATGGCAATTGCTCGGAAATGGCAGAAAGTGAAGATCAAATGTGGGAGCGGGCTTGCTCGCGATGCAGGCGGTGCGATTTGCCTGATACACCGCAGCGATACAATCGCGAGCAAGCCCGCTCCCACCAGTAAATTGTTTTTGTCCGCAAAGGCATTTCTTCGTCACGATTTTGTGACAGATGCACTGTCGCGCACTCAAGAATGACAGCTCGCCCCTCACGTCGTAACGAATACTTTACGAATAAGCGCCATCATCCCAGCATTACTGGCTTTAGGCTAGCTGCACACAGCAATCACTTGGGGTATCACTAAGGCATCGCAACAACACCGAATAATAAAAACGATTTCCTTGCGGAGAGCCCCATGAAGCAAACGAAATACGTCGCCCGTGAGCCTGATGCCAATGGCTTTATCGACTACACACCGGCCGAGCACGGGGTGTGGAACACACTGATTACCCGCCAGTTGAAACTGCTGGAAGGCCGCGCCTGCCCCGAGTACATGGAGGGCATCGAAAAGCTGGACCTGCCCCACGACCGCATCCCGCAACTCGACGAGATCAATCAGGTACTGGGTGCTACCACAGGCTGGCAAGTTGCCCGGGTACCCGCACTTATTCCCTTCCAGACCTTTTTCGAATTACTGGCCAACAAGCAGTTTCCGGTGGCCACCTTTATTCGCACACCCGAAGAGCTGGATTACCTGCAAGAGCCGGATATTTTTCACGAGATTTTCGGCCACTGCCCGCTGCTGACCAACCCGTGGTTTGCCGAATTCACCCACACCTACGGCAAGCTCGGCCTGCAGGCGAGCAAAGAACAACGGGTATATCTGGCGCGCCTGTACTGGATGACCATCGAGTTCGGCCTGGTCGACACCCCTGAAGGCAAGCGCATTTACGGTGGCGGGATTCTGTCGTCGCCCAAAGAAACGGTTTACAGCCTGTCGTCAGAGCCGGAACATCAGGTTTTCGACCCGCTGGAAGCCATGCGCACGCCATATCGCATCGATATTCTGCAGCCGCTGTATTTTGTCCTGCCGGACTTGAAGCGGCTGTTCGACCTGGCCCACGAAGACATCATGGGCATGGTCGAAAAAGGCATGACCCTGGGCCTGCATGCGCCCAAGTTCGCGCCAAAACCGAAAGCGGCCTAAGCCTTTTTTACCTACACACATCAATAAAAAACGAATTCAGGAATACACCATGAACGCACTGAACCAAGCCCACTGCGAAGCCTGCCGCGCCGATGCTCCACAGGTCAGCGACGAAGAGTTGCCGATCCTGATCAAACAGATCCCGGACTGGAACATCGAAGTTCGCGACGGCATCATGCAGCTGGAAAAGGTCTTTCTGTTCAAGAACTTCAAATTCGCCCTGGCCTTTACCAATGCCGTGGGTGAAATCGCCGAAGCCGAAGGCCATCACCCGGGTCTGCTGACCGAATGGGGTTCGGTCACCGTGACATGGTGGAGCCACTCGATCAAGGGCCTGCACCGCAACGACTTCATCATGGCCGCACGCACCGATGAAGTGGCCAAAACTGCCGAAGGTCGCAAGTAATGCACTTCGCCGATATTGGTCGGGTGCCGGGCGACCCGATCCTCGGTTTGATGGACGCCTATCAACAGGACACCAATCCGGACAAGTTTGACCTGGGCGTGGGCGTTTATAAAGACGCCAATGGCCTGACGCCGATCTTGCAATCGGTAAAGCTGGCTGAGCAGCGCCTGGTCGACCAGCAACAGACCAAAACCTATATCGGCGGTCATGGTGACAGCCGATTCGGGCAACTGATCAGCGAACTGGTGCTGGGCGAAGACTCGCCCCTGCTGGCGGCCAAACGCGCCGGCGCCACCCAGACCCCGGGCGGCACTGGCGCGCTGCGCCTGAGCGCCGATTTTATCGCGCAATGCCTGCCGGGCCGCGGTATCTGGCTGAGCGACCCGACCTGGCCGATCCACGAAACCATCTTTGCTGCGGCCGGGCTGAAGATCAGTCACTACCCCTATGTGGGCAGCGACAACAAGCTCAATGTCGCGGCCATGCTCGAAGCGCTGGAGCACGCGCCAAAAGGCGATGTCGTACTGCTGCACGCCTGCTGTCACAACCCGACCGGCTTCGACCTGTCCCAAGCGGACTGGTTGCAGGTGCTGGATGTGGTACGCCGCCGCGAATTGCTGCCGCTGATCGACTTTGCCTACCAGGGTTTTGGCGACGGACTGCAGGAAGATGCCTGGTCGACCCGCCTGTTCACCCGTGAACTGCCGGAAGTGCTGATCACCAGTTCGTGCTCGAAGAACTTCGGCCTGTACCGCGAACGGGTCGGTGCATTGATTGTGTGCGCCCATGACGCCGAAAAGCTGACCGATATCCGCAGCCAGCTGGCCTATATTGCGCGCAACTTGTGGTCCAACCCGCCGGATCACGGCGCAGCGGTGGTGGCGACCATCCTCGGCGATGCCCAGCTGAAAACCCTGTGGGCCGACGAAGTGGAAGCCATGCGCAGCCGTATCGCGCAATTGCGCAGCGGCCTGGTTGAAGCGTTGACGCCATTCGGTCTGGCGGAACACTTTGCCCATATCAATGAGCAACGCGGGATGTTTTCGTACACCGGCCTGACCCAGGAGCAAGTCCAGTTGTTACGCGAAAAACACAGCGTATACATGGTCGGCTCGGGGCGCGCCAATATGGCCGGGGTCGACGGCACGCGCCTGAGCCTGCTGGCCAAGGCGATAGCGCAGGTGTGTACGCACTAAACGCCGCTCCCGTAGCAGCTGCCGAAGGAACGAGGCTGCGTCCGACGACGCAGTCGTCGTAAAACCAGAGAGCCGGGCTTTACTGACACACCGCAGTATCTGATTTTGCGACGACTTCGTCGGGGTGCCGCATCCCGCCGAACGCAGCCTTCGTTCCTCGGCAGCTGCTACGGGTCCAGCGACAGCTGCAAAATGAAAAGTTCGATACAAATCCCCCCAGACGCAATAAAAAGACAAATTGTCACACTCCCTCCTGTATCCTTAGCAAGCTACTTAAAACACACCTTACGAGGAGCGCGACGATGCACGAGATCCCAAACCTCCCCTTCCCAAGCCTGCACGAAACCGAGCAGCCAACCCCGCAACACACCAGTGGCGAAAACCCCGCACTGGACGAGGCCTCTGAAAGCCTCCAGGCCGACAGCGAAGACTGACGGCTCACCATCAGACGGTGCGAAAAGCACCCTGTTTTTCACACCGTCTGACACAATCGCTCCACCCCCCTATTCCGGATTCAAGCGTGACTGACACCTTCAGCGACACCCAGGCCAGCGTCCTGATCGGCACCGCCGAGAAAATGATCGACCTCTGGGAGCGCCTCAGCCCCGAGAAGCAAGCGCTCTTGCTCAAGCGCTTCGGCACCCAGGAAAATGCCCTGGCTGCGTTAATCGCGACACAATTGGTTGCACCGTTGTAATCTGCCCCAACCGCACCCCGCAGGACCCCTACCCCATGCCTGAAACACAGCGCCCCCTGGCAATCACGCTGCAAGTGGTTTCCATCGTCCTGTTTACCTTTATCGGCTACCTGAACATCGGTATTCCACTGGCCGTTCTGCCGGGTTACGTACACAACCATCTCGGTTACGGCACGGTGATCGCCGGGCTGGTGATCAGCGTGCAGTATTTGGCCACGCTATTGAGCCGCCCGTACGCCAGCCGCTTTATCGATACCCGGGGCAGCAAGCGCGCCGTGATGATCGGCCTGGCCGGCTGCGGCCTGAGCGGCGTGTTTATGCTGGTGTCCAGCTGGCTGACAAGCATGCCGGCCTGGAGCCTGGCCAGCCTGCTGATCGGCAGGCTGGTGCTGGGCAGCGCGGAAAGCCTGGTGGGCTCTGGCTCCATCGGCTGGGGCATAGGCCGGGTCGGCGCACAGAACACGGCCAAGGTGATTTCCTGGAATGGCATCGCCAGTTACGGCGCCATTGCCATTGGCGCGCCGCTGGGCGTGGTCATGGTCGGCCACTTGGGCATGTGGAGCCTGGGCGCAAGCATTATGGCCCTGGGAGCGCTGGGCGTACTGCTGGCCTGGCCAAAACTGGCAGCCCCCATTGTCAGCGGCGTGCGCTTGCCGTTCCTGCATGTACTGGGGCGAGTTTTGCCCCACGGCACCGGACTGGCCCTGGGTTCGATCGGCTTTGGCACCATCGCGACCTTTATCACCCTGTACTACGCAACCAACCACTGGGAAAACGCGGCACTGTGCCTGAGCCTGTTTGGCGCCAGCTTTATCAGTGCGCGCTTGCTGTTCGGCAATCTGATCAACCGTATCGGCGGTTTTCGCGTGGCAATTGCCTGCCTGAGTGTCGAGACCCTGGGTTTGCTGTTGCTGTGGCTGGCGCCCAACCCGGAGTTGGCCCTGGCGGGCGCGGCCTTGAGCGGCTTTGGCTTTTCGCTGGTGTTCCCGGCGCTGGGGGTTGAGGCCGTCAACCTGGTACCGGCTTCCAGCCGTGGTGCTGCGGTGGGTGCGTATTCGCTGTTTATCGATCTGTCGCTGGGTATCACCGGGCCGCTGGTGGGTGCCGTGGCGGCAGGGTTCGGCTTTGCGTCGATCTTTCTGTTTGCGGCGCTGGCGGCGCTTACCGGACTGTTGCTGAGTGTTTATCTGTATCGCCAGGCGCAGAACGCAAGAGCGTACTAGCCCGCAATCAGGGTGATATACCTGTGGGAGCGGGCTTGCCCGCGATGCAGACGGAGTGGTGTGTCAGGTAAAACATGGCGATGCCATCGCGGGCAAGCCCGCTCCCACAGGACTGCTGCTGCCCCCTAGAAATCCACCTTGCCCCGCCCGGCCTTGATGTTGCCGCGCTTGGTCTTGGATTCCAGCCGACGCTTTTTCGAGCCCAGGGTCGGCTTGGTCGGGCGGCGCTTTTTCTCCACCTTGGTCGCACTGACGATCAACTCAGCCAGACGCTCCAGCGCATCCACCCGATTTTGCTCCTGGGTGCGATATTGCTGGGCCTTGATAATCAGCACGCCATCACTGGTGATGCGGCTGTCACGCAGCGCCAGCAGCCGCTCCTTGTAAAAATCCGGCAACGACGAATTGGGGATATCAAAGCGCAGGTGCATGGCGCTTGAGACTTTATTGACGTTCTGCCCGCCCGCACCCTGGGCGCGAATGGCCGTCAGTTCGATCTCGGCATCAGGGATATGCACGTTGTTGGAAATCACCAGCATCAAAAAGGGTCCGTGTTCAGGGCCTCAAGGATACCCCACAAACAACAAACCCGGCGCAATGGCCGGGTTTGCAGGGTTACCTCAGGGTTTACTTGGCAGAACTGTAAGCCGCTGTCTGCGCCTGTACGGCACGCTTGTTCTTGATCACAAAGCACAGCCACATAAAGGCCACCCACACCGGAATCGCGTACACCGACACGCGAATCCCCGGGATCAACAGCATGATCACCAGGATGAACGCCACAAATGCCAGGCAGATGTAGTTGCCGTACGGGTACCACAGGGCCTTGAACAACGGAACCTGCGCGGTCTTGTCCATATGCTGGCGGAACTTGAAGTGCGAGTAGCTGATCATCGCCCAGTTGATCACCAGGGTCGCCACTACCAATGACATCAGCAGTTCCAGCGCATCATGGGGCATCAGGTAGTTAAGCAGTACTGCAATGACCGTTACCGCCGCCGAGGCCAGGATCGAGTTGACCGGCACGCCGCGCTTGTCGATTTTGGCCAGCACTTTCGGCGCATCGCCCTGCTGTGCCATGCCCAGCAACATACGGCTGTTGCAGTAGGTGCCGCTGTTGTACACCGACAACGCTGCAGTCAGGACCACAAAGTTGAGGATGTGCGCGGCGGTGTTGCTGCCCAGCATCGAGAACACTTGCACAAACGGGCTGCTGCTGTAGCTGTCGCCACCGGCATTGAGGGTTTCCAGCAGCGAGTCCCACGGGGTCAACGACAGCAGGACCACCAGGGCACCGATATAGAAAATCAGGATGCGGTAGATCACCTGGTTGATCGCTTTCGGGATCACGGTGCGTGGCTTGTCGGCTTCTGCGGCGGTGAAACCGAGCATTTCCAGACCGCCGAAGGAGAACATGATAAAGGCCATGGCCATGATCAGACCGGTCGTCCCGTTCGGGAAGAAACCACCGTGTTCCCACAGGTTGCTCACCGATGCCTGCGGGCCACCGCTGCCGCTGACCAGCAGGTAGCTGCCCAGGGCGATCATGCCGACAATCGCCACAACCTTGATGATCGCGAACCAGAATTCCGCCTCGCCGAACACTTTGACGTTGGTCAGGTTGATCAAGTTGATCAGTACGAAGAAGGCCGCTGCCGAGGCCCAGGTCGGGATCTCCGGCCACCAGTAGTGCACGTACTTGCCGACCGCAGTCAGCTCCGACATGCCCACCAGGATGTACAGCACCCAGCAGTTCCAGCCCGACATGAAGCCGGCGAAACCGCCCCAGTATTTATGGGCAAAGTGACTGAAGGAGCCGGCGACCGGTTCTTCGACGATCATTTCGCCGAGCTGGCGCATGATCATGAACGCGATAAAGCCGCAGATCGCATAGCCCAGGATCATCGACGGGCCGGCCGACTTGAGTACCCCGGCCGAACCGAGGAACAGGCCAGTGCCAATCGCGCCACCGAGGGCTATCAGCTGGATGTGACGATTTTTCAGGCCGCGTTTAAGCTCGCCCGAATGCGAGGTATTTCCACTCATTGCAAAGGTCCCACACAAGGTTTGATGTGATTCAGTGCGTTGTAACTTGAGCACCAGAGGCAGTGATCGAAGGGTCTACAACACAAATCAAACCCCAGCGCAGGCGCCAGGAATCCAAGGTTGTTTCACGAGTCATGCGTCACCTGTTTGTTTTTATCTGTGACGGAATCGAACCCGCAACGCTTGTGGCATTGCGGAGTTATCAAGGCGGGTAGCCTTGAGGTTTTGGCCATTCGGTGTAACGCCGAGCGGCGCAAAATGCGCGGGTACGCAATTGAGTCACAGTTAAAACGCGGCGCATTGTACACCCGCACGAAGGCAAGATCCCATCACACAGCCGATTGCAATACGAAACAAGCCGCAATTTATGCAGGAACTGTCCTGATTCTGTAAATCTCGGAAGATTTTCATTACAGATGGGTGTTTTCAGCGGTTTAAGGTCGGTAACTGGCTGAATTCGTATAGGTTTATTGACATGGTGTAACGATTATTTTCCAATTTAAAAATGAAACAATCCTGCCCTGACATTTCGCAGGCATAAAAAAACGCCAACCCCTGAGGGTTGGCGTTTTTTGTACTGCGCTTAACGCTTACTGCGGCTTGCGACGACCGAAGCCCGGGCGCTGACCCGAACCGGCAGGAGCGCCACGACGCTTGCCCGACGGCGCATCGTCAACCAGCTTTGGCCCGTTACGGGTTGGCTTGGTCGGACGCTTGTTGACTTCGCTCGGACGCTCGGCAACTGGCGCACCACGGCCTGCTGGCACACGGTCAGTACGACCTGCCGGCTTGCGGGCCGGACGAGCCGACTCATCGCGAGCCGGACGGCCTGGACGCTCGCCTTCGATATGCGGCTGGCGGGCCGGGCGCGGTGCAACAGGTGCACCTTCAGCCGGGCGCAGCACGCGGGCAACACGGTCACCACGGGCCACAGGGCGCGAGGATTTGCGCTGCATACGCTCAAGCTTGTCTTTGCTCTTGGCGTTCATCTCTGGCATGGCAACCGGCGTAAGGCCGACTTCCGCGCTGAGGATATCCACCTCGAACTGGCTCATTTCGCGCCAGCGACCCATCGGCAGGTCGGAGTTGAGGAACACCGGACCAAAACGCACGCGCTTCAGGCGGCTGACCACCAGGCCCTGGGATTCCCACAGGCGACGTACTTCACGGTTACGGCCTTCCATCACTACACAGTGGTACCAATGGTTGAAGCCTTCGCCGCCCGGCGCCTGCTTGATGTCGGTGAAACGCGCCGGGCCGTCTTCCAGCACAACGCCAGCCTTGAGGCGCGCGATCATGTCGTCATCCACTTCGCCACGTACACGTACCGCGTATTCACGGTCCATTTCGTAGGAAGGGTGCATCAGGCGGTTGGCCAGCTCACCGTCGGTGGTGAACATCAGCAAACCGGTGGTGTTGATGTCCAGACGACCGATATTGATCCAGCGGCCTTCTTTTGGACGCGGCAGTTTGTCGAACACGGTCGGACGGCCTTCAGGGTCGTCACGGGTGCAGATTTCGCCGTCGGGTTTGTTATACATGATCACGCGGCGAACCGATTCGGCTGCCTCTTCACGCTTGATCACCTTGCCATCGATGGTGATGGCGTCGTGCAGGTCTACGCGCAGACCCAGGGTTGCATCCTTACCATTGACCTTGATGCGGCCCTGGCTGATCCAGCTCTCTACGTCGCGACGCGAGCCTACGCCAATACGGGCGAGGACTTTTTGCAGTTTTTCGCCTGCCGGGCCAATTTCCTGGCCGTCTTTAGGGTCGAGATCTTTCATCTGGGCACCTCCCGGTGTGTCAATTCAGGCGAGCGCCTGAAGTGTTAAAAATGGGCCTTGGGGCTCTGCTGAGCCCCAGAGGGTCGCGAATCATACGCGGATATTGACCATTGCGCATCAAAGGCTGGTCACCAAATGCCCGGCTCACTTGTTTTTCCGCCGGCCGGTGGCCTCCAGCGCCAGCAAACGCAGGGCGGATTCGGCCAGCACCGTGCGTTTAGCGTCCTTGTCGAGTTTCTTCCAGGCCTTGATTTCACGTTTTGTACGCCCGCAGCCCAGGCAAATGTCGTCGGTGAATTTGCAGACACCGATGCAGGGGTCTTTGGTTGAACTCATGAATAAACCTCCCGAACAGAAGCGGCGCAAAATTCCGTAGCAGCTGCCGTAGGAACGAGGCTGCGTACAAGATGGCGTGCCACTGCGACGAAGCGATCGTAAAACCTGAACTCACGGTATACCTGACAGACTGCACCCACTGATATCACGACTGCTTCGCAGCTGAACGCAGCCTCGTTCCTACGGCAGCTGCTACAAAAGTCCGGTCAATCTTCCAACTCGCGGCGCTCCTGTTCGATGGCTTCGGCCAGCGCCTGGGCCTCAAGTTCTTCGTCGCTCATGGCGGATCGTTGCTCTAGTGCAGCCACCGCAGCTCGCAACCGCTCGCGGGCCAGTTCGGCCGCAGACGGTTGCTGGGGTTGTGGTTGCGCCTCTGGCTCTGCTTGGACCTCAGGCTCAGGCTCTTCACTTGCCGCTTGCTGCTCATCACTCGCAACTGCGTCGCGAAGCAGATCATCAAAGTCGGTTTTAAGACCCTCTTCCATCGAGTCCAGTTCCGTGAGCAAGGTACGGAAGCTGGTTTCATCTTTTGGCTCTTCGGGCTCGGCACTCTCGTCGGCCAGGGCCTGCAAATGCGCAGGCACCGGCGCATCGTCGAAGTCGAGGATCGGATCCGGCTCAAGCTCGCGCAATTCAGCCAGCGGCGGCAATTCGTCGAGGCTCTTGAGGTTGAAGTGATCGAGAAAACCCTTGGTGGTGGCAAACATCGCAGGCCTGCCCGGCACGTCACGGTAGCCCACCACGCGAATCCACTCGCGCTCAAGCAGGGTCTTGACGATATGGCTGTTGACCGCCACGCCACGCACGTCTTCGATCTCGCCACGGGTAATGGGCTGGCGATAGGCAATCAGTGCCATGGTTTCCAGCATGGCCCGCGAATAACGTTGCGGGCGTTCTTCCCACAAACGTCCGACCCAAGGCGAGTACTTTTCGCGGATCTGCAGGCGATATCCGGAGGCAACTTCTTTCAGTTCAAAGGCGCGACCGTCGCAGGATTTGCGCAGCAGTTCCAGGGCCTTCTTGAAGACCGGCGGCTCCGGGCGCTCGCCCTCTTCAAACAGCTCGAACAGGCGCTCAAGGCTCTGCGGCTTTCCCGAGGCCAACAGAAAGGCCTCCAGCAACGGGGCCAGTTCGCGGGGTTCAGTCAAATTCATGGTTTCAGCTCTTTATTCGGCTCTTGCCCGCACATGGATCGGCGCGAAGGGTTCATTTTGCACCAGCTCGATCAGCGACTCCTTGACCAGTTCAAGTATGGCCATAAAGGTCACGACCACCCCCAACTTGCCTTCCTCGGCGGTGAACAGCTCGATAAAGGGCACAAAGCCACCCCCCTTGAGGCGCTCAAGCACGTCGCTCATACGTTCGCGGGTCGACAGGGCCTCACGGCTCACCTGGTGACTTTCAAACATGTCGGTACGGCGCAGCACTTCGGCCATCGACATCAGCAGCTCTTCGAGCGCCACATCCGGCACCAGCTTGCGTGCCCGCGCCTCAGGGGCATCGAGTTTGGGCACATAGATCTCGCGCCCTACCCGGCTCAGCCCCTCGATGCCTTCAGCAGCAGCCTTGAAGCGCTCGTATTGCTGCAGGCGGCGGATCAGTTCGGCGCGGGGGTCGCCCTCGTCTTCCTCGATTTCGGCCGAACGCGGCAACAGCATGCGCGACTTGATCTCGGCCAGCATTGCCGCCATGACCAGGTACTCGGCCGCCAGCTCCAGGCGCACGGTTTTCATCAACTCGACGTAGCCCATGTACTGGCGGGTGATTTCCGCCACGGGGATGTCGAGAATGTCGATATTTTGCTTGCGGATCAGGTACAGCAGCAGGTCGAGCGGGCCTTCAAACGCATCAAGGAACACCTCCAGTGCATCCGGGGGGATGTACAGGTCTTGCGGCATCTCGATGACCGCCTGACCATAGACCATGGCCAGGGACAGTTCTTGCTGGGCACCGGCCCGGGCTTCTGGCGCCTCGGGGGTGTTTACGTCGGACATCAGGCCTCGACCATAAAGGGTTCAGGATCACCGCAACCCACACGCACGATCTCGGGGTCACCGCTGTCCACCAGGCTGATCACGGTGGAGGCCTTGTTGCCGCCAAAACCGCCATCGATGATCAGGTCGACCTGTTTTTCCAGGGCATCACGGATTTGGTACGGGTCTTCCATCGGCTCGCTTTCGCCCGGCAGGATCAGGGTTACGCTCATCAGCGGCTCGCCCAGTTCTTCAAGCAAGGCCAGGGCAATCGGATGGCTCGGCACGCGCAGGCCGATGGTGCGGCGCTTGGGGTGCAGCAGCAGGCGCGGCACTTCGCGGGTGGCGTTGAGGATAAAGGTGTACGGCCCCGGCGTGTGCGCCTTGAGCAAACGGAAGACCCCGGTATCAACCTTGGCAAACAGCCCCAGCTGCGACAGGTCGCAGCACATCAGGGTGAAGTTGTGCTTGTCGTCCAGGTTACGCAGGCGCTTGATCCGCTCAATCGCGCCCTTGTCGCCCATCTGGCAACCCACGGCGTAGGATGAGTCGGTGGGGTAAATCACAACCCCGCCCTTCTTGATGATTTCAACGGCCTGCTTGATCAGGCGCGGTTGTGGGTTTTCCGGATGAATCTGGAAAAATTGACTCACAGTATTTACCTGTTCAGACGTTGGCAGTGGGCTTGTCATATTTGAATCGACACCACAATGGCGGCAAGTCTTCCGGTAACGGCCGGTATTCGCCGATCTCGGACCACCCCCCTGGACCATGAAAATCACTGCCGGCACTGACCAGCAGACCGAACTCACGCGCAAGGATCGCCAGGCTGCCAACCTGATCGGCCGGCTGGTACCCGTTGACCACTTCAATCGCGTGACCCCCAGCTTGAATATAGTCGCCAATCAGCCTTCGGCGCTTGCTGCGGGTGAAATCGTAGTGCGAGGGGTGCGCCAGGCTGACCCAGGCCCCTGCTGCGCGCAGGGTGGCGACGGTGTCTTCAAGGGTCGGCCAGTGCAGCTTGACGTCGCCCAGCTTGCCGGCGCCCAGCCACTTGCGGAACGCTTCGGCGCGGTCCTTGACGTAACCGGCCTCGACCAGAAAGTCGGCAAAGTGCGGACGCGCCGGGGCATTGCCACTGTCGCCCAGGGTCTGCTGGATAGCTCGCGCACCTTCAAGCGCACCGGGCATGCCCTTGAGCGCCAGTTTGCGGCTGATCTCTTCGGCGCGCAGCCAGCGGCCATCGTGCAATTTGGCAATGGCCTCGACCAGCGCTGGCGCGTCCACATCAAACCCGTAGCCAAGCACATGTATCGTCGCCCCGCCCCAGGTGCAGGACAATTCCACGCCGTTGACCAGCGTCATGCCCAACGCCTGCGCCGCCGTGCGGGCTTCGTCGAGGCCTTCAAGTGTATCGTGATCGGTCAGGGCCAGGACTTGCACACCTTTCTCGAACGCACGCGCAACCAGTACTGCGGGCGCCAGGGCGCCATCGGATGCCGTGCTATGGCAATGCAAGTCGATTTCCACGGGGATTTAATAACCTCTAGCTGACGCTTTCGCTGTCATTGATGTTTGTTATTATGCCGCCACATCCTGCTTCTGGCTGCCACTGTGAAACAATTCATCGACTTCATCCCGCTGTTACTGTTTTTCATCGTTTACAAAATCGAGCCGCGCATCGTCGAAATCGGCGGGCACAGCCTGTCGGTCGGCGGTATCTACAGCGCTACGGCGATGCTGATCATCAGTTCACTGGTGGTGTATGGCGCCCTGTTCATCAAGCAACGCAAACTCGAAAAAAGCCAATGGCTGACCCTGGTTGCCTGCCTGGTATTCGGCAGCCTGACCCTGGCCTTCCACAGTGAAACCTTCCTTAAATGGAAAGCCCCGGTGGTGAACTGGCTGTTTGCCCTGGCCTTTGCCGGCAGCCACTTTATCGGCGACAAGGTCCTGATCAAGCGCATGATGGGCCACGCCCTGAGCCTGCCCGATGCCATCTGGACCCGCCTGAACGTGGCCTGGATCGGGTTTTTCCTGTTCTGCGGCGCGGCCAACCTGTTCGTTGCGTTCACCTACCAAAGCATCTGGGTCGACTTCAAGGTGTTCGGCAGCCTGGGCATGACCGTGCTGTTCCTGATCGCCCAGGGTATCTACCTGTCGCGCCATCTGCATGACACCGACCCCACCGATACCTCCCCCAAGACCAAGGACTGACATGCTCTACGCCATCATTGCAACAGACGTCGCCAATTCGCTCGAAGCCCGCCTGGCTGCCCGCCCTGCGCACCTTGAGCGCTTGCAACAACTGAAAGCCGAGGGCCGTATCGTGCTGGCCGGGCCGCACCCGGCCATCGACAGCAATGATCCGGGCGCTGCCGGTTTCAGCGGCAGCCTGGTCGTGGCCGAGTTCGAGTCGCTGAACGCTGCCCAGGCCTGGGCCGAGGCCGACCCCTACGTTGCCGCCGGTGTCTATGCCAACGTCAACGTCAAGCCGTTCAAGCAAGTCCTGCCGTAACCTGTATCTTTACCGGTGGCCGGCGCACACAGCGTCGGCACCGGTCAAATCGAGTAAGCCATGAGCGACCTGTTACTGATAGATGATGACCAGGAGCTGTGTGAGCTGCTGGTCAGTTGGCTGAGCCAGGAAGGCTTTCAGGTTCGCGCTTGCCACGATGGTTCCAGCGCCCGCAAGGCGCTGAGCGAGTCCAGCCCGGATGCCGTGGTGCTGGATGTCATGCTTCCCGATGGCAGCGGCCTTGAGCTGCTCAAGCAACTGCGTAACGACCACCCCGATCTGCCGGTGCTGATGCTGTCGGCGCGTGGCGAACCGCTGGACCGCATCCTGGGCCTGGAGCTGGGCGCCGACGACTATCTGGCCAAGCCCTGCGACCCCCGCGAGCTGACCGCCCGCCTGCGCGCCGTGCTGCGCCGCAGCCACCCGGCGGCCGTGTCCAGCCAGATGGAGCTGGGCGACCTGTGTTTCAGCCCGATGCGCGGCGTGGTCACCATCGACCAGCGCGACATCACCCTGACCGTGTCTGAAAGCCGCATCCTCGAAGCCCTGCTGCGCCAGCCCGGCGAGCCGCTGGACAAACAGGAGCTGGCGCAGATCGCCCTGGGCCGCAAGCTGACCCTGTACGACCGCAGCCTCGACATGCACATCAGCAACCTGCGCAAAAAGATCGGGCCGCACCCGGATGGCAGCCCGCGCATCGTGGCATTGCGCAGCCGCGGGTATTTCTACAGCGCCTGAAAAAAGCACCCTCACCCTAGCCCTCTCCCAAAGGGAAAGGGGACTAAAGGCAGAAGCAGATCTGCGTAACACCACCAATCAGCCCCCTCTCCCTCCGGGAGAGGGTTGGGGTGAGGGCCAAGCCAGCCACCTTATGTAAATCCCCGGCCAAACCGTCTTTACCAAAGCTTTACCCACGGTTGACAGCGGTTGACCTTGATCTCCCTAAACTGGGCGCATCCGGAATTACCGGAATCCAAATTCAAAGGAGACACACCATGCGTAAGACTCTTATTGCTTTGATGTTTGCTGCAGCACTGCCAACCGTCGCAATGGCCATGCCTGGTGGTGACGGCCAGATGGGCCCACGTCACGGCGGTGAACACCACGGTCGCGGCGACGCCCCTTACAGCCAGCTGGACCTCACCCGCGAGCAGCGCCAGCAGATCGGCAAGCTGATGGGCGAGCAAATGCATGATCGCAAGCAACTGGTCGAAAAATACCTGGAAAAACTGCCAGCCGCCGACCAGAAAGCGCTGAAAGACGAGATGAAGGCCAAGCACGACAAAACCCAGAGCGATATCCGCGCCTTGCTCAAACCTGATCAGCAAAAACGCTTCGACGAGATGCAAAAGAAACGCGCCGAGCGTCAAGCCGAGATGAAAGAGTTCAAGGAGTGGAAAGCACAGCAAGCGCCAAAAGCGCAATAATCTGCGCACCCACCAGGCCCAACGGTTAACGCCGTTGGGCTTTGCGCGTTTCAATCAATTAATGACGAGGAATTCCCGTGCGATCACTGTTTTGGCGCATTCTGGCCAGTTTCTGGCTGGCGATTGCCCTGGTCGCAGGGTTGTCGATCCTGCTGGGGCACATGCTCAATCAGGACGCCTGGATCCTCAGCCGCCACCCCGGCATCGCCAATCTGGCGCAACAGTGGACCGAGCGCTACGAAACCCAGGGCGCCGATGCGGCGCAAGACTTCCTTGAGCGGCGCAAGCGCCGTTATCACATCGATGTACAAGTACTCAATGAAAGTGGCGACCCGCTGGTACGCGGCACCTTCCCGCGCCGCGCCGCCGCCTGGGAAGCCCGCCAGCAACCCGGCCAGCAGGACCTGCCGTGGCGCCGCCTGACGGTCGAATACACCAGCGCGAAAACCGCCGAAACCTACCTGCTGATTTACCGCATCCCTAACCCCGAGCTGGAGGCCTGGCACCGCCAGAGCCTGATCTGGCCCCTGAGTGCACTGGGCATTGCGCTGGTGGTGCTGACCCTGTTCAGCCTGCTGGTCACGCTGTCCATCACCCGCCCGCTCAAACGGTTGCGGGTAGCGGTGCATGACCTGGGGCAAACCACCTATCAGCAGAACAGCCTGGCGCGATTGGCGTCGAGAAGGGATGAATTTGGCGTGCTGGCCACCGACTTCAACCGTATGGGCGCACGCCTGCAAAGCCTGATCGGGAGCCAGCGCCAGTTACTGCGCGATGTGTCCCACGAACTGCGCTCACCCCTGGCCCGCCTCAAGATTGCCCTGGCCCTGGCTGAGCGCGCCGGCCCTGAAGAACGTGAAAAACTGTGGCCGCGCCTGACCCGCGAGTGCGACCGGCTGGAATCGCTGATCAGCGAGATCCTGGCCCTGGCCCGGGTCGATGCCGATCAGGCCAGCGCCGAGCAGGTCGATCTCAATGCGTTGCTCAACACTGTGCAAAAAGACGCCTCGCTGGCGGCTCCCGAGCAGTCCGTGCTCCTGCAAGCCGAACCGGGGTTGAGCCTCAATGGCTGGCCAACGATGATCGAGCGCGCCGTGGACAACCTGTTGCGCAACGCGCAGCGCTTCAACCCGCCCGGTCAGCCGATTGAGCTGAGCGCGGTGCGCGAAGGCGAACATATCACCATCAAGGTTCGCGACCACGGCCCCGGGGTGGCCGAGGAGTACCTGGCGCAACTGGGCGAGCCGTTTTTCCGCGCACCGGGCCAGACCGCGGCCGGGCATGGGCTGGGGTTGGCCATTGCCCGCCGCGCGGCAGAGCGCCACGGCGGCCGGCTGCTGCTGGGCAATCACCCGGATGGCGGGTTTATCGCCACCCTGGAGTTGCCGCTGGAGCCCAATGGCAACCTGTAAATCTGATGCGGCGTTTGCGCTGCTGTTGTGGGAGCGGGTTTGCTCGCGATGCAGGCGACGCGGTTTGTCTGGATGACCGCGGTGATGCCCTCGCGAGCAAGCCCGCTCCCACAGGTTTCGAGATCCGGGATTACTTGACCGGCCACGCCTGCACAAACTCGGCGCTATCAGCCTTGGGCGCTGACCGCAGTTCGTTCTGTGGTGTTCCCAAATACAAAAACGCCACCACTTCTTCGCCCTCACCCAGCCCCAAACCCTTGGCCACATGCGGTGCATATGACAGCTCGCCCGTGCGCCATACCGCACCAATGCCCTGGGCATAAGCCGCCAGCTCAATGGCATGGGCCGCGCAGCCAGCCGTAATCAGTTGCTCGGACTTGGGCACCTTGAAGTGGTCCTGCAAACGGGCAATCACTACCACCACCAACGGGGCACGCAAAGGCATGGCACGGGCCTTGTCCAGGGCTGCCTGGGTCACTTCGCCACCCTGGGCCTGCACGGCCTCGGCGAGAATTTCGCCCAGCTGGTTGCGCGCGTCGCCTTCAACCGTCAAAAACCGGTAAGGGCGCAACTGGCCGTGGTCCGGCGCACGCAAGGCGGCGGCGAAAAGTACTTCACGTTGCTCAGCCGTAGGCGCCGGATCAAGCAGGCGCGGGGCAGAAACACGGTTGAGCAAAGCGTCGAGAGCCTCCATTGGCCACCTCCTGAAGAAAATGTGCAGCTATTCTAACGGTATCTCCCGAAGACCTGGCGGTTTACATAACCCGGACCACAGGTAGAATGGCGCCCCTCTTTCATCCCCGAGCTGACTTCATGGCGTTGCCGACCTTACGCATCATCGGTTTTATCATCGGCATCTTCCTGATTACGCTCGCGATCAGCATGGCCGTGCCCATGCTGACCCTGGTGATTTACGACCATCTGGGCGACCTGCCGTCCTTTTTGTGGGCCAGCCTGATCACCTTTGTCGCCGGCCTGGCGCTGGTCATCCCGGGTCGCCCCGAGCAGGTACACCTGCGCCCCCGGGACATGTACCTGCTCACCGTGTCCAGCTGGGTGGTGGTGTGCATCTTCGCCGCGCTGCCGTTTCTGCTGACCCAGCACATCAGCTACACCGACTCTTTTTTCGAAAGCATGTCCGGCATTACCGCCACCGGCTCCACCGTGCTCAGCGGTCTGGACACCATGTCCCCCGGCATCTTGATGTGGCGTTCGATGCTGCACTGGCTGGGCGGCATCGGCTTTATCGGTATGGCGGTGGCGATCTTGCCGTTGCTGCGCATCGGTGGCATGCGCCTGTTCCAGACCGAGTCTTCCGACCGTTCCGAAAAAGTCATGCCGCGCTCACACATGGTGGCCCGCCTGATTGTCGCCACTTACGTCGGCATCACCATTCTGGGCAGCCTGGCATTCTGGTGGGCGGGCATGAGCGTGTTTGATGCGATCAACCATGCCATGTCGGCCATTTCCACCGGCGGCTTCTCGACCTCCGACCAGTCGCTGGCCAAGTGGTCGCAACCGGCGGTGCACTGGGTGGCAATCGCCGTGATGATCATGGGCAGCCTGCCGTTTACCCTGTATGTGGCCACCCTGCGCGGTCATCGCAAAGCCCTGATCAAGGATCAGCAGGTGCAGGGCTTGCTCGGTTTGCTAGTGGTGACCTGGTTTGTACTCAGCATCTGGCTGTGGTGGACCACCAACATGCCGTGGTGGGACGCCTTTCGCCATGTGGCGCTGAACGTGACCTCGGTGGTGACGACCACGGGCTTTGCCCTGGGTGACTACAGCCTGTGGGGCAATTTCTCGCTGATGCTGTTTTTCTATCTGGGCTTTATCGGCGGTTGTTCGGGCTCGACCGCAGGCGGGATCAAGATCTTCCGCTTCCAGGTTGCCTATATCCTGCTCAAGGCCAACCTCAACCAACTGATTCACCCCCGGGCAGTGATCAAGCAAAAGTACAACGGCCACCGCCTCGACGAAGAAATCGTACGTTCGATTTTGACCTTTTCATTCTTCTTCGCCATCACCATTTGCGTGATCGCACTGGCCCTGTCGCTGCTGGGGCTGGACTGGATGACCGCCCTCACCGGCGCTGCCAGTACGGTGTCCGGCGTTGGGCCGGGCCTGGGCGAGACCATCGGGCCGTCCGGCAACTTCGCCAGCCTGCCGGATGCGGCCAAGTGGATTTTGTCATTGGGTATGTTGCTTGGGCGCCTGGAGATCATTACCGTGTTTGTACTGTGCATTCCGGCATTCTGGCGGCACTGATCCAGCCACACAAAAAGAGAGGGTCATGGACCAAATCCTGTCTCTGCGCCATTACCGCCACGACCTGATTGCCCATAGCCATGAACATGCGCAGGTGGTGATCAGCCTGTCGGGCCAGCTGGATTTCGAAGTCGAGGGCCGGCCCAGCCTGCTGCGCCAGCAACAGTTGATGGTGGTGCCCGCAGGCGCTCACCACACCTGCGGTAGCCCCCAGGGCAGCCATTGCCTGGTGCTGGATGTACCCGGTGACAACTGGCTGGGGCAGTCATTGGGCGCGCACGCCGATGCCAGCCGCCGCTTGCTCGACACCGCCGGCCATCTGCCCCTCGACCCGCAGCAGCACCAACTGGTCAACTGGCTGGCGACCAGCCCGGTGACCGATCCGCTGATTGCCCGCCAAGGGGCGATCCTGCTGCTGGCCAGTCTCAATAGACTCAACCCTGAGCAGGCCCAACCCCGCCGCCTGCCCTACGCCGCCCTCGATGCCTATATCGAGCAGAACGCCGCCTACCCGCTGCAGGTCGCGGATCTGGCGCAGATTGCCGGCTTGTCCTGCGCCCGCCTGCACAGCCGGTTTGTCAGCGAATGTGGGCAAACGCCGATGGACTACATCCGCCAACGGCGCCTTCGCAGTGCCCTGACGCTGTTGCGCCACAGCGCCCTGCCCATCGGTGAAATCGCCAGCCGCGTTGGCTACAGTTCGCAAAGCGCGTTTGCCGCTGCCATGCTGCGCGAGTTCGGTGCCTCGCCTTCGCGGCTGCGCCGCGAGCCTGGCGACAATTGACGCCAGCCCCGCGACAGACAGCCGTGCCTTGCACCCCATAGACTGCATGCCTTGTCTGTATTGACCCAAGGATTGCGATGACTCCGCGTACTGCCCTGGGCGCCCTGCATATTGGCGCCTTGATGTTTGGCCTCACTGGCGTGTTCGGCAAACTTGCCGCTGCGTCGGCCTCAATCATCGTATTTGGCCGCGCCGCTTTTGCGGTGCTGGCCCTGCTGTGCTTCGCCGGGCTGGCCAAACGCGGCGGCTGGCACCGGCTGACTCTGCGCGATGCCCGCAGCCTGCTGTTAAGCGGTTTGCTGCTGGCCGGGCACTGGGTGAGTTTTTTTGTCTCGGTAAAAATCGCCGGCGTCGCGATCGCCACCCTGGGCTTTGCCAGTTTCCCGGCGTTCACGGTGATTCTGGAAGGGCTGATTTTTCGCGAGCGCATTCGCCTCAACGAAATCGTCCTGGTGGTGCTGGTCAGCGTCGGGCTGATCCTGGTCACCCCGAATTTTGATCTGGCCAGCCAGGCCACCGAAGGGTTGCTGTGGGCAGTGGGCTCGGGGCTGCTGTTTTCGTTGCTGTCGCTGAACAACCGGGCCAACTCGGGGCGGATGCCCGCCGTGCAGGCGGCCATGTGGCAAAACGCCGTGGTTGCAGTGTGCCTGTTGCCGTTTGCCGGCCCGGGGCTGAGCGAAGTTCGCCCGCTGGACTGGCTCTGGATCAGCCTGCTCGGGGTGTTCTGCACCGGGGTGGCCCACAGCCTGTTTGTCGCCAGCCTGGCCGTGATCAAGGCGCGCACCGCGGCGGTGGTGTTTGCCCTGGAGCCGGTCTACGGCATCACCCTGGCGTGGCTGCTGTTCCACGAAACCCCTTCACTGCGCATGCTGCTGGGCGGGGTTCTGATTATCGTCGCCATTGTGGTGTCGAGCCGCATGGCCAGCGGCCCGGTACCCGGCAAAACCGCGCTGGACGCCGCCGCTCACTGAACCCGGTCGTTGTGCCCCAGGTCGCGCTGCGGGTCGATCTGGTCGCGCACCCGCTGCTTGAGCACCTTGGCTTCGGGAAAGCCGCCGTCAGCCTTGCGCTCCCAGATCTGTACGCCGTTGCAGGTGATGCGAAACACCCCGCCGGTGCCCGGCTCCAGCGCGACCCGGCCCAGGTCGTCGGCAAAGGTACTGAGCAGTTCTTGCGCCAGCCAGGCAGCGCGCAGCAGCCACTGGCACTGGGTGCAGTAGGTGATGACAATTTCGGGTTTATCGGGCGACATGATTTCAAAGGCTCATGAAAGGAAGGCGTCGCTATAATAGCCGCCTTTCTCGCTTGCCCAGAGATTCATGATGCGCCGCCTGCTCAGTTGTTTGCTCCTGTGTCTTTGCCCTTTGATGCTGTTTGCCGCCGAAGCGCCCCGGCCCAAGGTCGGCCTGGTGCTGTCCGGCGGCGCGGCGCGTGGCCTGGCCCACGTCGGCGTGCTCAAGGCCCTGGAGGAGCAAGGCATTCATATCGATGCCATCGCCGGCACCAGCATGGGTGCGGTGATCGGCGGCCTGTATGCCTCCGGCTACAAGATCGACGAGCTGGAAAAGCTCGCCCTGGGAATCGACTGGAAAGAAGCCCTGTCCGATGCCCCGGAGCGCGAAGACGTACCCTTTCGGCGCAAGCAGGATGACCGCGACTTTTTGGTCAAGCAAAAGCTCAGTTTCCGCGACGATGGCAGCCTGGGCCTGCCATTGGGCGTAATTCAAGGCCAGAATCTGGCCTTGCTGCTCGAAAGCCTGCTGGCCCACAGCAGCGACATCCGCGATTTCGACAAACTGCCGATCCCGTTCCGCGCCGTGGCCACCGATATCGTCAACGGCGAAAAAGTGGTGTTTCGCAAGGGCCATCTGCCCCAGGTGATCCGTGCCAGCATGTCGATCCCGGCGGTATTCGCCCCGGTGGAAATCAACGGCCAGCTGTTGGTGGATGGCGGCATGGTCGACAATATCCCGGTGGATGTGGCCCGGGAAATGGGCGTCGACATGGTCATTGTCGTGGATATCGGCACGCCGCTGCGCGGACGCAAACAGCTCAACACCGTGTTCGATATCCTCAACCAGTCCATCACCCTGATGACCCGCAGCAACTCCGAAGTGCAACTGGCGTCGTTGAAGCCTGACGATATTTTGATCCAGCCTGCGCTAGCCAGTTATGGCACCACCGATTTTGGCCGCGCGCTCGACATCATCAATGCCGGCTACCGGGCCACCCAGGTCATGGAAAAACGCCTGGCCGGTTTGCGCCAGTCTACGGATGTGCAGCTGGCCGAAGCCCGCACCGCCGAAGAGCGCACCCCGGTGATTACCGCGATCAAGATCGAAAACGACTCGAAAATCGGCGATTCAGTGATCCGCTACTATATTCGCCAACCTGTCGGCGAGCCCCTGGACCTGGGCCGCCTGCAACGGGACATGGGCACCCTGTACGGGCTGGACTACTTCGACCAGGTGCAATACCGCGTGGTACACAAAGGCCAGGAGCGCACGCTGGTGATCAGCGCCCGGGGCAAGCGCAGCGGCACCGACTACCTGCGCCTGGGGCTCAACCTGTCGGACGACATGCGCGGCGACAGCGCATTCAACATCGGCGCCAGTTATCGCATCAACGGCATCAACCAACTGGGCGCCGAGTGGCTGACGCGGGTGCAGCTGGGCGACAAGCAAGAGCTGTACAGCGAGTTTTACCAACCACTGGATGCCGGCTCGCGCTACTTCGTCGCGCCTTATATCAATGCCCGTTCACAAAACGTGGAAGCCATACTCGATAACGATCCGATTGCGGAGTACCGCCTGGAACGTTACGGTTTTGGCCTCAATTTTGGTCGAAAAATCGGTAACAGTGGTGAGATTCGCGTAGGCGTTGGTGAGGCCTGGGGTGAGGCCAATGTAAGAATTGGCGATCAGGACCTGCCAAGCACCAGCTTCAACGAAGGCTTCTACGACATCAAATACTCGTTCGACTCGCTGGATAATGTGTACTTCCCCCACTCGGGCGAGGACATTGCCCTGAGCGTGCGTCAGTTCGAACCGGGGCTGGGCTCGGACGAGCGCTATCGTCAATGGGAATTCAAACTGGACAAGGCCCTGAGTTCGGGCCCCGACACCTGGATTCTGGGCGGGCGCTACGGGCGCACGCTGGACACGGCCAATGTGGTGACATCGAGCTTCCTGCTGGGCGGCGCACGGCAGTTGTCGGGGTTCCGGGAAGACGCGATTTCGGGGCAGAACATCAGCCTGATGCGCGCCGTTTATTACCGGCGCCTGACCCCGCGCTCGTACCTGCCGTTTGACTTCCCGCTGTATGCCGGCGCCTCGCTGGAACGCGGGCGGGCGTGGAACAACGACAACGAGTTCGACAGCGGCTATATCAATGCGGCGAGCATTTTTATCGGCTTCGACACCCCGCTGGGCCCGCTGAACTTCAGCTATGGCTTTAACGATGATGACCAGAAGGCGCTGTACCTGAACCTGGGGCAGACGTTCTAACGGCTGCAAACCAAATGACTGTGGGAGCGGGCTTGCTCGCGATGGCATCACTGCGGTCTTGGCAAAGACCGCGCGGTCAGCATCGCGAGCAAGCCCGCTCCCACAAAGGTCAGACTCAGTTCTTTTCGAGGTTATCCAGAATGCGCTTGTGCACCCGCAGGCAGATGCGCGCTTCTTCTTCGTCGATGCCCACGAACAACTCCTGGCGCAACGCGGTGGCAATGGCTTCGATCTGTTCAATCAGGGGGCGGGCAGAATCACTCAGCACGATCTTTTTGGCGCGCCGGTCTTCGACCACCGAATGACGCTGCACCAGGCCCTGAGCCTCAAGGCTGTCGAGCAGGCGGGCCAGGGTCGGACCTTCAACGCCAACGCTTTGCGCCAGTTCGCGCTGTGTGGGCGCTTCGTCAAAACGGGCCAGATGCAACAGCACCAGCCAGCGCGCCTGGGACAACCCCAGACCCGCAAGACGACGATCCAGCTCGGCACGCCAGCCACGCGACATTTGCGCCAGTTGCATACCAAAACGGTGTTGATCGGTTAACGGCATAAAAAACTCAATGTTTAGACTGAAAATAGAGGGCAACCAATTATTAGTCAGCTAAGCATGCCGCTTGCTCATAGGCAAGGCCTATAAGTCAATCATTCGTTACCTAATTAGATTTCAAACTCCGATTGCAGCGCCGCACGCACGCAATACAGCACACCTTCAGGTACGCGGCCCTTGAACTGCTCAGCGATGCTGGCCACGCTCGGCAGCTCGCCTTCACCATCGAGGAAGGCGTCCTGTACTTCCTCCATCAGCTCTTCAGGCAAGTCCAGCGCTTGTTCCAGGGACAGCTCCTGACGACCGATGGCTTCGGCCAGCATGGTGTAGACGTTCTTTTCCGAGCACTGCAATTGCCCGCTGATCTGCAGCGGGGTCATGCCGGCACGGGCCAGGCTGATCAGCTCGTGACGGATATCGGCCACCACTTTCGGGGTTTCGGCCTGCCCGCCCAGCACTTCGAGGAACGCCTCGCCGTAACGCTCCAGCTTGCGAGCACCGACACCGCTGACCCGGGCCATCTCGGCCATCGAGGTCGGTTGGCTGCGCAGCATTTCGAGCAGCGTGGAGTCGGGGAAGATGACATAAGGCGGCACGCCATGCTCTTCGGCCAGTTTGCGCCGCAGGGCCCGCAGGGCTTCCCACTGTTCGCGCTCTTCGCCGCGCACCAATTGGCTGGCCGGGCTGGCGGAACTGCTCTTGACCGAGGTTTGCGGCTTGAGCTCGCGGCGCAGTTCCAGGGTCACTTCGCCGCGCAGCAACGGCCGGCAGCTGTCGCTCAGGCGCAGGCCGCCGTAGCCTTCGATATCGATATCAGCCAGACCACGGGCCACCAATTGGCGGAACAGGGTGCGCCACTCGCCTTCGGCGCGGGCTTTGCCTACACCAAAAACGGACAGATGCTGATGGCCAAAGCTGCGCACCTTTTCGTTTTCGCGGCCCAACAACACGTCGATCAGGTGCCCGGTGCCGTAACGCTGGCCGGTACGATAAATCGCCGACAGCGCCTGGCGTGCAGGCTCCGTGGCGTCCCAGGTTTGCACGCCGTCCACGCAGTTGTCGCAATGCCCACAAGGTTGCGGCATCTCTTCATCGAAGTAGGCGAGCAAGGTCTGACGGCGGCAGCGGGTCTCTTCACATAACGACAACATCGCGTCGAGCTTGTGGTGCTCCAGACGTTTGTGGCGTTCGTCGCCTTCAGAGTTCTGCAGCATTTGCTTGAGCATCACCACGTCTTGCAGGCCGTAGGCCATCCAGGCATCAGCGGGCAGGCCATCACGGCCTGCGCGGCCGGTTTCCTGGTAGTACGCCTCAAGGGACTTGGGCAAGTCCAGATGCGCAACGAAGCGCACGTTGGACTTGTCGATGCCCATGCCGAACGCGATGGTGGCCACCATGATCAGGCCTTCCTCGTTGAGGAAGCGCTTCTGGTTGGCGGCCCGGGTGTCGCTGGGCAGGCCGGCGTGATACGGCAAGGCCGGGAAGCCCTGGTCACACAGGAACTGTGCTACTTCATCAACCTTTTTACGCGACAGGCAATATACGATGCCTGCGTCGCTGCGTCGCTCGCTGAGGAACGCCAGCAACTGCTTGCGCGGCTGCTCCTTGGGCACGATGCGGTAAAAAATGTTGGGCCGGTCGAAGCTCGACAAAAAACGCTCGGCATTCTGCAAATGCAGGCGAGTGACGATTTCTTCGCGGGTGCGCTTGTCCGCCGTGGCCGTCAGGGCAATCCGCGGCACATTGGGAAACACTTCGGCCAGCTGGCCCAACTGCAGGTATTCCGGGCGGAAGTCATGGCCCCATTGCGATACGCAGTGAGCTTCGTCGATGGCAAACAGGGCGATGTCCAGGCTCTGCAAAAAAGCCATCATGCGCGGTTGTACCAGACGCTCCGGCGCCAGATAGAGCATCTTGACTTCACCGCGCTTGATGCGATTGGCCAGATCGCGCTGCTGCTCGGCACTGAGGGTCGAGTTCAACGCCGCGGCAGCAACCCCGAGCTCCTCAAGGGTCGCAACCTGATCGTCCATCAAGGCAATCAGCGGTGACACCACCACGGCCAGGCCATCGCGCAGCAATGCCGGCACCTGGAAGCACAGGGACTTGCCGCCGCCGGTGGGCATCAGCACCAGGGCGTCGCCACCACTGGCCACGCGCTCAATAATGTCACCCTGTCGGCCACGGAAACTGTCGTAGCCGAAGATGTCCTTGAGTACGCGTTGAGCCTGTTCGAGCATAGAAACTCCAGAAATCGCCGAAACACCCCTGCGCCAGCACGATCCGCCGCGGCCACAAGCCCTTTGAAAAGCTCGGGCACAGGCCAACGGTGCGCTACATTTACCGCAGGGCATCACAAAACGCGGCAGTATACCCGAGGGTTCCACTGCTGCGGGCTGTGTAATTGCAACACCGATAACCGGGAACTGCTGGCAAATGTGCCCTGCGACTGGCTTGGAAGCTCAAGAAAGCCTAGAATTCACTATCGTTTATTTACTAGGTAACACTTAATGTCCTTCGCTGAGCAACTAACCCGCCTGCAAGCCTTCCTCGACGCCGACGAGCTGCATGACGAGGCGCTGGACTACGTGGCCACCCACGGCTATCTGACTGCCCTGTCCATCTGCTCAGAGGAAGTCCCTGAGCGCGAATGGATCGACGCGATCTTCTCCGAAGCCCCGCATTACAAGGACGACGCCCAGCGCGCCGAAATCGAAGGCACGCTGATCCAGCTCAAGGCCCATATCGCCCGCCAGCTGGCATCGGACGAAGAGTTCGAACTGCCCTGTGATCTGGATCTGGGCGACGAGCCGGACGATTCCGACCTGCGCGGCTGGTGTGTCGGCTTTATGGAAGGCGTATTCATGCGCGAAGCCGCCTGGTTCGAAACTGCTGAAGAAGAAGTCAGCGAAATGCTGCTGCCAATCATGGTGGGTTCGGGCCTGTTCGACGACCAACCTGAATTCGAAGATATCGCCAAGGATCACAACCTGATGGACGACATGATCGTTCAGATCCCGGAAGCGCTGACCGCCCTGTACCTGCTGTGCCAGGCACCGGACGAGAAGCCGGCGATCCTCAAGCCGCGCCACCACTGATCCTTTAGTGGTTCCCCCCTCTCTCGGCAACCGCCCGCGGTTGCTGCGCTACGTTCTGTTTGCCATCGGCTGGCTGAGCGTAGCGTTGGGGGTGATCGGGATTTTCCTGCCTGTCCTGCCTACAACCCCCTTTCTGCTATTGGCTGCCGCCTGCTTTGCGCGCAGTTCGCCGCGTTTTTATCACTGGCTGGTCGAGCACCCGCGGCTCGGGCCGTGGATTCGAGATTATCTCAACGGTAATGGCATCCCGCTCAAGGGCAAGGTCTACGCCATTGGCCTGATGTGGCTGAGCATTGGCGTGTCCTGCTACCTGGTACCCCTGCCGTGGGCCAGGGGCTTTATGCTGACCAGTGCCGTGCTGGTGAGCATTTACATCCTGCGGCAAAAAACCCTCGAAAAACCCTGAAACGCAACAGTCCGTAGCAGCTGCCGAAGGAACGAGGCTGCGTTCGGCGACGTAGTCGTCGTAAACCCTGAGAGCAGTTTTTAGTTGTCACACCTCAGTGTCTGATTTTGCGACGGCTTCGCCGCCGAACGCAGCCTCGTTCCTTCGGCAGCTGCTACGCGGACTTGTGCCACCTGGCCAGCATCCGCGCATTTATAAACCCTCGTTTTTACCGTGATTACGCTGATAGGTATCGGCGCCCATCGCCTCGATCTGCCCTTCGATCAACGCCTCAAACGGGCGCAGCAGCGGCGTAAACGAAGTGGCCGGCTCCAGAATTTCCAGCGCCTGCACAATGGCTTCCAAAGTAGACAGGGCCCCCGGCCCCGGCGCCTTGCGCAACCGGTAACGTGACACCGCCCCCTCCGGCAACGTCACCCGCGGCAATTGCGCCAGCAACGGATTAAGGTGTAGCAACTTGCGCGCCTTGCGCCAGGTACCGTCCGGTACCACCAACAGCATCGGCAGCTGTTGACCGTCAACAGTGTCAGCCTCGATCAATTGCGCATCCTCACCGGGAAAGAGCAACCGCGCCCGATACCCCGGCGGGTTGAGCAAGGTCGCCAAATCTTCGAACACCTCGCCCACCAGCAATTGCGCATTGGTCAGCCCCAGGGCTGCCAGCCGTGCAGTATTGAGCGCATGGTTGACCTCGCTGGGGTGCTGAAGCAGCAATACCCGGGTGCGGCTATCAACTTGCGGGATCAGCTCGCACAAGCAGTGGGATTGCGGGCGCATGCAACGTGGGCATTGGGCTCTGGACATAGGGTAAACAGGCTCGTTCAAGGTTTATGAAGCTGTGTTTTGAGCAGATCGCGAAAAGTCTGGATCAAGGGTTCGCGGCTGCGGCCACGGCGCACGATCATCGAGAACGGCGCTTGGTAGCCAAATGTTGCGGGCAGCAGCACGCGCAGGTCGCCCTTCTCCACCCAGGGCTCGGCGTAATGCTCGGGCAAATAGCCGATATAGGCGCCGGACAGCACCAGGATCAGCTGCGCCTCCATGCTGTCCACCGTCGCCGCGCTGTGCTTGAAGCCGTGGCGCGCCAGTTCGGCCTGGCTCCAGTAGCCGCGCCCGACCATCCGCTGCTGGGTAATCACCGGCCCGGGGATCCGCCGTTCGCTGAATAGAGGGTGGCGCGTGCTGCAGTACAGCCAGTGCTGCTCACGGTACAGCGGCTGATAGACCAGCCCGCTCATGCGCGTGGAAAACGCCCCGATGGCCAGGTCCAGGCGGTTGTCCTGCACCCCGAGCTGCAATTCGTAGGGGCTCATCACCGATAAATGCAGGTGCACCGCCGGGTGTTCCTGGCTGTAGGCGCCAATGGCCTCGGCGAAGGGCAAGGCCTTGTCATTGACCGTGGAGTCGATCACGCCCAGGTTCAGGGTGCCGCGCAGTTCGCCCTTGAGCGCTGCCGCGTATTGCTCGAAACCTTCCAGCTCGCCCAGCAGGCGCAGGGTTTCCTGATGGAACAGCTCACCCTTGCTGGTCAGGCTGAAACCGCCGCGACCGCGATGGCACAGCACCAGCCCCAGATTGGCTTCGAGCTGGCTCATGTAGGTGCTGATGGCCGAGGTCGAGAGGTTGAGCGCCTGCTGGGCATTGGCGAACCCCTGGTGCCTGACCACACTGGCAAAGATTCGCAATAGTTTCAGATCGGGTAAAGCGTTGGCCATCAATAACTCACTTTCCACCGTGGGAGCGGGCTTGCTCGCGCTACAGGCGCCCGGGTTTCGGCCTGCTGCGCGGTGATGCATTCGCGAGCAAGCCCGCTCCTACAGGCAATGATGAAGGATCAAAGTCTACCGCCATTAGTTTAGAAAAACCTGAACTAAGTATTTGCCCGCAGCGATTCTTCCCGCCTCGCACCTTTCGCAGAATCGAGCGCCATAACTCCTACAAAACGACGAGGCCTTACCCGTGGACAAAATTCTTCATCAACCACTGGGCGGTAATGAAATGCCGCGCTTCGCCGGCATCGCCACCATGATGCGCCTGCCGCACCTGCAATCGGCCGCTGGCCTGGACGCCGCATTTGTCGGCGTGCCCCTGGACATCGGCACTTCGCTGCGCGCCGGCACCCGCTTCGGCCCCCGCGAGATCCGCGCCGAATCGGTGATGATCCGCCCCTACAACATGGCCACCGGCGCCGCGCCCTTTGATTCATTGTCAGTGGCCGATATCGGCGATGTGGCGATCAACACCTTCAACCTGCTCGACGCGGTACGCATCATCGAGGAGGCCTACGACGAAATCCTCGAACACAACGTCATCCCCATGACCCTGGGCGGCGACCACACCATCACCCTGCCGATCCTGCGCGCCATCCACAAAAAGCACGGCAAGGTCGGCCTGGTGCATATCGATGCCCACGCTGATGTAAACGACCACATGTTTGGCGAAAAAATCGCCCACGGCACCACCTTCCGCCGTGCCGTCGAAGAAGGCCTGCTGGACTGCGACCGCGTGGTGCAAATCGGCCTGCGCGCCCAGGGCTATACCGCCGAAGACTTCAACTGGAGCCGCAAACAGGGGTTCCGCGTGGTGCAGGCTGAAGAATGCTGGCACAAATCCCTGGCCCCACTGATGGCCGAAGTGCGCGAAAAAGTCGGCAACGGCCCGGTGTACCTGAGCTTTGATATCGACGGTATCGACCCGGCCTGGGCACCCGGCACCGGCACCCCGGAAATCGGCGGCCTGACCACCATCCAGGCGATGGAAGTGATCCGCGGTTGCCAGGGCCTCGACCTGGTCGGCTGCGATCTGGTAGAAGTCTCGCCGCCCTACGACACCACCGGCAACACCTCGTTGCTGGGCGCCAATTTGCTGTACGAAATGCTTTGCGTGCTGCCCGGCGTTGTACATCGATAAGGACGTCTCTCAGGCGCCGTTGAACATTGCGTTTGGCGGCACCAAACCACCGTGCCAGCTGTATCCATAAAAAAAATAATCGGAGATTCGCCATCATGGCTCTAGATCTACTGGTCGTCCTTATCTACGCAGCGGCAATGCTGGTGCTCGGCTACTACGGCATGCGCAAGGCCAAAACCCACGAAGACTATCTGGTTGCCGGGCGCAACCTGGGCCCCACGCTGTATATGGGCACGATGGCCGCAACGGTACTGGGCGGCGCGTCTACCGTTGGCACCGTGCGCCTGGGCTATGTACACGGGATTTCCGGCTTCTGGCTGTGCGCCGCCCTGGGTTGCGGGATCATTGCGCTTAACCTGTTCCTGGCCAAGCCGCTGCTCAAGCTGAAAATCTTCACCGTCACCCAGGTGCTGGAAAAACGCTACAACCCCATGGCCCGCCAGGCCAGCGCGGTGATCATGCTGGCCTACGCACTGATGATCGGCGTGACCTCGATCCTGGCCATCGGCACCGTACTGGAAGTGCTGTTCGGCCTGCCCTTCTGGATCTCGGTATTGCTCGGCGGTGGCGTGGTGGTGGTGTATTCCACCGTGGGCGGCATGTGGTCGCTGACGCTGACCGACATCGTGCAGTTCGTGATCAAGACCGTTGGCCTGATGTTCGTCTTGCTGCCCATCTGCCTGTACCGCGTTGGCGGCCGGGACGAACTGGTGAGCAAGTTGCCTGCGTCGAACTTCAGCTTCACCAGCATCGGCTGGGACACGATCATTACTTACTTCATGATCTACTTCTTTGGCATCCTCATCGGCCAGGACATCTGGCAACGGGTGTTCACCGCAAAAACCGCGAAAGTGGCCAAATATGCCGGCACATTCGCCGGGTTTTACTGCATTCTCTACGGCCTGACCTGCGCCCTGATCGGCATGGCCGACCATGTGCTGATCCCGGACCTGGACAACGTCAACAATGCCTTCGCCGCCATCGTCAAGGTGTCGCTGCCTGACGGTATTCGCGGGCTGGTGATTGCCGCAGCGCTGGCGGCCATGATGTCCACCGCCAGTGCCGGCTTGCTCGCGGCTTCCACGGTACTGACCGAAGACCTGTTGCCAAGGCTGCGCGGCGGCAAGCAGTCGAGCCTGCGGATCAACCGCCTGTTCACCCTGCTCACGGGCATTGCCGTGCTGGGCATCGCCCTGGTGGTTTCGGATGTGATCAGCGCCCTGACCCTCGCTTACAACCTGCTGGTGGGCGGCATGCTGGTGCCATTGATCGGGGCGATTTTCTGGAAGCGCGCCACCACGGCGGGCGCCATTACCAGCATGAGCCTGGGGTTTGTCACTGCACTGGCGTTCATGATCAAGGATGGCCTGGATGCCAACACGCCGATCTACTACAGCCTGGCTGTGGCGCTGGTCAGTTTTGTGCTGGTCAGCCTGCTGGATCGACGCCCTGCGGTTGTAGCCAGCGTGGCCTGATCAGGGTTTTCTTCAGCGGGTACAACGTTGCAGGTTGTACCCGCTCCCCCTACCCCTTTCATACAACCCGCAACGCCAATACCCCGCCCACTCAGCGACGTGTCGCTCCCAGGCCATTAATCAGCCCAACTAAGCTTGAAAAGCGGCCACAGAGGATGTTGCCGCATCACTTCATGCAACCCTGACTGATTAAATGGACTTGATACCATGACCCACTTCCACACGTATCTGGCCACTGCCGCAGTGGCCATTACCCTGGCCGTCGCCGGCACCACCGCTAAAGCCGATGTCACCACACTGACCTTCGAAATCGTCAACAACACCTCGGGACCGCTCACGCTCAAGCGTTCCGGCTGGGACCTGTCCTTGGCCGCTCCCGGCTTCTTTGATGTCGCCCCCTATGGCGAGCATTCCTATGAGGCAAACTACAAAACCAACTTTGCTTACCCGCGCAAAACCCCGGCAACCCTGCGCGAAGTCATTGCTTATAGCAATGGCAATCGGGAATGCACCTTTTCCACGGCGTTGAAGGTTACCCAGTCATTTGGCACATTCACACCAACACTCCACTCAACCCGGGCAGCCAGTGCCAACTCTACCGGTGTCGAGGATGTGAAGTGCGAAGCCCAGGTCACGGAAAAAACAGACGAAGCACCGCTAAATTACAGCGTGCGCTTCAGCATGGGCTGACAAGCCCAATAAGGAGAGGGGGCAGTGGCCACTGCCCTTTTTTGCGTTGCAAGCCGCAGGCCCTTGCACCAGGCAAGGGACGCTGGAGGTCAGGCTACCTGCCGCAAACAAGTGCCCTTAGCGGCGACGTTGCGGGCGGCGGCGCGGATCCTCGACAGGGATTGGCACAGGTTGCATTGGCGGCTCGATCAAACCTAGCGCTACGCCAAGGTCATGGAGCCAAGTTTGCAGTTTGTCTTTCATATATCCCCCTTGGGGTCACTCTGGCGACGGGAATTCAGTGGTCGCTTCGTACAGATAATAGTCCTAACTCCTACAAGATGCTTGCTTAAGGTCAATGAACTTTAGGCTAAGCCCTGCACCTGTATGATTCAGGCCGGCAATGGAAGTTGCAGCGATAATTCAGAAGTTTGCGGCGAATGGGCCTGTTGCAGCTCTATCCAGGCATTCAGGTTGGCCCCTGTCATGCCTTTTCGCCACATCAACCATGTTGTGGCACTGGCAAAAGGTTGTTTCAAGGGGTGTATGCATACATTTTCACGCCCCGGCAAGCTGGCCAGCATCGAGGCCGGCATCAATGCCACCCCCGACCCTGCTGCCACGCACGCCAACATACCTTGATAGGATTCGATCTCCATCACCCGCCCCATTGCAGCCCGATCACTGGCGTACCAGGCTTCAAGCCGGGCTCGGTAAGAACAGCCCTGGCGGAAGGTAAACACTTCACGCCCCTGCACCTCCTGGGCGCGGCTAATTGGCGGATGATCCAGATCACTGATCAGCACCAGACGCTCTTCGCAGAACTCTACGCCATCCAGCCCGGCCAGCTCCAGCGGACCATCCACCAGAGCTGCGTCCAGCCGCCCGGTCAGCAACCCCTCAAGCAACTCACCGCTGGGTGCCGATTGCACATGCAGATTCACTGCCGGATAAGTACGGTGATAGCGGGCCAACAAGCTCGGCAAATGAATCGCCGCGGTACTGTACATCGTGCCCAGGGTGAATTTGCCCGCAGGCACGCCACCTTGCACCGCACCCAGCGCTTCATCATGCAGGGCGAATAGACGCGCGGTGTAGTCCAGCAGCACCTGCCCCGCCGGAGATAGCTGCAGGCGCTGACGCTCGCGCATAAACAGCTCAACCCCCATCTGCTCTTCCAGCTGTTTGAGGCGGGTCGACAAGTTGGAGGGCACGCGGTGCAAGCGTTCAGCCGCTCGGGTAATCGAACCCTCTTCGGCTACGGCCTGAAAAATACGCAATTGACTGAACTCCACACCATTCTCCAATTCAGAACAAGTAGCTCACTATTATTCATTTTTAAGGAAAGTCAATTCACTCTAGCCTGACGGTCATTGTTCTCCCTCAGGAATCCGCAACATGTCGCCCCTGATCCGCATACTCGCCAGCTTTGTCGCGCTCATGATGGCAATGGGCATAGGTCGTTTCTCCCTGACCCCGCAACTGCCGCACTTGATCAGCGAAGGTCAGATCGACCTGACGGGCGCCGGACTGATCGCCGCCGCCAACTATCTGGGCTATCTGCTCGGCGCACTGGACGCCATGCGCGCCAGACGCCCAGACCAGGTGCGCAGCCGCCTGCACACAGGTCTGTGGCTGTGCGTTGTACTGACCTTGATTTCATACTGGGCCTACGGGTTCTGGCCTCATCTGCTCCTGCGTTTTGGTGCCGGTATTGCCAGTGCATGGGTGATGGTGATGATTACCGCACTCAGTCAGCACATAGCCATTACCGCCAATCGTCCACGGCTGGGTGCCCTGGTATTTGCCGGCCCGGGAGCGGGGGTGATGCTGACCGGGCTGCTGGCCCTGGCAGCCAATGCCACCGGGCAGGGTTCCGCCACACTGTGGATGATCTATGCCGTGGCGGCACTGCTGATGCTGCTGGTGATTCTGCCTGCCCTGCCGCAACCTGCCCCACCGGCCACCCGCCCCGCAGAAAACCAGGCGGACGGCCGCCAACCCGGTATTGCCCGCCTGGGAGCGATTTATGGATTGTATGGCCTGGGCTACATCATCCCGGCGACGTTTCTGTCACAGATGGCCAGCGCACGCTTCCACGGCCAGTGGCAAGCGGACCTGTTCTGGCCTGCATTCGGGCTGTGCGCGGCGACGGGTGTGGTGTTGATCAGTTTTCGCCGCCCCCGGCCAGCCACTACGCGCTTCTGGCTGATGGGCGGGCTGTGGATTCAAGCCCTTGGCGTGCTGGCGTGCCTGCTGCCCAGCGGTGCCGGCCTGGCTCTGGGGGTGATCCTGTGCGGCACGCCGTTTCTAGCCTGCATGCCGCTGGTGATGCAGCGCTCACGGGACCTGGCGCCCCACGCCACAGCGCGCAATGCGGCCTTGCTCACCGCCTGTTTTGCCGTGGGCCAGCTATGCGGCCCATTGCTGGCGGCAATGAGCAGCCATTTCAGCGGCGGCTTGCAACCGGCCTTGATCATCGCGGCCAGCGGGCTGCTGCTGGCCGGGTTGCTGGCGTGGCAGTCGGTCAGTTCCCCAGCAGAGCGCGAACTTTGCGACGCACCCACTGCTCGGCGCTGACAAAGGTAATGCCGCACAGCACCAGCACGGCGCCCACCACAAAGTTGACGCTCAGGGGTTCATGCAACACCAGCACACCAAAGGTCACTCCGAACAACGGCGTCATAAATGAAAACACCGCCAGGTTGGAGGCCATATAACGCTTGAGCAACCAGAACCACACCAGATAACTGAAGAACGACACCACCAGCCCCTGAAACAGCACACTGGCCACCGCCACGGTGGTCAGGCTGACGTGGCCAATCTGGCCGCTGAAAGCGGCAATCAACAGCAGGCCACCAAAACCGACAATCAATTGATAGAACAGGGTCAGGGTCACCGGCGCATCCGACAACCGCGAGGCGCGCACCACCACCGTGGTCGCGCCCCAGGCCATGCCCGCCAGAATGGCGTAGGCATCACCCAGCAGCACATTGCGATCCATATCGGCAAACGACATGCCGCCCGCGAACGAGAAAGCGATCCCGACAAACGCAAGCAAGATCCCCAGCCATTGCAAGGGCCGCAGGCGCTCGCTGGGCAACAGCCAGTTAATCCCGAGGGCGGTGAAAATCGGCGCGGTATAGAGAAAGACCGACATATGCGCCGCACTGGTAAGTTGCAGGCCTTCGGAAATAAAGAAGAACTCCAGCCCGAACAGGCTGCCTGCCAGCAAACCGCCGCGCCAGGTGGCGGGTACCTGGCCCCAGCCACCCTTCCAGCAGATCAGCAGTCCCACCAGCAGCGCCGAAATACCGGAACGCAGGGCGGCCTGCATCACTGGCGCGATATCAGGTGCGGCAAGCTTGATGATGACCTGTTGCACCCCCCAGATCAGGCACAACCCCAGCATCACTTGCAGTGCGAAAGCATCCGTTGCTCGCCGCGAAACACTCATAATTCACCCGAAAAAAAGCCACGCCTATAAGAGTCGAAACAACGCAGTGCTTGTCAGTTGCAGAAAGACAATCAGGACGCCAGCTTGCGTGCCGCCCAATAACCCGACAGGGCTGCAAGACAGGTCAACAACCCGCCCCAGGCCATGTCCATCAACGCCAACTGGGCCGACCAGCCTTGCAGCGTGGCCCAGTTGGTCATGTCATAGGTGCCATAGGCCACCAGCCCGAACAGCGCACCCGCCAGCGCCGCCCTGCGCGCACTGGCCCGGGCAAGGGCCGGCAATACCACAAAGAACACCACACCCAGCACATACAGCAGGTAAAACACGATGGCCGGGCCCCACTTGGGTTGAGCCAGCATCAGCGGGCCCAACAGCTCTTTGTAGGTAGAGCTCATGAGCACGCCCAGCCACAGGCCGTCGAGCACCAGAAAAGCCAGTAACGCACCGATATACGCCCACACTGCCTTGCTCATGTCGCCAGCCCTCGCCTTGGGTCAGATCAGTTCGATGCGGTCCGGGTGGATCGCAATCTTGCCTTCCTTGTACAGCGCGCCAATGGCTTTCTTGAAGTTGCCCTTGCTCACGCCAAAATGGGTGCTGATCACTTCCGGGGCACTTTTGTCGCTGACCGCCAGCACACCGTTGTTGTCGCGCAACTTGCTGAGGATCTTGGAGTTCAGGCTGCTGGCGGCTTCCTGGCCAACTGGCTGCAAGCTCAGGCTGATCTTGCCGTCAGCACGAATTTCCTTGATGTAGCCCTTTTCCTGCTTGCCCGCACGCATGAACTTGAAGATTTCATTCTTGTGGATCAAGCCCCAGTGCTTGTTGTTGATCACGGCTTTAAAGCCCATGTCCGTGGCCTCGGCCACCAACAGATCAACTTCCTGGCCGACCTGGTAATTGGCCGGGGTCTTGTCCAGGTAACGGTCCAGACGAGCAGTCGCGGTAATGCGGCGGGTGTGCTTGTCGAGGTAGACATGCACCACGACGTATTCGCCGGCGGTCATCTGGCGTTTTTCTTCGGAATACGGCAACAGCAGATCTTTTGGCAGGCCCCAATCCAGGAACACACCGATGCTGTTAACTTCAACCACTTTCAAACTGGCAAATTCACCGACTTGAACTTTTGGTTTTTCAGTGGTGGCAATTAACTTGTCAGCACTGTCCAAATAAACAAAGACGTTGAGCCAGTCTTCATCTTCGCTGGGAATATCTTTTGGAATATAACGGTTGGGCAACAGGATTTCACCGTCAGCCCCTCCGTCCAGATACAAACCGAAGTTTGTATGTTTAACCACTTGCAAACTGTTGTAGCGACCGATTAAAGCCATGTCCAATACCCTCATTACGTAAGCGGCATTCTACCCGAGTTTAAGGGGGCAAATTGGAGCACCGCAGCCCCGCATCCAAAAAATCTGCGAAAGGTTTGATTTATCAGGATTTTCCCCCACCCTTTGGGTGCCATTCGTCAGCCTGGAGGGAACATGCCGCGCACCTGCGAACCTCTGAATGCACTGCAAAACCCTCCCCTGTTATGAATTAAAACAGCGAGTTAGCGGATCTTTATGCAACTGATTGGGCAGTACGGCAACGCGCCCCTATTATTTTACGAAGATATTTAACAAGCAATTGTCAAGTATTTCAGGTACTATCGCTGGCCAAGTTATTTTCTACAGGTCAATAGCCGCCATGCGTGTAAAAGCATCCGCCAGCAAAGCAAAGCCAGCTCCCGCTGTTGAAACCAGTGATTCCATCAATGCGCAAATCGAAGCATTCCTGAAATCCGGTGGCGAGATTCAGCAAATCAGCAAAGGCGTCAGCGGCCAAACTTTTGGCCCGTCCAAGCAGATCACGCTCGGCAAAAAGTAACACCCCCTCGCGTCATCTGGTCCTAATGCGCTTTGCCCTTCAAGGCGCTAGGACTCTCGATTTATCCCCCATGTTCCCCTGCGTTGCCACTGATTCGCATCGATAAATCGACGAACGGCACTTTGTTGCCGCTATTCCTGCGTATGCTCCGAAGGCTCTGAATCAAGCCTTTGAGCCCATATAGGGAGCCGATCATGCTCACACGGGCGGTATTGCTGGCCGGCACGCTGCTGACCAGCGCCATTGCGGATGCTCAGGTGTTCTCCCGCGAACTGGGCGATTTCGACCTCAAGCTGGCCACCCAGCCCAGCCGCAGTATGGCCCAGGGCCTGGTCAAGCCCACAAGCGCAGGCTCGACCTTTCATGGCGGCCTCGACCTGACCCACGACAGTGGCTGGTATGTCGGGCAATGGGCGCCCACGATGGGGATCAAACCCGGCAGTAACCTGGAAGTGGATTCGTACCTGGGCTACAAACACCCCTTCGACCAGACCTTGAGCTATGAGCTGGGGCTGATTCACTACAGCTACCCCAAAGTTGATTCACTGGACAGCCAGCAGATCTTTGCCGGCCTCACGGTGCTGGGCACGCGCTTTGGCGCCGCCTTCAGCAACGACCCGGACCGCCGCGACAGCACCCTGTTTGCCGACCTTGGCGTCAACCAGCCATTTGGCATCGGCGTGAGCATGAAATACACCACCCATCAGCTGGGCACGCCCGTGTCCATTGCCGAGGGCGGCAGCGTGCGCGCCTTCAATGACTGGTCGATCAAGTTCTCGCGAGCCTGGATGGGCATCGACCTGAATGTCATCTATAGCGACTCCAGCCTGGACGGCACCGACTGCTCCGCCTACTCCGGGCAAAACACCCAGTGTGATGGCTTGCTGACATTTAAGGCCGAGCGGACGTTCTACTGAACGGCCTGCGGTTTTGTGGGAGCGGGCTTGCTCGCGATGCAGGCGGCGCGGCTTCCCAGTTACACCACGGTGCATACATCGCAGGCAAGCCAGCTCCCACAGATAATGCGGCACTCACAAAATCTGCGGCCGACGACAATCCCTGTGGGAGCGGGCTTGCTCGCGATGCAGACGACGCGGCTTCCCAGTCACACCACGGTGACGCCATCGCAGGCAAGCCAGCTCCCACAGACAATGCGGCACTCACAAAATCTGCAGCCGACGACAATCCCTGTGGGAGCGGGCTTGCTCGCGATTCAGACGGCGCGGCTTTCCAGTCACACCACGGTGCATACATCGCAGGCAAGCCAGCTCCCACAGACAATGCGGCACTCACAAAATCTGCGGCCGACGACAATCCCTGTGGGAGCGGGCTTGCTCGCGATTCAGACGGCGCGGCTTCCCAGTCACACCACGGTGCATACATCGCAGGCAAGTCAGCTACCACAGACAATGCGGCACTCACAAAATCTGCGGCGTTTCAGGCAACAAAAAACCCGGCACAGGCCGGGTTTTTTGTGAGTCACGCCAGCGCTTTAATCAGCGGCGGGTGCTTCTGGCTTGCGGCGCTTGAGCGGTGCCATGCCGTCCTTGCTGACCAGCGACAGGGCGTCGGTCTTCGGGCGGTTGGCAATCTTGCGCTTGGTCGGTGCCTTGGCGCCCGACTTCTTCTTGACGCCCTTGGCGTCGGTCTTTTTCTTCTTCACACCAACCGCTTTACCCGAAGCCTTGACGTTTTTCGGGCCGCCGTAAGTACCTTTGACTTCCTTGATGGTGCGACGCTCGAAGCTTTGCTTCAGGTAGCGCTCAATGCTGGACATCAGGTTCCAGTCACCGTGGCAGATCAGCGAGATCGCCAGGCCATCATTGCCTGCACGGCCAGTACGGCCGATACGGTGAACGTATTCGTCACCGCTGCGTGGCATATCGAAGTTGATCACCAGATCCAGGCCTTCAACGTCCAGGCCACGGGCCGCAACGTCGGTGGCAACCAGAATCTTGACGCCGCCTTGCTTCAGGCGATCGATCGCCAGCTTGCGGTCCTTCTGGTCTTTTTCACCGTGCAAGACGAACGCCTTGTACTCCTGAGCCACCAGACGACCGTAGATACGGTCGGCCATGGCGCGAGTATTGGTGAAAACAATGGCTTTTTGATAAGTCTCGTTGGCCAGCAGCCAGTTAACGATCTGCTCTTTGTGCTGGTTGTGGTCCGCGGTAATGATCTGCTGACGCGTGGTGGCGTTCAGCTGGCTGACCTGGTTGAGCTGCAAGTGCTCCGGGTTGTTCAGAACCTTGCCGATCATTTCACGCAGGCCCGAACCACCGGTGGTGGCCGAGAACAACATGGTTTGCTGACGATTCGGGCATTCATCGACCAGACGCTGTACGTCTTCGGAGAAACCCATGTCGAGCATGCGGTCGGCTTCGTCGAGCACCAGCACTTCAACTTCTTTGAGGTCGAGGTTGCCAGCGTTGAGTTGTTCCAGCAAACGGCCCGGGGTGCCGATCAGGATATCCGGCACCTTGCGTAGCATGGCGGCCTGGACCTTGAAGTCTTCACCGCCGGTGATCAGGCCGGACTTGATGAACGTGAACTGCGAAAAACGCTCAACTTCCTTCAGCGTTTGCTGGGCCAGCTCGCGGGTCGGCAGCAGGATCAATGCCTTGATGCTGACGCGGATTTTGGCCGGACCAATCAGGCGATTGAGAATCGGCAGAACGAAAGCGGCCGTCTTGCCACTCCCGGTTTGAGCTGTAACCCGCAGGTCACGCCCTTCGAGCGCGAGCGGAATGGCCGCTGCTTGCACAGGCGTAGGCTCGACAAATTTAAGCTCGGCCACAGCTTTAAGCAGGCGTTCGTGCAGGGCGAAATCGGAAAACACGGGTGCTACCTCGAAGAAATACAAAAAATCAGCGGCATAGAGTAACGGTTTCGAGCGCCAAGGCCGAGTTACTTTGCACGAACGGCATGAAACAAATGGTTTTTTAGGGTCTTTAGTCCAATCAAGGCCCACAAATCACCCTGAAGTGCTCTAATCCCATAGCCATTTATTACCGGATATCGTTTTTGCTTATGGATACTCAACCTCTCTGGAGCCAAATCCAGGACTTGTGGGCCAACCTGGACCAACATCCGTGGGTCTCGGCCATGCTCGGCCTGATCGTTCTGGTGGGCGTCGCCCTGCTGGCCGGTCATATCGCTCGCATCATTGTCCTGCGCGTGACCAAAATGCTCGGCCGCCAACCGGCCCTGCACTGGATCAATGACTTACGCGAACACAAGGTGTTCCATCGCCTGGCCCAACTGACCCCCTCGTTGATGGTGCAGTTCGGGCGCAATCTGGTGCCGGACATGAGCGACAACGGTCGCCACTTCCTCGGCAACCTGGCGCTGGCCATTACCATTTTTGTCCTTACCCGCGTCATCAGCTCGCTGCTGGACGCCTTGCTCGATATCTATTCGCGCACCAATTACGCCAAGACCCGGCCGATCAAGGGTTACATTCAGCTGACGAAAATGCTGCTGTATGTGTTCTCGGCCATCATCATTGTCGCCACACTGATCGACCGCTCGCCGATGCTGCTGCTGTCGGGGCTGGGGGCCATGTCGGCCGTCATTTTGTTGGTCTACAAGGACACCCTGCTGTCGTTTGTGGCCAGCGTGCAATTGACCAGCAACGACTTGCTGCGAGTCGGCGACTGGATCGAGATGCCGCAGGTGGGTGCCGACGGTGATGTGATCGATATCACCCTGCACACCGTCAAGGTGCAGAATTTCGACAAGACCATTGTCTCGATTCCGACCTGGCGCCTGATGTCCGAGTCGTTCAAGAACTGGCGCGGCATGCAGCAGTCCGGCGGGCGCCGGATCAAGCGCAGTCTGTTTATTGATGCCAGCGATGTCGCGTTCCTGACCGATGAGCAGGAGCAGCGTCTGGAAGGGGTACGCTTGCTGAGCGACTACCTGCATCGCAAGCAAGCCGAACTCAAAAGCTGGAATGAAGCCCAGGGCAACGTGGCAGCCTTGTCCGCCAACCGTCGGCGCATGACCAATATCGGCACCTTCCGTGCTTATGCCCTTGCCTACCTGAAAAGCCATGCCGATATCCAGCCGAACATGACCTGCATGGTGCGCCAGCTGCAAACCACGCCTCAAGGCGTGCCACTGGAGGTGTACTGCTTTACCCGGACCACGGTGTGGGACGAATACGAGCGCATTCAGGGCGATATCTTTGACTACCTGCTGTCCGTGCTGCCTGAGTTCGGGCTCAGCGTATACCAGCAACCCAGCGGCAATGACCTGCGCAAAGGGCTGTTCAACAGAATACCGATCGAAGAGTGATGTGTAGCCGCTGAGGAGCGCAGCGAGGCTGCGATGGGCTGCGAAGCGGCCCCCGGCAATCTGAAGGCCCTGCGGGCCTTGTCGCAGCCTCGTGCCTCGTCAGCGGCTACAGGTTCAAGCTTGCTTGAACTGCGGATCACCGGTGAGCCTGAACAACAACTCGATCCCCTGCGGCCAGGCGCCAAACCCGCCTTCGCCATTGATATGCCCGGCATTTTCCAGCCATACCAGGTCACTGCCCCAGGCCTGGCTGAAGGCCTCGGCCCGCTCAGGGGTAACATAGGGGTCGTTGGTACTGGCCACGGTGATGGCATCAAATGGCAGGGGCTCAAGCGGCATGGGGCTAAAGCCTGTGGTACCGGCCGGGTAACTGTCGGCTTCGGTATCACTGGGCGCCACCAACAGCGCCCCACGCACACGCCGGGCCTCTTTGGGGTGTTGCTGCGCCCATCGGGCAATCAACGAACACGCCAGACTATGGCCAACCAGCACCACAGGGCGCTCGCTCTTGGTGATTTTTTTTTGCAGGTTCTGCACCCAGTCAGTACAGACCGGGTTTTGCCAATCTTCCTGCTTGACCCGGTGCAAACCGCTGTAGCGCTGCTCCCAGTGAGATTGCCAGTGTTCTGCTCCTGAATTGAACAGGCCCGGCAAGATCAACACCCTGACTGTCATTCCGACTCTCCCTTACGGCGATAGATGGACTGAGGTTGACCTTAGACCGTCACGGGCCTGCGGTCTAGGCGACTGATCCAGACAGCAAACACAATCACCAGCCCACCGATGAACAGTCGTCCCAACGGTTCATGCTGGTTCCAGATCAGAAGGTTGAGCAGCAAGCCCACCGGCACATGCAAATTGTTCATCACCGCCAGAGTGCCGCCGCTGACCAGGCAGGCGCCCTTGTTCCACCAATAAAGCCCCAACGCGGTGGACACCAGGCCCAGAAACACCAGCACCCCCCACTGCAGAGGGGCCTCGGGCAGAAAGTTGGCCTTGCCGAACAACAAGAATGCCGGCAGCACCACCGCCAGCGCGCCAAGGTAAAAGAAACCGAACCGCCGGTAATGGGGCAAGTCGCTCGGGTAGCGCGCCACCAGACGGCGGTACAAGACCTGCCCGGCGGCATAGGTGAAGTTGGCCAGTTGCAGCAGCAGAAAACCTTTGAAGAAATCCGGGCTGATACTGTCAAACCGAATCACTGCAGCACCCGCCACGGCCACCAGCGCGGCGACCAGGGCCCAGGGGTTGAACCGACGGTTAAGGGCATCCTCGATCAGGGTCACATGCAGCGGTGTCAGAATGGTGAACAACAACACCTCCGGCACCGTAAGCACCCGAAAACTCAAGTACAGGCAGACGTAGGTAATGCCGAACTGCAGCGCCCCGATCAATAACATGCCGCGCATGAAGCCGGGTTCGACCTGACGCCAGCGCGTCAGCGGGATAAACACCAGCCCCGCCAGCACCACTCGCACCAGTACTGCAAAGTAACTGTCGACGTGCCCCGCCAGATACTCGCCAATCAAACTGAAGGAAAACGCCTGGATCAGGGTGACAAATAACAGATAGCCCATGTATCTCTCGCTCAAAAAACCTTGGTCGCCTGTTCGATCACGCCGCAGCGAGCCCGAAGGAATGCGCGACCTTAGCCGGTTTGCCGGGGAAGTAAAATGCTGGCTTGGCAATGTCGCCTGTTTAAAGGCGATTGGCCAAGCGACCAACCCGGGTTAGAAATCCGTCAGGCGCTTCCACGCCTGCAACGCATCGGCACTCAACGGACGAAACAGCCCCGGGTTATGAAAGAGTGCCTGCTGGATATCCTCGAGGCTCATGCTGGCATTTTGTGTCATAAAGGGCGCCAACTGGCCATGCCAGAGGGTGCCGTCCTGGCTGAAGTAACTACTTTTGTAGGGGCGATCCGGATAGATTTGCGTGTAAAGCTTCTGTGCAAAGTAGTCCACCAGGCATTCGTCATAATTGACCTCGGCACCGGACACAGCCTGCAACCCAATATGACGGTGGGAGGCCGCATGCACATATTCATGTACCACCGTGGAGCGCACCTTGTCGGTATCGACCAGCCCATTGACCACGAAATCCGGATGATCCGTGGCGATATATATGCGCCCTTGGGGCGAGGTCCAGGCTACCGGATTGGCTTTGGCAGAAGATGAATCGTAGGGAATACCCATTTTCCCTGCCAGATCATTGCCCGTTGTCGAAATCACCCTGATCCCTTCCAGTTTGACGTGCCATTGGGTATGGATCTGCTGCTCGATGCGTTTGAAGTCGATAGCTCTTTCAACCTGCCAGGGTGTAGCCGCCGGCAGGTTGTTGAGGTTGCGGTAAAACTGCGGCCCTTCGGGATCCGGAACAAACATGACCTCGGCCCCGCCTTGCCATTTTGACCTTGGCCTGGGCTGCAGGCGGATCCCGGGATCTATTTCCCACACACCTGAGGCCAGGCCCTGGACGGGGCGAAAAGTCACAAAAGGGCCAGGTTGTTCACCATCGGCATGCAACTGCCAAAACCTGTTTCTGATCTGCACCACTTCATACACCTGCGGCGGCTCGCCAGCCGTTATCCAGGACCGGCTATTGTGCGTGTAAACACCGGGTGCCGAGCCTGGCACCAGCCCCGGCAACGAGATATCACTGCGTGTGTAGGCGTTCATGTCGGCCAACGTGGCCTGGCCACCGTGACCCGGCAGGGCCCAGGTGTGCAAAGTGCCAGTTTCAAATGACTCCTTACCCCCGCCCCTGATCCCTCTTCTTCTCCAGAGCCCCCCCGCTCCGGCATCGGGTTTGGCAATCAGCCCGCTGCTGAGCAGTTGCGACGGGTTGTCAGGGTTACTGATTCGCAGCCTGTAATAGCCATCAGGCAAGTCAGGGCTGGCGGGCACGACATACCTTTGCTGGTTGAATCGCACAACCCGCACCCTCGATGCCAGCTGCGGCCCATAGGGCAGGCCGGAAACAGGATCGAGCAGGTGGTAACGTGGGGCATCCGCGCTGCCCGTGTTGCGCACCGGCACATTGTCGATGCCGTTGACCCTGCGTAGCTGATCACCTGGCGGCGGTGACTTCCACAGCGCGGGGTCATCGACCGTCACCAGCCCGCGGCGAGTGTCATAGCGGGCCACACTTGAGCGCCTGGCGGCTTGATTGTAGTGCTCCAGCCCCCGGCTGGCCAGGCTGCGGCCGCCCATCAAAACCTTGATGCGGCCCCATTTGAGCAACTGGGACAGGCCGTCGGCCGGGTTGAACTCTTGCGCCAGAGCCACCAGCAGAGTTCTGGTGAGCCTTCCCAGCCGTGGCAGCGCGGGCTTGAAACCCAGTTTTCCGGCTGTTTTCAGGATGCGTACCGCGCCACCGACAAACCGGGCCACGGGCAGGAAAAACAGCAGGTCGAAAACCAGCCCCAGCCTGCCCTCAGCCATGCGTTTCTGGTCGCCAGACAGCAGGTCGTCAAAAGTCCCCCAGAACGGGGTAATCGACTTTAGCAGCTGCACGGCCGGATGAGCCTGGTCAAACGCCGTCACGCCCCGGGCTGCCGCGCGGGCCTGATCCCTGTCGATATAGAGAGGGGCCAACATGGCAATCTGCTTGCTGCGCGCGGAACAAAACGTATTGGGCAGCGTACTGCCGGGTTGGCCCTCTGCAGGCAAGCTGCCCAGCTCTTCGACAATCAGCCTGGAGCTTGAGAGTGCATGGGGCCGCGGTTTTTGCCCTGTTCGGTAGGCGTTTTCGTCCAGTTGCAAAATCGCCCCATGCCGATAGCGATGGATCCAGCTATGCAGGCCCGTTTGCCTGGGACCAATCACTCCGCCAATCAACAATGGCTTGAGCCCGGGGCTTTGCTGAATGTGCAAGGCTCGCGGAAATACCTCATAGATATCGCAATCACCGGGCTTGCACACTTGCAGGATAAAACCCTGGCGCAGCATCAGCGAATCCATGAGGCTCGTGGTCTCTTCAGCGACGCTGCCACGACTTTCTGTCCTCACGCGCAACACCCTGACAGCGCTGTACTCGATATCCTGACGCTGTTGCGGGGGCAGGCTGTCCAGCAAGAACCTCACCACTGCTTGTTGTGCAGATACGAGCGCTGCCTCATGGGCATCGTAGCGACGGCTGAACTCGCGCTCGATATTCACCTGCAAGCGCCCAAGCCGGGCCAGCAGTGCAGCCCGGGCCCTTAGCGTTTCGGTGCTTGGCAGGGTGGTTGCCGTATGCGGCTCAAAATCCACCTCCATATGCTTGCCCACGGCATACAGCTCAAACAGGGGCACACTCCCCCTCTGCGCCGTGTACACGCGTTGTTCGGGGCTGATGCCGTGTTTCAACAGCTCAGCCCTGGCCATCTGCAGTCTGGCGGGGGGCACCTCGAACAGATCGTTGGCCGCTTTGAGCACTGTCTGCTCAAAGGCATCCAGCGCCTTGGCGGCTTGCTGGATCTGCTCGCTGGTGTAAGCACTCAAGGGCATTTCAGGCACAACGCCATGAAGGGCTGCCCAGGTCATGAGCGGTGGTAGTCGCAGGGAAAGCATGGCCGCCGACTTTTCCCGCGCCACGCTCTGCTGCCCTGCCAGGCCAGTCGCCTGCTGGCCTGGCAACGTGATGACCTGTTGAAAAGTCATGCGCTGGGGCGAGCCTGGCTCAATCACATGTGCAAGCTCGGCCCCATGCCGGAAGTTGACCCAACTGGCCGAACCGTAGATCAGCTCGACCGGAATGTCGCGCACGCTGAAATCCGCGGGCATGCTCGGGCGCAGCAAACGCGCCAGCAGCGCGGCAAACGCCGGCGAAGTGGCTTGTCGCGAGGTCAGCAGGTAGTGCTCGAAATCGCTGCGGATCCAGGCATAGCTTTTACCCCACAAACGATTGGCGTTCAGGTCGTAGCCAGCTGTTGTACCTGCCTGGGAATAACGCAGCACAAGGGCCTTCCAGGCCAACTGGGCGTTCAGGGTCGCCGGGGCAGCCTCGCCATCGGCGGCGCCATGCCAACCTGACGCCTTGAGCAACTGCTGGCCAAGCCACTGCCCCTGCTCTGAAGTGAGCAGTTGTTGCAGCGCCACGGTCGGCCTGGTGTGCGCCAATCCGCCAGGGTCAAACCCGGGCAGGTAATGCCCCAGCACTTCCAGAGGCGGCAAAGGGTTTACCCCCGGCAAGGGTTGCAGGGTTGCAATACAAGCGTTTACGGCACCGAGCAACGCCCGCTCCTGGTCGGCACCCAGCAGGCTGTCAAGTAACGGTGTTGCGTTTTCCATGCCCAGGGCACGCACGGCGTACTGTTCTTCAAGGTCATTGAGTGCTTGCCGCCTAGCAGGCGCCGTTAGCGGTTCAGCCGCAATGATGCAGTAAAAGTCCAGCATCTCCGCCAGAGTCACCGACTCACCGTAATCAAACAGAACGGCTTGCCGGTCGCTATGCAAACAAGTTTCCAACTGCCTGCGCAGCCTCGCGGGCAATGTCGCGGCAAGTGGCAGGCGCTGATACAGCACACTCGCTGCCTGCCCGCGCAACTCGTGCGCCAGCAACCCGAACTGGCGCACCACTTCGCTGATGGCGCCCTGCAGCGCAGAGTGCGGGCTTGGCCGCAACCTGAACGAAGAAGCCACAGGGGCCGCCTGCAACATTGCAGCCATTGCCCGAAAATCAGCCAGGGTGGCCTGCGCCTGCTGCTTGAAGGGGTTTACCGGTGGTTCAGGCAGGGCCGCCGGGGTTACCGGCAGTTGGCACTCCACAGCGACATACCGCAACGGCCTTACAACAGCCAGTGCATTGTCACGAAAGGCCTGTAGCGTGATTTCAATGCAAGCATCGCTGTCGGCTGCACCGATGCACAGGCGCTCAATGTCGGCAGCAAGATTGAACACCCGGGGATCAACCAGCAGTTCTCGCAACACAGCCCCGAGCGGCCTGGAACTGACCCGTTGCCATTGCCCGGAATGACGGGTGCTTGAGGACAGGTCGGTGACCGCGCTGTCATCCCGGTACCCCCTGAGTTCAAGCCTGTCCATGTCGAAGGGCGAAACCAGTGACTGGAGGTCAGGGAACGCCTGCACCAGCCCTTCATTAATGGCTGCGGTCCTGCGCGGCCCGGCGCTGCGCTGTGCCTGCAAGGCCAGCTGCCGCACCTGCAGCAGCTGGCCGACACGCAACCTTGCGCGCAGATTGATAGCCTGCTCCAGATACAACGGTTCTACGCGGCCGGCCCGGAGCAGGTGCTGGCAACTGTCCTGCTGCCAACTGAGCAGCGATGCCAGGCAACGGGTAAAAGCCTCGCTGCTGGCAACACCCGGGTAGTCCACAAGCGCACGGGGGGAGTGAGCCAGCACAGCCTGGCGGTGGTTTAAAGCGATTGTGGCCCATAACCAGGGATGGCTTTGCAGGTCGCTCAACCAGCGAGCCAGGTATTGGTTGAACTCACCCCCCGAGGAGAATTCGATCAGGCCCTGCCCTGCCATCAGCAAGATCACCCCTGCCGGGCTTTGGGCCGGCAAGTCACGGGGGCTACGGGTGAGAACCAGGCATCCTGAGACCCGAGCCTCGACGGTCGGTACCCGCAGTGTCAGCTCGAAAACCCCGGGTTCCTCGGTTACGCCGGCATCGAGCAGGCCCCCTGCTACCCACCGGATCATGGCCGCGCCCTCGACCGTCAAGGTGCCATCGCTTGTGCGCAGGTCTGCCTCTGCGCGTCTTTGCCGGGCCATTCGTTCTGCCAGCCACACCTTGAGCGGCAAGTCACGGCCATCGCGGTTGTCGGCGCCCTGCGCCAGCACGAGCACCTGCGCCGGCGCCTCGTAAAAGGCCGCTAGCTGCAGCGGATAATTCGGGTAGGCCCTGACCCCCACGTCCTGCAACAAGGCCGCCAGTTCGCTGGCCATCCTGTCGCTGCCAGCCAGACGGGTACCCAGGTGGCCGATGCTGGCCGCCTGGTCGAAGATCCCGACCTGCCCCTGATAGACCGGCAATTCGCGGCTGGCCAGATACCGCGTCAACTCGTCAGCCAGACTGCGGGAGGTCACAGGGGTGGCGATGTGCGCCGTGCGGTCTTGATTCCACTCCAGGCGATAATCGGTGACATGCAGTGCGTCCAGGTCAAACGCCTGGGTGACAGACGCGAACCGCCGCTGCAACGTGCTACGGAACAAATCCCTGGCGGTGGCAAGGAAGGTGGGCTGGCGGCCGAGATGAGCGGCAATGGCGGCCTCCTCATCTTGCAGTTGCTGCTCTGGCAGGGACGAAACAATGGACATGGTGCATCCGCCTCAATCAATGACGTTTTGCCATGCGCCGAAGGAGCCTGGCCAAACAACCGATGGGCAAATTAACAGAGCGCGAGCCTGTAAAAAGATAGATATATAGCGCACCTCAAAGGCATCCGCATGCTTGCACCCAGCCATTGCCGCAGGCAAAAAAAACCCGATCCAGCCCTGGGCTGATCGGGTACGAGCACTCAAGAAAGTGCAAAGGGAGGTTCGATGCGCGAACCGCATGCTTGAAGGAGCAATGAAAGCATTAAGCCAGCCGGCGATTATCTGTCGATTAACAGGCTATGCGATGGCAGACAGGCTGGCCTTGGCCTGATTCAGGCCCTTCTCCTGGAAATCGCCACCCAGGTTCATGCCTTCGGCATGGATAAAGGTCACATCGTGAATGCCGACAAACGCCAGGACCTGACGCAGATAGGGTTCCTGATGATCCGAGGTGCTACCCGCATATAGCCCGCCGCGCGCCGTAAGAACATAAGCTTTCTTGCCGGTCAAAAGCCCTTGCGGTCCGGTTTCGGTGTATTTGAAGGTCACTCCGGCCCGCAACACATGGTCCAGCCAGGCTTTGAGGGTGCTCGGTATGGCAAAGTTGTACATCGGTGCCGCCAGCATCAATACATCGGCGGCCAGCAACTCGTCGGTCAGCTCATTGGAGCGTTGCAGGGAAGACTGTTCGTCAGCATTGCGCTGTGCTTCGGGCTTCATCCAGCCACCCAGCAGGTTGGCATCGAGGTGCGGTACCGGGTTCAGGGCAAGGTCGCGCAAGGTCACCTGATCTGCCGGGTGGGCAGCCTGCCACTGGCTGACGAACTGTTGCGTCAACTGCCGGGAAAACGAGCCCTGCTGGCGGGCACTGCTTTCAATAATCAGAACATTGGACATGCCGGGTAAGCTCCATCTGTAAATACTGTAAGACGATGAAGCAGAGGTTAAAGAGCATCAGCTCGATAAAAAAGCGCAATAACCTGCTACAACCTATCTATAAACCTGTTTGTTTAGCGGTATCCTGTCACTCCCCCCACATTTGAGGACTTCATCGTGAAAGCGCCCCGCGTGACCCTGGATCAATGGCGCACCTTGCAGGCGGTGGTCGACCACGGCGGCTTCGCGCAAGCCGCTGAAGTCCTGCACCGTTCGCAATCATCAGTCAGCTACACCGTGGCCCGCATGCAGGATCAGCTCGGCGTGCCGCTGCTGCGCATTGACGGCCGCAAGGCGGTGTTGACCGAGGCCGGCGGCGTGCTGCTGCGCCGCTCGCGGCAACTGGTCAAGCAGGCCAGCCAGCTCGAAGACCTCGCCCATCACATGGAACAAGGCTGGGAAGCCGAGGTGCGCCTGGTGGTCGACGCTGCCTACCCCAACGCCCGGCTGGTGCGTGCCCTGACCGCCTTTATGCCGCAAAGCCGCGGCTGTCGCGTGCGTCTGCGTGAAGAGGTGTTGTCCGGCGTCGAGGAAGTGCTGCTTGAAGGCGTGGCTGACCTGGCCATCAGCAGTTTCAATATTCCCGGCTATCTGGGCACCGAATTGAGCACCGTGGAATTTGTCGCGGTGGCCCACCCCGACCACCCGCTGCACCGCCTGCAACGCGAGTTGCACTTCCAGGACCTGGAAAGCCAGCTACAAGTGGTGATTCGTGACTCCGGCCGCCAGCAGCCAAGGGACGTGGGCTGGCTCGGCTCGGAACAGCGCTGGACCGTCGGCAGCCTGGCCACGGCGGCAGCGTTTGTGAGCAGCGGGCTGGGCTTTGCCTGGCTGCCGCGGCACATGATCGAGCGCGAACTCAAGGAAGGCGTGCTCAAGCCGTTGCCGCTCAATCAGGGCGGCAACCGTCACCCGGTGTTTTTCCTCTACGCCAACAAGGACAAACCCCTGGGCCCGGCCACACAAATTCTTGTCGAACTGTTGCAAACTTTCGACACAGCGCCACTGGACGCGCCTTTCGCGGCTCCGCAACAGGCGTGAACAGCAGTGGGCAGGAACATGATTCGGGAATATCCTGTCCAACACCCGCAGCCCGTGAACATCCACCGTTGATGGATGTGGCACGGGCACTGGTTCAATGCACCGCTGCCCGTGTGGCATTGAACAGTCACCCCACTTTTCAGGATCACTGAACCATGCTTAAAAAAATTGCTCTTGCCGCTGGCGCACTGCTGCTTGCCACCCACCTGATGGCGGCTGACGCCAGTAAAGCGCCACATGTCATGCTGGACACCAGCTTCGGCAAGATCGAAATCGAACTGGACCCGGTCAAGGCGCCGATCAGCAGCGACAATTTCCTTAAATATGTCGACAGCGGCTTTTACAACAACACCATTTTCCACCGTGTCATCCCGGGGTTTATGGTGCAAGGCGGCGGTTTTACCTCGCAGATGGTGCAAAAGCAGACCCGCGACCCGATCAAGAACGAAGCCAGCAACGGCCTGCACAACGTGCGCGGCACCCTGTCGATGGCCCGCACTTCCAACCCCAATTCGGCCACCAGCCAGTTCTTTATCAACGTCGCCGACAATGCCTTCCTGGACCCGGGCCGTGACGCGGGCTATGCCGTATTCGCCAAGGTAGTCAATGGCATGGACGTGGTCGACCAGATCGTCAACTCGCAGACCACCACCAAACAGGGCATGCAGAATGTGCCAATCGACCCGGTATTGATCAAGTCGGCCAAACGCATCGACTGACAAGCAGCACACAGCAGGGAGCCTTGGCCGGCGCCCCATCGGGATGAGTAAAGCCAGCAGCACCGGCCACACCACTAAAGGAGAGCCCGCACTGCGGGCTTCAGTGCCAATGCTTTATCGCCGTTTCGAACAGTTGATCGATATTTTCCGCGAGGCTCCCACCGCGGCCCCGCCCAGCACTGTCTGGGCGTTTTACCTCTACTACCTGCGCCAGGTCTGGCCGATGTTCGCCGCCTTGCTGGTGGTCGGGCTGATCGCGGCCCTGATCGAAGTCTCACTGTTCAGCTACCTGAGCACGCTGATCGATCTGACCCAGGGCACGCCCAATACCGACTTCTTCAGGGTTCACAGCAGCGAGCTGATCTGGATGGCCGTGGTCGCGCTGATCATCCGCCCGGTATTCTTTGGCCTGCACGACCTTTTGGTACACCAGACCCTGAGCCCGAGCATGACCAGCCTGATCCGCTGGCAGAACCACAGCTATGTGCTCAAGCAAAGCCTCAACTTTTTCCAGAACGACTTCGCCGGGCGCATCGCCCAGCGCATCATGCAAACTGGCAACTCACTGCGTGACTCAGCGGTGCAGGCGGTCGATGCCCTGTGGCATGTCCTGATCTATGCCATCAGTTCGCTGGTGCTGTTTGCCGAGGCCGACTGGCGCCTGATGATCCCGTTGCTGACATGGATCGTCTGCTATATCGGGGCGCTGTACTATTTTGTCCCCCGGGTCAAAGAGCGCTCGGTGGTATCTTCCGACGCCCGCTCCAAGCTGATGGGCCGTATCGTCGACGGCTACACCAACATCACCACCCTCAAGCTGTTTGCCCACACCCAGTTCGAACAGCAGTACGCTCGTGAAGCGATTATCGAGCAGACCGAAAAAACCCAGCTGGCCGGCCGCGTGGTCACCAGCATGGACGTGGTCATCACCACCATGAACGGCTTGCTGATTGTCAGCACCAGCGCCCTGGCGCTGTGGCTGTGGAGCCAGTCACTGATCAGCGTCGGTGCCATTGCCCTGGCCACCGGCCTGGTGATCCGCATCGTCAACATGTCCGGCTGGATCATGTGGGTGGTCAACGGCATTTTTGAAAATATCGGCATGGTCCAGGACGGCCTGGAAACCATCGCCCAGCCTGTCGCCGTGATTGACCGCGAACATGCACCACGCCTGAGCGTAAACCGTGGCGAGGTACGTTTTGAACACGTCGACTTCCACTACGGCAAACGCAGCGGGATCATCAGCGACCTCAACCTGCTGATCAAGCCCGGCGAAAAAATCGGCCTGATCGGCCCTTCAGGTGCCGGCAAGTCGACCCTGGTCAATCTATTGCTGCGTTTGTACGACCTGCAAGGTGGGAGGATTCTGATCGACGACCAGAACATCGCCGAAGTGACGCAGGAAAGCCTGCGCGAACAGATCGGCATGATCACCCAGGACACTTCGCTGTTGCATCGCTCCATCCGCGACAACTTGCTTTATGGCAAGCCCGACGCCACCGACGAAGAGCTTTGGGAAGCCGTGCGCAAGGCCCGGGCCGATGAGTTTATCCCGCTGCTGTCCGATGCCCAGGGCCGTAGCGGTTTCGATGCTCATGTGGGCGAGCGCGGGGTCAAGCTGTCCGGCGGCCAGCGCCAGCGCATCGCCATTGCCCGGGTGCTGCTCAAGAACGCTCCGATCCTGATCATGGACGAAGCCACTTCGGCACTGGACTCCGAAGTCGAGGCTGCCATCCAGGAAAGCCTCGAAACCCTGATGCAAGGCAAGACCGTGATCGCCATCGCCCACCGCCTCTCGACCATTGCCCGCATGGATCGCCTGGTTGTGCTCGAAAACGGCCATATTGCAGAAACCGGCACCCACAGCGAACTGCTCGCCCGGGGCGGTTTATATGCACGTTTGTGGCAGCACCAGACGGGTGGTTTTGTCGGTATCGACTGAGACTTGCAACGCGCATGCTGCAAAGCACGTAAACACAACGCCAGCACCCGTTTGTAATGGGCTCTGGCGTTTTTTATGGCACTGGCAAAAAAACCGGCGGGTGCTGTACTGAATGCAGGGTTCGGGAGAATCCTGCAGTCAACCGCAGGAGGCGACGCAGCTTCAATTGCTCGATAGATTTATCTATCCGGGACCCTGTGATGAACTTGTTCAAACGCTCCGTTACTGAGTTGCTAGGCACCTTCTGGCTGGTGCTTGGCGGTTGTGGCAGTGCTGTGCTCGCAGCAGCGTTTCCTGATGTCGGTATCGGCCTGCTGGGGGTAGCGCTGGCATTTGGCCTTACCGTAGTGACAATGGCATTCGCCATCGGCCATATCAGCGGCTGTCATCTCAACCCTGCCGTCTCCTTCGGCTTATGGGTCGGAGGGCGATTTCCTGCAAAAGAACTGCCTGCGTATATCATTGCCCAGGTCCTGGGCGGCGTGATTGCCGCCGGGCTGCTGTACCTGATTGCCAGCGGCAAACCCGGCTTTGACCTGGCCGCCAGCGGCCTGGCCGCCAACGGCTATGGCGAACACTCACCTGGCGGGTACTCGATGGTCTCGGGGCTGATATGTGAAATCACCATGACGGCCATGTTTATCCTGATCATCATGGGCGCCACTGACAAACGGGTGTCTGCGGGGCATGCCCCTCTGGCGATCGGCCTGGCGCTGACGCTGATCCACCTGATCTCGATCCCGGTGACCAACACCTCGGTCAATCCGGCGCGCAGCACAGGCCCGGCGCTGATCGTGGGTGGCTGGGCAATTCAGCAGTTGTGGATGTTCTGGTTGGCGCCGATGGTGGGCGCGGCCATTGGTGCAGTGGTCTATCGCTGGCTGGGCAAAGAAGACAGCTGAACAGCGAGAGCCGGGGTCAGGCCTGCCGATAAGGCAGCGCCGACCTCGCCTCTTCGGCATAGGCCAGCACCCCTGCTCGCTCGCGCTGCAAAAAGTCGCTTACCGCCGCCTTCAGGCCCTGATGGCGCAGGTAATGCCATGAATTGGTGATCACCGGCTCAAAACCGCGGATCAACTTGTGCTCGCCTTGGGCCCCGGCATCAAAACGCCGGATACCATGGGCGATGGCGTAATCCATGCCCTGGTAGAAACACGTCTCGAAATGCAGGCGGTCAAACTCACCAAGGCATCCCCAGTAGCGCCCATAGACACTGTCACCGCCAATCAGGCTGAAGGCCATCGCAACCGGGGTCGCCCCTTGTTTGGCCAGCACGACGCGAATTGATTCCGGCATGCGCTCGGCCAGCAGGCTGAAAAATTCCCGCGTCAGATACGGCGTTTGCCGACGCACAGCGTAAGTATTGGCATAGCAGGCGTAGACAAAATCCCATTGTGCCTCGCTGACTTGCTGGCCTTCCAGCCATTCAAACTCAAACCCCTGCCCCGCCACTTGCTCGCGCTCCTTGCGCATCTGTTTGCGCTTGCGTGAACTCAAGGCGTCGAGGAAGTCCTGAAAATCCCGGTACTCGCGGTTCTGCCAGTGAAACTGGCAGCCAAGCCGTTGCATCCAGCCGGGTTGTTGCGCCAGCGCCGTATCGGCCAGCGGGTCGGTGAAATTGATATGCGCGCTGGACAGCCCTTCGATCTGCAGATAACCGGGCAAGGCTGCCAGCAGCTCGAGCCCGTCCTCGGCACGGGCGGCCAACAACCGCGGGCCGCTGACCGGGCTGAATGGTACTGCCGTGAGCAGCTTGGGGTAGTACTCGATGCCAGCACGCTCGCAGGCCTGCGCCCACTCATGATCGAACACGTACTCGCCGTAGGAATGCCATTTGCGATAACTGGGCAGTGCTGCCTGCAGCTGTCCATTTTCGTAATGCAGCAAATGCTCGGGCTGCCAGCCGGAATGCGGGCCAAGGCTGGCACTGTCTTCCAGGGCACTGAGAAAGGCATGCCGCAAAAAAGGCTGGGCCACCGGCACCAGCGCATCCCATTCATGGGCAGGGATAGCGGACAGGCTGTCGAGTCGTTGCAGCGGCATTAATAGTCCTCAAGGCACGGCGTAGAGCGCCGATGGTAGCACTCCCGAATATCTGGTGTGGGAGCGGGCTTGCTCGCGATAGCATCGCCGTGGTGCACCTGCCAGACCGCGCCGTCCGCGTCGCAGGCAAGCCAGCTCCCACAGGTCAGGCATGGCCAACTGAATCCACGGCTTGCCAGGACCCTTTGTGGGAGCGGGCTTGCTCGCGATGGCATCGCCGTGGTGCACCTGCCAGACCGCGTCGCCTGCATCGCAGGCAAGCCAGCTCCCACAGGTCAGGCATGGCCAACTGAATCCACGGCTTGCCAGGACCCTATGTGGGAGCGGGCTTGCTCGCGAGGGCATCGCTGCGGTGTACCTGCCAGACCGCGTCGCCTGCATCGCAGGCAAGCCAGCTCCCCCAGGTCAGGCATGGCCAGCAGAATTCGCGGCTGGCCAGGGCCCTTTGTGGGAGCGGGCTTGCTCGCGAGGGCATCGCTGCGGTGTACCTGCCAGACCGCGTCGCCTGCATCGCAGGCAAGCCAGCTCCCACAGGTCAGGCATGGCCAGCAGAATTCGCGGCTGGCCAGGGCCCTTTGTGGGAGCGGACTTGCTCGCGAGGGCATCGCTGCGGTGTACCTGCCAGACCGCGCCGTCCGCATCGCAGGCAAGCCAGCTCCCACAGGTCAGGCATGGCCAACTGAATCCACGGCTTGCCAGGACCCTATGTGGGAGCGGGCTTGCTCGCGATGGCATCGCCGTGGTGCACCTGCCAGACCGCGCCGTCCGCATCGTAGGCAAGCCAGCTCCCACAGGTCAGGCATGGCCAGCTCCCACATGAAGCGACGCCGCACGCTGTCACAGACTTGCTATCACTCTGCCACTTTTCTGTCATATCCACCCGCGATACTGACGCCGCTTCTTAGAACACGGGGTTATGAGCGACCTGTTTGCCAACACGCTCACGACACACCAAGCCTCGTTAACGTGAGCCCGTAAAGGGCCGATTTTTCTTGGGGTGGCTAGGGCCATCTCAGCACTGGGAGATTCATAATGCGTCTTGTATCTACACGGGTTGCTGCGGGACTGTGTGGTGGCCTGGTATTGGCCATGAGCGTTCCGGCCAGCGCTGCGGTCGATGCCAAACTGCTCGAAATGCTTAAAGCCAACGGTTCCATATCGCCGGCGCAATACTCCGAGCTGCAAACCGAACTCGCCAGTGAGAATCAAGCCAAGCAAGAAGCTGCCGCCGATCAGGTGAAAAAATCCGATCTCAGTGCCTTCGAACAGAAAGTCGCCTGGGCCGCCAAAACCGAACTCAAGGGCGATGTCCGGGTTCGTCACGAAAACATCAAGATCGATGGCGAGTCCGATGGCAAGAACAAGGACCGCCAACGTATTCGTGCCCGTCTGGGCGCCTACACCGAAATCAACCCGCAGGTGAACACCGGTATCCGTATCGCTACGGGCGGCGGCGATGATGCGCGCTCCACCAACCAGGATCTGGACAACTACTTCGACAAGAAGCAGCTGTGGCTGGATCAGGCCTTTATTGACTACCACCCGACAGCGGTAAAGGACCTGCACCTGATCGCTGGCAAGATGCCGCAGCCATGGGTCAGCATGGGTGATGTTATCTGGGATAGCGATATCAACCCCGAAGGTCTGGCGACCACCTACAAGCACAATCTGGGTAACAGCGGCGTCGAGATGTTCGGTAGCGCCGGTTACTACACACTCAAGGACAACGTAGACGGCGAAGGCGTGCAATTTCGCCACGACCTGCGCCTGTATGCCGGTCAGTTGGGAGCAAAATTCGCACCTACCGACAGCCTGAAAGTCACTTTGGGCGGTAGTGTCTACAGCTACGATAACGACAAGGACAGCTCCTGCCCTACCACCGGCACGAAGACCACCCCTTGTGCTCTGGCAGTCAACGGCAACAGCACCGACGAGTTCCGTCTGTACGAAGGCTTCGGTCAGGTCGATATCGCCAACCTGCCACTACCCCTGTCGCTGTACGGCCAATACGTGCACAACGCCGCCACGGATAGCGATCAGGACGATGCCTGGCTGGTGGGTTTCAAATCCAAGCTCAACGCCTTCAGCCTGGACTACAACTACCGCGATATTCAGCGTAACGCAGTGGTTGGCGCTTTCACCGACTCTGACTTCGCCAACGGCACTACCGGTTCTCGCGGTCACAAGTTCAAAGTGGGTTACGAAATCGACAAGAACTTCGGTGTCGGCGTGACGTACTTCCTGACCAAGGCGGACTACGTAACGTCCACCCAGAAAGATGCCAAGGCCAACACCTTGCAGCTGGACCTGGAAGCCAAGTTCTAAAACAGGGTTTCACGCAACAGACAACGCGCTGGAGCCATTCAGCGTGTTGTGCCTAAAAAGCAGAGCGAAGGTGGCGTCGGCCCCCCTTACATCCACCGACGGCACCTTCGCTCCTGCCCCCCGCCTTTAGCGCGAATGCTCGCGCATCATCCGCTCAACCGTTTGCTCCAGATCTTCCGGCAGCGCTTGCGGCAGCTTTTTCAACGTGGCGCTCAGCAAACGCATTTGCCTGATAAACCGCCGGCAGTTCGGACAAAATAGCAAATGATGGCGCACCAACAAGCGCTGACGAAAACTCAGCTGACCATCCAGAAAATCGCTTGAACGCGCCACTTGCTGCTTGCAGCTCAACATTCGCCGGTCACCTCGAAATGCTCCACTGTCGCGAAGACTTTAAGTCGGGCGCGATGTATCAACACCCGGACATTAGAGAGCGACAGTTCAAGAAGATTACAAATCTCTTCAAGCTCCAGCCCCTGACGCTCGCGCAACACCAGCACGCTGCTCTGCAATTGCGGCAGGCTGATGAGCGTTCGTTCGAGGCATTCGCGCAATTCGTCTTCGGTGAGCAAGGCTTCGGGGCTGTCCTGATGCCAGGCAAGGGGCGCCAGCAACCAGTGGCCATCGCTGGAGAAACGATCATCGCCAATGGTGCCGTGGGGCGAAGGCAAATCGTCGAGCAGCACTTCCCGGCGATTTTGCTTGTAGCGATTCTTGGCCGCGTTGGCCGTGATGGTCAGCAGCCAGGTTTTCAGGCTCGAACGGCCCTCAAACCCGGCCAGATTGCGCACCACAGACAGCCATGCGTCCTGCACCACTTCGTCGGCATGGCGACTGCCGACGATCGCATAAGCCACGGCTCGCATGGCACTTTGATAGGCAATGACCAGTTCGCGAAAGGCCTGTTGCTCGCCGCTCAGCAGACGCTTGAGCAGATCACCGTCGTCAGCAGTTGCCATGCAGGTCTCCGCAACCGGAAAGTGATGTTGCTGTGTGGGAGCGGGCTTGCTCGCGATGGCATCACCGCAGCTTACCTGTCAGACCGCGCGGCCTGTATCGCGAGCAAGCCGCTCCCACCACCAGCCAGCTGTGACCTTAGCGTTTACGCAGGATCACGCTGCCAATCGAATAACCCGCACCGAACGAGCTGAGCACGGCCAGCGCACCGCTCGGCAAGTCGTCCTGGTACTTGTGGAAGGCAATCACCGAACCGGCCGAGCTGGTGTTGGCGTAGGTGTCGAGAATCACCGGCGCTTCTTCCACCGAGGCTTCGCGACCCAACAGCTTGCGCACGATCAGGTGGTTCATGCTCAGGTTGGCCTGGTGCAGCCAGAAACGTTTCACATCCGCCACGTCCACCTGGTTTTCCTGCAGATGCTGACCGATCAGCTCGGCCACCATCGGGCACACGTCACGGAACACCTTGCGGCCTTCTTGTACGAACAGTTTGTCCGGGCTGTCAGCAGGCTCATCCGAAGCACGGTTGAGGAAGCCGAAGTTGTTGCGGATATTGTTCGAGTAGGTTGTCAGCAGCTTGGTGCTGACGATATCGAACTGGTGCTCGGACGTTGCCAGATCAGCACGCTCGACCACTACCGCTGTCGCGGCATCACCGAAGATAAAGTGGCTGTCACGGTCACGGAAATTCAGGTGGCCGGTGCACACTTCAGGGCTGATCAGCAGCACCGCACGGGCCTGGCCCAACTGGACGCTGTTGCTGGCGGTCTGAATACCAAACGTCGCCGAGGAACAGGCCACGTTCATGTCAAAACCAAAACCCTGGATACCCAGCGCGTGTTGCACTTCGATGGCAATGGCCGGGTACGGGCGTTGCAGGTTGGAGCAGGCCACGATCACGCCGTCGATATCGGCGGCGGTCTTGCCTGCACGTTCCAGCGCCTGTTTGGCAGCACCGACGGCCATTTCGCAAAGCACCGACATTTCGTCGTTGCTACGTTCAGGCAAATGCGGACGCATGCGTTGCGGGTCAAGGATGCCGTCCTTGTCCATCACAAAGCGGCTTTGGATGCCCGATGCCTTTTCGATAAAGGCCGCGCTCGACTCGGCCAGGGGCTGGATGTCACCGGCCTCGATAGCCGCCGCGTTGTCGGCATTGAATTGTTGCACATAGGTATTGAAAGACTGCACCAGCTCTTCGTTGGAGATGCTGTTGGCCGGGGTGTACAGGCCGGTGCCGCTGATGACGACGTTATGCACGGTCGTTCCTCTATTCTGTTCAGCAGAAGATATTGAAATCGTTTCAGGTACTGATAGCCGCGAAGTTTGCCATAAATGCCAGCATTTGGCGTTATTTACGGATTTTGCAATGATCCCCGAGGAAGCGGGCTTGCTCGCGATTGGATCGACGCGGTGTATCAGGTAAACCGCGCAGCTTCCATCGCGAGCAAGCCCGCTCCCACAGAACTACAGGCTCAAGCGTCCACCAGACTCCACTGTTTGCTTAGGCGCTTGTCCGAAATCGGCACCTTGGTCCCCAGTTGCTGGCCAAAGAGCGACACCCGGTACTCTTCCAGCCACCAGCGGTACAGCTCCAGCTGCGGGTCGCGCTTGCCTTCCTGGGCATGCTTGCTGGCACGGGCCTGGTACTGCGCCCAAAGGCCGCTCAGTTCACCACTCCAGACCCGGTCTTTCTGCACCTGGCCCGGCAGTTTTTCAAGGCGCATTTCGATGGCCTTGAGATAACGCGGCAGCTCTTTAAGCCATTGCGCCGGAGTTTCGCGAACAAACCCCGGGTACACCAGATGGCTTAATTGCTGCTTGATGTCGTTCAGGGCCACCGCCTGGGCCAGATCGATCTTGCCCTTGAAGCGTTTTTGCAGGCCATGCCAGAGCTTGAGGATTTCCAGGGTCAATCTGGCCAGCTTTTCTGCGTGCTCGGTCCAGGCCCCGCGTTTGCGCTCGGCCAGCGATGCCAGTCCGGCGCCATCACGGGGCAACACCGCTTCGCCTTCCAGAATGCAACTGTCCAGGCTGGCCAGCAGAATGTCTTCCACCAGGCTTTCGACCCGACCCAGCTCGCGGTACAACAAGCCCAGCTCGGTAAGCCCCGGTAACTTGCCGCGCAGGAATTTGGCCGGTTCTGCCAATTGCTGCATCAGCAAGCGCTGCAACGCACGGCGATGCTGGAACTCAGCCTCGGCCGGAGTCGAAAAACGCCCCTCCTTGACCGTATTACCTTCCTCTACCAGCGCCGGGTACACCGTCATCGACAGACCGGCAATCTTCTGCTGGGTTTTTTCGGCAACAGGGGCAAACACCTTGGCTTCTACCGGCTGCTGGCTTTTCGCGGTTTGCGGCACGGCCAACGCGGCCTGGCTGGCCAGGGCAAAGCGTGCCATCAGCTCGGCCAGATCACGGCCTTCGCCGAGGAACTTACCGTCTGCGTCGACCACTTCGATATTCATCTTCAGATGACTTTCAACCTGCTGCGCCGCTTCTGCCCAAGCCTCATCACTGACCCGAGCGCCGGTCATGCGCAACAATTCGCGGCCCAGTGTTTGTGGCAACGAACCTTGAGCAAACTCCATGCGCTGCAACGCGGCCTTGACGAAGTCCGGCACCGGTACGAAGTTTTTGCGCAACGCTTTGGGCAGGCTGCGCACCAGGGCAATGCACTTGGCTTCGATCATGCCGGGCACCAGCCATTCCAGGCGCTCGGGTGGCAAGACTGGCAGTAGCGGCGCAGGCACTTTGACCGTCACGCCATCACGCGGGTGGTTGGGTTCAAAGTGATAGCTCAGCTCCAGGGTCAAATCCCCCAGGTGCAGCGTGTCAGGGTAATGCCGGGCGGTGATTTCAGTGGCTTCGCGAGCCAGCACATCTTCTTCGCGCATGATCAGCAATTGCGGATCTTTCTGGCTGTTGACCCGATACCAGCTGTCAAAGGTCGCGGTTTGGTGAATCTCGGCCGGCAGGCGGGCGTCATAAAACGCATAAAGGGTTTCTTCATCCGCCAGGATGTCACGGCGCCGGGCCTTGGCCTCCAGTTCGTCGAGTTGTTCCAGCAACTGCGCATTGGCCGTCAGGCACTTGGCCCGCGACTGAATTTCGCCACGCACCAGCCCTTCACGGATAAACAGCTCACGCGACAGCACCGGGTCAATCGGCCCGTAATGCACGGCACGGCGCCCGACCACAATCAGGCCGAACAGGGTGATTTGCTCGTAGGCCACTACTTGCCCGCGCTTCTTCTCCCAATGGGGCTCGAAGTAGTTCTTCTTCACCAGATGCCCGGCCAGCGGCTCGATCCAGTCGGGCTCGATCTTGGCCACCATGCGCGCATACAGCTTGGTGGTTTCTACCAGTTCGGCGGTCATCAGCCATTGCGGACGTTTTTTGCCCAAGCCTGAGGACGGGTGAATCCAGAACCGCCGTTGACGGGCTCCCAGGTAGTCGCCGTCCTCGGTTTTCTGGCCGATCTGGCTCAGCAAACCGGACAACACCGCCTTGTGCAGCTTCGGGTAGTCGGCCGGTTCCTGATTGACCGTGAGCTGCATATCGCGACAGATCAGGCTCAATTGACGGTGGGAATCTCGCCACTCGCGCAACCGCAGGTAGTTGAGGAAGTTCTTGCGGCACCAGTTGCGCAGGGGGCTGGCCGTCAGCGCCTGGCGTTGCTCTTCAAAACCGCGCCAGACGTTGATCAAACCGGCGAAGTCTGAGTCGACATCTTTCCATTGTGCGTGGGCCTGATCCGCGGCTTGTTGACGTTCCGGTGGACGTTCACGGGGGTCTTGCACCGACATCGCACTGGCGACGATCAATACTTCCTGCAAGCTACCGAGCTTGGCAGCTTCGAGCAGCATGCGGCCCATGCGCGGGTCCACCGGCAAACGCGCCAGCTGGCGACCCAGCGGCGTAAGCTGATTCTCGCGGTTAACCGCAGACAATTCTTGCAGCAGGTTGAACCCGTCGGTAATGGCCTTGCCGTCAGGTGGCTCAATAAACGGGAATGCGGTGATTTCGCCCAGACGCAGGTGCAGCATCTGCAGGATTACAGCCGCAAGGTTGGTACGCAAAATCTCGGGATCGGTAAACTCCGGACGACCGTTAAAGTCTTCCTCGGCATACAGGCGCACGCAGATACCCGGCTCGACCCGCCCGCAGCGGCCCTTGCGTTGGTTGGCGCTGGCCTGGGAAATGGCCTCGATGGGCAAACGCTGAACCTTGGCCTTGTAGCTGTAACGACTGATGCGCGCAGTGCCACTGTCGATCACATAACGGATACCCGGCACGGTCAGCGACGTTTCCGCCACGTTGGTGGCCAGCACCACACGGCGGCCCGGGTGCGACTGGAAAATCCGCTGCTGCTCGGCAGGCGACAACCGCGCATACAACGGCAGGATTTCGGTGTGCTTGAGCTGCGCCTTGCGCAACATGTCGGCGGCATCGCGGATTTCGCGCTCGCCAGGTAAAAACACCAGCACGTCGCCGGGGCTTTTACTCTCACTGCGCTCGAACGCTGCAATCTCGTCCAGAGTGGCGATGATGGCCTGGTCGACGCTCAGGTCGTCTTCAACGTTGTTGCCCTCTTCATCCTGCTCGGAGGTCAACGGGCGATACCAGGTCTCGACCGGGAAGGTACGGCCCGACACTTCGACAATGGGCGCGTCATTGAAGTGCTTGGAAAACCGCTCCAGATCGATGGTCGCCGAGGTGATGATGACTTTCAGGTCGGGGCGGCGCGGCAACAGGATCTTCAGGTAACCGAGCAGAAAGTCGATGTTCAGGCTGCGTTCGTGGGCCTCGTCGACGATGATCGTGTCATAGCGTTCGAGATAGCGATCGTGCTGGGTTTCAGCCAGCAAGATACCGTCAGTCATCAGTTTGATCAGGGTATTGGAATCGCTCTGATCCTCGAACCGCACCTGATAGCCGACCAGCGCGCCCAACGGTGTACCCAGCTCTTCGGCCACCCGGCTGGCCACACTGCGCGCCGCGATACGGCGCGGCTGGGTATGACCGATCAGGCCGTGCTGCCCACGGCCGATTTCCAGACAGATCTTCGGCAACTGGGTGGTTTTACCCGAGCCGGTTTCACCCGCCAGGATCAACACCTGATGCTTGAGCAGCGCCGCCTTGATCTCGTCACGCTTGGCGGCAATCGGCAGATTTTCGTCATAACGAATCAGCGGCACGCTGGCCGCCCGCGCGGTCACCTGCGCGCAGGACGCCTGCACCCGCTCGGCCCAGGCGGCCAGCTTGGCGTCGTCGGGCTTTTTGCGCAGCTCATGCAACTGCCGACGCAGCTTGTGGCGGTCGGCGATCATGGCTTGATCGAGGTTTTTCAACAGCTGGTCGATAGCAGGCGATTCGTCAGTCATCAGGTGCGCAGAATTCTTCGTAAATGCAGGGGGCGGATTGTCGCAGATTTGAGCGCTCATGCACGAATCTGTAGGAATTAGCGCGTTGTCTTGTCCGCAGCATCCCCTACACTGCGCGGTTCAAACCTTGTAAGGAAAATCCCGTGAGACTTGTCGATTTGGTGCGCATGCTGTCGTTGGCAGGTATATGGGGCGCCAGCTTTCTGTTTATGCGGATCATTGCACCGGTACTCGGGACCATTCCTACGGCATTTTTTCGAGTCTCCATTGCCGCGACCGGCCTGGTGGTGATTTTGGCCTTGATGCGCGTGCGCTGGGATTTCGGCGGCAAACTCAAGGTGATTTTGATCCTGGGGGTTATCAACTCCGGGGTGCCGGCCACGCTGTATTCGGTGGCAGCGCAGGTGTTGCCTGCCGGGTATTCGTCAATTTTCAACGCGACCACGCCGAAAGAGTCGGCAATGTGGGGATGAGATGCAGAGGTGTCCCACGCTCCTCTCTATATCCTGCGTCCAGTTTACTCGTTTCAGTATAATCGGCCCTACAGCCCTTGTAATACGTGGCCTGTAGAGTTCCTGTAAACTCCACACGCTCGCCAAAACCTCTAGTGAAGTGGTGTACACTCGCCCCCCCTGACTAAACATTGACTAGGATTACAGAGTGAAAAGGCTAAACGGATGGCAACGACTTTGGATAGTAGGAACCGTTGCCTTGGGCATGTACACCATAGCGTTCGGTGTGGTCACGCTGGACACAAAGGGCAGCTTATTAGACAAGCATGAGCGTCGAATTAACGAATATCGAAGTCAAATCGAAGCGATTAAGTCTCGCAAGAACAGTACCCAACCTATAAGTACAATAGATAGAATTCTATACGGGGATGATCCAAGCACTAAAATAAACGAACTAAATACATATATTATAAACCTGAACAACCAACTCGAAACAGACTTAAAAACTGCTACTCCCGCCCTACTAAAGAGCAGCCTCGCACTATTAGGTCTCTGGCTAGGCGCATCTGCGCTAACGTATTTAAGCGGATTGACTTTAAACTGGATATATAGAGGATTCCGCCCCAAGAGCCAAGACTAACCCACACCGCCAACCTCTCTATATCTAGTTCCTCAGCCACGAGAGAGAGGGGGGTCATATTTACCACCCAAATATTCCCACTCCTTAATAGATCAAGACTCTCTACCAGATACACTCATGTAACTACCCCCAGCTACGCCTAGAGGTAGTTGATCTGCCACCAGCTAAATAGTGCAACACCTATGCTCGCTACGCCTAGCACGAAAGGCGTCACATGGTCGAAGAACCAAGGTGATACAAGCGCCCCCCTGACAAATACATACCATTTGACCAGATTTGTTACGAGGCGAGAGGGAGAAACAGTACACCCCTTAGGGAATCTCCGAACAAGTTTTCAAATGTGCTGAAATACGCCTGACCACCTGATCCGAGCCGCCTATGAGCCAGATGAGCTTTTCCGATTTCGAATACGCCGGCAAGCGCAAGCAGACACGCCGCGAACGCTTCCTCGCCGAGATGGATCAGGTCGTGCCCTGGACGGGTCTGCTGGGCCTGATCGAGCCGTTCTACCCCAAGGCCGGTGGCGGCAGAAAACCCTATCCTCTGGAAACCATGCTGCGTATTCATCTGTTGCAGAATTGGTTTTCCCTGAGCGATCCGACCATGGAAGAAGCGCTCTACGAAATCACGCCCATGCGCCAGTTTGCACGTTTGACCTTGAGCGCCCCGATACCTGAAGACACCACGATCATGAATTTCCGGCACTTATTGGAAAAGCATCAGCTTGCACCTGCAATCCTCGCGGTCATCAATGGTTATTTGCAGGACAAAGGCATGTCTCTGCGTCAGGGCACTATCGTCGATGCCACCATTATTCATGCTCCCAGTTCGACTAAAAACGAAGAGGGAAAGCGCGACCCTGAGATGCATCAGACCAAAAAAGGTAACCAGTATTTCTTCGGAATGAAGGCCCATATTGGCGCTGATGTCGAGTCCGGCTTGGTTCATCACGTCCACGGCACCGCCGCCAACGTCGCCGATGTCACACAGGTCGCCGAGCTTTTGCATGGCGAAGAAAATGCAGTGTATGCAGACGCCGGATACACCGGCGTTGAGAAGCGTGAAGAGCATGAAAATCGTGAAGTGATCTGGCAAATCGCGGCGCGCCGCAGCACCTATTCCAAGTTGAATAAACGCAGCGTGCTCTACAAGGCCAAGCGCAAGATTGAGTACTGCAAAGCCCAGACACGGGCCAAGGTCGAACATCCGTTTCGGGTGATCAAATGCCAATTTGGGTACGTGAAAGTGCGCTTTCGTGGGCTGATGAAAAACACGGCTCAGTTGACCACATTGTTCGCCCTGTCGAACCTGTGGATGGCTCGAAAACAACTGATGGGTATGGGCGAGTTGCGCGCTTAACATGGAAAACCGGGCGAAAAACGCCCTCGATGAACACTGCATCAGGTCGTTTTGAGCAAATAGCGCTGCGTGCCGTGCAAATTACGACTTGCGGCCGCCGCGCAGCAAGTTGATCGGAGCATCCTTAGGCGAATGCATTGAGTGGTGACTATTGGCAGTTGTATAATCGACAAAGAAAGCGAATCGAACCTCATTCCTGTCCAAGCTATTGAAAGACCTGATTTGCCCAAGTTTATCCATGTTCTTCCGTGGAGCTAACTCATAGCAGGTCATCTTACCTGTTGCTTTGAACTTCTGAAGCGTGCACTCCCCGCCGCTAACACTAGCTGCATTGTTAACTAGATCTAGCGCGTGAAGTCGCAGCTTCTTTCTTTCTGCATACTTCATTACATCAATAAGAGTCTTTTCATACAGATCATGCATTGGGAGGTCAAAGCGGAAGCTGCCTGCCGGAGTGCGCTGATAAAGCCTTAGCCATAGATAGACATTAATACCCGCCAGAACCAGCCAGACATTTTTAACATTCTCCTTGAGTTTGATTTCATTCCCAAGAAGCTTGAAAGCTGAAAGGTCAGCCCCGAAGTACCACAGCAGTAGGACTACAGTTGAAAAGCCGATCAAGTAACCTCGGGCTTTATTGAAGTCTGGTGTATCCGTTTCACCCACGTCTTCCCCTCCATATTGCCCATGCGGAGCACAGGCAAATCTCGCAAAGCAAATCAGCCAGCAGGCGGCCCAAAATGTTTCGTAATCTTCTTCAGCACGGAATCGGGAGCGTTGAACGAGAGTCTACCTCCCGTGAGCTTCACCTCTGTCTGGGCTAGCTCTTCCTCGCTCAAGAAGCCAGCGAGCTTATCTCTTGTAAGACGCAGGACACCTGCACCTACGTCAAAATTCCCATTTCTACGGATAGGCATTGATCCTTAACTCCGAGCTGAATGAGCCACTACTGTAACATCATTCCTTCTCGGCTAGCTGAGCTGCCAAGCTGTTCCAGAAAACCACTGTACCCCAGGTGTACCTTTGGAATAGCACTCTCACCGGAAGCTGTCCTACGCTCCTCTATATCATGCGACGCTAATACCAGATCTAGCATAATCAGCCCCGCAGCCCCTGTAGCACGTGAACTGTAGTCGTTCTGGAGAATCCTTGGCCCGCTCAAATTTTTCAGGTGCACTTCAACATAGACGTGACGTTTCAGCTGGAAAAATAATAGACGGTTCGCCGCTGGGGGTGCTTAACAGGACACGGGTGGCCTATCTGAAAGCTGTCTTAATCTGAAAATAATCCTGATGCTCTCAGTCAGAGACGACAAGACCCCGCACTGGCGAGGTCTGGGGTGGCGTGTAAATCTTTCAGGCGAAGTCGTAGGGCTTATGCAGCCTTCCAGTAGCGTTTAACTGTGGTAAGGCCGATGGAAAGGTGACGTACTGTCTGAGCTTGTGTCAGGCCGTTGGCCTTGCAGGCTTTAACAGCTTCGATGGTGCCAGTTGCGACAGGGCGACCTAGAGTCTTACCCTCGGACTTAGCACGGGCCAAACCTGCTTGTGTACGCTCGATCAGCAAGTCACGTTCGAACTCAGCAACAGCCCCAAGGATTTGCATTGTCATCTTACCCGTTGAACTGGTCAGGTCTGCACCGCCAAGGGCGAGACAGTGAACACGGATACCCCGTGACTCCAGATTCTCAATGGTGGTACGAACGTCCATTGCGTTACGGCCCAGACGATCCAGCTTAGTTACGATCAGCACGTCTCCTGCTTCCATCTTATGCAGGAGGGATTGAAATCCTTTGCGTTCGCTGGCGCTTATTGACCCCGAGACCGTTTCAACCACTACCCGGCTCGCCTGCACGCTGAAACCAGCACGCTCCACTTCCTGCACTTGATTGTCTGTAGTCTGATCATCGGTCGATACACGGGCATATACGAAAGTGCGGGACATTGGGTGGCTCCTATCTGGCTGGCTGGGTCTCTTTAACGTGGGTCTATAATACACAAGGGTCTATTTATAGTAAACCCTATTTTATGGCCCATCTTTTGAGCTATTCCTACTGGGTCTGGCAGACGTTCGTTTTACCGACCCATCCTGATTCTGAGAATTCCAGCACTGATAGCAGACGCGTTGTCGTCGATAGTCTGCAATGTAGTGACGGCATTTTGATGGGCTTCACTCGATCCGCTGGCCCTAGCCCACAGGGCCACTTCTTCGATTGCAGCAGCTAGGGCGTGCTGGTTGTGCAGCAATAAGGTGAGCACATCTGCTGTGGCTATACGTGCATCTATTTCGTCCTGCATGGCTATCGTCCTTAAGGAGGGTGCAAGGATCGTAGTTCAGCATGGATGCAAAGACTCGCACTCAACCGCTGGATGGGCTGACCCACCTCAGATGCGACTTGGCAGGGGAAAACTTACTGTTTTTTCATTAGAAACTGTTTTCTGCTGCGGGGAACGGACTTTGCTACACACATGAAAGCTGGAGGCCCCGTAGAATCTGGGCTACAGAGGTTGCACAACAAATGTCTGGCTGTGGATTTGCCCAACAACCTAGGTTTTCAGGGGGTTTCTGAGGGTTTTACAGGGGTTTTTAAGGGGTTTTTCAAAAGGGCCTTGAAGCCGTACATTGCAAGTACATTGCACCTACAAACAGCTTGGCTACGCCTGCTCAGGCACACCACATACAGGAATGCGAGATGAATGGATGGCAAAGATTGTGGGTGGTGATGTGCGTACTTGTAGGCATCTCGCTGATGCTTATTGGTGAAATGTTTGTTCCGACACAGGAAAGCATTACCCAGAAGTTTGAAAAGCCACTGGCACTTGAACGTAAGTTCTTGAATGAAATTCAACAGAAGAATTTTAGCCAAGATCCATTCAATGAAAGCTTTTTCGGCAGTACAGCACTGCAAGATACAGAGGCCAGGATCTTTGATCTAGAAAGCCGCCAGCAACATGAAATGTCATCCCTGTGGGGTGATCAGCTTAAAATCAGAGGGATCATTGCTAGTGCGTGGCTGGTCATTTGCGTAGCGCTTTATCTCTGTGGATCGGTCATTGGCTGGGTCTACCGGGGTTTCAAATCAAGTAAGCAGAACTGAACACACGCACACTTTTATGTCCACATAAAACGGCTGTAAGCCACGTAATACAAGGGCTACAAGCGAATCGCACCGTGTGCGTTACACTTCTACTGCGTGCATGCGTTTGTTTCAGAACGGCACTGGGCTGAAATCGTAATCAAGTGCTGCTGGGGCGGTGTACAAGGCGTCTAGAGCAACGTAAGGCAAGTCATCATCCATGTCTGCAAGGAATGACTCTGTTACGTTCAGGGGAGCTTGCAGAGGCTTGTCAACAACTAGCAAAAGGGCTGCTGTCGGACGGTATAGCTGCGGACTTGCTAATGCCTTGGCGTACATTGCGTCGATGATCGAAGCGACGGTGTGGACTGGCCGTCCATGCAGCATGTCAAAAATCAATCGTAGGTCGATGACGTCAAAGCTGAAGTTGTAACTGAAGCGCCGCCCTGTATTGGCAAGCAGGAACTGGATGCGTTCAAGGGCGGGTAACAATTCGGGTCGATAGCTGTTGCCGATGCGTTCCCATTCGCTCAGGAGAACACTGGTATCGTTGTGGTAGTCGAGCCACACACGGAAATCACCCACAGGATCCTTACCTTCAAGCTGGCGCCGGATACCACCTAGAATACGAGTTGACGCTGTTCCGATTATCTTCAAATGCCCTGCATGATCAGGATTGGCTGGGTCGAGATTATCAATCAGCCACGAATAGTGTTCTTGCCGCTTACTAGGCTCGATCTTGCGGGATTGGACAACAGCCTGAACCACGTCCTCTCCGATTAACTGGATAACGCGTTGCAACACCTCTGAAACGCTATCGTCTTTGGACACTGCGAATCGCGGCAAGATCTCTGTACGGGGGATTGAGGTGCCGCCGCTGTAGTGGTTTGTACCGTGAGAACGATTGAGTGCCATTGGTGCAATGACAAGATTGTCAGCTCTGAACAGGCCGACTGACGTCTTGCCACGTACAGGAGCAATGTGGGAAAGCTCAAAAGGATCTTCACCCATACTTTTGCGTAGACCATAAGCATTCATCTTCTGACAACTTGCATATACATCGTAAAGATCTTCAAGCTGTTGCTGGTCGAAGTCATGATAAATCTGGATGGTGCGGGCTCTGATAGCCTGACGGGCAAGCTCGTAGAAGAATGGGGAAGTGCTGGCGCTGGCAATCTTCTTAACGCGACGAGCTATGTTGTGGGAAGTGGTGCGGCATGAAGGGTTACAGAATTTCGCTGTCTTGCTTCTGGTGCGAAAGCGCTTCTTGCACTGAAGGCAGGTTGGGCGGCGTTCAGTTGTTGTTCGGGTTCTTGCAGTCATTGTTATAGGCTCCATTATGGTTGGCGTTTATGGGATTCTGGGCTTTGGGGTTGCACGGATCAGAGTGAAAGCAGCGAGCGTTGCAATAACGTCGCCGCTTCTGTACTGAGAACACGTGACCGCAATGATTACATGTACAGGTCTTGTTCATTCTTACCTCTTGTATGATGGGAACTAGGATTTGTAAGATGGGGTACCAGTGTTACTTGGAAAGTTCCAGACGGACACGAGCTTCGATAGCATCGCGTTGAGCCTGACGCTCTGCTGCTAACTCTTTTTCAACCTGACGATCAATCGCAGCTTCTTCAAGCGCTACTTGGCGGGCAACTATCAGTTCATTATCACGTTCGATGCTTGCTCTGTAACTCGCTTCAACTCGGGCATGGATTGTTTTCAAATCGGCTTTCTGCTCGGCTTGGGGCTTCTTCACGTAGAAGGTGATATAAGCACCATGCTGTTGCGGATTGACGTCGCTGGGAGTGTACCCGGTAGCTAGAAGCTCATCACGACGCTGGAATGTTGCTAGAATGCCTAGGGCCATAACAGCCACTTGGCTCACAGTGGTGCGTATGACGGGAATAGCGTACTCGTCGCAGAATCCGTCATCATAAAACTTTGTGGCTTTGTCCTTAAGAGTTTGCAGGGCGGCCTTGTCGAAGGTTTTCAGTACAGTCATAGAGTTGCTCCTTGTAATTTCAATTGTTGGTACATGGCTGCGATGTATTCAGCAGCTACGAGTTGGTTTGCACGATCTGTGTTTGTTAGTAGTGGAACAAGAGCTGCTTTAGCTCTGGCTCTGTATAGCCGCATGTAACACCTGTGGCTACAGACGGTTTTAGCTTTGCGGCGAGATGTCATTGATTGCCCGCAGACCGGGCAGATGGAAACGTGAAGCATGGCCATTATTAGCCCTCCGAAGTTAGTGAGATGATTTTGTGAAGACGAAAAAAAGAGAGAGCGTTTGGAGACGCCCTCTCTAGTTGCGATGTTCCCCGAGAGACACCGCTTGCAGAAAGACGAAGTTACCCAGTCAGCTGGAGGAAGGCAATGGAAGGCAATGGAAGGTGCCTGTCAACTGATAAAGTAACTTGTCTCTGCTTACATATATATGTTACCACGGAAGTTGTGAAAGTCAATGCTAGGCATAGCATTTAATCAAATAAAAGTGTAGTGCTGGCGAACTAGCTGCCAGTTACGCCCTCAACTACTAAGCCAGTAGTAACATCAACAAAGGCTTCGCCATTCCATTGCAGATGTTGCCGCACTAACTCCCCAGATTCATAACGCGCTTCTTGCTCAAGGAGTGCAGCAGACTCAGCAGCCACACGTTTAGAGTTCGGCATATCAAGGTGGTGTTCTGTATGGCTATTCTCGATCAGCCTGTACGTCTCTGTGGGGCGGTGTGAGCCTCTGTATTCATACACTTGATGAACGCCACCAGTTAGCAGATGCTCTTCGCCTACAGTGATCGTAGGGCCTTCGCAGACTATGGAATAACCAGCACCTTGAAGCAATGCGTTTAATCTTTGTTGGTCATCGTCCATCAGGATATTTTCCATATCCACCATATCGCTCAACGTATCCTGACTGGGGACGACGTTAAGGAATGCCCGCTCCTGCTCAAGCTTCTTGATAGAGCCCATCACCTTATCAAGCTCAGCTGTGATCGATGCAACTTCGCCATACTTGACCAACAACGCCACAGCGTTACTCTCTTGCTTATGCAACTCGGTCAACTCTCCATCAATCTCAATCTGCCGCCTCTCTCCAACTGTAAGTTTCTGGCTTGCGGTTGCACGTAACATTGCTGACTGCATTGTCCGGCTACGGATGAAGTCAAGAACAGCATAAGGAATGGATCGACTATTAGTGCATCCAGCTTCACCCAGCCTGTGGCGTCCCATACACAGCATTACAGCAGGAGAGCGCTTTGTGTTAACAACTCCAAAGTTCTTTCCACAACGTCCGCACTTCACTAACCCAGACAGCAGATAGACCTTGGAAGCTGATTTGATCTTGGCGCCAGCCGCTAACCTCTTTTGCACCCGATACCAAAGCTCTCTGGACACTACAGCGGGATACACGTCCTCAATGGGTGCCTGCTCCACGCCATCAACGGGCCAAGGCTGCCAACGGCCTATGGCGGTGGGGTTCTTCAACCACTTCTTTATGGTTGTTGGGTTCAGGGTCTCAAGGAGCGGGTGTTGACCACGGATACGGGCCAGGATTCTACGTTCGCCAATACCATCAGCGTAGTCCTGAAAGATTTGCACAATAAACGGAGCAATATCCTCGACAAGCCGCACCTTAGTCCCTGTGTTCTCCAACCATAACGGTGTGCGACGCTCTGTGAATTCACCCTTGGATGCATTCTCTCTTTTACGTGCATATGCGTCTCTTACACGACGACTAAGTGCATCACTGTACTGGTGGGCCTGCTGCACCTTGGCAACGAGCAAGAACAGGTTGTTGGAATTGGCAGGATTACTGTCATAGACAATTCCGTCATCCAAACTCACCAGCGATACGCCAACGTTAACGATCTCGGTTAGCAGGTTGAGCATGATTGAGGGGGCTAGACGCCCTGCTCTGTCGATAGCTTCGATCAGAATGCAGTCGCCGGGCTCGATCACGCCAGATTCAACAGCAGCACGTAAACGGCCAAAGGCATTATCAAGATGTTTTCCCTTAAAGCCGCTAATCCCAAGATCCTCGAAGCGTTGGGTGCTTCGCCGATACTCAGGATGTGCAACAAGCCATTTGCCAACCATGTCTTCTTGACGGGCTAAGCTGGCACCGTGCTGCTGCTGGTCGCTACTGAATCGGATGTAACTGTAAGCCGTAGGCATGAGGCACCAAAGCGGGGATCAGAATCCAATCATAACATTGCATACTTCATCCCATTGATGGGCGTGTTGATAGGCGGGCTGTTTTTCAGCGAAAAACTGACCCTGACGAAAATGGCCGGGGTATTTCTCGGGCTGCTTGGTGTCGGTATTTTGACCCGTGCCGGGCCGGTCGCCTTCAATCTGGACCTGCTGATGGGTGCCCTCGCCTGCTTGCTGGCCACCACCTTTTATGGCTTTGCCGGCTTTTTGGCGCGCCGCTGGCTGGATCAGCAAGGCGGCCTTGACCCACGGCTTTCGGCATTGGGCAGCATGCTCGGGGCCACCCTGTTCCTGTTACCGCTGTTCGGGCTGAGCGTGATCAATCAACCGCCAGCCAGTTGGGGCGGCATGAGTGTGTGGCTGTCTTTGCTGGGCCTGGGCCTGGTGTGTACGGCATTTGCCTACATCCTGTATTTCCGTTTGTTGACCAGCATTGGCCCGGTCAAATCCATGACCGTGACCTTTATGATCCCGCCATTTGGCGTGCTATGGGGTGCGCTGTTTCTGGGCGAGCCGCTGTCGATGGCGCATGTGTACGGCGGGCTGCTGATCGCCGTGGCACTGTGGCTGGTGCTCAAGCCCGGGGCGATGGCAGCGTCCAGATAAGCACATGGCGTTGTGGGAGCGGGCTTGCTCGCGATGGCATCGATACGGTTGAACAGATAGACCGTACTGTCAGCATCGCGAGCAAGCCCGCTCCCACAGGGTTGGGGTTTTGGCTCAACGGGTCTTACGGAATACAAACATCAGACCGATGATGATCATCGCCATCCCGAGCACACTCAAGGCTGCCAGTTTGTTGCCGAAAATCAGGTAATCCATGACCGCAGTCACCGCAGGCACCAGGTAAAACAGGCTGGTAACATTGACCAGATTACCCCTGGCGATCATCCGGTACAGCAACAGGGTTGCCAGCACCGACACCACCAAACCCATCCACAACACCGGCACGACAAAACCTGCACTGTGTTCAAAATGAAACGGCTGAAACGGCACAAACACCGCACACAACAGCAAACCGGCGAGGTACTGCAAGGGCAGCGTGCCCAGCGGGTTATGGGTAATACGTTTTTGCATCAGGGTGCCTGCCGTCATGCTGGCCAGAGCCAGTAAGGCATACAGCATGCCGGCCCATGACAGGCCCGCCAGGCCGATGCCCTGGTACACCACCAGAACCAGCCCGACGAGCCCCAGCAACAACCCCAGGGAACGGCTGAAGGAGTGCCGGCGCTCCATGATCACGGCCGTCAGGATCGGTTGCACACCCATCACTGTGGCCATGACCCCGGGCGTCACTTTCAGGTCCAGCGCCAGCAGATAAAAAATCTGATACGCCCCCAGCAGCACTACCCCGGTGGCCAGCACATAGCCGACGGCCGTGGAGCCACGCGGCATCTGAAATTTCATCAATGGGATGATCAACAGCAATGCCATAAAAGCGATGGCAAAGCGCATCAACAAAAAGGCAAACGGCGACGCGTGCGCCAGCCCCCACTTGGAGAAAATCGCGCCGCTGCTCCACAGCAGCACGAACAGGCAGGTGGAAGCAGCCGCCAGCGCGGATTCTTTAGAGATCGAAAACATGAAGAGCACCTGTCATCAGGCAAAAAAGCCGACTCAGCCGAAGCTGAAGTTCAATGGTTTTTTAGACGGGTACGGGCAGCCGAACGATCGGCTCAGCCCGCCACAACACCCGGTGGCGATACGACGACGTACACCACGGTGCGGCTGACAGGAGGAGGATAGTGACTGATCTGCGCAGGCTGTTTGTCCCCGCACGGCACCACGCCAGCAGTGACTGCTGTAACGACGACGCTATGAGGGAGGGAAAGCGGCATGGGCGGATCTTTTTAAGAGGATATGTCGAGCACCGACTATAACCAGCGCCCGACATTAAATGCAACGACTCAACGGATTAAAAACACGCTGCAGTCGAGTACAACAGTGGCTTCATATCCACTTAGTCAACGCTATGCCAAAACCCAGAATCGGGCTCAAACACCAACTGCTGAAATCTCGTGCCAGAGCAGGAGCCAGTGGCTGGAAATTCAGGAGCCGGCTCCGGGAGCCATGAAGATCTACCAGGAGCTCGGGTTTCAATTTGATGCGTTTGGCCGCCTTGTTATCGCTTTGAAGAAAAGCTAGCATCGGTTTAACTGTACAATAAACAACCAAAATGGTGGCAAAATGCCGAATATGATCACCACACCTGCCCCCTCCAACGCCAAGCCCAACAGCGAAAGCAAGCCTCTGTGCTCGCCTGTTTCGGCCTCTCAGCAACGCTTTTTGAACGTTGCACTCAGTGGCAGCAAAGCCGTTGAACCCGCTGGGGTTTTAGCGGGTAACTGATTAAAAAAACTCAAAAAAAAACCGCTCTCGACAGAGCGGTTTTTTGTATCTGTTCAATCAGCCAAACAACCAGCGCCACAACAGTATCAGCACCAGCACCGCCAATATCGGCCGGGCGATGCGGTACAGCTTGGGATTGCGCCGCTTCCATTGCTTGACCACACCACTGAAACGGTCGCTGAAGGACTTGCTCCAGGCATAGGCCTTGTTGATCCCGCCTACGCGCTCGTCGTCCAGGTTCTGCGGCGCAGTGGCCTTGCCCAGTTGCGCGCTGACCCAACGGTTGATGCGGGTCATCAGCGGGCTGGTCAGTGGCCGCTCGATATCGCAGAACAGGATCACGCGGGTGATGTCGGTTTCGTTCTTGACCCAGTGCACGTAGGTCTCGTCGAACATCACGTCTTCACCATCACGCCAGGCATATTCCTCGCCATCGACGAAGATGCGGCAAGCATCGGAGTTGGGGGTCGACAGGCCCAGGTGGTAACGCAGCGAACCGGCAAACGGGTCGCGGTGCGGGTTGAGGTGGCTACCGCCCGGCAACAGGGCAAACATCGCGCCCTTGACGTTGGGGATGCTGTTGACCAGTTCAACGGTCTTGGGGCACAGCAATTCGGCCGAGGGCAGCGCCTTGTCGTACCACTTGAGGTAAAAACGCTTCCAGCCCTTTTTGAAGAACGAGCCGAAACCTGCGTCGTTGTTCTTTTCTGCGGCGCGAATATAGCCCTCGTCGAACAGATGCATGGCTTCTTCGCGAATCGCTTGCCAGTTGTCCTTGAGCACATCCAGCTCAGGGAATTTGCTGCGGTCCAGATACGGCTTGGACGGCACACCGGAAAACAGGTACATCAAGGCGTTGTAGGGCGCAAAGAACGCGGAGTGGTTGACGAACTGCCGCAACACCGGCAGCCGCGCCTTGCCACGCAAGTGCACGTAAAGGATGCTGCCGACAAACAGCAGTATGAGCCCTGCCTTGATGGCGAAGGATAAGGTCATGCAACAACTCCTCGAAAATACCGTGCGGCACCAATAGCCCGACGTGGCAGCCGGCCATGATAAACACTACCGGCGCAGGACAAAACCCGCGTATTCCAACAATCAGTATTAAGCCTTATGTAACAACGGGCTGATTATGCAGAAACAAGGGCAGTAGCCGCTTGATTTGAGTCAGTTGCACAAGCCCGACGGGAGCCGGCAGCCCAGCTCCCGCAGCGGGTTATTGGTGCAGTTCCACCTCGCTGAACAGGTCGCTGAACAGGAAACTCGACAGGTAACGCTCGCCCGAATCAGGGAAGATCACGACGATGGTCTTGCCTTGCATTTCCGGGGTCTCAGCCAGGCGTACCGCTGCGGCCATCGCGGCACCACTGGAGATCCCGCACAGGATGCCTTCTTCATGCATCAGGCGCAGGGCCATTGCCTTGGATTCGTCATCGCTGACCAGTTCCACCTTGTCGACAATCGACAGGTCGAGGTTTTTTGGCACGAAACCCGCGCCAATACCCTGGATCTTGTGCGGTGAAGGCTTGATTTCTTCCCCGGCCAGCGCCTGGGTGATCACAGGCGAAGTGATCGGCTCAACCGCAACCGACAGGATCGGCTTGCCCTGGGCCTGCTTGATATAGCGCGACACCCCGGTAATAGTCCCGCCAGTACCGACACCGCACACCAGCACGTCAACGCCGCCATCAGTGTCGTTCCAGATTTCCGGCCCGGTGGTTTTTTCGTGAATCGCCGGGTTGGCCGGGTTTTCAAACTGTTGCGGCATAAAATAATTGACCGGGTCGCTGGCCAGGATCTCGGCCGCCTTGTCGATCGCGCCTTTCATGCCCTTGGCCGGCTCGGTCAGCACCAGCTCGGCCCCCAGCGCCTTGAGAACCTTGCGCCGTTCAAGGCTCATCGATGACGGCATGGTCAGGATCAGCTTGTAACCGCGTGCCGCCGCAACAAAAGCCAGGCCAATGCCGGTATTGCCCGAAGTCGGCTCGATAATGGTCATGCCCGGCTTGAGCGCGCCGCGGCTCTCGGCGTCCCAGATCATGTTGGCGCCAATCCGGCATTTCACAGAGTAGCCAGGGTTACGGCCTTCGATCTTGGCCAGGATGGTCACGCCACGCGGCGCGATGCTGTTGATCTGTACTAAAGGCGTGTTACCGATGGATTGGGCGTTGTCTGCAAAAATGCGGCTCATGGCGAGGTCCTTGTACACCTTTTTGGAAGATCCCAAGGGTAGGCCTCAGGCTCACAGGCGTCCAGTCATGGCGTGACGCCTTATTCAGAGACTGAATGGCGCGTCTGCGTTCACGTTATGCGGGCAGCGCGTTATAGTCCGACATACTTTTCAGTTCTCCCGCCCTGCCCCTTGCAGGGCCCGGGTCATGGTTCGAGGAATTGCAGATGAAGTTTGAAGGCACACGCGCCTATGTGGCCACCGATGACCTGAAACTGGCGGTCAACGCGGCCATTACCCTGGAGCGTCCGCTGCTGGTCAAGGGCGAGCCCGGCACCGGCAAAACCATGCTTGCCGAGCAACTGGCCGAATCCTTTGGCTGCAAGCTGATCACCTGGCACATCAAGTCCACCACCAAGGCCCACCAGGGCCTCTACGAGTACGACGCGGTGAGCCGCCTGCGTGACTCGCAACTGGGTGTCGACAAGGTTCACGATGTGCGCAACTACCTTAAAAAGGGCAAGTTGTGGGAAGCCTTCGAGGCTGAAGAGCGGGTGATTTTGCTGATCGACGAAATCGACAAGGCCGACATCGAGTTCCCCAACGACCTGCTGCAAGAACTCGACAAGATGGAGTTCTACGTTTACGAGACCGATGAGACGATCAAGGCCAAGGTCCGCCCGATCATCATCATTACCTCCAATAACGAAAAAGAGCTGCCGGACGCCTTCCTGCGCCGTTGCTTCTTCCACTACATCAGCTTCCCGGATCGCACCACGCTGCAGAAAATCGTCGACGTACACTTCCCCGACATCAAGAAGGAGCTGGTCAGCGAAGCTCTGGACGTGTTTTTCGACGTGCGCAAGGTTCCCGGGCTGAAGAAAAAACCCTCGACGTCCGAGCTGGTGGACTGGCTCAAGCTGCTGATGGCCGACAATATCGGCGAAGCGGTTTTGCGTGAACGCGACCCGACCAAGGCCATACCGCCGCTGGCGGGTGCCCTGGTGAAAAACGAGCAGGATGTGCAGTTGCTTGAACGCCTGGCGTTTATGAGCCGTCGTCCCAATCGCTGATTATTCCGGAAGGCGATAAGCATGCTGCTTAATCTGTTCAATGAAATGCGCGCGGCCAAGGTGCCGGTCTCGGTGCGTGAACTGCTGGACCTGATCAACGCCCTGAAAAACCGCGTGACCTTCGCCGACATGGACGAGTTCTATTACCTGGCCCGAACGATTCTGGTAAAGGACGAGCGTCACTTCGACAAGTTCGACCGGGCGTTTAGCGCCTATTTCAATGGTCTGCAAAACCTCAACGAGCACCTTGAGGCCCTGATCCCCGAAGACTGGCTGCGCAAGGAGTTCGAACGTTCGCTGAGCGACGAAGACCGCGCCCAGTTGCAGTCCCTGGGTGGGCTGGACAAGCTGATCGAGGCGTTCAAACAGCGCCTTGAAGAGCAAAAGGAACGCCATGCCGGTGGCAACAAATGGATCGGCACCGGCGGCACCAGCCCGTTCGGCTCGGGCGGCTATCACCCTGAAGGCATCCGCGTGGGCGATGCCGGGGCGCGCCAGGGCAAGGCGGCCAAAGTCTGGGAGCAACGGGAATACAAAAACCTGGATGATCAGGTTGAACTGGGTACGCGCAATATCAAGGTCGCGCTGCGTCGCCTGCGTAAATTCGCTCGCCAGGGCGCGGCGGATGAGCTGGATATCGACGGCACCATCGACCACACCGCCCGCGATGGCGGCCTGCTGAATATCCAGATGCGCCCGGAGCGGCGCAACAATATCAAGCTGCTGTTGCTGTTCGATATCGGCGGCTCGATGGACGCCCATATCAAGATTTGTGAAGAGCTGTTTTCCGCGTGCAGAACCGAGTTCAAGCATCTGGAGTACTACTACTTTCACAATTTTATTTATGAATCAGTGTGGAAGAACAACCAGCGGCGCCAGGTGGAGCGCATCTCGACCCAGGACCTGCTGAACAAGTACGGTGCCGATTACAAGGTGATCTTTATCGGTGACGCGACGATGGGTCCCTATGAGATCACCCATGCCGGGGGCAGTGTCGAGCACTGGAATGAAGAGCCGGGCTACAAATGGATGCAGCGCTTTATGGAGAAATACAAAAAGTTGGTCTGGATTAATCCGTACCCCAAGGATACATGGCATTACACGGCTTCGATCGGGATCGTGCGTGACCTGATCGAAGACCGCATGTACCCCCTGACCCTGGACGGGCTGGAAGAAGGAATGCGGTTTTTGGCCAAATAATTCAGCGCGGTAAGTGTGGGAGCGGGCTTGCCCGCGATGGTTTCGACGCGGTGTTCCTGCTTTACCGCGCCACCTGAATCGCGAGCAAGCCCGCTCCCACATAAATGGCGCTAGGCCACAAATCGCTGCATAAACACCACATGCTGGCGTTGCGCAGCCTCCTGGGTGGTCGGGCGCATATGCACCCCCTCCCCCGGCAAACACTGGGCCAGCCGCGCCAGCGCCAATGGCGTCAAGGCGCCAAGACGCGGGTAGCCGCCAATGGTCTGGCGGTCATTGAGCAACACGATCGGCTGGCCATCAGGCGGCACTTGAATGGCGCCCAGCGGTATCCCTTCCGAGATCATCGGTACCCCCTGATACACCAACGCAGGCCCCAGCAAACGGATGCCCATGCGATCGGCGCGGGTGTCCAGCGTCCAGGCGCTGTTGAAGGCATCGAAGGTACTTTGCCCGCTGAACGCTCCCATTTGCGCGCCCATTACCACGTCCAGCCCCGGATTGGCGCTGAACACCGGTTGCAGTTCGCACGACAACTCACGCAGTTGCCCGGCATGCCCGGCGCAGGTCAATTCATCACCTGCCACCAGCCCACGACCAAAACCATCCGGCCCACCGAGCTGCTCACGGGCGACAGTCGCGCAACTGCCCAGCACCTGCGGCGCGACAAAGCCCGCAGGTGCCGCCAGATAAGCCCGGGCACCGCTCAGCGGCTGAGTAAAAGCCAGGATCTGGCCTTGCTTAAGGACAAAACTGCGCCAGGGCTTGAGCGGCTGCCCGTCGACGGTGACCGCCAGGTCAGCGCCCGCCAGTGCCAGAGTGCAATCAGCCTTGGCAACCACGCTCAAGCCACCCAGAGTGACTTCGATAACCGCCGCATCCGGCGCATTACCCAGCAGCCAGTTGGCCCAGGCCATCGACAGCCAGTCCGCGGCACCGCCCTGGGTCACACCCAGATGGCGTACACCAAAGCGTCCGGCGTCTTGCAGCAGGCACAACGGGGTGCTGGCCTGAATCACTAAATGGCTCATGCCAGGGCCTCCTGAGGCGTGTCATCACCGCCCAGGCGGATAAATTCAGCGTGGGTAATGGGCGCAAACTGCACGGTATCGCCGGGCTGCATCAGGCTGTAACCCTCACGCTCGCGATCAAACAGCGCGCTTGGAGTGCGGCCGATGAGGTTCCAGCCACCGGGGGATTGCGCCGGGTAGGCCGCAGTCTGGCGCTCGGCGATACCGACGCTGCCGCTGGCAACGCGCTTGCGCGGCGTGTTCAGCCGTGGTGCGGCCAGGGCCTCTTCGACCAGGCCCATAAAGGCAAAACCCGGGGCAAAACCCAAGGCAAACACCTGATATTCATGCTCGCTGTGACGGCGTATGACGTCGCTCACCGAGCAGCCCGCACGCGTGGCCAGCAAGCTAAGCTCCGGGCCAACGCTCAAGTCGTACCACACTGGCAGCACATGGCATTGGCCACTGTTTCGCGTTTCCGGGCGCAGGTCGGTCAGGGCCTCGGCGATCAGCTCACGGGCCTGGGCCGGGCTTAGCGCCAGCCCGTCGTAATGCACCATCAGGGTCGTGTAGGACGGCACCAGATCAATTAACTGCCCGGCAAAGCTGGCCCGTAGCCGCTCACTGGCAGCCAGCATCCACGGCATATTGCTTTCGGCAATGTCATCGAACAGCCGCAGCATCAGGCAGTCGATAGCGACCACTTCGATACGCGGCTTCATGCCCGGACCTGCTGGTCCAGGGCCTCGCGAATACGCTGCACGGCAGCAACCGAACTGGCGTTGTCGCCATGCACGCACAGGGTATTGGCGTGCAGTTGCAAAGCGCTGCCATCACTGGCTACCAGGGCCTTGCCCGCCGCAATGGTCAGGGCCTGCTGCACGATGACTTCTGCCTCATGGTGCACGGCACCCGGCAATTGTCGCGAGACCAGCCGCCCGGCACTGTCATAGGCGCGGTCGGCAAAGGCTTCAAACCACAGGGTTACCCCGAACTCATCGCCGATCGCCTGGGCCGCACGGTTGTCGCGAGTGGCCATCAGCATCAGCGGCAAGCTTGCATCGTAAGCCGCTACAGCCTGGATAACGGCCCGCAACTGCGCCGGGTTGGCCATCATGTCGTTGTACATCGCGCCGTGGGGTTTGACGTAACTGACCTGCGTGCCCTGAGCGCGGCATATACCGTCCAGCGCGCCGATTTGATAGTGCAACAGGTCTTGCACTTCTTGCGCCGAATAGCTCATGGAGCGGCGGCCAAAGCCGGCCAGGTCCTGATACGCCGGGTGTGCGCCGATTTTTACGTTATGCGCCACGGCCAGTGCCACGGTTTTGCGCATGATGCTCGGGTCGCCGGCATGGAAGCCGCAGGCAATGTTGGCGCAATCGATAAACGGCATGACTTCGGCATCCAGGCCCATGGTCCAGCTGCCAAAACTCTCACCAATGTCGCAATTCAATAACAGGCGGCTCACGATGATGCTCCTGTGGTCTTTTTATAGATTAGGTAGCAAGCATTTTTCGACAGGCGCGGGCCATTCGTCCAACTAATAAAAGCCGGACTCGGGCATAAGAAAAATTTGATTGCTTAACAGCATGTGAGGTAATGGGGCTGGTTGTGTGGGAGCGTGGCTTGCCCGCGATGGCGTCACTGCGGTCTGCCTGCAAGGGCGCATTGCCTGCATCGCGAGCAAGCCCGCTCCCACAGGGATTTTCGTGAGGCAATGGGCAGGCTGTGTGGGAGAGGGATACACCCCCGGGTCAGTAGCTGCGTTCGCGGCGGGCAATGCGTTCGCGCTGGCGCTTGCCACCGAGCACCACCCAGTCCACCAGCCGCACAAACCCTTCAATGATAAAGGAGAACAGCAAGGCTCCCGCCATGGCCCAGCCGATGGCACTCGGCGACAGCAATACCTGGTAGGTATAGGCGTTGTAGGTTTCTTCGCGAATGGCCGGGTCGGCCGCGTAGGCCACTTGCAGGGCGCGCATGTACCACGGGCCCTGCATGGCCTGGAACTGCTCGTCGAGCAGGCGCTGACGGCTGAGCAAGGTGCCCAGGCTGCCAGCATCGCTGCGGAACACCGGGTCATCGCTGGCCTGGTAATGGGCTACCAGGGCTTGCAGGTCACCCTTGAAAAACTGGTTGGCGGTGTTCTGGAACCCCGCCAGCCCGGTCTGGGCTTCGATCAGATGAGCTTCGACGCGGTTGGCGTAATCATTGATAAACCCCGGTACTTGCACACCGATCAACAGGCCCAGGGTAAACAACACCAACCGCAGGTAGCTCAAGAACATACATGCCCTTCCTTATTCGGTTGTGCCCTGGCTGACGCATTCGCCGCGTCGCCACAGGCTCCATTGGCCCGGCTCGTAGCGCGTCCAGGTTTCGTTTTCAGTCAGTGGCTCGGTGGCAATTACGGTCACTACATCGTTGGGCGTGGTTTCTGCCTGAAAATCGACGATAACGTCGACATCTTTCAGGCGCGCCGGGCCAAACGGAGCTCGACGGGTGATTTGCGCCAGCTTGGTCGAGCAATAGCAAAATAACCAGTCGCCATCACTGAGCAGGCAATTGAACACGCCCTTGCTGCGATACTCGGCGCAGGCCTCAACCAGCACCGGCAGGATGCGTTCGACGTCGACCGGCTCCGGGAAGGCCTCGCGCACCCGGTTGAGCAGGTCACAGAACGCTGCTTCGCTGTCGGTATCACCAACAGGGCGGTAAAAACTCGTACTCGCAGAGAAGTCGGCCAATTGGCCGTTGTGCGCAAAACACCAGTTGCGCCCCCACAGCTCGCGAACAAACGGGTGGGTATTGGACAGGCACACCTTGCCCACGTTGGCCTGACGGATATGGCCAATCACCACTTCGCTTTTGATCGGGTACCGCTGCACCAGCAAGGCGACCTCGGAGTCGCAACTGGCGCCCGGGTCCTGGAACAGGCGCAGGCCACGGCCTTCATAGAAGGCAATGCCCCAGCCATCGCGGTGCGGGCCAGTACGCCCGCCACGCTGCATCAGGCCGGTAAAGCTGAACACAATATCGGTCGGGACGTTGGCGCTCATGCCCAATAGTTCACACATGCTCGCACTCTCGCATTCAGGCTCGACGAAAAATTATAACCGCGGCTCAACCCGGCTCGGGGCCGAGGCACGCGGCGCACCTGATGGCGCATAACGATCATTGCCGGCGGAGCCAAACGGCTGGTCATCTTCAGGATCAAGACTACGCGCTTTGGCGGCCGCGTCGGCTTGCGCCTTGCGGGCCTTGCCGGCACGCTCGATCGGCCAGCGGATCAGCACAAACACGGCGTAGATGCACAACGCAATAATGGCGTACATCAACAGGTCAGAGACCGCGCGCCAGGCGTTGTCGCCCACCTTGAAGGCCAGATCCAGAGCGGCTATGGCCACTGCCGGGGCAAATTTCTCTTTGACCGGGTCAATAATGGTCGGGCTAAACAGCAACACGGCCATTAATACGCGCAACGGTTCGCGCAACCAGCGCCACATAAAGCGGGTCATACGGCACCACACGAGCAGGCAGCCCAAAGCAGCAAAGGCGTAAAGGCCCCAGGCGATCAGATAGTCGTTCTCGGTCATGGTATCCATGGTCGGCAGGCAATGAGAGGCTATGATAACGGCTTTTAGGCAGTGCGGCTGCAATGCCGTCAGCGTCACTTCTTTTTCATGCAGATTTCAGAGCACACTCAATGACCGAATCAGCCTACCCAAACAGCGCACCTATCGCACATAAGATCGAGGGTTCAGACCCTTACTCATGGCTGCAAAACCGCGACAGTGATGAGGTTTTGGACTACCTGAAAGCCGAAAACCGCTATCAGGAGGCGCAACTGGCCGATCAGGCCGCCTTGCGTGAGACGCTGTTCCAGGAGATCAAGGGGCGGATTCGCGAGACTGACCTGTCACTGCCCTCCCCTTGGGGCCCGTATCTGTATTACACGCGCACCAACGCCGGTGATGAGTACCCGCGCCATTACCGTTGCCCGCGCCCGGTCGATGACAGCCTGCAGGTGGACGAAAACGCCGAACATCTGTTGCTGGACCCCAATGCATTGGCCGATGGCGGCTTTATTTCCCTGGGCGCGTTCAGCATCAGCCCGGATCACCAGCGCCTGGCCTACAGCCTGGATACCAGCGGCGAAGAAACCTACCGCCTGTTTGTCAAAGAGCTGAGCAGCGACACCGTCACCGAACTGCCGTTTGAAGACTGCGATGGCAGCATGACCTGGGCCAATGACAGTCAAACCCTGTTTTTCGCCGGGCTGGACGACACCCATCGTCCGCACAAGTTGTTTCGCCACACCCTCGGCGAAACAACTGCCCATGAAGTCTTCCATGAAGCGGACGGGCGATTTTTCCTGCATTGCTACCGGTCAAGTTCTGAACAGCAACTGATAGTGTTGCTTAACAGTAAAACCACCAGCGAAAGCTGGGTGCTGGACGCCAACCTGCCGCGCCAGCCCTTCAGCTGTCTGGCACCCCGGGTCGAAAACCACGACTACAGTGTCGACCACGGTCTGTTTGAAGGCCAGTGGGCGTGGTTTATCCGCACCAATCAGGACGGCATCAACTTTGCCCTGTATTACGCCTTTGGCGAGGTGCCGTCGCGCAATGACTGGCAGCTGCTGATCGCCCATAGCGACAGCGTGATGCTGGAAGGCATGACCCTCAACGCCCAGGCCTTGTGCCTGAGCCTGCGCGAGGGTGGCTTGCCCATTATCGAAATCCGTCCCGAGGGCCTTGCGCCATATCGCGTGCAACTGCCGGACGCGGCCTACAGCCTGTATGTGCAAGACAGCCTGGAATTTGACAGCAAGTCCATTCGCCTGCGTTACGAAGCGCTGAATCGACCGGCGCAGGTCCGCCAATTAACCCTCGCCACCGGCGAACAAAGCGTGCTCAAGGAAACCCCGGTACTGGGGCCGTTCAATGCCGATGACTACGTCAGCCAGCGGCTGTGGGCCACTGCACCCGACGGCACTCAGGTGCCGATCAGCCTGGTGGTCAAACGCGATGTGCAAGGCCAGCCTACCCCGCTTTACCTGTATGGCTATGGCGCCTACGGCGAATGCCTCGACCCGTGGTTTTCCCATGCCCGCCTGAGCCTGCTCGACCGCGGCGTGGCGTTTGCCATTGCCCATGTGCGTGGCGGTGGCGAGCTGGGTGAAGCCTGGTATCGCGCTGGCAAGCAGGAATACAAGCCCAACACCTTCAGTGACTTTATCGCCTGTGCCGAACACCTGATCGACCAAGGGCTGACCCGCAGCGAACAGCTGGTGATCAGTGGCGGCAGCGCGGGCGGCCTGCTGATCGGTGCCGTAGTCAACCAGCGGCCGGAGCTGTTCAAGGCCGCCATTGCCGAAGTGCCGTTTGTGGACGTGCTCAACACCATGCTTGACCCGGACTTGCCATTGACCGTTACCGAATACGACGAGTGGGGCAACCCGCAAGAGCCGCAGGTGTATGAGCGCATCAAGGCCTACGCGCCGTACGAGAACGTCACAGCCCAGGCCTACCCGGCGATGCTGGTGATAGCCGGCTACAACGACAGTCGCGTGCAATATTGGGAAGCGGCCAAATGGGTGGCCAAGCTGCGTGCCACCAAGACCGATGACAACCTGCTGTTGCTCAAGACCGAGCTGGAGGCCGGTCATGGCGGCATGAGCGGGCGCTATCAGGGCTTGCGCGACGTGGCACTGGAATACGCATTTGTATTCAAGGTGCTGGGGATTGTGTCTGAAACCGAATCCCGTAGCAGCTGACTCGCGGAGCGAGGCTGCGTCCGGCGGCGCAGCCGGCGCAGAACCTGAACCCGCGATTTGCCTGGCAAACCTTGCAGAATGAATTTGCGACGGCTTCGCCGCCGAACGCAGCCTGCGGCAGCTGCTACATGAAACGTGGCAAGTCCGGTCAATCCTGCGGGCTTTTGCCCTTCGGGTCTTTCAGTTCCAGCCCCGGCAGCGGCTGGTCCTTGGGCGGCTGCGGCAAGTCGATCGGTGGCAGCGGGATCAGGCTGGTGCTCCCTGCCACCGGTTTGGGCACGGCCCGCGGGGTGATTTGCGGATACGGGGTCGGCGTGGCAGTGCCCGGCGAACCCGGGGCCGCCGTTACGGGGGTACTCGGTACCGGGGTCAATTCCGTCGCCTGGGCCGCACTTATCAAGAGCGCGTTCCACACAATGGCCGTTAGAATAGTACGTTTCATCAATCACTCCGTTGCCAGACCGGCTTGTCTGCCCTCAGGCTACTCGTAACCTGCGGTTTTTGCCCCCCTCAATGAGATTTCCATGAAACGTTTTGTTTTGCTCGACACCACTCCGATCCCCGAAAACGGCGGTGCCTTGTGCCTGTTCGAGTATGGCGAAGACTTCGTGATCAAGATTCAGGGCGGCGACGGCGGCCAACTGATGAACACGCGCATGCACGGTTCCGAAGACGCACTGGCTGAAATCCCCTGCCGCAAAGTCGCCGGCCGCCCACAATCGCGGGTACTGATCGGCGGCCTGGGCATGGGTTTCACCCTGGCCTCGGCCCTCAAGCACCTGGGCAAAACCGCCGAAGTGGTGGTGGCCGAGTTGGTGCCCGGCGTCGTGGAATGGAACCGCGGCCCGCTGGGCGAAAAATCGGGCAACCCGCTGCAAGACCCGCGCACCGTGATTCGCATGGAAGACGTGGCCAAGGTGCTGCAAGCCGAACCCAACGGCTTTGACGCCATCATGCTCGACGTCGACAACGGCCCCGAAGGCCTGACCCAAAAGGCCAACAGCTGGCTGTACTCGGCGGGCGGCCTGAGTGCCTGCGCCAAGGCCCTGCGCCCTAAAGGCGTACTGGCAGTATGGTCTGCCAGTGCCGACAAACAGTTTTCGGACAAGCTGCGCAAAGCCGGTTTCAAGGCTGAGGAAGTCCAGGTATTTGCCCACGGCAACAAGGGCACACGGCATACCATCTGGATTGCAGAAAAAATCAAAGGCTGATCAACAGCTAAACTTAACGACATAACCGTCATCAGTCCTACAAGGTGAACCCATGAGTTCGGCGAACCCACCCTCCCACACCGCCAAGCTGGACCGCATCCTGGCCGATGCCCAGCGTGACCGCGAAATGGGCTACCGCGACAAGGCCCTGAAAATGTACCCCCATGTGTGCGGCCGCTGCGCGCGTGAATTTGCCGGCAAGCGCCTGAGCGAGCTGACCGTTCACCACCGCGACCACAACCATGACAACAACCCCCAGGACGGCTCCAACTGGGAGCTGCTGTGCCTGTACTGCCACGATAACGAACACTCACGCTACACCGACCAGCAATACTTTTCGGACAGCTCCACCAGCAGCCCGAAAATCGCCAAGGCCACCCACAACCCGTTCGCCGCGCTGGCCGGGCTGATGAAAAAAGACGAGTAACGCCTCGCTTTCGTAGCAACTGCCGCAGGCTGCGTCCGATTGCGCAGCGATCGTAAAATCTGAGCCCGCGACTTCACGGGTAGAGCGCATGGTTCGGGTTTTACGACGACTGCATCGCCGCACGCAGCCTGCGGCAGCTGCTACGGAGTTCGTCGTAACACAGGTATACTCGCGTCTTTTTTCGCAAGGGCTCGGGCACGTGGCAAACAAACGGTACAGCTGCATTGGTTTGTATAACCCCAAATCACCGGAAAACGTCGGCTCGGTGATGCGTGCGGCTGGTTGCTACAACGTGGCATCGGTGTTCTACACCGGCAAGCGCTATGAACGCGCCCGCGACTTCATCACCGATACCAAGAAGGTCCATCAGGACATCCCGCTGATCGGTATCGACGACCTGAAAAAAATCATTCCCCTGGGCTGCATTCCCGTCGCCGTAGAAATGGTCGAGGGCGCACGCCCCCTGCCCGAGTACACCCACCCGGACCGGGCAATCTACATCTTTGGCCCGGAAGACGGCTCGCTGGGCAAGGACGTGCTTGAGTGGTGCGAGGATGTGATCTACATCCCTACCACCGGCTGCATGAACCTCGCCGCAACCGTCAACGTAGTGCTCTACGACCGCCTGGCCAAGGGCAACAACACCCGCTCCGGGCCCAAGTTCGGCTAAGTCAGGCCTTGCCCCGGTTCTGCTGGCTGGCGCTCCAGTCCACCAGCAGGCTGTAGGCGATGGCGAGCAAGGTGGGGCCGATAAACAGGCCGATAAAACCAAAGGCGATCAGCCCGCCAAACACGCCGAGCAACACGATCACCAGCGGCAGGTTGCCGCCCCGGCTGATCAGGTAGGGCTTGAGCACGTTATCGACACCGCTGATGATCAGCGTGCCCCAGATGCCGAGAAAGATCGCCATCCCGTAATCGCCCTTCCAGGCCAGCCAGGCCGTGGCCGGCACCCAGATCAGCGGCGGTCCCATCGGGATCAGGCTGAGCAGGAACGTCGCCAGCCCCAGCACCAGCGCCCCGGGCACACCGGCAATCAGGAAGCCGATCAGCGCCAGCAACGCCTGCGCCGCTGCGGTACCGATCACGCCGTTGACCACGCGCTGTACAGTGCCCGCCACCAGCTCCTGATAATAATCTGCCCGTTCGCCGATCAGGCGTTCCAGCAGCCCGTGGACAAAACTCGCCAGGCGCGGCCCGTCGCGATAGAAAAAGAACACAAAGACTATGCTCAGCGTCAGCTCCAGAATTCCGCTGCCGATCTGCGCACTGCGCGCCAGCAGCCAGTTACCGACCTGCCCCAGGTAAGGCTTGATGGCCACCAGCATTGCCGCGCCCTGTTCGTCGATGGTGTTCCAGATACCCACCAGACGCTCCCCCACCAGCGGCAGGCCGGCCAGCCAGGCCGGCGCTTCAGGCAACCCTTCAAGCTGCACATCCTTGACGAAGGTAGTGGCATCGCGCACATGGTCGGCCAGGTTCAACCCCAGCCACACCAGCGGCCCGGCCACCAGCAGCATCCAGCCCAGGGTCAGGATGCTCGCCGCCAGTGACTCGCGCCCGCCCAGCACGCGGGTCAGCAGGCGCATCAGCGGCCAGCTGGCAAATGCCAGCACCGCGCCCCAGAACAAGGCCGACCAGAACGGGGCCATCACCCACAGACTGGCACCGAACAACACCAGGAGCAGGATCTGCACCAACAGGCGATCGTTATTGAGCATGTGTGTTCCACAGAAAGTTCAGACATCAAAGAAGGACGACGACTACGGTGAGTGTAGCCGTCGTTTGTAAAGGTCTAGCGCAACAACTCGATGCGCAGGCCCTTGGCCTGGCTGTCGCCAAGTTCCATGCGCGCGGCGCGCACACCGCTGCCGATCAGTGCATCGCGCCAGGCAGCAGCCTTGGCACCGGTCAAGCTGACCCTGGAAGTCGCGTCAAGATTCAGGGCCCTGGAGATCAACGTCAGCCACTGTGCGTCCGGTTCGCCCGTGAGTTTGGGCAAGTCCAGCTCACCCGTGCTCTTGAGCTGACGCTGCAAGGTGGCCGAGGTGGGTAGCAGTGCGCCCAGGTCGGCACTGGCCTGCATCTGCTCGACGTGCAGATAAGCTTTGCGGTTGCCACGATTGATGCCGTAGAGGGCTACCAGTTGGTTGTCATCGGGAGCAGCCCGGCGCAGCAACAGGTAGGTCTGCTGCTCATCGGCACCCACCAGCCTGGAGTTGCCAAACACCTCATTGGCCCACAGGCTGCTTTCGCCACAATCACGGGCCTGGCACCAGAACAGCAGCTCGGCGCCCTGTTTTTGCAAGGCTTCACGCGCAGCTGTAAAGGCTTCGGTGGCGGAATGCTCGGCAGGCAATTCATAGGTGACGGCCGTGGTCTGGCCACGGCTGGTGACCTGCCCCTCAAATCTCAGGCGGCCACTGATCTTGCGGATCGAGCCCATCGGGTAGATGCGTTCGACATCCGGCTTGACGCTGTAATCGACAATTTGCGCGTCGGCCAGGCGCGGCACATCTGGCAAGTCATGGCTGCCAGGCACGTCGCTCGCCCACAGCAAGGGGCTCAAACAACTCAGCCCCAACGCCAGCATGTAACGATTAGGTATTTTCATCGGCGTCTTTCACCGATTGTTGGCGTGTGGCTCAGCATCCTCACGATAGAGACCGGGTGGCCTTTCGGGGTCGCAGCGGTGTAGAGATCTATCATGGTTGTCTCCCATTTCAACCCGCCAAGCCTCGACAGTTGCCAGCCGCAAGTCAAGGAACAGCGAAGAACCGATTGAAACAGTCTGCAACAAGGATCGCCCCTGCTTCGTCATTCAGGTGCAAATGATGGCCACCCGGCAGCCGTTCCAGCTTGAAGGGTAGTCGATCCAGCAGTTCGGGGTGACTGGCCAGCATGCCCTGCTCTGCCACCACCAGGGTTGTCGGGCAGCTTACCCGGCGAATGAAGGACATGGCCTGTTCGTCACTCAGGCGCAAGGCGGTGGGTAACGTCAACCGGCTGTCACTGCGCCAGCTGTAGCCACCGGGCACCGGCATCAGCCCGCGCTGGGCCAGCAACTCGGCGGCCTCTCGGCTGACGGCCACCAGACCTTTCATTCGCGCTTCAACCGCTCGGTCGAGGGTGGGATGCACCGACTTGCGCTTGTGCTCCAGGTCGAGTTGCGCCTGCAGGGCCTGGCCCATTCGCTCGGCGGCGTCGCCTTCGGGGCCGCTGCGCGCCACGATACCGTCAATCAACGCCATGCGGGTTATGCGGTGCGGGAACGACCCGGCAATCACCACCGAGACAATCGCCCCCAGCGAATGCCCCAACAACGCAAATTGTTTCCAGCCCAGTTGCTCGGCCACCCGCAGCACATCAAAGGCGTAGTCCGCCAAGGCATAGCCGGCACCGCGCGGGCGGTGATCGGAGTGGCCATGCCCGGCCAGGTCCAGCGCCACGATGCGCAAGCCCTTGAGCCGGGGTGCCAGCCGGGCAAAGCTGTTGGCGTTGTCCAGCCAGCCATGCAGGGCAATCACGGGCAGGCCGTCTTCGGGGCCAAAAATATGGGCCGCCAGCTCGATATGGGGCAGGCTCAGACGAATTTCTTCAACCACAGGGCTCATGCAAAGTGCTCGTTAATGGCCAGGATGACGCAGCTCCCAGCGGGCAAATATCTGTTTGAGCAGGCTGGCGGTGTCCTGCGGTTGCTCCAGCGGGAACATGTGCCCGCCCGGCACACTCAGCGCCTCGCCGTTGGGCATGCGCGCAACGGCCCTGGCATGATGGCTCATGACCACACGACTGTCGCGCCCACGCACCACGGTCAAGGGCACCTGCAGCTTGAAGGCCTGCCCCGGGCTGGTGTGCGGCACGCTGCGGTAGATATCGATCTCGGTGGCCGGGTCAAAGCTCAGGCGCAAGCGCTCATTGACCGGCTGCAAACCGTGCTGCAGATAGGCTTCGAAGCAATCTGGGTCAAAGCTGCGAAACAGCGTCTTGCCTGAAAAATACGCACGGGCGGCTTCAAGGTCGGCAAATTCAGCACGCCGCCCCAAGGTTCGACCTGCCGGGGTCAGACGGTCGATCAGGCCAAATCGCTTGGCCGCACGAATCACCCACTGGTCGGTACGGGTCAGCACCGGTGAGTCCAGCATGACCACGCCCCGGTAAAGGTGCGGGCAGCGAATGGCCGCATGCAGGTGCAACATCCCGCCCAGGGAGTGCCCCACACCCAACACCGGTTCGTCTTGTTGTTGCAGATGAAAAATCAGCTCATCGACCAGGTTGTGCCAATTGTTGTCCACCGGATAACGGGGGTCATGCCCATGCTGTGCCAAGTGAGCCACGCGGTAATCCGGGGCCAGGGCACTGAACAACTTCGTGTAGGTGGCCGAGGGGAAGCCATTGGCATGGGCGAAAAAAATCTGCCGAGTCATACAAGGCGTCCAGAAAGAGGTGATACGCCGTATTGTCTGTAGGAAGAATCACCATATCAATGACCGTATGCGCCATGAGTGACGACGATACGGCCATTAGCTGGCCGTTTGATCACCGCAGTGGCGGTGTTTCACCCAGGGGCACAACGGCGATGGTCAGGCGGGAAATGCAGTTGATTTTGCCGTTGTCATCACTCAGGCGGATATCCCAGACATGGGTGGTGCGGCCAATATGGACGGGGCGCGCCACTGCACTGACCCTGCCGCTGCGCACGCCACGCAGGTGATTGGCATTGACCTCAAGGCCCACGCAATAGAATTTTGTCGTGTCGATACACATAAAGCTGGCCATCGAACCCAGGGTTTCGGCCAGTACCACCGATGCGCCGCCATGCAGCAAACCGAAAGGCTGATGGGTGCGATGGTCGACCACCATGCTCGCGGTAATCGAGTTGTCGTCAAACGCATCGAACGTGATATCCAGCACATCGCAAATAGTGTTTTTGCGCATTTCATTCAGGCGTGCCAGATCAGGCAGGGTCGTCCACAGGCTCATGGGCTCATTCCTTGGTCAGTGAGGGTGGGTGGCGGGCAGTTCGAGCAGCAGCGCTGGCGTCAAAATGCAATTGATCCACCCCCAACTATCTTTCACTACGGCTGCACTGTGCAACCGTTGCCGTGATCAGGCGTGATACACGCCAAGCAAGGTCATGCTGCCGGCCAGTGGCCACTCACCTTCCAGCTCCGCCAGGCTGGCCGTCTGCATGGGCTGCGGCTGACGCGTATGACCATGCTGCAACAGGCTGATCAGTTCACCCACAAACGGCTGATGGCTGACCAGCAACACATTGCCTGTGTCCGGGAGTTTCCCCACGGCGTCCCTGGGGTCGCTTTCAGGGGTCAGCCAGGGCACGGTAACCAGGTCAGGGGTAAAGCCCAGAGCCTTGCGCACCAGTTCGGCGGTTTGCCGGGCGCGCACATAAGGGCTGACCAGAATGCTGTCCAGCGGCTGGCCGATCAACCGGGCAGCACTGTGCAGCACCTGCTCGCGACCGTAGGCCGTCAGCTCGCGCTCGGCATCACGGCGGGCATGGGGCTCGGCTTCGCCATGTCGCAGGATCCAGATCTTCATGGCGTGGTCCCGTCACCCTTGGCGCCCTGCCCGTAAGGCGTTTCACCTTCAGGCGCACGCGGGGCTGGCCAGTCGGCAAACGGCCAGGGTTTTTGCTCAGTGTGAAAGCTGCCGAAACGACCGATCTGCGCCAGATACAGGCTCAAGCTGTCACCAAAGTTCATCAGGCCACCGTTGGGCGCGCCGTACACCACACGGTAAACCAGCTGCACCAGCACCAGCCCGCCGAGTACCAGTTGCGCGACCTGCCACACCAGCAGGAAAACCAGCATCCACAGCACGCGCAAAACCAGCGACTCGTACTTGGGGGCGTTATTCGTGTCGTTCATCTACTGCTCCTGTCGTGCTCAGTTAAAACCGCTGGTGGAGATAAAATCGACATCCGTTTTAGGCTCGCCACGCATCAACTGCCCGATCACCTGCTCCAGGGTGTAGCCCTCGAACAGAATCGCATGCAGGCCGGCCACCAACGGCATGTAAACATTCAGTTCCTGTGCCTTGGCCTTGAGCACCTTGAGCGTGTTGACGCCTTCAGCCACTTCGCCCAGGCGGGTCACGGCGTCTTCCAGGCTCAGCCCCTGGCCCAGCGCAAAGCCGACCTGATAGTTGCGGCTTTTGGGAGATGAGCAGGTGACGATCAAGTCGCCTACTCCTGCCAGGCCCAGGAAGGTCATGGGGTTGGCGCCCTGGCTGACGGCAAAGCGGGTCATTTCTGCCAGGGCACGGGTAATCAGCATGCTCTTGGTGTTCTCCCCCATGCCCAGTGCCACGGCCATGCCGGCAATGATGGCGTAAACGTTTTTCAACGCCCCGCCCAGTTCAACACCAAAGCGGTCGGCACTGGCGTAAACCCGAAAGGTGCGACCATGCAGCGCGGCCTGTACACGGGTGCAAAGCTCTTCATCGGCGCTGGCGACCACGGTGGCGGTCAAGGCATGCTCGGCCACTTCACGCGCCAGGTTGGGCCCGGACAGCACACCGATACGTGCCTGCGGGGCGATTTCTTCAAGGATTTCACTCATCAGCTTGAAACTGTGGGCCTCAATCCCCTTGGTCAGGCTGACCAGCATCTTGCCGCGCAAACGCTCGGCGTGCGGCGCTAGCACGCTGCGCAGGGCACTGGACGGCAAGGCCACGAAACACAGCTCACAGGCCTCAAGCGTAGCCTGCAGGTCGGTCACCGGCTCCACCCCCGGGTGGATCTTGATGCCTTTAAGGTAACGAGGGTTTTCACGATTAAGGCGAATGGCCTCGGCTTGCTCGGGGTCGCGCATCCACTGATGCACACGATGACCGTTTTCTGCCAGCAAGTTGGCCACGGCGGTGCCAAAGCTTCCGCCTCCCAAGACCGCAATAGCGTGCTGTTCAGTCATATGCAATCCCGTTTTCCATCTAGCAGTGGCAATACCGGCATTATACGGAGCACATCCCCCCTGGCGTATAGAGAGCTTTGCCTGAAAAAGTGCAAGACCTCGGTTAACATGCCGCTCTGGTTCTCACATTCAAGAGGCAGCTTTGCTGCACTTCAAAATGAACGACAACAGGTCAAGGATGACAACTGACAGGGGCCACGCCTGCGCTGGCCGGCAACCCACTGCAGGAGCCGGATGCCCATGATGGCCCGCAGTCGGTGGGATATTCACACCCGCACCCAGATGATGAGCCTGGGCCCGGCCTTGTTGTTGACCTTGCTGTTGATCAGCTTTTTTACCTTTGTCCGCATCCAGGACTTGCGTCAGGAACTCAAGCACACCGGCCAGTTGATCGCCAACCAGTTGGCACCCGCCACCGAATACGGGGTCATGACGGGCAACACCCCTGTGCTGGAAACCCTGATCAACGCCTCACTGAATATTCCCCACGTCCAGTTTGTACAGGTACAGAACCGCGGCAACGAGGTACTGGCACACGCCGAGCACCCGGCTCCAGGCCCTGATCAAGGCACACAGGTTGAAGTGTTCCAGGCTCCGGTGAGGCTGCAGAAAAGCCCTTCGGGGGATTATTTCCTGCTCAGCAATAGCCAGGCAGCCGCGCCCGCTGAAGACTACCTGGGCCGGGTCCTGGTAGGCATGTCCGGCGAAGCGTTCAGCACGCGCCAGCAAGAAATCCTGCTCAAGGCGGTCATCCTCGCGCTGTTTGCCCTGGGCTTCACCTACCTGCTGGCCAGGCGCCTGGCAGCCAACCTGTCCCGCCCCATCAGCGATATGAGCAAGGCGGTCAAGGCCATCCAGCAGGGCGACTACACAAGACCCTTGCCGGTGGTTGACGATGGCGAACTGGGCAGCCTGGCCCTGCACATCAACAATCTGGCCGCAGGCCTTGAGCAGGCCAGCCGCGAGCAGCAATCCGCAATTGCCCAATTGATCCAGGCCCGCGAGGAAGCGGAGCGGGCCAACCGCGCCAAGACCGATTTTCTGGCCATGATGAGCCACGAACTGCGCACGCCCATGAACGGCGTATTAGGCATGCTGCAACTGCTGGAAACCACCCGGATGACCGAAGAACAGGCCGAGTATGCCGCGCTTGCGTCGGAGTCCACCGAGCACTTGCTCAAGGTGATCAACGATATCCTCGACTTCTCGCGCATTGAACGTTCCGCCCTGGAACTGGAGCACATCCCTTTCAACCTCGCCGAACTGGTCAGCAACTGCGCCCAGGCGTTCCAGCACAATGCCGCGCAGCGCGGCCTGCATTTGCAACTGACTATCCCGGACGGCTTGCAGGACTTGCCGGCACTGGGCGACCCGACGCGAATCCGGCAAATCCTGGTTAACCTGATCGGCAATGCCTTGAAGTTCACCGAGCATGGCCAGGTCAGTATCGAGCCGCAGTGGCAGCGCCTGGATCATCAATTGATCTGGTTCAGCTGTGCTGTGCGCGACAGCGGTATCGGCATCAGCAGCGAAAAGCTCGATTCCATGTTCACCGCGTTCCAGCAAGCCGACAGCTCGATTTCTCGGCGCTATGGCGGTACCGGCCTGGGGCTGCCCATCGCGCGTACACTGGCCGAGCGCATGGGCGGCACGCTGCACGCCCTGAGCGAGGAAGCCCAGGGCTCGGTATTCACCCTGGAAATCCCCCTGGAACTGCATCAGCCCGTCATGCTCGGCCTGAAACCGCAGCAAACCGCAGAAACCAGCTGTGCCCCCGGGCGCAAAGTGCTGCTGGTGGAAGACAATCAGGTCAATCAGACGGTCATCGAAGCCATGCTGACCAGCCTGGGCTACGAGGTGAGCCTGGTCAGTGATGGCGCCCAGGCCATTCATTTCGCCAACACCGAGCGCTTTGCTGCGATCCTGATGGACTGCCGGCTGCCGATCATCAACGGCTACGAAGCCACCCGACAAATCCGCCAACTCCCCGGTTGCCGGGCCCTGCCCATCATTGCCCTGACCGCCAATGCGCTGCAGGGCGACCGGGAGACCTGCCTGCAGGCCGGAATGAACGATTACCTTGCCAAGCCGTTCAAACGCGCTGACCTGGAACAAATTCTGCAGCGCTGGGTCCAGTAACTTATGGCTAAAAGGCCACCTGCGACTGGCGTTAAAGACAAAAGTGCGGCAGTCTTAGGCACCCGAATGGGCCACTGAACCGGCCCGATTTAAATTTTCAGTGCACAAGTGTACATTCTTGTCCTTTGCGCTGTGACTTTCACTACAACGCAATAGTCTATGTGTAGGCTGGCGAACTGAAACACCTGTGTTTCAGTTGGTCGGGAAGATTTGCCCCACCCGCCGCATGGGATTATTGAGGAGCTCGCATGACCAAACAAAACGCCTTTACTCGGGAAGATCTGCTGCGCTGTAGCCGCGGCGAACTGTTCGGCCCGGGTAACGCGCAACTGCCCGCCCCTAACATGCTGATGGTGGATCGCATCACCCATATCAGTGAAGAGGGTGGCAAGTACGGCAAAGGTGAATTGGTCGCCGAGCTGGATATCACCCCGGACCTGTGGTTCTTCGCCTGCCATTTCGAAGGCGACCCGGTGATGCCGGGCTGCCTGGGCCTCGACGCCATGTGGCAGCTGGTCGGCTTCTACCTGGGCTGGCAAGGCCTGCCGGGCCGCGGTCGCGCCCTGGGTTCGGGCGAAGTGAAATTCTTTGGCCAGGTCTTGCCGACCGCCAAAAAAGTCACTTACAACATTCAAATCAAGCGCGTCCTCAAGGGCAAGCTGAACCTGGCCATTGCCGATGGTTCGGTCACTGTCGACGGTCGCGAGATTTATACTGCCGAAGGCCTTCGGGTCGGCGTATTTACTTCCACTGACAACTTTTAAGGGTTATCCGCATGCGCCGCGTCGTTATCACTGGTCTGGGCATCGTTTCGTGCCTGGGCAATGACAAAGAGACCGTCTCCGCTAACCTGCGTGCAAGTCGCCCTGGCATCCGATTCAACCCGGAATATGCCGAAATGGGTCTGCGTAGCCAGGTTTCCGGCTCCATTGACCTGCCTCTCGAAGAGCTGATCGATCGCAAGATCTATCGCTTCGTCGGCCACGCAGCGGCTTACGCCTACCTGGCCATGAAAGACGCCATCACTGATTCGGGCCTGACCGAGGAGCAAGTCTCCAACCCGCGTACCGGTCTGATTGCCGGCTCCGGCGGCGCGTCGACCCTGAACCAGATGGAAGCGCTGGACATCCTGCGTGAAAAAGGCGTCAAGCGCGTTGGCCCGTACCGCGTTACGCGGACCATGGGTAGCACCGTTTCTGCCTGCCTGGCCACTCCCTTCAAGATCAAGGGTGTGAACTACTCGATCTCCTCTGCCTGCGCTACCAGTGCTCACTGCATCGGTACTGCCGTCGAGCAGATCCAGCTGGGCAAGCAGGACATCGTCTTTGCCGGCGGCGGCGAAGAAGAACACTGGAGCCAGTCGTTCCTGTTCGACGCCATGGGCGCCCTGTCCACTCAATACAACGACACGCCTGAAAAAGCGTCCCGTGCTTACGACAAAAACCGTGATGGCTTCGTCATCGCTGGCGGCGGCGGCATGGTGGTGGTTGAAGAGCTGGAACACGCCCTGGCCCGTGGCGCCAAGATCTACGCCGAAATCGTCGGCTACGGCGCGACGTCCGACGGCTACGACATGGTTGCCCCAAGCGGCGAAGGCGCCATCCGCTGCATGCAGATGGCAATGTCCACCGTTGACGGCCCGATCGACTACCTGAACACCCACGGCACCTCCACTCCGGTCGGCGACGTCAAGGAAATGGAAGGCGTTCGCGCGGTATTCGGCGACAAGGCCCCGGCCATCAGCTCGACCAAAAGCCTGTCGGGTCACTCCCTGGGCGCCGCAGGCGTTCACGAAGCGATCTACTGCCTGCTGATGATGGAAGGCAACTTCATCGCCGGTTCGGCCAACATCGAGGAACTGGACCCGACTGTCGCTGACATGCCGATCCTGACCAAGACCCGCGAGAACGTCACGCTCAACAACGTGATGAGCAACAGCTTCGGCTTCGGTGGCACCAATGCCACCCTGGTCCTGAAGCGCTGGGCCGGCAAATAAGCCACCCGCTCGCGAAATAAAAAATGCCCCGACTGGTTCGGGGCATTTTTTTGCCTGATGGAACGTACACGCCCCGGCATGCTCTATAAAGATCAGGACGTTTAATCACTCCACGCTGAGGTTTGCCATGACTGTTACCGTTAATACCGTGTCACACGAAGGTTTTCGTCACAGCATCAAGATCGACGACTACGAAGTGTTCACCGATCTGCCCAAAACAATGGGCGGCGAAAGCTCTGCCCCCTCCCCCCATGACTATTTCGATGCCGCCCTGGGTGCCTGTAAGGCACTGACGCTCAAGCTCTATGCGCAAAGAAAGGAGATCCCGCTGACCGGGGTCACGGTCGAAGTCAAACACGACGCCAGCGAAGAGCTGAAAGGCAAATACGCCCTGCACGTCAAACTGACCCTCAAGGGCGTGCTGACCGACGCCCAGCGCGAGGAACTGCACAATGTGGCCGACAAGTGCCCGGTGCATAAACTGATGACCACCGCTGAGGTCACCATCGAAACCCACCTGTCTGAAGGCGCTTTCAGCCAGTAAGCCGCAACCGTGCAGGAGCAGCGTTGGGTTATGCTCAACGCTTCTCCATTGCCGGAAACGCCCCATGCCTACCCTGACCGTGATTCGCCCGCGCGCCGAGGATGTCGAAGGCCAACCGATCCTGCGTCCCCTGCCGTCGGCCAAATGCCGCAGTGTCGGGCCATTTGTGTTTTTCGACCACATGCTGCTGACGCACTACCCACCCGGTAAGGGGATGAATATCCGACAGCACCCGCATATTGGCCTGTCGACCCTGACCTATTTGTTTGAAGGCCAGATCCAGCACAAGGACAGCCTGGGCTCGGATCAATTGGTAGGCCCCGGCGATGTCAGCTGGATGACTGCCGGGGCGGCCATTGCCCATATCGAACGCACGCCCTCTGCCCTGCTGGCGCACGGCTCTAACCTGCACGGCCTGCAAGTGTGGCTGGCATCACCCAAAACCCACGAGCAAGGCGCAAGCCACTACAGCCATCACCCTGCCAGCAGCCTGCCCGTCAGTGAAAACCTGGGGGTGCGGATTCGCCTGATCGCCGGAAGCGGTTTTTGCCTGACTTCACCGGTGCCGGTGCTCACGCCTACCCTGTATGCCGATGTGCATATGCAAACAGCCACCACGCTGCTGATCCCGGCCGAACACCCGGAGCGCGCGCTGTATGTACTGGAAGGTGACGTGCAACTGGATGGCCAGCCACTGGAGCCCCACAGCCTTGTGCTGCTGGAAGCAGGCGAAGAGATGACCCTGAGCGCCGATAGCGACTGCCACCTGGTCCTGATCGGCGGTGCGCCGCTGGATGGCCCGCGGCGCATGAACTGGAACTTCGTCGCCAGCAACCCGGCCCTGATCGAACAGGCCAGAGCGCGCTGGGCGGCTGGCGACTGGCCGACCGTTCCCGGAGAAATCGGCCGGATTGAACTGCCTTGAAGCCCGGGCCTTACAACACCATCGCCGCTACCCAGCCAAAGGCCAGCAGTGGCAGGTTGTAATGCAGGAAGGTGGGCACCACGGTGTCCCAGATATGGTGATGCTGACCGTCAATGTTCAAACCGGAAGTCGGGCCCAGGGTCGAGTCCGACGCTGGCGAACCGGCATCACCCAGGGCGCCCGCCGTACCAACGATGCACACAATCGCCATTGGGCTGAAGCCCAACTGCACGCACAGCGGCACAAAAATCGCCGCCAGGATCGGCACGGTGGAAAACGAAGAACCGATACCCATGGTCACCAGCAAGCCCACCAGCAGCATCAGCAGCGCGCCCACGCCCTTGCTGTGGTTGATCCAGCCGGCAGAGGCCTCCACCAGCGACTTGACCTCTCCCGTGGCTTTAAGCACCTCGGCAAAGCCCGAAGCGGCAATCATGATAAAGCCAATCATGGCCATCATTTTCATGCCTTCGGTAAACAGATCGTCGGTCTCGCGCCAGCGCACGATCCCCGACGCCGAAAAAATCAGGAAGCCGGCGAGCGCACCGATAATCATCGAGCCCAACCACAGCTGAATGATAAACGCCGCGGCAATCGCCACACCGGCCACCAGCAGGGTGCGCGGGTTATAGCTGATGGCAACCTGCTCAACCTGCTCGATTTTGCCCAGGTCATACTCGCGCTTTTTGCGGTAGCTGATAAACACCGCCACCAACAAACCAAACAGCATGCCCAGTGCCGGGATGGCCATCGCATGGGTCACATTGACAGCGCTGATATCCACGCCACTTTTGCTGACGTTGGCGAGCAGGATCTGGTTAAGGAAGATATTGCCAAAACCCACCGGCAAGAACATGTACGGCGTGATCAAACCGAAGGTCATGACACAGGCGATCAGGCGCCGGTCGATTTTCAGCTTGGTCAGCACATACAACAGCGGCGGTACCAGCAGCGGGATAAAAGCGATGTGGATCGGCAGAATATTCTGCGAAGAAATCGCCACCACCAGCAGCAAGGCGATCAACAACCACTTGACCCGATTGCCACCCACGGCCTGCTGCTTGTTGACCATGCGCAGCGCTTTGTCGGCCATGGCATGGGCCAGTCCCGACTTGGCAATGGCTACCGCGAAAGCGCCCAGCATCGCGTAGGACAACGCAACCTGAGCACCACCACCCAGCCCGCCATTAAACGCACTGAGCGTCGCCTCAATACCCAGCCCGCCGACAAGGCCACCCACAAGGGCACCCACAATCAGTGCGATAACCACATGCACACGGGACAAACTGAGCACCAGCATGATGCCGACCGCGGCAATTACTGCATTCATCATTACAACCTCATAGCGCGCACCACGATAAAAACACCGTAAAGCGGAAAATTTCGGGCAAAAGAAGACTGTTCCAATCGCAGGATCTGGAAAGGTGGACATATTTGGGGGCGCACACTTTGCAGCACCATCAGCGCCTTGTCAAAGCGCATGCCAAAGGCCACTGGACAATCCGCTTGAAACAGCCTTAACCCTAGTATTTAAGGGGCTAAATCGATTTTTCAAAGCCCGGGTAAAACGCTAAAAACTACGGTTTTTGCGTAAAGAAAACTCATTTGCGGCCGCTAACAGACAAAGCCTCTTTTTAGGATGTCTCCATGTCGCTCAGACAGCTTTCCATCCAATGGAAAATCACCCTTCTCGCCGGACTCAGCCTGCTGGGTGTAGTCACCTTGCTGGTGGGGCTTTCGCTCTATCGCATGGACCACACCGCCGACCTGGTGGAGGCATCCAGCTCGCAAATGCTCAATGAGGCGGCACAGGCCCGCATTGAAGCGCAGGGTGAAGCCCAGGCACTGGCAATCAGCCGCCAGTTTATGGACGCCTACCAGTACGGCAATGGCTTCGCCCGACAAGTCCTGTTTTTGCGCGAGCAATCGGAAAAACGCTTTCTGGATGCCTTCGACCTGCGTGAAGATCTGACCCGCCAAGTCAAGGCCGCGCTGCAGGCCAACCCTGACCTGCTGGGGTTATCGCTGGTATTCGAAGCCAACGCGCTGGATGGCAAGGATCAGTTGTTCGACCATCAAAAAGAACTGGGCAGCAACGACAAGGGCCGCTTTGCCCTGTACTGGTCACAACCGACACCCGGAAAGCTGACCTCGATGGCCCTGCCCGAATCGGATATGTCCGACACCAGCACCGGCCCCAGCGGCCAGGCCAATAACGCCTGGTTCACCTGCCCGCGCACCACGCTTAAGCCGTGCATTATCGAACCGTATTTCTACGAGATCGACGGGCAAAACGTGTTGCTGACCAGCATCGTTTTCCCGCTGACGGTCAATGGCAAAGTCATTGCCTCGCTGTCGGTGGATATCAACCTCAACAGCTTGCAAGCCCTTAGCCTGCAAGCCAGTCAGAAACTGTACAACGGCGAAACCCGGGTGGGCATTATCAGTTCGGCCGGAATCCTGGCCGGTTTCAGCGCCGATGCCGGCAAACTTGCCCAGCGCCTTGATCAGGTCGATGCCAAAGACGGTGCCGAACTGACCCGCCTCATGAGCAGTGGCGACCAGGCCCAAAGCATCCGTAGCGAGCAGCGCTTGAAAGTGCTCACGCCTTTCCTGCCGATCCCGGGCAGCAAGCCTTGGGGGGTATTGCTCGATGTACCCGAAAAAGTACTGGTGGGGCCGGCCCAGGCACTGCAGGCCGAACTGGACGAACGCAACAAGGCCGGGGCCCTGGTTGAGCTGGCCTGGGGTTCGCTCGCCGCCATAATCGGCCTGTTGCTGGTGTGGCTGCTGGCGCGCAGCGTGACGCGGCCGATCCTCGGCGTGGCCCATATGCTGGAAGATATTGCCAGCGGTGAAGGTGACCTGACCCGTCGCCTGGCCTACGACAAAAAAGACGAACTGGGGCAACTGGCCAGTTGGTTCAACCGCTTTCTCGACAAGCTGCAACCCACCATCGCCGAGGTCAAGCGCTCGGTGCAGGATGCCCGCAGCACCGCCGACCAATCAGCGGCCATTGCCACCCAGACCAGTGCCGGGATGGAGCAGCAATACCGTCAGGTCGACCAGGCCGCCACCGCTTCCCATGAGATGAGTGCCACTGCACAGGATGTGGCACGCAGCGCAGCACAAGCCGCCCAGGCCGCCCGGGATGCCGACCAGGCCACACGCCAGGGCTTGACCATCATCGACCGCACCACCACCAGCATCGACCATCTGGCCGCCGACATGAGCGTGGCCATGACCCAGGTTGAAGGGCTGGCGGCCAACAGCGAGAAAATCGGCTCGGTGCTGGAGGTCATTCGTGCAATCGCCGAACAGACCAACCTCCTCGCCCTGAATGCGGCGATCGAAGCGGCGCGCGCAGGCGAAGCCGGGCGCGGTTTTGCCGTGGTCGCTGATGAGGTGCGCAACCTGGCACGCCGCACCCAGGAGTCGGTCGAAGAAACCCGCCAGGTCATTGAGCAGCTGCAAGTGGGCACCCAGGAAGTGGTGAACTCCATGAGCAACAGCCATCGCCAGGCACAGGGCAGCGTCGAGCAAGTCGAACAAGCGGTCACGGCCTTGCAGCAAATCGGTGATGCGGTGACCGTAATCACCGACATGAACCTGCAAATTGCCAGTGCCGCAGAAGAACAGAGCGCCGTGGCCGAAGAGATCAACAGCAACGTTGCCACTATTCGCGATGTCACCGAGTCATTGTCCGAGCAAGCCAATGAATCGGCGCGGGTCAGCCAGTCACTGAACGCGCTGGCCAACCAGCAGCAAAAACTGATGGATCAGTTCCGCGTCTGACCTGAGCGGCGATGACGGCATTACGCCGTCGTCGCCTTTTGCGCACGCCCTGGAAGCTTGATTCTTACAAGCAGCCCGCCCAACGCCCCTGTTTCAAGCTGCATCTGCCCTCCCCAGGCCTCGACGATATCTCGCACAATCCCCAAACCCAGGCCGTGGCCGCTGGTTTGCTCATCCAGACGGGTGCCGCGGCTGAACACCTGATCACGCTCGCCTTCAGGAATGCCCGGGCCATCGTCCTGCACCTCAATCACATACCCTTGCGGGGTTTGGCACAGGCTCAGCTCTACCTGGGCATCGGCCCATTTGCAGGCGTTATCCAGCAGGTTGCCGAGCAACTCGAGCATGTCCTCGCGATCCCAGGGCAGCAGCAGGCCCGGCGCAACGCTGTGCGTCAGTTGCAGATGCTCGCCGTGGATCATCCCCAGGGTCGACAGCAGCCCCGGCAACTCTGCATCCGCATCGAATTGCGCACCCGGCAAGGCATCACCTGCCAGGCGCGCACGGTTGAGCTCGCGGCTCATGCGTTGCTGTATCTGCTCCAACTGCTCACGCAATGTGGTTTGTATCTGGGGATAACCAGCAAGCCGCGGATCGTTGGCCAGGCTGATCAACACCGCTAACGGCGTTTTTAGTGCATGCCCCAGGTTACCCAGCGCATTGCGCGAGCGTTTGAGGTTGTCTTCGGTGTGAGCCAGCAAATGGTTTATCTGCGTCACCAGCGGCTCAAGCTCAATGGGCACCCGGGCATCCAGCTGCGAACGTTGCCCAGACTGAAGTTGAGAGATTTGTTGGCGCGCCCTTTCCAATGGGCGCAGGGCACGGCGGACAGTGACACGCTGCAGCAGCAAAATCACGATCAGGGCCAAAACCCCCATGCCGAGGCCGATCCGCTGCACTTGACGGAAGCTTTCGCGTATTGGCGTGTAGTCCTGAGCTACAGTGATCGAGACCGCCTGGCCAAGGCGCTGATAGTCGCTGCGCAAGACCAGCAGCATCTGCCCTTCCGGGCCAGGTTGTAACTCACGGCTCAAGCCCGGCTGATCGGGGCGCGGCAATTGAGCGTCCCACAGCGAGCGTGAACGCCAGTGAGTATCACCGAATTCAATACTGAAATAGTGCCCCGAAAAAGGCCGTTGATAGGCCGGTGACAAACGCCGCTCATCCAGCTGCAAGCCCCGGGGGCCGCGGCTCAAGGCAATCAGCAGGTTTTCGCTGTCATTTTGCAGGCCTGACTCCAGATAACGTTGAAGGCCATTTTCAAACAACCAGAGACTGACCTGCCCTACCACCAGGCCGGCAATCAAAAGCACACTGACCAAACCCAGGCTCAAACGCCTCTGAATGGATCTCACTGGCTGGCAGCGCCGAAAATATACCCCTGGCCACGCCGGGTTTCGATCACGCTGCGGCCAAGCTTGCGACGCAGATGATTGACATGAACCTCAAGCACATTGGAGTCGCGCTCGGTCTCGCCGTCATAGAGATGCTCTGCCAAGTGGCTTTTGGAGAGGATCTGCTGCGGGTGCAGCATAAAGTAGCGCAGGAGACGAAACTCGGCCGCGGTCAATTGCACCTGCGCGCCATCGTTGACCACACACTGACGCGCCTCATCCAGATGCAGCCCAGCGCACTTCAATAAAGGTTGGTTCGCCTGCCCGTGAGAGCGGCGCAACAGCGCCTGAACCCGCAACAACAACTCTTCAGGATGAAAGGGCTTGGTTAAATAATCATCGGCACCGGCTTTAAGGCCATCGATGCGTTCCGACCAGGAGCTGCGGGCAGTCAGAATCAATACCGGTGTGGCCAGCCCCTGGGTCCGCCATTGCTTGAGGACGTCAAGCCCCGATATGCCGGGCAAACCCAGGTCAAGAATAATCAGGTCATAGGGCTCACTTTGCCCCTGATACAACGCGTCACGGCCATCGGCCAACCAATCGAGCGCATAGCCCGAACGGGTCAAGCTGGCCATTAGCTCGTCGGCCAACGGAACATGATCTTCAACCAGCAACAACCGCATTAATCATCTACCTCATCTTTGAGCAACTGCCCATTACTGGCGTTCAGCTTGATCTCGCGCACAACGCCACCTGGCGTCAGCAGCTCGAACTCATAAACATAAACGTCGTCGTCCTCCTCCAGCTCCACCTCCAGTAGCTTTGCGCCCGGATGGCGCTCGAGGGCTTTTTGCAGCAATTTCTCCATCGGCTGGATAAGCCCTTGCTCACGCAAACGCAGGGCCTCGTCTTGCCCCAGGTCCCGGGCCAAGGCCAAAGAACAAACAGCACAGAGCAATACCACGACACATCCGCCCATTCTCAGGCTCACTGTCATCACTTGCCTCTATGGCCTCCACTCAACGTCATTTGTGCGATAGCAAAAGCCTGCAGCATAACGCCACTGGCTTAAGTGAAACTGAATAGCCCCGCGCAGCCGGGAGGTATGCACCTGCACCCGGCGTTAGCTGTTAAACTGCAGCCCTGTATTTATCGCTCTGGCGATAGTCACTTCTTCAAGAGCTATAAATATTGTGGAAATTTTCAAAGAGTTTACCTTCGAATCCGCACACCGCCTGCCTTTCGTGCCTGAAGGTCACAAATGCGGCCGCCTGCATGGTCACTCATTCAAAGTGGCCATTCATTTAAGCGGCGATATCGACCCTGCCACTGGCTGGATCCGGGACTTTTCGGAAATCAAGGCGATTTTCAAGCCGCTCTATGAGCAGCTTGATCATAATTACCTGAACGATATCCCTGGCCTGGAAAACCCAACCAGCGAAGTGTTGGCCAAGTGGATTTGGCAGCAGCTTAAACCTCTGCTTCCTGAACTGTCGGCGATACGCATTCATGAAACCTGCACCAGTGGCTGTATCTACTACGGTGACTGAATCGCAGGCTAAAAAAAACCACCTTGCGAGGTGGTTTTTTTTGCTCTGGAAAAAGCATGGTAAGCGGCAAATTGAGCACTGAACGTGCCTAAACTTTTCTCGACGCAAAAAACAAACCCCCTGTCTGCGTTAGCAGACAGGGGGTTTGGAATTTAATCTTGACGATGACCTACTCTCACATGGGGAAACCCCACACTACCATCGGCGATGCATCGTTTCACTACTGAGTTCGGGATGGGATCAGGTGGTTCCAATGCTCTATGGTCGTCAAGAAATTCGGTAGCCAGGTCGTTTGCCTTACGGCGCACGCTCCAGCGAATGGGTATGTAATAGTTGGTGTTTTGTGAACCGCAAACTTTCGGTTTGTATCGTCTTCACACACCGCAACTTGCTTCTAAGCAAATTGCTTGGGTGTTATATGGTCAAGCCTCACGGGCAATTAGTATTGGTTAGCTCAACGCCTCACAGCGCTTACACACCCAACCTATCAACGTCGTAGTCTTCGACGGCCCTTTAGGGAACTCAAGGTTCCAGTGAGATCTCATCTTGAGGCAAGTTTCCCGCTTAGATGCTTTCAGCGGTTATCTTTCCCGAACATAGCTACCCGGCAATGCCACTGGCGTGACAACCGGAACACCAGAGGTTCGTCCACTCCGGTCCTCTCGTACTAGGAGCAGCCCCTCTCAAATCTCAAACGTCCACGGCAGATAGGGACCGAACTGTCTCACGACGTTCTAAACCCAGCTCGCGTACCACTTTAAATGGCGAACAGCCATACCCTTGGGACCGGCTTCAGCCCCAGGATGTGATGAGCCGACATCGAGGTGCCAAACACCGCCGTCGATATGAACTCTTGGGCGGTATCAGCCTGTTATCCCCGGAGTACCTTTTATCCGTTGAGCGATGGCCCTTCCATACAGAACCACCGGATCACTAAGACCTACTTTCGTACCTGCTCGACGTGTCTGTCTCGCAGTCAAGCGCGCTTTTGCCTTTATACTCTACGACCGATTTCCGACCGGTCTGAGCGCACCTTCGTACTCCTCCGTTACTCTTTAGGAGGAGACCGCCCCAGTCAAACTACCCACCATACACTGTCCTCGATCCGGATAACGGACCTGAGTTAGAACCTCAAAGTTGCCAGGGTGGTATTTCAAGGTTGGCTCCACGCAAACTGGCGTTCACGCTTCAAAGCCTCCCACCTATCCTACACAAGCAAATTCAAAGTCCAGTGCAAAGCTATAGTAAAGGTTCACGGGGTCTTTCCGTCTAGCCGCGGATACACTGCATCTTCACAGCGATTTCAATTTCACTGAGTCTCGGGTGGAGACAGCGCCGCCATCGTTACGCCATTCGTGCAGGTCGGAACTTACCCGACAAGGAATTTCGCTACCTTAGGACCGTTATAGTTACGGCCGCCGTTTACCGGGGCTTCGATCAAGAGCTTCGCGTTAGCTAACCCCATCAATTAACCTTCCGGCACCGGGCAGGCGTCACACCCTATACGTCCACTTTCGTGTTTGCAGAGTGCTGTGTTTTTAATAAACAGTCGCAGCGGCCTGGTATCTTCGACCGACAGGGGCTTACGCAGTAAATGCTTCACCTCCATCGGCGCACCTTCTCCCGAAGTTACGGTGCCATTTTGCCTAGTTCCTTCACCCGAGTTCTCTCAAGCGCCTTGGTATTCTCTACCCAACCACCTGTGTCGGTTTGGGGTACGGTTCCTGGTTACCTGAAGCTTAGAAGCTTTTCTTGGAAGCATGGCATCAACCACTTCGTGTTCTAAAAGAACACTCGTCATCAGCTCTCGGCCTTAGAATCCCGGATTTACCTAAGATTCCAGCCTACCACCTTAAACTTGGACAACCAACGCCAAGCTGGCCTAGCCTTCTCCGTCCCTCCATCGCAATAACCAGAAGTACAGGAATATTAACCTGTTTTCCATCGACTACGCTTTTCAGCCTCGCCTTAGGGACCGACTAACCCTGCGTCGATTAACGTTGCGCAGGAAACCTTGGTCTTTCGGCGTGGGTGTTTTTCACACCCATTATCGTTACTCATGTCAGCATTCGCACTTCTGATACCTCCAGCAAGCTTCTCAACTCACCTTCACAGGCTTACAGAACGCTCCTCTACCGCATCATCCTAAGATGATACCCGTAGCTTCGGTGTATGGTTTGAGCCCCGTTAAATCTTCCGCGCAGGCCGACTCGACTAGTGAGCTATTACGCTTTCTTTAAAGGGTGGCTGCTTCTAAGCCAACCTCCTAGCTGTCTAAGCCTTCCCACATCGTTTCCCACTTAACCATAACTTTGGGACCTTAGCTGACGGTCTGGGTTGTTTCCCTTTTCACGACGGACGTTAGCACCCGCCGTGTGTCTCCCATGCTCGGCACTTGTAGGTATTCGGAGTTTGCATCGGTTTGGTAAGCCGGGATGGCCCCCTAGCCGAAACAGTGCTCTACCCCCTACAGTGATACATGAGGCGCTACCTAAATAGCTTTCGAGGAGAACCAGCTATCTCCGAGCTTGATTAGCCTTTCACTCCGATCCACAGGTCATCCGCTAACTTTTCAACGGTAGTCGGTTCGGTCCTCCAGTTAGTGTTACCCAACCTTCAACCTGCCCATGGATAGATCGCCCGGTTTCGGGTCTATTCCCAGCGACTAGACGCCCTATTAAGACTCGCTTTCGCTACGCCTCCCCTATTCGGTTAAGCTTGCCACTGAAAATAAGTCGCTGACCCATTATACAAAAGGTACGCAGTCACCCAACAAAGTGGGCTCCCACTGCTTGTACGCATACGGTTTCAGGATCTATTTCACTCCCCTCTCCGGGGTTCTTTTCGCCTTTCCCTCACGGTACTAGTTCACTATCGGTCAGTCAGTAGTATTTAGCCTTGGAGGATGGTCCCCCCATATTCAGACAAAGTTTCTCGTGCTCCGTCCTACTCGATTTCACTGCAAAGATGTTTTCGCGTACAGGGCTATCACCCACTATGGCCGCACTTTCCAGAGCGTTCCGCTAACATCAATACAGCTTAAGGGCTGGTCCCCGTTCGCTCGCCACTACTAAGGGAATCTCGGTTGATTTCTTTTCCTCAGGGTACTTAGATGTTTCAGTTCCCCTGGTTCGCTTCTTAAGCCTATGTATTCAGCTTAAGATACCTAACTTATGTTAGGTGGGTTCCCCCATTCAGACATCTCCGGATCAAAGTCTGTTTGCCGACTCCCCGAAGCTTTTCGCAGGCTACCACGTCTTTCATCGCCTCTGACTGCCAAGGCATCCACCGTATGCGCTTCTTCACTTGACCATATAACCCCAAGCAATCTGGTTATACTATGAAGACGACATTCGCCGAAAATTCGCCGCTCAATTAAGAGCAATCACAAATTTTACCTTAGCCTGAATAAACACCAGTGAAAGTGCTATCCAGTCTAACTTTCTATTACATACCCAAATTTTTAAAGAACGATCTAATCAAAAGATCAGAAATCAACATTCACCATCATCTGATGGAATGCTCATTTCTAAGCTTTACGACAGACAAACCGCAGATCAACTCTGCAGTTCTCGTCTTCTACAATGAATCAAGCAATTCGTGTGGGAACTTATGGAGCAGCTGATGTCGTCGATTAAGGAGGTGATCCAGCCGCAGGTTCCCCTACGGCTACCTTGTTACGACTTCACCCCAGTCATGAATCACACCGTGGTAACCGTCCTCCCGAAGGTTAGACTAGCTACTTCTGGTGCAACCCACTCCCATGGTGTGACGGGCGGTGTGTACAAGGCCCGGGAACGTATTCACCGTGACATTCTGATTCACGATTACTAGCGATTCCGACTTCACGCAGTCGAGTTGCAGACTGCGATCCGGACTACGATCGGTTTTATGAGATTAGCTCCACCTCGCGGCTTGGCAACCCTTTGTACCGACCATTGTAGCACGTGTGTAGCCCAGGCCGTAAGGGCCATGATGACTTGACGTCATCCCCACCTTCCTCCGGTTTGTCACCGGCAGTCTCCTTAGAGTGCCCACCATTACGTGCTGGTAACTAAGGACAAGGGTTGCGCTCGTTACGGGACTTAACCCAACATCTCACGACACGAGCTGACGACAGCCATGCAGCACCTGTCTCAATGTTCCCGAAGGCACCAATCCATCTCTGGAAAGTTCATTGGATGTCAAGGCCTGGTAAGGTTCTTCGCGTTGCTTCGAATTAAACCACATGCTCCACCGCTTGTGCGGGCCCCCGTCAATTCATTTGAGTTTTAACCTTGCGGCCGTACTCCCCAGGCGGTCAACTTAATGCGTTAGCTGCGCCACTAAGAGTTCAAGACTCCCAACGGCTAGTTGACATCGTTTACGGCGTGGACTACCAGGGTATCTAATCCTGTTTGCTCCCCACGCTTTCGCACCTCAGTGTCAGTATCAGTCCAGGTAGTCGCCTTCGCCACTGGTGTTCCTTCCTATATCTACGCATTTCACCGCTACACAGGAAATTCCACTACCCTCTACCATACTCTAGCTTGCCAGTTTTGGATGCAGTTCCCAGGTTGAGCCCGGGGATTTCACATTCAACTTAACAAACCACCTACGCGCGCTTTACGCCCAGTAATTCCGATTAACGCTTGCACCCTCTGTATTACCGCGGCTGCTGGCACAGAGTTAGCCGGTGCTTATTCTGTCGGTAACGTCAAGACACCAACGTATTAGGTTAATGCCCTTCCTCCCAACTTAAAGTGCTTTACAATCCGAAGACCTTCTTCACACACGCGGCATGGCTGGATCAGGCTTTCGCCCATTGTCCAATATTCCCCACTGCTGCCTCCCGTAGGAGTCTGGACCGTGTCTCAGTTCCAGTGTGACTGATCATCCTCTCAGACCAGTTACGGATCGTAGCCTTGGTGAGCCATTACCTCACCAACTAGCTAATCCGACCTAGGCTCATCTGATAGCGCAAGGCCCGAAGGTCCCCTGCTTTCTCCCGTAGGACGTATGCGGTATTAGCGTCCGTTTCCGAACGTTATCCCCCACTATCAGGCAGATTCCTAGGTATTACTCACCCGTCCGCCGCTCTCAAGAGAAGCAAGCTTCTCTCTACCGCTCGACTTGCATGTGTTAGGCCTGCCGCCAGCGTTCAATCTGAGCCATGATCAAACTCTTCAGTTCAAACATCTTTGGGTTTTTAAGAAACCCTAAACTTGGCTCAGCAATCGTTGGTTACATCTTTGATTTCTCGCGGAGTAACTTGTGATGCTGATAATCTTGTTGACTATCAGTCTGACTCCACAAGCACCCACACGAATTGCTTGATTCAATTGTTAAAGAGCGGTTGGTTTAGCTTTCGCTGAACCGAGGCGCGCATTCTACAGCAGCCTCTGTTGCTGTCAAGCGGTTATTTTAAGATGTTTTCAAAGTTTCCTCTGTAACATCAACCACTTGCGCTTTCGATCTCTCGTTAGCGGGAGGCGAATTCTACAGCGTTACACGCTGCTGTCAACACCTCATTTCCTGCTTCGATGACTTGAAGCTGGCACTGCCGAAAACCATCCAACTCATTGAAACTCAAGGAGTTTTCCATTTCGACTGCGCCGGAAGTGGGGCGAATTATAGACAGTTACACATGGGAGTCAAGGATTAATCAAAACTATCGTTCGAGAGGCCCCTATAGAGAGAAAAACCCCATGCAGTGCGCACTATATTGCACATGCGCCATTACTTAAGCATGATAGCGGCCTTTAGCCCCCCCCTACTCCCAGGCACACTTCTTAATGACAAAGCACCCCCATAGCCTCGTAGCGTCGCTATTCCCTGTTGGTTTGCTGCTGATTGCAATGGCCTCGATCCAATCAGGCGCATCGCTGGCGAAAAGCATGTTCCCGATCATTGGGGCCCAAGGCACTACCAGCCTGCGCCTGACATTCGCCAGTATCATCATGCTGCTGATTCTGCGCCCCTGGCGTGCCAAGCTCACCGCCAAGTCCTTGAAGACCGTCATCGTTTACGGGATTGCCCTGGGGGGAATGAATTTCCTCTTCTATATGTCACTGCGCAGTGTTCCTTTGGGTATCGCTGTGGCCCTGGAATTTACCGGGCCTCTGGCCGTCGCGATTTACACCTCGCGCCGCCCCATCGACTTTATCTGGATAGGCCTGGCCATCACCGGCCTGATGCTGCTCATCCCCACCGGTGAGAGTACTGACGGTATCGACCCGGTCGGCGCGGGTTACGCACTCAGTGCCGGGGTCTGCTGGGCGCTGTACATTCTCTACGGGCAACGGGCCGGAGCCGATAACGGCGTTCAGACAGCTGCTTTGGGCGTGATAATTGCAGCTTTATTCTTCGCACCTATCGGTATCTATCACGCAGGGGCCGCATTGCTGACCCCGGGCCTGATCCCGATAGCCATTGGCGTAGCCTTATTGTCTACGGCATTGCCCTACACGCTGGAGATGATTGCGCTGACACGGATGCCCACCCGCACATTCGGCACCCTTATGAGCATAGAGCCAGCCTTCGGGGCCCTGTCGGGGTTGTTGTTCTTGAATGAGATCCTGTCATTCACACAATGGATGGCAATCTCTTGCATCATCATGGCTTCGATCGGTGCGACCCTGACCATGCGCAACCACTCAACACCTGTTGTAGCAGACAAAAAGCCTGTTAATGGACACAGTTCTGGTAATTGACTCTCATTTAGGGGATGTTTGTCGCTTGTGAATCACTTGGGCTGATTCTGGATAAGGATGTCCACAGGTGCCAAGGATAGATGGCCATCGATTTCCGCATCCCGTACATCCGACGCAAACGCTTAAGGACAGGAATGAAACGAATTTTGGTAGCTTTAGCCGTTCTGGCAGTAACCGGCTGCGCTGCAACCTCGGAAACCGCCGTCAAACATGGCAAAAGAGGTTTACATATCAATTGCTCTGGATTGTCCTCATCGTGGAACAAGTGCTTCGCCGAAGCTGACAAGGCCTGTGGCACCAAAGGCTACCGGGTCATTGCCAAATCCGGTGATGCTGCCGAAGAGCCAGGGGATTACCCGTTCGGCTTGAACCCGGCCGGCTACACCAGTCGCAGCATGATCGTCATCTGCAAGTAGTAGCCGGACCGAAGGCCATGCAGTTTGCGTCTGCAACTGCATGGCTAGTGGCTCAACCGTTCGAAAGCGGCGCCGTGCGCGCCAGCAACCACTCCAGAGCCGCCCCGGCAAGCAGCGGGCTCAAGCGCTCGCGAACCTGCTGGTGATAAGCATCAAACCACGCCAGTTCCTCGCGCGTCAGCAATGAAGGCTCCAGGCAGCGACTGTCAATCGGGCACAGGGTCAAGGTTTCAAACTTGAGGAACGTCCCGAACTCCGAAGACCCCGCTTCGCGGTTCAACACCAGGTTCTCGATTCGCACCCCCCAGCGACCCGGACGATAGGTCCCCGGCTCAATCGACGTAATCATCCCCGGCTGCATTGCCGTATGCGGTGCCGCTGCAGCCTGGTAGGCAATTACCTGGGGGCCTTCGTGCACATTCAGAAAGTAGCCGACGCCATGCCCGGTGCCGTGCCCGTAATCGACGTTCTCGGCCCAGATCGGTGCCCGGGCAATCGAGTCCAGCAGCGGTGACAGGATCCCTTGGGGGAATTGAGCCCTGGACAGTGCAATGACCCCCTTCAATACACGGGTGCAGTCGCGCTTCTGTTCCTGGGTGGGCGTCCCGACCGGCACCATTCGCGTGATATCGGTCGTGCCGCCCAGGTACTGCCCGCCGGAGTCGATCAGCAGCAGGCCGTCGCCCTCTATCAGCGCATGTTCCTGTTCGGTTGCATGGTAGTGAGGCATTGCGCCATTGGCATTGAAAGCGGCAATGGTATTAAAGCTCAGGGACACAAACCCCGGACGGCGGGCGCGCGCCGCAGTCAGTTGCTCATCGATGGTCAACTCCGTAATTCGTTCGCGCCCCAAGGCTGTTTCCAGCCATGCGAAGAACTCACACAACGCAGCGCCATCCTGCTCCATCGCCTGACGGATATGCACCGCGTCTTCCAGGCTCTTTTGCGACTTGGCCAGGGTGGTCGGGTTCAGGCCTTCAACCAGCTTCACATCGGCCTGCAGATGGCCGAGCAACCCGCAGGTCACACGGGCTGGGTCCACCAGCAAACGGGTGGTAGCCGGCAAGGATGCCAGCGCAGCACTGATCTGGGCGTAGTCACGCAGCTCAACACCGTCACCGGCCAGGGTCTCGCGCAATGCCGGGCTGACTTTGCCCAGGTCAAGGAACAGGGTGGCCCGCGCATCTTCGATCAGGGCAAACGAAACGAATACCGGATTGAAGGAAACATCCGAGCCACGCAGGTTAAACAACCAGGCGATGTCATCCAGGGTCGCAATAAAGTGAGCGTCAGCGTTGCGCTGCTTGAGTGTTTCGCGCAACTGCGCCAGCTTGCTCACCCGGCTGACGGTCGCTTGCGGTGGCAAGTGTTCATAAACCGGCTGCACCGGCAATGCCGGGCGATCAAGCCATACCTCGCCCAGCAGATCGATATCGGTACGCAACACAGCACCGCGGTCCTTGAGCTTGCTTTCAAGGGTGCGGGCCGAGGCCAGTGCGAGTACCGCGCCATCCACGCAAACGGTTGCACCTTCGGGCGCCTGCTCGGCCAGCCACTCCAGAGGGCCGGGCTGGCCAGGCAACAGCTTGACCAGCTCAATGGTGCTACCACTGAGCTCTTTGGCAGCCTGCTCCCAGTAACGGCTGTCAGCCCATACGCCGGCAAAGGTTGGCGTCACGATCAAGGTGCCTACAGAGCCGTAAAACCCCGACAGCCATTGACGGCCCTGCCAGTAAGCAGGCAAGTACTCGGAAAGATGGGGGTCGGCCGAGGGCACCAGCAGGGCATGAATGCCGCGCTGGCTCATCAACGCCCGGGTGCGGGCCAAACGCTCCACAACCGATCCCGAATGCAACGACTGAGTACTCATCTTGTCTCCTGCTGATCACTGATAATTATTATGTGTTGCCAAGGATGATGGCTCAGCTACAAGGGCTGGGCAACCGCCCAGAACGGCGCGGGTGCCGCCAGGGAAGCCTTGATGGCCTTTACCGCCACATCTATATCCTGCTCACGGGTGAAACGGCCAAGGCTCAGGCGAATGGTACGCCCGGCCTTGTGCGCATCGTGCCCCAGCGCCAGCAGCACATGGGACGGTGCATTGCTGGCCGAGTTGCACGCCGAGGTTGCCGAATATGCCAGCTCGGCACTCAGGGCTGCACTGTTAAACGACCCTTCGCTGAAGGTCAGGCTCAAGGTGTGGGGAATTCGCTGGGTCGGACAACCATTGCAGAGCAGCCCCGGCACATCGGCCAATTGCTCCAGCAAACGCTGGCGCAAGCCGCCAATATGCGCCAGCTCCTGGGCAAACGACTCACTGGCCAATGCAAAAGCTGCGCCCATACCGGCAATTTGATGCGTCGCCAGCGTGCCCGACCGCAAGCCGGACTCATGCCCGCCCCCGTGAATCTGCGCCTGCAGGCGATCCTGCGCCCGCGGCCCCACATACAAGGCACCGATCCCCTTGGGCCCATAGATCTTGTGCCCCGAGAACGACATCAGGTCTACCGCCCATTCAGCCAGGTCAATCGCCACCTTGCCTGCACCTTGCGCGGCATCAACATGGAACAATGCACCATGCTCGCGCACCCGACGGCCGATGCCCGGGATATCATTGACCGTACCCAGCTCGTTGTTGACCAGCATCAACGACACCAGCAGCGTATCGGCACGCAGTGCAGCGCTGACCTGATCAGCGCTGACAAGGCCGTTGGCATCGGGGGCCAGGTACGTCACCTCAAAGCCCGAATCCTGTAAAAAGCGCGCCGTATCCAGTACGGCCTTGTGCTCGATCTGGCTGGTAATGATATGCCCACGGGACTGGCCACTGGCCTGGGCAACACCTTTGAGGGCCAGGTTGTTGGACTCGGTTGCGCCCGAGGTCCAGATAATCTGCTCGGGTTGCGCATTGATCAGTTGCGCGACCTGCTGGCGCGCCAGCTCTACTGCAAGCCGGGCCTGCTGGCCAAAAACATGGGAGCCCGAGGCCGGGTTGCCAAAGTTGCCTTCAAAACCCAGGCACTCGACCATCACCTGAATGACACGAGCGTCCACAGGTGTGGTGGCCGCGTAATCGAAATAAAGAGGTCGCTTGTTCATTGTCAAAACCCACTGAGCGCATTCCGGAATCAGGCAGTGCCTGCTTCGAGGATAGTAAGCCACTTGAAATGCGGCCGTTAGAAATACCCGATTGAGCCAGGTGAAAAAAGATGCATTTAAAAGAAAGGCCGTAGGATAAATCCCAAATTCGGCCCTCCTGCCATGCAGGGTCTTATAAAGCGCTAAAAACCGGTGTCGACGCAAGTCTGATATGCAATATCGATATATAAATATGGAATTAGGTTAGTTTACGGAATAACAAAATGACTTTATAAAGCTGCCTCCGGCTTTCCTTTTGTGGGCAGAGCCCCTGTTAAAAGGAGCTGTCAATGCAGCTTTTAACACTACCTGCCACCCCGGCACTGGCCACGTCCATACGCGCCACCGCCCAGGTCTTTGAAGATCCGGCGTCCAGGGCCCTGTTGGCGCACCTGCAACAAATCGCCCCCAGTGATGCCAGCGTGCTTATCATTGGCGAGACCGGCACCGGCAAGGAACTGGTCGCCCGCCATATCCACCAGCTCAGCCACCGGCATCAGAAGCCATTTGTGGCCGTCAACTGCGGCGCGTTTGCGGAGTCACTGGTTGAAGCCGAACTGTTTGGCCATGAAAAAGGCGCGTTTACCGGCGCACTGGCCGCCAAGGCCGGCTGGTTTGAAGAGGCGGATGGCGGCACGCTGTTTCTGGATGAAATCGGCGACTTGCCGTTGACCATCCAGGTCAAGCTGCTGCGTGTGCTGCAAGAGCAGGAAGTGGTGCGCCTGGGTTCGCGCAAGAGCACGCCGATCAACGTGCGCGTCCTGGCTGCCACCAATGTCAACCTGGAGCAGGCCATCGATGCAGGGCACTTTCGCGAAGACCTTTACTACCGCCTGAATGTCGTCAGCCTGGGCTTGTTGCCGTTGCGTGAGCGCCCTGGTGATATCCTGCCACTGGCCCGGCACTTTCTTAAAGTCTACCGCCAACGCTTGCCCCACGGGCCAACCGCCCTGAGCGAATGCGCCGAGCAAGTGCTCGTCCACCACCCCTGGCAGGGCAATATTCGCGAACTGGAAAACGTCGTACACCACAGTCTGCTGCTGTGCCGCAATCAGTCCATCACCGTGCAGGACCTGCGCTTGCCGCAACCGCGCAACAGGCGCCAGGACTTCGCGGCGCCGCAGCCGGGCACACACAGTACCCGTGAATTGTTGCAGCGGGCCTTTCGCAAGTTGTTTGAAGAGGAGCCGGGCGCCTTGCATGAAACGGTTGAAGACGCCCTGTTGCGTGCGGCCTATGAGTTCTGCCATCACAATCAGGTCCACACCGCCAAGCTGCTGGGCTTGAGCCGCAATGTCACCCGCACCCGCCTGATCAAGTTGGGCGCACTCTCGGTCAACACCCGGCGCACGGAGGCGGACGCCCTCGCCTATTGACCCGCGCAACAATGCCTGGCCACAGCAGCAACTGGTTGACCCGGGGTTAAACACAACGTCGGGCCATCGCCGAGCAAAAGGCCTGTCGCCGCTGTTCGTGCTTATGGGTAAGATGACGTCCTTCCCGCGCGCCTGCGCTGTACGTCCTGCCGAACTAAGCCGATCCCATGCCTTTTGAACTCAGCGTAGATTTGACCACCCTCGCCATTCTGGCGGCCGTTGCTTTTGTTGCCGGATTTATCGACGCCATTGCCGGCGGCGGTGGCCTGCTCACCACCCCTGCCCTGCTCACCGCGGGCCTGCCACCCCACCTGGTGCTGGGCACCAACAAACTCAGCTCGACCTTCGGCGCGGCCACGGCGAGCCTCACGTTCTACCGCCGCAAACTGTTCCACCCCCGCGAGTGGAAGCTGGCCATTTTCGGCACCCTGGCAGGTGCGCTGATCGGCGCAACCGCCGCTCACTACATGCCTGCAGAATGGCTTAACAAGATGTTGCCGGTGATTGTATTCGGGTGCGGGCTCTACCTGCTGTTTGGCGGCACGCCCAAAACCCCCATCGACAACGATGCGCCGATCAAGAAGAAATGGCAGTTACCCCAAGGCCTGGGCCTGGGCTTTTATGATGGCGTGGCCGGGCCGGGCACCGGTGCATTCTGGACCGTCAGCAGCATGCTGATGTATCCGATCGACCTGGTAAAGGCCAGCGGCGTGGCCCGCAGCATGAACTTCGTCAGCAACATTGCAGCGCTGTCGGTGTTTATCTTTTCCGGACATGTGGACTGGGTGATCGGCCTGACCATGGGCTTTGCGGTCATGGTCGGGGCTTTCTTTGGCGCCCGCAGCGCGATCAGCGGCGGGGCCAAGTTCATTCGCCCGGTGTTTATTACCGTGGTCCTGGGCCTGACCGTGCGCCTAGCCTGGCAGCACTGGTTCGGCATGGCCTAAACGCCTGGCCACATACAGGTCGATGAGATAGCGCGCAATCGAGCGCGACGCCGGCAACGGCGGTAATTGATGCACATTGAACCACTGCGCATCTTCTATCTCGTCGGCCTGGGGCACAATCTCGCCCCCGGCATATTCGGCGTGAAAGCCCAGCATCATCGAATGCGGGAACGGCCAGCACTGGCTGCCCACATACTGGATGTTCTTGACCTCTACCTGCACTTCTTCACGCACTTCGCGGATCAGGCAATCCTCGGCAGATTCGCCTGGCTCGGCGAAGCCCGCCAGGGTGCTGTATACCCCTGGCACAAAACGCGGCGAACGGGCCAGCAGCACTTCATCACCGCGGGTAATCAACACGATCATGCTCGGCGAAATGCGCGGGTAGCTGCGCAAGTCGCAGGTGGCACAGTACATCGCCCGCTCCCCGGGCACCTGCGTCATGGCCTGCCCGCAACTGCCGCAAAACCGGTGTTCACGGGCCCAGGTGCCGATTTGCGCGGCATAGCCCAGCACTTTATACAGGGTGTGATCGTCGCCCAGCATAAAGGCCCGCAAGCCCTGCCAATGGCAGCCTTCTACCTGCGCCGCAGCCTTGAGTTCCAGCAAGTAAACCGGCTCGCCGTCGAGGTGGCCGATGCCATGCTCGGCCAGCACCGGCAAGCCTTGGCGTTTTAGCCATTCGCGGGGGAACAGCGGGCCATTGGCATCGATCAAAAAACCGTCAGGGCCGCGCGCCACGGCCCAGCCGCCAGTCAGGTCTGTATCCAGTACTGCCGTGATCCAACGCGGTGTCATCAGGTGTTCCTTGTTCAGGTTACAAAGCCATCAATCCAGAAATTCAGGTTTCTGTTTGGTCATGTGCGCCGTCATCGCCAGCCGCAAGTCACTGGATTGAAGCATCGCCGCATTCCAGGTCGCAACATATTCCAGGCCATCATCCACGCGGTGATCACGCATGTAACCGATCATCTGCTTGGTACCTGCAATGGCAATGGGCGATTTGCTGGCGATTTCATGGGCAATCGCCATGACGCCATCGAGCAGCGCCTGATTATCACTGTAGACCCGGTTTACCAGGCCGATGGCACGGGCTTCATCCGCCGCGACCATGCGCCCGGTATAGGCCAGCTCACGGAGCATGCCATCACCGATAATACGCGGCAGGCGTTGCAGCGTACCCACGTCGGCGGCCATGCCCATGTCTATTTCCTTGATCGAGAATTGCGCATCCTCGGCGGCATAGCGCATGTCGCAGGCAGCAATCAGGTCAATCGCCCCGCCAATGCAATAACCCTGGATCGCCGCCAGGACCGGCTTGCGGCACTGGTCTACGGCATTGAACGAAGCCTGCATCTGCAGGATCTTGCGCCGCAGCATGCGGGCATTGCGCCCCACATCCTTGCCCAGCTCGTTGGCCACCGACGCCAGCAACATCAGGTCGATGCCGGCCGAGAAGTGCTTGCCCGCCCCACTGAGGACCACCACTCGCACCGCGTCGTTTTCATCAATCCACTGGAATATCTCGATGATTTCTGTCCAGAACGCAGCATTCATCGCGTTGACCTTCTCAGGTCGATTGATTTGTACATGGGCAATATTGCCGTTCAACTCAACCTGAAAAGCCTGGTAGTCGGACATAACCTGAATCCTTTGTAGGGCACCGTCGCCGGTCGATAGGCGGCGGACTATAACAAGCCTTGCAGGGCCCAGGCAGGCCGCGATAACGCCAAAATACGGACAAAATGACCTGCCTGCCCCGCCATCAGCGTGGCAGGATCAATTGCTCAATCGCCTGGGCAACGCCATCTTCGACATTGCTGCCAGTCACATGCATGGCCTGCTCGCGAATGTGCGTATCGGCCTGGCCCATGGCAATCGACAACCCGGCACGATGAAACATGGCCGGGTCATTACCGCCATCACCGATCGCCACCGTACGCGCAAGCGGCACACCCAAGTGCTCGGCCAGCGTGGCAAGGGCATCGCCCTTGTTGGCCTTGAGTGCGGTGATGTCCAGGTATCGGGCCTGCGAACGGCTGGCCGAAGCCTCGCCGCTCAACAACAGTTGCAACTGCTGCTCAAGCGCTACCAGCAATGGCGCATTGCTCGTGGTGGCCACAATCTTGTCCACCCGATGCAGATAAGGCTCAAAGCTATCGACCACCAGCGGCGCATAACCCAGGCCCTGCTGTTCATGGGCAACCATCGGCCCCAGCGGGTCGCGCAACAGCCACTCATCGTCAGCGAACACCCAGACTTCAACGTCATGCCCGGCCAAAAAAGCCAGTGTCTTGAGGACGGCCTGGTACGGCACATGATGGGACTGCAGCACGCTGCCATCCGCGTTGACCAGCACCCCGCCATTGAACCCGGCAGTCGGCAGATCAACACCCAACTGCTTTATATAGTCACGCATGGCCCGGGGCGGGCGACCGGTAGCCAGGGTGAAGTGAATGCCTGCTGCCTGCAGTGCCTTGACTGCCGCCAGGTTGCGCGGGCTGATGCTGTGGTCGGGCAATAGCAAGGTGCCATCCATGTCACACAGCACCAGTTCAATGGGGTCTTGCTTCACGTCACTCATCCTATGTCGAGCCAGACGCGACCATCGCGCGCCAGCAAATCCTTGGCCGCCTGCGGGCCATCTTCCCCGGCTTTGTAGGGCTGTACGTCTGAATGTTCGCGCCAGGCATCCAGAAAAGGCTGCACGCCACGCCAGCCGTTTTCAATGTTGTCAGCACGCTGGAACAAGGTCTGATCGCCGGTCAGGCAGTCATAAATCAACGTTTCGTAGCCTGTAGATGGCTGCATCTCGAAGAAGTCCTTGTACGCAAACCCCAGCTCGATATTGGCCATCTTCAGCCCCGGGCCCGGGCGCTTGGCCTGCAGGTCGAACCACATGCCTTCGTTGGGCTGGATCTGGATGCGCAAATAGTTGGGCTGCAAGCGTTCAACTTCAGTGTCGCGAAACTGCGCATAAGGCGCAGGCTTGAAGCAGATGGCGATCTCGGTGTCCCGTGCACTCATGCGCTTGCCGGTGCGCAGGTAAAACGGCACGCCAACCCAACGCCAGTTGTCGATCATCACCTTGAGCGCGACAAAGGTTTCGGTATTGCTGTCGGGCGCCACATTGTTCTCTTCGCGATAACCCACGACCGGCTTGCCACCGGACTCACCCTGGGTGTACTGCCCGCATACCGAGTTTTTCAGCGCATCGTCCCTGGACCAGGGGCGGATTGCGCCGATCACCTTGGCCTTTTCACCGCGCACCGCATCGGCGCCAAAAGCCGCGGGCGGCTCCATCGCCACCATCGCCAGCAGCTGGAACAGATGGTTGGGCAGCATGTCGCGCAAGGCCCCGGTATGTTCGTAAAAACTGCCACGGGTCTCGACCCCGACGGTTTCAGCCGCGGTGATCTGCACATGGTCAATGTAGTGATTGTTCCAGAAAGCTTCAAAAAGCCCGTTGGAGAAACGGCTGACCAAAATGTTCTGGACTGTTTCCTTGCCCAGGTAATGGTCAATCCGGTAGATCTGCTTCTCGCTCATGACGCTCAGCAGGCATTCATTCAATGCTTGTGCCGTCTGTACGTCAGAGCCAAAAGGTTTTTCAATAACTACCCGGCGAAAGCCTTCCGGGGTTTCCTTGAGCAACCCGCTGGCGCCCAGGCGCTGCACCACTTCGCTGAAAAAGCGCGGTGCAGTGGCCAGGTAGAACACCGCATTGGCGGTACCGCTGGCAAAGATCTTCTGTTCCAGCGCCGCATAGGTGCTGTCATCGAGAAAATCGCCCTGCACATAGCTGATGTTCTTCGCCAGCGAGGCCCATAGTTGGGCATTCAAGCCCTGGCCCTCAGGATGATCCACCTTGCTGGAGGCTTCAGTGCGAATGAAGTCCTCCAGTTTTTTGGCAAAACCCTCATCACTGATCGCATTGTGGTCGACGCCCACAATGCGCAGGCCACCGTCCAGCAAACCATCACGACTCAAGTTGTACAGCGCCGGCATCAGCAGGCGCTTGACCAGATCACCGTGGGCACCAAACAGAAACAGAGTGGTGGGCGGCGCAGGCTTGGCATCAGGTTTACTGGACAGATCGGTCATTTTTTAGGCGTCTCCACATGGCCGCCGAAACCAAAGCGCATGGCCGACAACAATTTGTCGCCATAGAGGCTTTGCTGGCGTGAACTGTAGCGGGCAAACAGGGCTTGCGACAGCACCGGTACCGGGGTCGACTGCTCCATGGCGGCTTCGATGGTCCAGCGGCCTTCACCGCTGTCTGCCACGGCGCCCGAGTAGCCATTGAGCGGCTCATCGGTGGCCAGGGCATCGGCGGTCAAATCCAGCAACCAGGACGACACCACGCTGCCACGACGCCAGACTTCAGCGATATCACCCAGGTTCAGGTCAAAGCGCTGCTCTTCAGGCAGGTTTTCACCGCCTTTCATCTTCATCAGGTTGAAGCCTTCGGCGTAAGCCTGCATCAAACCGTATTCAATACCGTTGTGCACCATTTTGACGAAATGGCCTGCACCTGCCGGGCCTGCGTGGATGTAACCACGTTCGGCACGGTCATCGTCAGATACACGGTCCTTGGTGCGCGGGATATCGCCCATGCCCGGCGCCAGCGCTGCAAACAGCGGGTCCAGGTGCTTCACGACAGCGCTGTCTCCGCCGATCATCATGCAATAACCACGCTCCAGGCCCCATACGCCGCCCGAAGTGCCGACGTCAACGTACTGGATGCCTTTTTCGGCCAACGACTGCGAACGACGAATGTCATCCTTGTAGAAGGTGTTTCCGCCATCAATGATGATGTCATCGGCGTCCAGCAGTTCGCTCAAGGTCTCGATGGTATCTTCGGTCGGCGCACCGGAAGGCAGCATCACCCACACAGCGCGGGGTTTGGCCAGGCCGGCGACCAGCGCTGGCAAATCGGCAACGGCGGTGGCGCCTTCCTGTTCCAGAGCGCTGACAAAGTCGGTATTGCGGTCAAAAACCACGGTTGTATGCCCATTGAGCATCAGACGCCGCGCGATATTCCCGCCCATACGGCCCAATCCAATAATTCCCAACTGCATGTACTGTTGCTCCCAACGACAAATAAATAGGTGTACAGCACCTTGGTGCAGCATTGCCCAAGGTGCCCGATCAGGATCAGCCCTGACACATGTTGCATAGTTTCGCACAAGCTGCAGTGCAGATTCCCGATTCAATACACTCAACAGACGGACGAAGCAGTAAAGACTGCAAAAAACATCAACATTCTGTGCCTGGCAAGGCTGTCTCACCCCCACCAGGTCGGTGATGGGTGACAAAGTTTTCACATCCCCTTGGCGATACTTAAACACTTTGTGACTGCTCATTCTTGAGGCAGTCCTCATGTGGTGTGCCTGGCTACACGGCACGGGCCATTCAAGTAGTTATCAGCTGGAGCGCTGTATGGGGATGTTTAAACGCAGTAACACATCTGCGAAGGGATTCGATTGGGCAGGCCTTGGCTGGCTGTTCCTGTTCTTTTGGTATTTTTCCGGCATCACCCAACTGCTGATCCAGCTGACAGGCACCTCAGGGTTTTCAGGCTTTCGCCAAGCCTTTGTGATGAGCGCCATCTGGCTGGCCCCGATGCTGATGTTCCCCAAGCAGACCCGCGTAATGGCCGCGGTCATTGGCGTCGTGCTGTGGGCCTGCTCGATGGCCAGCCTGGGCTACTTCTTTATCTATCAGCAGGAGTTCTCGCAAAGCGTCATCTTCATCATGTTCGAATCGAACATCTCTGAAGCCGGCGAATACATGACCCAGTACTTTGCCTGGTGGATGGTGCTGGCCTTCCTGGCGCATACCGCTTTTGCCGTGTTCCTGTGGACCCGCCTGCGCCCGGTGTATTTGCCCCGCGTGCAAGCCTGGGCCGCAGCCGTGGCCATCCTCGTCGCGGTTATCGGCTACCCGCTGATCAAACAGTCAATCAAGCACGACAACCTGGCGACAGCCCTGGAAAGCTTTGAAAGCCGCGTAGAACCTGCAGTGCCGTGGCAAATGGTGGTTGCCTATCGCCGCTACCTGGAGCAACTGGATAACATGCAAGGCATGCTCGCCAGCGTCAGCAAGATCCCGCCGCTGACCAACCTCAAGGACAACGAGGCCGGCAAGCCGACTACCCTGGTGCTGGTCATCGGCGAGTCCACCAACCGCCAGCGTATGAGCCTCTATGGCTATCAGCGTGAAACCACACCCAACCTCGACAAGTTGCGCGACCAACTGGCCATTTTCGACAACGTGGTGACGCCGCGCCCCTACACCATCGAAGCGCTGCAACAAGTGCTGACCTTTGCCGACGAAGAAAACCCCGACCTGTACCTCAGCACCCCGTCCCTGGTCAGCGTCATGAAGCAAGCCGGTTACAAGACCTTCTGGGTCACCAACCAGCAGACCATGACCAAGCGCAACACCATGCTCACCACCTTCTCCGAGCAGGCTGATGAACAGGTCTACCTCAACAACAACCGCAACCAGAACGCCCGTCAGTACGACGGTGACGTGATCGAGCCGTTCAACAAGATCCTGGCTGACAGTGCCCCGCGCAAACTGATCGTCATTCACCTGCTCGGCACCCACATGAGCTACCAGTATCGCTACCCGCCGACTTTCGACAAATTCGTCGACCGCACCGGTGTGCCTGCCGGCCTGAACGATGCTCAAGTACCGACCTACAACAGTTACGACAATGCCGTGTTGTACAACGACTTTGTGGTATCGAGCCTGATCAAGGACTTCGCCAAAACCGACCCTAATGGCTTTTTGCTGTACCTGTCCGACCACGGTGAAGACGTGTTTGACTCGGTCGGCCACGCAACGCTGGGCCGCAACGAGGCCAAGCCGACCGCACCGATGTACACCATTCCGTTCATGGCCTGGGCTTCACCCAAATGGCGTGAAAGCCACGCGTGGAATTTCGCTGGCGACCTCGATCGCCCTTATAGCAGCTCGCAGTTTATCCACACCTGGACCGACCTGGCGGGCCTGAGTGCCGACGAGCTGGACGACAAGAAAAGCCTGGTCAGCGACCAGTTTGTCGCTCGCCCGCAACTGATTGGCGACCCGTACTCACGCCCGCAAAAAGCCTTGATCGACTTCAGCCTGATCAAGCCCAAACACCCCATCCCTGCCAACGTGGTCCAGCAATAACCTGGCTGTGGGGCGCCCGGCGCGCCCCACACATGCCCGACACATAATTACAAATAATTCTCGTTTAGCCTAACTCCGCGCCTTGTCATTCGTTTGAAGCACTGGACAACTTCATAACAACGACAAGGAGTCGGCAGCGATGTTCGCGCCCATCACCCGTTCCATGACCCTCACCCTCGGCCTGATCAGCAGCGCCGCAAGCCCGCAATTACTCGCCGATACCGAGCCCTCGGAAAAAACGACCCGCTCACTGGAGCTGGGCAGCACCAGCGTCACCGCCCAGAGCCTGGGTGCCACGACAGAAAACACCGGTTCCTACACCACCGGCTCGACCAGCACCGCGACCAAACTCAACTTGAGCATTCGCGAAACCCCGCAATCGATCTCGGTGGTCACCCGCCAGGAGATGGACGACTTCGACCTCAACACCCTGACCGAAGCCATGCGCCATACCACCGGCATTGTGGTTCAGCACAACGACTCGGACCGGGTCAGCTATTCGTCCCGTGGCTACACCATCAATAACTTCCAGATTGACGGCATGCTCAACACCTTCAGCTTTATGAAGACCGATGCCGATACCATCATCTACGACCGTATTGAAGTGGTGCGCGGCGCCACCGGCCTGACTACCGGCGCGGGCGACCCGTCGGGCACCATCAACATGATCCGCAAGCGCCCCACCCACCAGTTGCAGGCCAAGGCCGGCGCCTCGGGCGGCAGCTACGACAACTATTACAGCTATGTCGATGTGGGCGGCCCACTTGCCTTCGACGGCCGCCTGCGCGGGCGTACCGTGCTGGCCTATCGCGACAGTCAATCGTTTCGCGATATCTACGCCCTCAAGCGCGAAGTGGCTTACGGCATTCTGGAAGCCGACCTGACCGACAGCACTGTCCTGGCAGTGGGTTATGACTATCAGGACAAACAGGTCAAGGGGTCGTCCTGGGGCACTACGCCCTACTGGACCGGCTCGGGCGATAAAGCCAACTTTGGTCGCTCAACCAACCTGGCCACGTCCTGGAGCTCATGGCCGATGAAAGACAAGACCGCCTTCGCCACCCTCGACCAGCAACTGGCCAATGACTGGCATCTAAAGGCGGCCTATACCCATCGCACCAGCGATGCCGAGGGCAAGGTGTATTACGCTGGCGGCGGTTTCCCCAACCCCGATGGCACGGGGATGTCGGCCTATGCCAGCCATTTTATCGGCGAAGAGCAAATGACCGCCGTCGACGTCAATATCTCGGGCACTTACCCTCTGTTCGGGCGTGATCACGAATTGATGGTGGGTTACGGCCAGGCCAAGAACGACAACACCTCGCCGCTGATGGTTGATCTCAACGCCGATGATTACTACAAAATCCCCGACTGGCGAGACATGAGTTCGATCCCCAAGTATCAGGACCTCAATACCGGCATTGAAGGAAGTCATGACGTCATCAAGCAGAAGTCCGGTTACCTGGCCACGCGCTTTAACCTGACCGATCAATGGCATGCCGTACTGGGCACCCGGTATGGCAGTTGGCAGAGTACCAACACCGCCACGGCGTTCGTTGAAAACAACCCGGGAGCGCTCAGCAGGACCAAAGTTTCCCAGACCCAAAATGACATCATTACGCCCTATGCCGGCGTGCTCTATGACTTCACCGACGAGTTGACGGTCTACGCCAGTTACACCGACATCTTCAAGCCAACCACCAACAAGGATGCCAGCAACTCCTACCTTGAGCCGGTAGTGGGCAGTAACTATGAACTGGGCCTGAAGGGCAGTTTCCTGCAGGAACGCCTCAACCTGTCGACGGCAGTATTCTGGAGCAAGCAGGACAATGTGCCGGAAATCGACGATTCCGTGCCTCGCGGACCCAAGGGCGAGGAATATTACAAATCCGGTGGCAAGGGCAACAAAATCAACGGTTTCGAAGTCGAGCTGGGCGGTGAGGTGATGCGTGACTGGAACATGGTCGCAGGCTACACCTACACCCATTCGCGCAACGCCGCGGGCCAGCGCATGAATACTGCTGCGCCATTGAACCTGCTCAAGGTTTCAAGCACCTACCGCCTGCCAGGAGACTGGAATGCCATGACCGTGGGTGCGGCGGTCAATTGGCAAAGCGATATCTATCGTGCTGCCAATCGCCCTACCGGCGAGAAAAATGACAAGGGCAACCCGATCACCTTCAAGGAAGACATAACCCAGAAGTCCTACACCCTGGTCGACCTGATGGCCCGCTACAAGTTTGACGAGCACGTTTCGGCATCCCTGAACGTCAAAAACTTGTTCGATGAGAAGTACTACGAAAACGTAGGGTTTTATAACGGCGTGTTCTGGGGTGACCCGCGGACGGTGAGTGTTGGCCTGGAGTGGACACTGTAGGCAGGAGGCGCGCAAACCTTGTAGCCGTTGACGAGCAACGCGAGGCTACGTCCGCTTGCGCAGCCGTTGTAAATCCGCAATCCATGATGTTTTTGAAACACCACGGTTGGATGGTTTTACGACTGCTTCGCAGCCGGACGTAGCCTCGCGTTGCTCGTCAACTGCTACAGGTTTTTCTGCAGTTACAAATATTTGTTCCAGAACAACATCCGCCCGTGCGCCGGGTCGAGCTGGCCATCGCTGAAGCCGAACTTGCGGTAAGAGCCTTGTGCCACCGGGTTGCCTTCGAGCACCTCCAGGGTGATCTTGCAGCAGCCTCGTTCCCGGGCAATGTCCTCCACCTTGAGCAGCATCTTCTGGCTAAGGCCCAGACCGCGAAAGGTATCGACCACTGACACATCATGCACATTGACCAGCGGCTTGCCGGCAAAGGTCGAAAACCCTTCGAAGCAATTGACCAGCCCCGCCGCCTCACCATTGACGAACGCCAGCACACTGAAGGCATGGGACCGTTTGGCAAGTTCTGCGGGCAACTGCTCCAGCACGTCCGGCGCCAGCGCTTCGCCACCCCCCATAGGGTCTTGGGCGTAGTGGTTCAAGACGGCTCTGAGCGCTTGAGCATGAACCGGGTTTGTATAGTCTGCTTGCACTACCACGACATCCGACATTACGCGCATTCCTCGACGAATCTGGTCATTAGTATCTGTTGATCACAGCCTCAGACCTTAGCGCGGGCCCGGTCAGGCCGACAAGTACCGGCTTCACGGACCAGCAGAAGCGTCCAGCAGCGGCATCAGGCTGGCGAGTTGGTTCACAAAGCTGTCGGCATCGGTGTAAATCAGTACATGGCGAAATTGGGCATTGTCCTTGCGATATTCGGCTTCATCCGAAGCCCCTGCACCCACCATGCCCTGGCTGACCAGCAGCACGTCATACTCATTGCTGGGGGCGGCCTTCAGGCTGACCAGCGCTTCGCCATGATACAAAGGCGCGATCCGGTAATAACCCAGAATATTCAGCGCCCTTTCGATTTTCAGGGCCTGGTTGGGGTCTGCATCGGCAATCAGTATTCGTAGCGATTTTGTTGGCATCCTGACCTCATCATCCCTGTGATTGATTCGCTTGCGCATAACGTTCAAGTTCGTCCGCCAACTGCTCCATACTGCTGTGAAGTGCATCGACTGCGACAGTGAGTCCCTGTGGTTCGCCGGCCTGGCAAACCGCTTCCAGTTGTTCGCAACACTCAATCAGCTTCCTGGCTCGAACGAGCCTGCCGCCCCCCTTGATGCCGTGGGCCAACGCCGCCATGCCGGCATAATCATCCTTGACAAACAGCTCGATCAGAGCGGCAAGGTCCTGACGGTTTCGGGTCGCCAGTTCCGCAAGCAGCCCCTGAATCATCGACTCATCCCCCTGACTCAACTGCTTGAGGTAAGTCAGGTCAATCTCATCGTCTCTGCCAGATTCGTCGCCATCGATGCCTTTCAGGCTTTGCACCTGGCCTGTGGCCAGGCAAGCACTCAAGTCCTTGAGGCTGATGGGCTTGAACAGGCACCTGTCCATGCCCGCCTCCAGGCAACGCTCAACTTCACCTGGCTGTGCGTTGGCGGTAAAACCAAAAATCTGGCAAGCCGCCCGCGCCAGTTGCACCTCTTCGGCGCGTATTGCCTGGGCCAACTGATAGCCGTTCATCAGCGGCATTGAGCAGTCGGTAATCACCACATCGAAATCCCCCAGCCGCCATGCCTTGAGGCCCAGCACACCATTTTCGGCGTCCGTGACGCGGTGCCCCAGGTAACTCAATTGCTGGGCCAGCAACATTCTGTTGGCCGGGTAATCATCCACCACCAAAATGTTCAACGACCGACCAATGCCCGGTTCTGGTTCATGGCCATCAACTGCGTGCTCTTCATGCTCAAGCACAGGCACTACCATCACGATGTCAATCTGCGTACCGAGCCCCTCCACACTGTCGAGGTGCAACTGCCCGCCCATCATTTCGCAGAGTTCGCGGCAGATCACCAGCCCCAGGCCTGACCCCTGGCGGGCCGACTGGGTGTTGTTGCTGGCCTGCACAAAAGGGCTGAACAAGCGGCTCTGATCCTGCACAGAGATGCCCACGCCAGTGTCCGCCACACGCAAGCACACCGAAACATGCTGCGCATCGTGGGCGGGCTGCACCGTCAAGGTCAGCCTGACCTCGCCCTTGTTGGTGAACTTGATGGCATTGCTCAACAGGTTGGAGACAATTTGCTTGAAGCGTATCGGGTCAATCAGCACATCCACATCAGCCGCCGGGCTCGACTCACACACCAGACTCAGTTGTTTCTGCCGCGCCAGGCCATCAAACATGCGTGTCACGGCCTCAACCAGTGACTTGATATTCGAACGCTTGGGGTTCAATGACAGATGGCCGGACTCAATGCGCGCTATATCCAGAATATCGCCAATCAAATCGAGCAACTCGCGCGCTGAAACCGACGCCACCTCAATGGCGAAACGATCAATGATGCCTTGATCGGCTTTTTTCATGGCCAATTCAAGCATGCCGATCACCGCATTCATGGGTGTGCGGATTTCATGGCTCATGGTCGCCAGAAAAGTGGTCTTTGCCCGATTTGCCTCATCGGCCCTCTGCTTGGCGGCATTCAACTCGTTGACCAATTGCTGGCGCCGCGCGATGACCCGCTGCAGGTAGGTAATCCAGGCAATCGCCACCAGCAACAAGGCAGCGGCAATGGTAAAGCCCTGGATGATTTCAGCCCGATTGCGCAGCCAGAAACTCTCGACAGGTGACGTGTCAGTCCGCCAACGGCTGCTCAGCTCGCTCATGTCTCCAGGTGTCAGGCTGAGCAATGCCTTGCTCAATATGGCGCTCAAGTGCGGGTTGTCGTCAGCCGTGGCAAAGCCGATCTGTTCAGGTTGTGTGCCCACCGTGCTGGTGATTTTCAACTGCTTGGCAAAGCGTCGCGAAACCAGAAAGCGCGCGCTGGCCAGTGTACTAATCGCGGCATCGGCCTTGCCTTTGGCCACCATCTCAAGGGCTGCTGGCGCGTTGTCAGCGTCCACCACCGTAATATTCGGGTGGTTCTGCACAATAAACTCGCGCAACGCATTGCCACGCACCAATGCCACCCGCAGGCCCGCCATGTCATCCAGGGTTTGCGGGCCGTCAGGGCCAATGGGGGTGGTCAGTACAAAAGGAGTAATCAGATAAGGCCGAGTGAACGTCAGCTTGTTCTCCAGAGCGGTACTGCGCGTAATGCCACCCAGCATATCGGCCTTGCCTGACTTGACCAGCGCCACCACCTCCAGCACCGAATGTGCACGCACCGCCTCGAACTCAATGCCTGTGCGTACACTGAGGGTGGCCAATAGATCGGCAACCAGGCCCTTGAACTCACCCTGCTCATCAACAAACGACAGCGGCATAAACTGATCATTGATCGCCACTTTTATCCGCGGATGCTCAATCATCCAGCGCAGCTCACCGGCCGTGGGTTTAAAGTGCCAGGGATTGTTGATTTGCGGCCCATCGGCGCTCCAGCGCTGCAAAATGGTCATGCGGACACTGGCGGGTATCGCTACCAGGGCCGCATTGACCATGCGCAGCAAGCCGGGGTTGTCGCGGCGCAGGGCAAATGAAAACGGGTTGTCTTCCAGACGCGAAAAGTCGGCCAGCTGCACATTGTTCAAGTAGTTTTTATGAATCAGGTAGCTGGCGCTGATGAAATCCCCAAGATAAATGTCGGCCTGGCCAAATGCCACGGCACCGATAGCGGTCAGGGTTGAGGGGTACAACTGCAAGGTAGCCTTCGGATAGAAATCCTTGACCTTTTGTGGCGGCAGATAGTGATCAAGCATGGCAACCCGCAACCCCGCCAGATCAACTGGCGGACGCTGCCGGTTGCTGCTGCGCGTCACCAGCGCAGGCGAGTCGTCGGCATAGGCAAGGCTCAACACCAGCTCGGGATACTGCGCCTCAAAACCATTGGAGCTGCTCAGCAAGTCCAGCTCGCCGAGCTTGAGTGCCTCTATCGCCTGCGGCCTCGATGGGTAGCGCTTGACCTCAATATCGACATGCAGCAACTGCGACAGCAATTGCGCATAGTCGGCGGTCAGACCTTCGAAGTCCTGCCCGTTTACCGTCAGATCAAACGGGCCGTAGTCAGGTGCAGAGATGCCCAGGCGCAAGGGCCCATGTTGCTTGAGCCATTGCCTGTCAGACGGCTCAAGTACCACGCTGTAGGCTTCGACACTGGAGCGCCCCATCAGGTGCAACGTTTGCACCTGTGGTTCAGCCGCCGCAACAGCCAGCCCCTGGGCCAGCAACAGCCCGATGAGCCCCATACATGGAAGGGTTTTCAATTAAATCAAATCATTGCGTTTGGCAAAATCTGCCAGGTAAACCACCGACTTGATATTCAACTTTTCGATCAGTCGCGCCTTATAAGTACTGATGGTCTTACTGCTCAAAATCATGTCTTCGGCAATTTTCTTATTACTCAAACCACGAGCCAGCTGTTGCAAGATGTACAACTCGCGCGCAGACAAATGCTGAATCAATTCTATGTCACTCATACTTGCATCACTGCTACGCACCGAACTGGCGGCCAAGTAAGGAAAGAATGTGTAACCATCCATGATTATTTTTACCGCCCGCAACAATTCGGTGAGGTCCTGGCTTTTGGTAATAAACCCGGCCGCACCGGCTTTCATGCAGCGCTGTGAGTAAAACAGCGGCGACTGGGACGTCAGCACCAGGATGCGGGTTTCAATCCCCGATGCCCTGATTCTATTGATCACCTCAAGGCCATCCAGGCCGGGCATGGTGATATCCAGGATGATCAGGTCAACTTCATGCTTGCGCGCCAACTGAACCGTATCAGTACCGTTGGCAGCCTCGGCCACGACTTCGTACCCATTACTTTCCATGAGTACTTTCATCGCTGAGCGAATAAGTGAATGATCGTCGGCAATCAACACTTTCATACCCTTAGTCCTCTGACAGCAAGCCGAGCGTCGGCGTATATCAGGCGCAAATACATCGTTTTGAATAGGTCTGGCGGCTGCAGGACCATTAACAACAACCTAATGAACAGTACCGAAAGTATAGGATAAATCCCGCAATCAGCACCCGAAGATCCCACACTATTAGAGTGCAACATATTGATACCCGTTGAAAGTCGAGCCGCGAATGATCGCCAATCGGGTTCGACTCACGAGAAGGGATTAAGCGATCTTTCTTGTAGGAATATGCTTAAAATTTTTTATGGAGAATGCCAAACCACTGCGGTCTTTTGTTCTGCCAGCCTTTGACCCCACCACCTGGGTCACACCGACAGCAAAAAACTGCAGCCTTGGTCATCACATGCCGTGCCCAACCCTTATTGCCAGCCGAACCTGCGAATGTAGAAGCCTTTGACTGCCTGGGTCAGCAGCATGTACGCCAGCAAAATCATCGGCAGGAACACAAAGTACAGCGGCGGCAGCGCCTGCAGCTTGAAGTAGCCCGCCAACGGCCCCATCGGCAGGAAGATGCCCACCGCCATGATCACCCCCGTCATGACCATCAGCGGCATTGCCGCGCGGCTTTGCAGGAACGGGATTTTCGGCGTGCGGATCATGTGCACGATCAGCGTTTGCGTGAGCAGCCCGACCACAAACCAGCCTGACTGGAACAGGGTCTGGTGCTCGGGGGTATTGGCCTTGAACACATACCACATCAAGCCAAAGGTCAGGATGTCAAAAAGCGAACTGATCGGCCCAAAAAACAGCATAAAACGGCCTACGTCCGCTGGCTGCCAGCGCTGTGGTTTTTTCAGCATTTCCTCATCGACGTTATCGAATGGAATGGCGATTTGGGACACGTCGTACAGCAAGTTCTGAACCAGCAGGTGCATCGGCAACATCGGCAAAAACGGGATGAACGCACTGGCCACCAGCACCGAGAACACATTGCCGAAGTTCGAACTGGCCGTCATTTTGATGTACTTGAGCATATTGGCGAAGGTCCTGCGCCCTTCCAGCACGCCCTCCTCCAGCACCATCAGGCTTTTCTCCAGCAGGATGATGTCAGCCGCTTCCTTGGCGATATCCACGGCACTGTCCACCGAGATGCCGATATCTGCCGTACGCAGCGCCGGGGCATCGTTGATGCCGTCGCCCATAAAACCCACGACATGGCCATTGGCCTTGAGCAAGCGCACGATACGTTCCTTGTGCGTCGGCGTCAGTCTGGCAAACACGTTGGTGGTCTCCACGGCCACCGCCAACTGGCTGTCGCTCATGCGCTCAATGTCGTTGCCCATCAGCAAACCTTGCTGTTCAAGGCCCACTTCACGGCAGATCTTGGCCGTGACCAGTTCGTTGTCACCGGTCAAGACCTTGACCGCCACCCCGTGCTCGGCCAGGGCTTTAAGCGCCGGCGCAGTGCTCTCTTTGGGCGGGTCGAGGAACGCCACATAACCGATCAACGTCAGTTCCTGTTCATCGCTCAGGCTGTAGGTCTCGCGCCCCTCGGTCATGGACCGCGCAGCCACGGCCACCACGCGCAAGCCCTCTTCGTTGAAGGCAGCGGTAACCTGGCGAATACGCGCCAGCAGTTCGTCACCAAGGGCTTCTTCCTGCTCGCCATGACGCACGGTCTTGCACACGGACAGCACTTCTTCCACAGCGCCCTTGCAGATCAACACATGCGGCTTGCCCTGTTCGACCACCACCACGGACATGCGCCGACGGGTGAAGTCGAACGGGATTTCATCGACCTTGCTGAAGGCCGTACCCACGTTCAATTCGCGGTGGACCTCGACATGCTCCAGCACCGCCACGTCCAGCAGGTTTTTCAAACCGGTCTGGTAGTAGCTGTTGAGGTAAGCCATTTCCAGAACATCGTCAGACTCTTGCCCCCATACATCCACATGCCGGGCCAGAAAAATCTTGTCCTGGGTCAGGGTGCCGGTCTTGTCAGTGCACAGCACATCCATCGCCCCAAAGTTCTGGATGGCATCAAGACGCTTGACGATGACTTTTTTACGCGACAGAAACACTGCGCCCTTGGCCAGGGTCGACGTCACGATCATCGGCAGCATTTCCGGGGTCAAGCCCACGGCAACCGACAGCGCGAACAGCAAGGCTTCAGTCCAGTCGCCCTTGGTAAAGCCGTTGATAAACAACACCAGCGGGGCCATCACGAACATAAAGCGGATCAGCAACCAACTGACCTTGTTGACCCCGGACTGGAATGAGGTTTCACCACGATCCGTCACCCCGACCCGTTGCGCCAGCGCGCCGAAGTAAGTGTTGTTGCCGGTGGTCAACACCACCGCCGTGGCCGCCCCTGAGACCACGTTGGTGCCCATGAACAGGATATTGTCCAGCTCCAGCGGGTTGCTGGTCTGGCTGTCAAACTGATGCGCGAATTTCTCCACCGGCATCGATTCGCCGGTCATCGCCGCTTGGCTGACAAACAGGTCCTTGGCGCTGAGCACCCGACAATCGGCCGGGATCATGTCGCCGGCTGACAGCACGATCAGGTCGCCAGGCACCAACTGCTTGATCGGCAGTTCGATACGCTGCGCGCCCCTGATTTGCCGCGCTGCGCCGGAGAACTTGCCGAACATGGGCGAAGTATCGGCACTGAAGTCACGGCGCATCACCGTGGCGGTGTTGCTGACCATTTCCTTGAGCGCATCGGCGGCCTTGTTGGACTTGGCCTCCTGCCAGAAGCGCAGCAAGGTCGACAGCACCACCATGGTGCTGATCACCACGGCGGCCTGAATATCATCGGTGGCCAGGGAGACTGCTGCGAGCAAGGTCAGCAGCAGGTTGAAGGGATTCTTGTAGCAATGCCACAGATGCACCCAGGGGCTGAGCGGCTGCTCATGTTCAACCTCATTGAGCCCGTGTTGCTGGCGCAGCGCGTCGACTTCGGCTTCACTCAGGCCGTCGGTATGGGTGCCTAGATTGTCGATCAGGACCGCGCTGTCACAGTTGGCCGCCACCACCAGGGTTTGGGCCAGCGTCGGTGGCACTTCACGGCTGACCGTGGTGTTGGTCAGGCTGTCGAGCAAGGCCAGCCGCCGGAAGTGCCGGCCGATATGGCGGGTGCGCAAAAAGCCGGCGAAGAATTCTTTCAGGGAGAGTTTCATGGTGCTGCTCCTGCGCCGCCCGCGCTCACCCCATGCAGAGTACCTGCGCAGCCGGCATTGATCTGGGACCGTCGTTCATGGGTTGAATCTCGAGGGCGAGCCAAAAGGCACGCGCATGCAACGTGTTGCGACCTGCCAATGGGGGGCGTTGATCACATACGCTTGTGTGTCTATAAGTGGACTTGCGCAATCAGGCCGCCACAGCCCGATCAAAATGCCAGCTGCTTATGCGCGACGTGTTGAAGATTAAACCCTGGAAATGTTTGCGTTTTGCAAATCAGGAAGTTCTTCAGGCAGAGTTCAGGTTCATCACTGAAATGTCATGCAGCCTGATTTTCTAGCGCGATTCATGCGTTGTCCCATTGCCGGATACGGACCCGGCAATGCTTCATGGCGTTGACGATATGCTTCTCCACGACACTGCGCGACACCCCGAGGCGCTCGGCGATTTCGGGGTGCGACAGGCCTTCGATCTTGCGCAACAGAAAACACTCGCGACAGGCCGCCGGCAGCTCGGCCAGGGCCTTCTGGATCATGTCCAGGCGCTGGTCGTGGTCCATCAGCACCTGGGGCGAGGGGCTGAAAAACCGTTCCTCGCCATCCAGCACCTCCAGGGGCTCGGCCTTGCGCAGGTTGCTGCGCCGGTGGCCATCGATCACCAGGTTAAGCGCTGTGCGATACAAAAACGCCCGCGGTTGTTCGATCGGCTCGTCGCCGACACGCTCCAGCACCCGCACATAAGCGTCATGCACCACATCTTCGGCCGCCTGGGCATTGCCCAGCCTGGCACTCAAAAAGCCCACCAGTTCGCGATAGTAGTTTTCCAACAGAACTCCTGGCCGCAACCGCTGCGGCAACACTCCATGAGTGCGACAACCGATCTAATGGGATAGCGGCGTGATGATGGCACTTTTGCAGATGTAATTTATAGTAATTCTCATATAGATTTAAGCCCCCCCCCCCCAAGGCTCGATCACTCCTCACCCTTCGCTACGGCACCCTCGATAGCCTCCGCTTGCGACGGCGATTCATGATTTGCCGTCAAGAGTGCTTTGCTTGAGTAGCGGTTTTTCCCACGGATAAGGACGGGGATACTCAACCTCACTCTTACGCACATCAAGGATGTCACCCATGACAATTCCAGCATTCGGCCTCGGCACTTTCCGCCTCAAGGGCCAAGTGGTCATCGACTCGGTCAACAACGCCCTGGACCTGGGCTACCGCGCCATCGACACCGCGCAGATCTATGAAAACGAAGCAGACGTCGGCCGGGCCATTGCCGACAGCGGCGTGGCGCGTGACGAACTGTTTATCACCAGCAAGATTTGGGTCAGCAACTTTGCCAGCGAGAAATTGATCCCAAGCCTTGAAGAAAGCCTGAAAAAACTGCGCACCGATCACCTGGACCTGACCCTGATCCACTGGCCGTCACCGGACAATGCCGTGCCGGTGGCCGAATTCATGGGGGCATTGCTCGAAGCCAAACAACGCGGCCTGACCCGGCAGATTGGCGTGTCGAACTTCACCATCGCGCTGATGCAAGAAGCCATTGCCGCCGTGGGTGCCGAACACATCGCTACCAACCAGATCGAATTGCACCCCTACCTGCAAAACCGCAAGGTGGTGGAATTCGCCCAGAGCCAGGGCATCCATATCACCTCGTACATGACCCTGGCCTACGGCGAAGTGCTGAAAGACCCGGTAATCATGGCCATTGCCGAGCACCATGACGCTACACCGGCGCAAGTGACCCTGGCCTGGGCCATGCAGCTGGGGTACTCGGTGATTCCGTCATCGACCAAGCGCAGCAACCTTGAGAGCAACCTCAAGGCCTGCACGCTGAAACTGACTGATAGCGACATGGCCCAAATCGCCGCGCTGGATCGCGGCCAGCGCCTGACCAACCCGCAAAGCGTTGCACCTGTGTGGGATTGATTCTGCCTGAGTGAAGCCCTCGTAGCAGCTGCCGTAGGAACGAGGCTGCGTTCGGCGGCGAAGCAGTCGTGAAATCAATGGGTGCAGTGTGTCTGATACTCCTTAGAACTCAGCTTTACGGCCGCTTCGCGCTCGAACGCAGCCTCGTTCCTTCGGCAGCTGCTACGGGTTTGGTTATGTTTACAGGCCAAACCGCTGCAACTGCATTTCCTGCAGCCGGCTCAAGGTGCGGCGAAAGGCAAACTCAAGGTAACCCTGGGTATAGAGCTGATCCATTGGCACCTGCGCTTCAATACATACCGGCACCTTGCGGTCATAGCATTCGTCGATCAGGGCGATGAAACGTCGCACGCTGTCGTCGTATTTGGATAACTGCGGCAGCTCGCGATCCCCCGCCTCGACTTTCACCGCTCCGTCTTCCGTACCCCGGGCGATTTTGCCTTCGCGCTGCTCGGCACTCAGGCACGGCACATCACTGAGCAACATGACTGTGTAGCGATCACAAATCTCCATAAACTCAGTGGCCGCCAGCGGTTGCTCGCACAACTCATGAAAGTTGCACCACAGCACCCCATCACTGGCCTGCACCACGTTCAGCGAGCGATGGCCCACAGCAATGGGCTGGTCAGACACCGCCTGGCCCTCGGTCAAGGCCCTGAACACCGGTTCTATCGCACTCGGCTGGCCCGGCCCGGTCACCCAATAGCGCTGATGGGCAATGCCGGGATGCAGGCGGTGGTCTTCAATACCGTTCACCGCCACCACCTCCATATGCTTGAGGATCGCGGTGATACCGGGAGCAAAACGGTCACGGTTAAAGCCGTGGCCGTAGAGGTCGTCCGGTGGCTGGTTGGAGGTGCAAACCAGCACCACGCCCTCATCGAACATGACTTGAAACAGACGCCCCAGAATGATCGCGTCGGCAATGTCATTGACGAACAATTCATCAAAACACAGCACCCGCACTTCTGCGGCCAGGCCTTTAGCCAGTGTCTTGAGTGGGTCCGCTGTACCGGTCAGTTGAAACAGGCGCTGATGCACCCATTGCATAAAGTGATGGAAATGCTGACGCCGGGCCGGCACCTGCAGGCTTTGATAGAACTGATCCATCAACCAGGTCTTGCCGCGCCCTACCGGCCCCCACAAATACACGCCATTGACCGATTGTGCTCCCGAGTGCAGGGCCTCATGGCAGCGCTGCAAGGCCTGGACGGCCACCCATTGGGCAGGGTCATGGACAAAGCCCTTGTGTTCGATGGCTTGCTGGTAGGCATTAAGGGGGGACTCGACATTCATACCGATAGGCGGCTCCTGAAGCAGAGCTATCAGTATGCCAGTTCGCACACCCGCCAGGCACTTGAAAAAACCCCAAGTGCCCACACATTGTTACCCATGTGGTAACAGAGCATTTTGCCATCAGCTATTTTTACTTTTACAAAACAGCGTAACCTTGCTCACATGACTTAAACATCTGTTGCACTTCATAGTCCGGTACTTCGTACGCACACGGCCCTGTTGCCGTGCGCCGTAACTTCTTCCCGCCTGATCGGCAAATGAAGTCAGTCAGTGTTAACTCTTGATTACTTTAGAGGCCATTTATATGAAAAAACTTATTGCACTCTTTCTCGCCGGTTTTGCCACACTGGCAGTTGCTGGTGAAACATCCACGACCCAGCCTTCTCCTGTAGAGCACTACAGTTACGGCACTAAGTTGGATATTGCCCGTGTGGTCAGTTTGTCTGCCATTCCCAAAGTGTGTGAAGTCGTACCTGCGACCATGGTCTATGAAGACTCCCAGGGCCAGCGCCACACCCTTGAATACCAGGTGATGGGCGACGGTTGCAGTACCCACTAAAGTTTAATGGTTGCACGCACGGATGCGACCCCAGCCCCCTCTTTGAGGGGGCTTTTTCGTGGTGTCCCGAGAAAATGCGGCGATTATTACTGATCCGGAAAGACTGCTTGGCAATCTTTTGACTTTAATCAATACACGCTGCGCGTATTCTATGTACATCCCTCAACGCAACACTGAAACAGGGCACGGTACTTCGTGTTACGCCACTTCCTCGAAGGCGTAGCAACTTCGACCGCCACCACGGCAATTGAAGTCAGTTATTCGTGATTGTTTTAAGGTCTCATAAATGAAACGTTTGATTGCTCTTGCACTTATTGGCTTTTCTACCCTGGCGGCTGCTGACGAACTTCAGGTTACGCCACAACAGCAACCCGCCGTCGAGCATTACACTTATGCCACCGATCTGGACATTGCCAAAGTTATCAGCGTGTCACCGGCAGCCGATGTGTGTGAAGTAGTACCGGCACAAATGACCTACGAAGACCACCAGGGCCAACGTCATATTCTTGAGTACCGCGTGATGGGTAATGGTTGCAGCAACGGCTGATATTATCGCCAGGCGCAACTATCGCGAAAAAGCCCCCGTTTAACGGGGGCTTTTTTATGGACGGCATTGCGCGTTACTCTCGACACAAATCAATGGCAAGGAGCCACCCCTGATGCAGCCTCCACCCACACTCCAGACGCCGCGCCTCGTGCTGCAACCCCTGCAGCTCAGCGACGCCCCGGCCATTCAGCAACGCTTTGCCCACTGGCAGGTGGTGCGCTACCTGAACGCAGTCGTGCCCTGGCCCTACCCCGACGATGGCGCACAGCGTTATGTGCGCGACGTGGCGCTGCCAGCAATGGCCCGCGGTGAAGAGTGGCACTGGACGATTCGCCTGTTAGCGCAGCCAGATGAGCTGATTGGCAGCATCAGCCTGATGGATGCCGTCGACAACAACCGGGGCTTCTGGCTGGCGCCACAATGGCAAGGCCAGGGGTTGATGAGCGAAGCTTGCGAAGTAGTGGATGCCTACTGGTTCCAGAGTTTGCGCCGCGCCTGCATGCGCGTGCCTAAAGCAGCGCCCAATACGGGTTCACGACGTATTTCGGAGCGGGGCGGGATGCGCTTGATCAGCAGCGAGGAGAAAGACTTTGTCAGCGGCAGGTTTGTATGCGACCTGTGGGAAATTACCCGCGAGCAATGGTTGACCCGGCAGAAAATCTAAGGTGAAAAACACCCGACCCTGTCAAAAAAACCGATCAGGGCCGGGTAGAAACGCTCAGTGCACGATTCGTTTCAGGTACCGAGAATCAGTCTTTCTTCTCGGAAATTACCTTACCGGTCGAATCGAAAATAATTTCGTATTCCAGGCCGTCGACCTTCTTGATGCCTTCGGCTTTCCAGATGCCGGCAGCCGGATCCTGGGCTTCGATTTTCTTGATCACGGTGTAGCCGTTCTTGTTCTTGAGAACTTCGACCAATTCCTTGGAGAATGCCCAGTTCGGATCAACAGGCTGAGCCATCGCTGCACCGGCACTCAACAAAGCAGCAGTAGTGATCACAGCAGCAAAGGTTTTCTTCAACATTGTCTTAACTCCATTAATTGATGTTGCGTCTGGTACTCAATGTGACTGGAACAACCGTAGCAGAGAAAATCCAGGCCATCGGGCTAAATGACAGGCTTTTGACATGGCTCATGTTCTCGTTAGCTCTGGCGCGGGGTTAGAATGCGCAAAACCAGGAATAACCAATGAGTCAAGCACGCCTCACAGAAGCCCAAAACGATGCCATCACCGAAGCTGCGGCTCAGTGGTGCATGCGTTTGCACGAGCCCGACTGCACCCGTCAGGAACGTGAAGCTTTTGCTGTGTGGCTGAACGCCAATCCCCTGCACGCGCTGGAATATGAAGCGATGCTGGAGATCTGGGGGGTCAGCGAGCATCTGGCACGCCCGGCCCCTGCTGCAGCCCGGGGGGTGGCACTACCTTCTGCCACGCGTCGCCGCACCTGGCAGCGTTTTGCCGTGGCCGCCGCGGTTACCCTGCTCGCTCTCCCCGTGGCGGCCTACAGCGGCTGGCAACTGGGCTGGGTGCCCAATGCCCATGAACGCTACAGCGCTGACGCCAGCGCCAGGACGGTGACCCTGCCCGATGGCAGCCAGGTCGAACTCAACCTGGGCAGCCAGCTGACCTTCAGTAATTACAAGGATCAGCGCCGGGTGACCCTGGGCAAGGGCGAAGCGTTTTTCAAGGTCAGCCACGATGCATCGCACCCGTTTCTGGTGCAGGCGGCAGAAGGTCAGGTTCGCGTTACAGGCACCCAGTTCAATGTGTGGATGTACGAAGACCAGGTGCGGGTCACGTTGCTCGAAGGCTCGGTGCTGGTCACCAGCAACAAGCGCCTGAGTGGCGACGGCCTGCGGCTGGAGCCTGGCATGCAGGCGCGTTACAAAGCGGGCGATTACGCCGCGCAAATCAACCCGACCGCGGCTGTCAGTTCCGAACTGGCCTGGCGCAACGGCAAGCTGGTGCTGGACAACCTGGCACTGGCCGACGCCCTGCCCCTGATCAACCGCTACCTTAATTCCCCTCTCTCCCTGGCAGACAGCGCCACCGGCAAACTGCGTATTGGCGGCGTGTTCAACACCCGGCAAATCGACCGTCTGGTGAGCTCCCTGCCCAAAGTGCTGCCGGTTTACCTGAGCCGCAATGCCGAAGGTCGAACGGTGCTGGGCACCCGCCCGGCCCTGTAGAACAACAGGGTACGGCCGTGACGATTAAAAAAATTTAATAATCGCCTAAAACCCCCGGCCACACTGATCGCGAACGCGATTGAGACTAATTCACGACAAAATTTCTACATTTGAATGTTCATGATTTCTGTCGCTCATTCGTCTAGTTAAGTAAGAGCATTTTTTTCTTTTCCTGATCAGGCTCTGAAAAGGAGTTTTTTGCATGCATAACCAGCAAATACCAACGGATGGTAGAAACCCGCATCGCGAAGCCGCTTTTCAGCCCGATCCCGGGCTGCTGGAAGCGCTCGCGCCCTTGCAAGGCAACGAGCGGATCCGCCACTTGCTCAAGTGTTTCGGGCTGCGTACCAGCCTGGTGCGGCTCAAGGTCATCGATGCGCTGCTGACGGCTGCCGGCAACGATCGCAGGCTGGGGGTGCGCGGCATGCACAGCCACCTGCAGGCGCTGGATATACCGCTGTCGTTCCTGAGTGTGCGCGAGGTGCTCAAGCGCTTGTGCAGCGAAGGGGTGGTGGTGCTCAACAGTGACAAGAGCTACAGCCTGCATCCACAGGCTGAAGCCGTTTTGACCGGCAAGATCGAGGCTTAGATCTTGGTTTTGCGGCGCATCACGCCATTGATCACGACCACGATCACGGCCACGCCGATGGCAATGTACTGGAACATTTTCTCGGTGATCATGCCGGCGTTTTGCATGTACGAAAGACCAAACATGATTCCAAGAACTACCAGTGAAATCAAAATCGAGTATTTCAAGCGCTGCGAAGGGGTCATAACCTGTTCCTGAAAGTAGGGCAAAAACATTTCGAAAAATGTAGTCAATATTTCGAGATGGCGAGATGGCGAGCTGGCCCGCCTTGAACCGCGGGCCATATTACACTGCAAACGGGTTTTAGCTGCTCACGGGTCGACGAAACCCGCTTGCGGGTCGCGCGCAAAGGTCCACCAGCCAGTCCACAAACACCCGCACCCGTGGCGACAACTGCCGATGTTGCGGGTACAGGGCGGTAAGCGCCAGACGCGGTGGCAAGCAGTCACTGAGCACCTCCTGCAAACGCCCCTCACGCAGCAGTTGCGCAACATGGTAATGGGGCGCTTGCACCAGCCCGTACCCCGCCACACACGCCGCCAGGTAACCTTCTGCACTGTTGACCGCAAGCCGTTTGGGCAAGTCGGGCAGATGCACCTGGTCACCGATCTGGAACTCCAGCCCGTAGCGCTTGCCCGACGCGCTGGAAAAATACTCCACTACCTGATGCCCGCCCAAGTCGTCGAGCGATTGCGGCACGCCGTGGGCCTGCAAATAGGCGGGGCTGGCGCACGTCACCTGATCCATCTGCACCAGGGGGCGTGCCACCAGCGAATCGTCAACGGTCAGGCCGGCACGGACCACACAATCCACCCCGTCACGAATCAGGTCGACCGGGCGGTCATTGAGGCCGATTTCCAGCTCGAGCTGAGGGTAACTATCGGTGAATTCGGGCAGCGCCGGCAACACCACCAGGCGCCCCACTGCCGCCGGCATCTCGACCCGCAGGGTACCCTTGGGCTGGCGGCTCCTGAATACCCCCTCGGCTTCTTCCAGATCAGCCAGCAGGCTGACGCAACGCTGGTAATACGCGGCACCGTCCAGGGTCGGGCTGACCTGGCGCGTGGTGCGGTGCAGCAGTTGCACGCCCAGGTGTGCTTCCAGTTGCTTGATCATTACCGTGACCGACGCGCGAGGCAATTGCAGGCTGTCCGCGGCCCTGGCAAAACCGCCCAGCTCAACGATACGGGTAAACACCAGCATCGCGTTGAAACGGTCCATAGCCCCTCCATTGTTAAGAAAATCTGAACAGTGATGGCGCTTTTACCCGGTTCATCTTGCCACTGTCCAGATTAAGCATAGACCTGCACCCTCTCAGCAGCACTGCGCCAGGTCGGTATCAATGGCCCGCAGGCCAGCGCACCAGGCGACACAAGTGGCTGGAAAAGCAAGTGCCGGGGCTGTAGCAACCTGTGGCAGCGGGCTTGCTCGCGACTGGATCGACGCGGTGCCTCAGGGCAACCGCACCGAGGCTATCGCGAGCAAGCCCGCTCCCACAGAGTCAGGGGGACAGTGGGTCAGAAGTCCCGTTTGTAGAAAATATCCAGCGAGCTGGCAAAGCCGCTGGCCACTTCCACATACACGCGTTTACTCAACTTGTAGCGCAGGGCAATGGTGCTGGCCGGTTCAAACACACCGACACCGTAACGCACGCTTAAACGTTCGTTGATCTTGCCACTGGCCACCACCGCCGTGCTGTTGCCGGTACCTTCGGTATCCAGCTCGAACTCCTTGAGGCCCAGGTGATTGGCCAGGCTGGTGGTAATCCCCGAACTGCCCATCAACCCCAGGCCCAGGGCCGCTTGCGCCAACAGATTCTCATCCTCTCCGGTACCCGTCAGCGGACGCCCCAGAATCAGGTAGGACAACGCCTGTTCCTGGCTCATGGCCGGCTCCGAGAAGATTTGCGTGGTGGGTTGCTCCGCACTGCCGGTGAGGCGAATCCCGGCAATCACATCATCGGTCTGGCGCACGGCTTCGATGTCCAGGTACGGCTGGTCGATCGGCCCGGCAAACAGCAGGCGCGCCCGGCGAATCGTCAGCTTCTGGCCATAGGCCCGGTAGCGGCCGTTGTTCAGGCGCAGTTCGCCACGGGTGTCCATGTTGTTGCCGATATGCACCTGCCCCGCCAGATCGGCGTTCAGGCCAAAGCCGGAGAAGGTCAGCAGCTCCTGCCCCACCACCACGTTGATATCCATGTCGACCTGCATCGGCGCGGCTTCATCCGTTGCCTGCTGGCCCACGATAACCGTGTCATCTGAGACCTTGACTGTCGATGGCGGCAATTCACGCACCACGATTTCGCCCTTGGGCACGTTCACCGTACCGGCGATCAACAGGGTGTTATCCGGATTGAGGGAGATTTTCAGGTCAGGGGCCACTTCCAGCTTGGCATAGGGTTCGACCGTCACCGGCAAATTGTTGCCCTTGACCAGCACATTGACCGCCACCGCCTGGCCCCAGGCCACATTGCCACTGACGCTGCCCTGGCCTTTGTCACCGCTGGTCCAGCCGCCATTGATCAGCGCCGTTTCACCGTTGATGGCCAGTGAAAGCTGCACATTTTCAAAGTTGGTCGGCAACTCCGGCCCCGAAATCTCACCGCCGGTCAGCGCCACAGTGCCGTTGACATGGGGCGACAGCAAAGCACCCGAGATCGTGCCGGAGCCGTTGAGCTGGCCGGTGAGTTTTTCCACCATCGGCGCGAACGGACGAATCATCGACACATCCAGCCCGGTGAGGCGGAACTCGCCGGTAATGGGCTTGCTCTTGGGCAGCGGATTGATCCGCGCTGCCAGCATCAATTGCCCGAGCTTGCCACCGTCGAAATCAAGGCGCGATTCAACCCGGTTAGGGGTCAGGTTGCTGGTCAGCTTGAAGGCCTGATACGGGAAGTCCAGCCACTGACCTTTGTCTCTGAAGCGCAACGTGCCGCCACTGGCGTCCACCACGACCTGGCCCTTGGGCCCGCTGGCAGGCAAGTCCAGGATCAAGTCGGCATTAAGCTGCCCCTGCCACTGGAAGTCCTTGGGAAACCATTCGGCCAGGCTGTCGAGGGGGAACTGTTTGAGGTGCAAACGCAGTTTAGGGTCCGGCACCAGGCGTTGTTCTTCGCTGCACAAACTCGCCGGGCCGGAGAGCCAGCATTGCGCCCCGAGGTTGAGCCGGCCATCGGCCAGCCGCTCCAGACGCGCCGGGTTTTGCAGCACCCAGGCCTGGCCGCCGGCCTTGACGTCACCACTGACCAGGCGCCCGCGCCAGTTGTCCTTGTCCAACCCGCCATCCAGAGCCAAAGCCAGTTGCAACATGGGCCCTTGCAAATCCAGTTTGAGCTGCTGGCGCTTGATATCGCCACTGCCGTTGGCAGTCAGTACACCCAGCTCTGTGTCACCGGCGCGGATGCCACTGCCCTTGAGGTCGATGCGGCCGCGCTGGTTGCGGTCGAGGCTGGCATCCAGGGTCAGGTTTTGCAGATGATTGTCGGCAAATGCCAATTGCTGGCCATTAAGCGCCACTTTGCCTTGCGGTGCCTTGAGGGTTCCGCCTACATCGACACGGCCCTTGAGCTGACCGCGCAGTTCGGGCCACAGCTGGCCCAGACGTGGCATATTGAGATCAAGTTGGGCCTTGATTTGCTCCTGCAAACTGGCGGTGCCATTGATGCGGTTATCGCCCAGGCGAATATCCAGCGCACTGACCGTCCAGGCTTCACCCGCACCGTTGGCCTTGGCTTGCAGCACGGCAGGCAGGCCGCGCAAACGGCCCTTGAGGTCAAGGTTGGCATCCAGTTCCAGGCGCTCGTTTTTGAACGAACCCTTGCTGCGCAACGGGCCTGCCAGCGTACCCGGCAACTCAGCCACCCAGTACGCCGGGTTGAGCGCACTCAAGTCCAGCGCCGTGTCCCACACCACGCCATCGGCGAACTGCACATTGACGTGACCTTCGGCCTTGCCCTGCCCGGCCACCAGCTTCAACTGCGGCAGAAAGATCTTGCCCAGGTCACCACTGAACGGGCTGCTGAGACTGAACTTGCCCGCCGGACCATCGAGGTCCGCCGTGAAGTTGCCCAGATAGTTACCGTCACGGTAGGACACTTCCCCCACAAACTTGCGCAAATCCACATCCGGCTTGTCGATCACCGGATACAGGTTGTGCCAGGGAAATTCCAGCCAGTCGATTTTGGCCTCGGCGCTCAGGCCTTCGTGCCAGTCCACTTGCCCTGACAGCTTCAGGCGCTGCTGCGGGTTGGCGCTCAGATCCAGCGCGGCGATCTGCGCGCCCTTGGCATCCACCCGGCCCTTGAGCAACAGGTTCACCGGCTCTTTCTCGGCGGGCAAGGTGGCGCTGCCATTCAACTCATAGCCGCTTTTAAGATCGCCCTTGGCCGTCAGCAGCAGCTGATTAAGCTGTAGGGTATCTGGCAGATCGGGGCTGGCCTTGAACGGCTCGGCGGTAATTTTCAATTGCGCCGGCAAGTTGTCGGCCAGGGGCTGTAGCTCGCCCGTCAGATGCGCATTGATATAACCGCTGGTGTCAGCCTTGAGGTTCAAGGTCGTACGTAGATTGCCATCCACCTTGAGCGCCACGTCCAGGGGTTTGCCATCTGGCGCTGGCAGGCTGACATTACCTTGCACCGTTAGCGGCCAGTCGCCATTGGGTTGCAGCAGGCCGGACAATTCAACATTGAGGTCTTCACGCTCGACCTGCACCGAGTCGAGCTGCAAGCCCTTGGCCGTCCACTGTGCCGACAGCTGCATGCCCTTGAGCTGCTCGATGCCGTTGAACAGCACATTGCCGACCTTGACCACGCCCACTTCAATCGCCAGCGGCAATTTCAGCTCCGGCAGGCTGATCGGCCCGCTGCTGCTGTCTTCGCTTGGCGGGAACTGCAGGCTGATCTGCTCAGCCTGCAATTGATCGATACACAACGTCATGCGGGTCAGGCAGCCCGGTGACCAGGCGAAGATCGGCCGGCTTACCTCAACCCGACTGGTGCCCTGCTCCCATAACAAATGATCGGCGCCCCACTGGCCGCCCAGGCGCCCGGCAAAATTATCAACCTGCAAGCCCGGCACTTGCCCCAGCACCCAGCGGCTGCCCGCTTGCGTACCCAGAATCACGCCGACGCTGACAACCACCAGCAGCACCAATGCCAGCAGCACCAGCCCGGCTATTTTCAAACCACGAATCACAGTTCTGGCCCCATCGAAAAGTGCAAACGGACACCGCCGTCATCGTCCAGCGCATGGGCCAGATCCAGACGTATCGGACCAACCGGCGAGATCCAGCGGATACCCACGCCGACCCCGGTTTTCAAACTCGGGAAGTCCAGTGTGTTGAAGGCGTTGCCCTGATCGACAAACGTCGCCCAGCGCCATTTTTCGGCGAACTGATATTGATACTCCAGGCTGCCGGCGAGCATATAGCGCCCGCCGATGCGATCACCGTCGGAGTTTTTCGGCGACAGGCTCTGGTAGTCATAGCCGCGCACGCTCTGGTCGCCACCGGCGAAAAAGCGCAAGGACGGTGGAATCGACTTGTAGCCATTGGTGGCACTGCCGCCAAACTGAATGCGGCCCAAAAAGCGGTGTTTTTCCCACAGGGTGGTCAGCGCCTTGAATTTCACGTCGCCATGGAACAGGTTGGTGTCGGACATCAGCCCTTGCTTGGCCACCTGCATGTCCGTGCTCACGCTGTAACCGTGGCTGGGGTCGATGCGGTTGTCACTGCGCAATACCGAGTAGCTGACGCCTGGCATCAGCAGGGTGCTCAGGCCCGAGTCATCGCCCAGGCGATATTCTTCGTGCTGCCACCTGAGCGAGATAATGCGCGTCCAGCCGTTGTCCAGCTTGCTGTGCCACTCGGGGCCGACCGTGAGCAGCTTGCTCAAGGTGTCGGTGTTGGCGATTTCTTCATTTTGATAACCGGCGGCGAGACGCAATTTGTCGGTCAGCGGCGGGTCCAGCGGGATGTCATACCAGGCACCGACGTTTTGCTTGGGCTGGGAAATTTCCGATTCAAAACCGTAGCTGTCGCCACGCGGGTTGCCCCAGTGGCGCATCCAGCTGGCCTTGCCGCGGGCTCCGGTGTCGGTGGAATAACCCAGGCCCAGGGTCATGGTGCGCGGCTTGCGGGTTTCCAGGTCGACGTCGACCGGGATCACCTGCCCCACCGCCGTGCTCGGCGCGGCATCGACGCGCACGATTTCAAAGTAGCCGCTGCTTTGCAGATTCTGATTGAGCTCGGCGACCAGTTCCGAGTCATAAGGGGTATCGGGGGTAAACGGCACCATGCGTTGCAGCAAGGTCTGGTCGAAGGGAGCATCGCCGGCAAAGCTGACTTTGCCCAGTAAAAAACGCGGTCCGCTTTCGTAGACCAGATTGATATCGGCATACCCGCCTTTCGGGTCGACCAGCAGTTCGTGCTGAGTGAATTTGCCGTTAAAAAAACCGTAACGCAGGGCACGGTTCTGGATCAGGCGCTTGGCGTCTTCGTAATTGCCCTGGTTGAGCACCGCGCCGGGCTTGAGGTCATCGCTGGCCGGTATCTGAAAAGCCTTGAGCGAAGCGGCCGGGCCTTCGATACGCACGTTGACGTTGCGCAGATGCACCGGCTCGCCGGGATCGATACTCAACACCAGACGCGGCGGATCGCCGGGCTTGACCTCGGTTTCTATGGAGGGCTGGTAGTAACCCAAGGCCTGGGAAGCCTTTAAGGCCTGCTCCTGCGCGCCACGTTGAAAACGCAAAAGCGCTTTCTCGTCACGGTCGCCGAGGCTGCCTATATAGCCTTCCACGTTGGCCTTGAGGGCGTCGTTTGCCGGTTTGACCTTGACCACCAACTCGCTTTGGGCAAACGCCGCAAAACTGCTGAGCAGCAGGACAACACCACTGGTAAATCTTCCTGGGAACGTCATAGGCGCGGATGCTATCACGGGCTGGGGGGCTCATAGAGCGCGCCAAAGGGCAAAAAGTTCGTCTTCAAGCCGTTGCAGTATGTAACACCTGCGGATTGGCATGGAAAAACACATGTTCCACAACCGGCCCGATGGCCACTTCACCGATCTCCACATAACCCTGGCGCTTGTAGAAGTCCAGGTAATGCGGGTTGCCGGTATCGAGCACCACGCCTTCGGAATGCTCATCTTCGGCGCACCAGTTGTGCACCGCCTCAAGCAACTGCTCGCCGTAATGCTGGCCCTGGAATTCGGGGTGAATACCCAGCAGCGGCAGCATATGCACCGCATCTCCCGGCACGCAGGCCTGCACCGCCTGGTGATAGGCCAGATAGCGCCGCGTGCAGCTCAAACCGGTGCTGAGCACCATGCGCAACTGCCAGGCCCAGCTCTCGGTAATGCCCAGGCGCCGTTGCGGCGGCGCGATCAGGGCAATGCCCAGCAACCGGTCATTGACCAGCAGGCCCAGCGCTGGCAAATCCTGCAAAAAATGCTGCTTGACCAGTTCGCGTACCGTGGCCCTGACCCGTTGCTCGTAGCCGCTGCGCTCGGCGTTGAACAGAAAACGAAACGTCGGCTCATGGCGATAAGCCTGGTACAGCAACGAACGCGCCTCTCTTGAATAGCCACTGTCGAGCAATCGGATCTCACTGGTAGCGTTCGGCGTTTGCGTCATGCGATCAACCTCCCGGGCGCGGCCTGGATAGCAGCGCTTCTAATGGGTACGAACCCCCGAGGGCCATGACAGTTCAATCATGGCCGAATGCATCCTACGTTAGCAGTGCATTCGGCCCACTGCACGCTGGCAGCCGGGGCGTCAGTCCGCTAGCATCGCAGTTTTGTTCAGGACTGCCCGCCCATGAAAATCGTTTCATTCAACATCAATGGCCTGCGCGCTCGGCCGCATCAGCTGGCAGCGCTGATCGAGAAACATCAGCCTGACGTAATCGGCCTGCAGGAAACCAAGGTCCATGATGACCAGTTCCCCCTCGCCGACATCGAAGCCCTGGGCTATCACGTGCACTTTCATGGTCAAAAAGGCCATTACGGCGTCGCCCTGCTTTCGCGCCAGCCCCCCCTGGAACTGCACAAGGGCTTTGCCAGCGATGAAGAAGACGCCCAGCGCCGGTTTATCTGGGGCACTTTCGCAGACGAAAACGGCCAGCCGGTGACCATCATGAATGGTTACTTCCCACAGGGCGAAAACCGCGACCACCCTACCAAGTTCCCGGCCAAGCAACGCTTCTACAGCGACCTGCAACAGCTGCTGGAAAGCCGGTTCAGCAATGAACAACCGCTGGTGGTGATGGGCGACATCAATATCTCGCCGCAGGACTGCGACATCGGTATCGGCCCGGACAACGCCAAGCGCTGGCTGAAAACCGGCAAGTGCAGCTTTTTGCCGGAAGAGCGCGAGTGGCTGGAGCGCCTCAAGAACTGGGGCCTGGTGGACAGCTTCCGCTACCTGCACCCGGACGTGGCGGACCGTTTCAGCTGGTTCGACTACCGCAGCCGCGGTTTTGAAGACGAGCCCAAGCGTGGCCTGCGCATTGACGTGATCCTTGCCTCCCAGGGGCTGGTGCCACGCATCAAGGCAGCGGGCGTGGACTACGACCTGCGCGGCATGGAAAAACCGTCCGATCATGCGCCGATCTGGTTGGAGTTGAGCTGAGCAAGAGAGCTTGCTTGCTGTGGGAGCGGGCTTGCTCGCGATGGCCTCACCTCGGTTTTCTGACAGACCGCGTGGCCCGCATCGCGAGCAAGCCCGCTCCCACACCGGAGGGGTCTGTCATCAGCTTGAAACCTTTCTGACTTAAATTGCAGACCTTTCTACGGCCCCAGGAAGGTGCCTTCCCATGCTGCGCTTTTTGTCGTTGACCCTGTTATGCGCCATCACCGGCCTGGCGACGGCGGCCGACCTGCGTATCCAGGGCTCCAACACCATCGGCGCCAACCTGGGCCCGGCACTGGTCAGCGCCATGCTCGCCGAACAGGGCCTGCATGATATCCACAGCGTTCCGGTCATCCCGCCCAACGAGCACAGCATTGTCGGCACCACGGCCCAGGGCCAGCAGATCCGCGTGGATGTCGCCGCCCACGGTTCGGGCACCGGTTTTACTGCGCTGGCCGCAGGGCTTGCGGATCTGGTGGCCTCATCACGGCCCATCAAGGACCGCGAACTGGTTGACCTTGAGCCCCTGGGCGACCTGAAAAGCCCCGGCGCCGAGCAAGTCATCGCCATCGATGGCCTGGCAATCATCCTGCATCCGCACAACCCCCTCAACCAGCTCAACACCGAACAACTGGCACAGATTTTCAGCGGCCAGATCAGCCGCTGGGAACAGTTGGGCGGCACCGGCGGGGCCATTCACTTGTATGCACGCGACGACCAGTCCGGCACCTGGGAAACCTTCAAGGAGCTGGTATTGAACCGCAACGGGCAGCCCTTGAGCAGTAAGGCGCAACGCTTCGAATCCAGCGAAGAGCTGTCCGACGCAGTCAGCCATGACCCGCAAGCCATCGGCTTTATCGGCCTGCCGTATATCCGTGAGGCCAAGGCCGTGGCCATTGTCGACGGCGCATCGCAACCGATGTTGCCGCTTACCAGCTTGATTGCCAGCGAAGATTACCCCTTGTCGCGCCGCCTGTTCCTGTACTTGCCCCCGGCCACGAACAATCCCTGGGCCAAGGCGCTGGTAGCCTTTACCCAAAGCCCGCAGGGCCAGGCCATCGTCGGGCAAAACGGCTTTGTCGCGCAAAGCGTCCAGGCGGACAACGTGATGCCGGGGGCACATATGCCGGAGCAGTATCAGGCGCTGACCCGCGAGGCGCAGCGCCTGTCGGTAAATTTTCGCTTTGAGGAAGGCAGCGCTTCGCTGGACAACAAGGCGCGCCAGGACTTGCTGCGCGTGGTCGACTACCTGAGCGCCCACGGCAAGCTCGACAAGCAGGTCACGCTGGTGGGTTTCGGCGATGCCAAGGATGACCCGCAGCGAGCACAACTGCTGTCCCGGTTACGGGCAATGGCGGTGCGCCGCGAGCTGGTGAAAAGTGGCGTGGTACTCAGGGAAATTCAAGGTTACGGTGCACAAATGCCGGTGGCAGCCAACACCGAAGATGAAGGCCGCCTGAAGAATCGCCGGGTTGAGGTGTGGGTGTATTGAAGCAGCAGCGTAACAACCTGTGGGAGCGGGCTTGCTCGCGATAGCATCGACTCAGCAATACTGATACACCGCATTGACCGCATCGCGAGCAAGCCCGCTCCCACACAAACCCGCTACCACTTGTCCAGCTCAAACTTGCCCACCGCCGCCCGGTGCACTTCATCCGGGCCATCCGCCAGGCGCAGCGTGCGCTGCATGGCATACATATAAGCCAGCGGAAAATCCCCCGAAACCCCTGCCCCGCCATGCATCTGAATGGCCCGGTCAATTACCTTCAAGGCAACGTTGGGGGCGACAACCTTGATCTGGGCGATTTCGCTTTTCGCCACTTTGTTACCCACCGTATCCATCATATAGGCGGCCTTGAGGGTCAACAGCCGCGCCATGTCGATCTCCATGCGCGAGTCGGCGATCTTGTCGATATTGCCCCCCAGACGTGCCAGCGGTTTGCCGAACGCAGTACGCGCCAGCGATCGTTTGCACATTAATTCCAAGGCCCGCTCGGCCATGCCGATCGAGCGCATGCAGTGGTGAATCCGCCCCGGCCCAAGACGCCCCTGGGCAATCTCGAAGCCCCGGCCCTCACCCAACAAGACGTTTTCATACGGCACACGCACGTTGTCGAACAGCACTTCGGCGTGACCATGAGGTGCATCGTCGTAGCCGAACACCGGCAGTGGTCGCACGATTGTTACCCCCGGTGTGTCCACCGGCACCAGGATCATCGAGTGTTGCTGATGGCGCGGGTTTTCAGGGTTGCTCAAGCCCATGAAAATCATGATCTTGCAGCGCGGGTCACAGGCCCCGGACGTCCACCACTTGCGACCGTTGATCAGCCACTCATCACCGTCACGCACGGCGCGGGCAGCCATATTGGTGGCATCCGCCGAGGCAACGTCCGGTTCGGTCATGGCAAACGCCGAGCGAATCTCACCGCGCAGCAGCGGCTCGAGCCACTGCTGTTTTTGCGCCGTGCTGGCGTAGCGCACCAGGACTTCCATGTTGCCGGTATCCGGTGCAGAACAGTTGAAGGGCTCGGAGCCCAGCATCGAGCGCCCCATGATTTCTGCCAGCGGCGCGTATTCAAGGTTGCTCAGCCCGGCCCCCAGTTCGGACTCGGGCAAAAACAGATTCCACAGGCCTTCAGCCCTGGCCTTGAGCTTCAGCTCTTCCATGATCGCCGTCGGCTGCCAGCGGTCGCCTTCAGCCACTTGCTGATCAAAAATCGCCTCCGCCGGGTACACATGGGCGTCCATAAACGCTGTCACACGCTCGCGCAGTGCCTGAACTTTCGGGGAATAAGCGAAATCCATAAGTGGCTACCTTCTACCGGGAATGCTGAAAAGTGATACCCGATGCTAGATCAGCCCCCCTTCATTTGCGCCACCTATTAACGACGTGTATTACCATTCATAAGCAATATATGATCGGGCCGCGTCACCCCTTCCAACAACAAGAGCCACCGCGCCATGAACCTGAACAAGGTCGATCTCAATCTGTTTATCGTCTTCGACGCCATCTACACCGAAGCCAACCTGACCCGCGCCGGGCAGATTATCGGCATCACCCAGCCGGCAGTGTCCAATGCCCTGGCGCGGTTGCGCGAGAGCTTCAACGACCCGCTGTTCGTGCGTACTGCCCAGGGTATGGTGCCCACTCCGATGGCGCAGAACATCATCAGCCCGGTGCGCAGCGCCCTGGCACTGTTGCGTGTATCCGTGCAGGAAAGCCGCACCTTCAACCCCCTGCAAGCCAACAAGACCTACCGCATCAGCATGACCGACCTGTCGGAAGCGGTGATTTTGCCGCCGCTGTTCCAGCGGCTACGGCGTCAGGCGCCATCGGTGGTGGTTGAGAGTTTTCTCTCCCATCGGCGTGAGACCACCAGTGATCTGGCCGCAGGACGCCTGGATTTTGCCGTGGACGCCCCGCTCAATACCGACCCCCAGGTGCGGCATGTCAAATTGATGGAAGACCGTTATGTGTGCGCCATGCGCCAGGGCCACCCGTTGGCCGCCAAGGCCGCCCTGAGCCTTGAGGATTACCTGGCACTGACCCATATCCATATCTCGACCCGGCGCAATGGTCTGGGCGAAGTGGACCTGGCGCTGGGCAAAATGGGCCTGCAACGCAAGATCACCCTGCGTTCGCAGCATTACCTGATGGCCTCCAATGTGCTGCAACAGACCGACATGGCAATGACCGTGCCCGAGCGTTTTGCCCGCCGCCACGGCCTGCACTTTGTGCCCCTGCCCCTCACTGAACTGCCCAATGTGGAAACCCATCTGTACTGGCACGAAAGTACCGAGCAAGACCCGGCCAATCGCTGGATGCGCGAGCAACTGATCGAGCTGTGCCAGCAACAACAGAAAACCGAACAGGCCAGCTTGCTTGACGTAAACGTCAACCACGGATTAGTTTAGTCATACGATTCCTCCAGAGCCCGCCCATGAGCAGCCAGACGTACAGTATTTCCGACCTTGCCCGCGAGCTGGACATCACCACCCGCGCCATTCGCTTCTATGAAGAGCAAGGCCTGCTCGCCCCCGAACGCCGCGGCCAGGAACGGGTGTATTCGGCGCGGGACAAGGTCAGCCTGAAACTGATCCTGCGCGGCAAGCGCATCGGTTTTTCGCTGGCCGAATGCCGCGAACTGATCGAGCTTTACGACCCCACCAGCGGCAACCAGAAACAACTCAACAGCATGCTGGCCAAGATCGCCGAGCGCCGCGAACAGCTGGAGCAGCAATTGCTCGATATCCAGCAGATGCAGCTGGAGCTCGATACCGCCGAAGAGCGGTGCCTCCAGGCGCTGGAACAGACCATAAAAAAACAAACGACTAAAAGTCCCTCACCCTAGCCCTCTCCCAAAGGGAGAGGGAACGGACCGCATACGAACTCAAGAACACCACCAATTTGCACCCTCTCCCTTTGGGAGAGGGTTGGGGTGAGGGCTTGGCAAGACACATATTTCAACAGACAGGGTGACCCCCCATGACATTTCCAACCCATGTGCGCCTGATCGAAGTCGGCCCGCGCGACGGTTTGCAAAATGAAGCGCAACCCATCAGCGTCGCCGACAAGGTGCAACTGGTCGACGCCCTGACCGATGCCGGGTTGGGCTATATCGAAGTCGGCAGTTTTGTCTCGCCCAAGTGGGTGCCGCAAATGGCCGGCTCTGCTGAAGTTTTTGCACAAATCCGGCGCAAGCCGGGGGTGGTGTATGGCGCGCTGGCACCGAACCTGCGCGGCTTTGAAGATGCCGTGGCCGCCGGGGTAAAAGAAGTCGCGGTATTTGCCGCCGCCTCTGAAGCGTTCTCGCAACGCAATATCAATTGTTCGATCAGCGAAAGCCTGGCGCGCTTTGTACCCATCATCGAAGCGGCCAAACAACACGGCATCAGCGTGCGCGGTTATGTGTCCTGTGTGCTCGGCTGCCCTTATGAAGGCCAGGTCAGCCCGCAGCAAGTGGCACAGGTCGCGCAGGAGCTATACGCCATGGGCTGTTACGAAGTGTCACTGGGCGACACCATCGGTACCGGCACCCCCACAGCCACACGCAGCTTGTTCGAAGCCGTCACGGCACTCGTGCCACGAGAGAAACTCGCCGGGCACTTCCACGATACCTACGGCCAGGCGCTGGTGAATATCTACGCCAGCCTGCAGGAAGGTATCGCGGTATTCGACAGTTCAATTGCCGGGCTCGGCGGTTGTCCTTATGCCAAGGGCGCCAGCGGTAATGTGGCCACGGAAGACGTGCTGTACATGCTCAACGGCATGGGCATCCAGACCGGCATCGATATGGACAAGCTGTTACTGGCCGGTGCGCACATCTGCAAGGTCCTGGGCCGTGTTACCGGATCGCGGGTGGCCAAGGCCCGCCAGAGCTAAAAAGTGTTCCGGGGTGTTACCTCACCGCCACACAAACGAGTAACACGGAAACAAACCGGCCCTGCCCAGGGCCGGTTTTTTATTGCCTGAATTTATAAGCCATTGATTCACAAGACTTTTTAAAAGTTGGCACGGCTCCTGCTATCTCTATGGCATAACAAGAATAAAAACCGCAGCAACATAATAAAAACAATACGAAACGACTCTGACATAACAAAAACAACACGGCAGAGACGCAGCTAACAGATTTTTTTGGAGAAGGTTTGCTTTTCCGAGGGCCTAAAAGCCACTCGCAACCGGGCAGAGAACAATAAAACTACCTTCAGGTAGCACATGCACAGGTTGGATCACGGGTTTGATAGCCAGTGATAAAAGTGGATCAGCGCTCAAAAAAATACGTTTGCTCTTGATCCCGGATGGGGATCGCAAAAAAACGCAGCAAAAGGGTGAGTTCCAAAAACAACAATAAACCGCCCTTCAATAATAAAAAAAGAGCACGCAACGACATATTAAAGGGGAGCCTCGGCTCCCCTTTGTGTTGTCTGGGGTTTGTTGTGGGAGCGGGCTTGCTCGCGATACAGGCGCTGCGGTGAGCCAGTCAAACCGCGTCGCTACCATCGCGAGCAAGCCCGCTCCCACTGGGCTTGGTCATTTCTGTTGGCAGTCCTGAATACTGATCTCACGCATTTTGAATTTCTGGATCTTACCGGTCACGGTCATCGGGAATACATCGACAAACTTGAAAAATCGCGGCGTTTTAAAGTGCGCAATCCGCGACTTGCACCAGGTTTGCAGCTCCAGCTCATTGGCCGTATGTCCGGGATGAAACTTGATCCAGGCCACGATCTCCTCGCCGTATCTGGCATCGGGAATGCCCACAATCTGCACATCGGCCACGGCCGGATGGGTAAAAAAGAACTCCTCCAACTCGCGCGGGTAAATATTCTCACCACCGCGAATGATCATGTCCTTGTTGCGCCCCACGATGCGCACATAACCCTGCTCATCCATCTGCGCCAGGTCCCCGGTGTGCATCCAGCCTTCGCCGTCGATGGCATCCGCGGTGGCCTGCGGGTTGTTCCAGTAGCCGAGCATCACGCTGTAGCCACGGGTACACAACTCGCCAATCTCACCCCGCGCGACGGTATTGCCTGCAGCATCGATCAGCTTGCTCTCCAACTGTGGCTGGGTACGCCCTACCGTGGTAACACGCAATTCCAGTTCATCCGCAGGGCCTGTCTGGATTGATACCGGGCTGGTTTCGGTCATGCCATAGGCAATTTGTACTTCGCCCATGTGCATTTCACTGATCACCCGGCGCATGACCTCGATCGGGCAGGTGGCCCCGGCCATGATCCCCGTGCGCAGGCTCGACAGATCAAACGCGGCACGCTGCGGGTGGTCGAGCATGGCGATAAACATGGTCGGTACACCGTACAGGCCGGTAGCCCGTTCCTCGGCCACCGCTTGCAGCGTCAGGCCCGGGTCAAAGGCCTCTGCAGGATAAATCATGGTGGTGCCATGGGTGACACAGCCCAGGTTGCCCATCACCATGCCAAAGCAATGATAAAGCGGTACCGGGATCACCAACCGGTCATTGGCCGTCAGCCCCAGGCTTTCGCCGACCATATAGCCATTGTTGAGGATATTGCGATGGCTGAGGGTCGCGCCCTTGGGGAAACCCGTAGTGCCCGAGGTGTACTGGATATTGACCGGCTGGTCGACGTGCAGGCTGGCTTCGCGGTCACGTAACTGCTGCGGCTCGACCTCGCCCGCTAATGTGGCAAGTTGCGACCAGGGTAAAAAACCTTGCGGCGGCTCAACCGCGAGGCTGATGACCCCACGCAAATCGGCAAAGCGTTCACAATCCAGAGCCCCGATCGACTGCTGCGCCAGCTCTGGAATCAGCTCCTGGAGCATGGCGTGGTAGTTGGAAGTCTTGAACGCACCCGCGCACACCAGCCACTGACACGCCGATTGCTTGAGCACGTATTCCAGCTCCGAGAGCCGGTAAGCCGGGTTGATATTGACCAGGATCACACCGATCTTGGCGCTGGCAAACTGACAGATAAACCATTCGGCACCGTTGGGCGCCCACACCCCCAGCCGGTCCCCTGCCTGCAACCCCAAGGCCAGCAGCGCCCGGGCATGCAGGTCGACCGCCTCGGCCAATTGTGCCCATGTGTAGCGTTGCTGCTGATGGCGCACCACCAACGCCTCACCCTGCGGGTAACGCGCAACAGTCCGATCGAAAGCCTGGCCTATCGTCATCGCCAGCAGCGCCTTGTCCTGCGCGCCCTGGCTGTAACTGGGGACGGATTGCAACTTCATGACAACTCCTCTTGTGATTGTTTTGGGAGCATGAGCAAGGCACGCACTGCACCGGCTCATTTGAAGAACAGCAAATACTCTGGCCTAAGTTGACGTTAACGTAAAGGTCGTTGACAGTTAAAGGCGCCAAGTTTACGTTAACGTAAAGGTTATCGACGGCGACGCAGTAACCGCCTCCACAAGAACAATGACTATAGGTGCCCCATGAGCTACCCCACCCTGAACTTCGCCCTGGGCGAAACCATCGATATGCTGCGCGATCAGGTACAGGCCTTCGTTGCCGCCGAGCTGGCACCTCGCGCGGCGCAAATCGACAAGGACAACCTGTTCCCCGCCGATATGTGGCGCAAGTTTGGCAACATGGGTCTGCTTGGCATCACTGTCCCGGAAGAATACGGCGGCACCGGCCTCAGCTACCTGGCCCATGTGGTGGCCATGGAAGAAATCAGCCGCGGCTCAGCCTCGGTCGCCCTGTCCTACGGCGCCCACTCCAATTTGTGCGTCAACCAGATCAACCGTAACGGCACCCATGAACAGAAACTCAAATACCTGCCCAAGCTGATCAGCGGCGAACACGTCGGCGCCCTGGCCATGAGCGAACCGAACGCCGGTTCCGATGTGGTATCGATGAAACTGCGCGCTGACAAGCGTGGCGACCACTTTGTCCTCAACGGCAGCAAGACCTGGATCACCAATGGCCCGGACGCCAGCACCTATGTGATCTACGCCAAGACCGACCTGGAAAAGGGCCCGCACGGGATCAGCGCCTTTATCGTCGAGCGCGACTGGAAAGGCTTCAGCCGCAGCAAGCATTTCGACAAGCTGGGCATGCGCGGTTCCAACACCAGCGAGCTGTTTTTCGACGATGTCGAAGTGCCAGAGGAGAACCTGCTGGGCACCCTCAACGCCGGGGTCAAGGTGCTGATGAGTGGCCTGGACTACGAGCGCGTGGTGCTCTCGGGCGGCCCCACCGGGATCATGCAAGCGTGCATGGACCTGATCGTGCCCTACATCCACGACCGCAAGCAGTTCGGCCAGAGCATCGGCGAGTTCCAACTGATCCAGGGCAAGGTGGCCGACATGTACACCCAGCTCAATGCCAGCCGCGCCTATCTGTATGCCGTGGCCGCCGCTTGCGAACGTGGCGAAACCACGCGCAAGGATGCCGCCGGGGTGATTTTGTACAGCGCCGAACGCGCCACGCAAATGGCCCTGGACGCCATCCAGATTCTCGGTGGCAACGGCTACATCAATGAATTCCCGGCCGGGCGCCTGCTGCGTGATGCCAAGCTGTATGAAATCGGCGCGGGCACCAGCGAAATCCGACGCATGTTGATTGGTCGCGAACTCTTCAACGAAACCCGCTAAGGAGCGCCGGCATGTCCATCTTGCAGACGACGATCAACCCGCGCTCGACCGAGTTCGGGCTTAACCGCGACGCCATGCTCAAACAGGTCGAGGCCTTGCACGCCCTGCTGGCGCAGGTGCAACAGGGCGGCGGCGCCAAGGCGCAGGAGCGGCATACCTCGCGTGGCAAATTGCTGCCACGGGAACGGATTGACCGCCTGCTCGACAGCGGTTCGCCCTTCCTTGAATTGAGTCAGTTAGCGGCTTACAACGTGTACGGCGAAGACGTTCCGGCCGCCGGAATCATTGCCGGCATAGGTCGGGTCGAAGGCGTGGAATGCATGATTGTCGCCAACGACGCCACGGTCAAAGGCGGTTCGTACTACCCGCTGACGGTCAAAAAACACCTGCGGGCGCAAACCATCGCCGAGCAAAACCGCTTGCCGTGCATTTACCTGGTGGATTCGGGCGGTGCCAACCTGCCGCGCCAGGATGAAGTGTTCCCGGACCGCGAGCACTTTGGGCGGATCTTCTTCAACCAGGCCAACATGAGCGCGGCAGGCATCCCGCAGATTGCCGTGGTCATGGGTTCCTGCACCGCAGGCGGCGCCTATGTGCCAGCAATGGCCGACGAAGCCATCATGGTGCGCCAGCAAGCCACTATCTTCCTCGCCGGGCCACCCCTGGTAAAAGCCGCCACGGGTGAAGTGGTCAGCGCCGAAGACCTGGGCGGTGCCGATGTGCATTGCAAGATTTCCGGGGTGGCCGACCATTATGCCGACAGCGACGAGCATGCCCTGGCACTGGCCCGGCGCAGCGTGGCCAACCTCAACTGGCGCAAGCTGGGCCAGGTGCAACAACGTACACCAATGGCCCCGCTGTATGGCCACGATGAGCTATACGGCATTGTGCCAGCCGATGCCAAGCAGCCATTTGATGTGCGCGAAGTGATTGCGCGGCTGGTGGACGGTTCGGTGTTCGATGAGTTCAAGGCCCTGTTTGGCACCACGCTGGTGTGCGGTTTTGCCCACTTGCACGGCTACCCGGTGGCGATTCTGGCCAACAACGGCATCCTGTTTGCCGAGGCTGCGCAAAAAGGCGCGCACTTTATCGAACTGGCTTGCCAGCGCGGCATCCCCCTGGTGTTTTTGCAAAACATCACCGGCTTTATGGTCGGGCAAAAATACGAAGCGGGCGGCATTGCCAAGCACGGTGCCAAACTGGTCACCGCCGTGGCGTGCGCCAGGGTGCCGAAATTCACCGTGATCATCGGCGGCAGTTTTGGCGCTGGCAACTATGGCATGTGCGGTCGCGCCTACGACCCGCGCTTTTTGTGGATGTGGCCAAACGCACGGATCGGCGTGATGGGCGCGGAGCAAGCCGCCGGTGTATTGGTGCAGGTCAAGCGTGAACAGGCCGAGCGCAATGGCGTTGCGTTCTCGGCCCGCGAAGAGGCCGAGATCAAGCAGCCTATCCTTGACCAGTACGAACACCAGGGCCACCCCTACTACTCCAGCGCGCGTTTGTGGGATGACGGCGTGATCGATCCGGCGCAAACCCGTGACGTATTGGCCCTGGGCCTGTCGGCAGCCTTGAACGCCCCTGTCGAAGCCACCCGTTTCGGTGTGTTCCGGATGTAACCCCACAGCCTTTCAGGACTGACCAACATGATGGATTTCAACACCCTCGAACTGCACACCGATCCCCGGGGCTTTGCCACCCTGTGGTTGAGCCGTGAGCAGAAGAACAACGCCTTCAATGCCGAGATGATCCGCGAGCTGATTCTGGCCCTGGACGCGGTACAGGCTGATCCTGCCGTCCGCTTTTTGCTTCTGCGCGGGCGTGGCAAGCATTTCAGTGCCGGGGCCGATCTGGCCTGGATGCAGCAATCGGCCGAGCTGGACTACCACACCAACCTCGACGACGCTCGCCACCTGGCCGAGCTGATGTACAACCTGGCCAAGCTGAAAATGCCGACCCTGGCAGTCGTCCAGGGCGCCGCTTATGGTGGCGCGCTGGGCCTGATCAGTGCCTGTGACATGGCCATCGGCGCAGATGACGCACAGTTCTGCCTGTCGGAAGTGCGCATCGGCCTGGCTCCTGCGGTCATCAGCCCGTTTGTGGTGCAGGCCATCGGCGAACGCGCTGCCCGGCGCTATGCCCTGACCGCAGAGCGCTTCAGCGGTGAACGCGCCCGCGAACTGGGCTTGCTCTCGGAATGCTACCCCCTCGCGGAACTGGAACAGCACATCGCCCGCTGGACCGACAACCTGCTGCTCAACAGCCCGCAAGCCATGCGCGCCTGCAAGGACCTGCTGCGCGAAGTCAGTCACGGCGCACCGACCCTGGCCATTCGCCGTTACTGCGAGAACGCCATCGCCCGCATCCGGGTGAGCCCCGAGGGCCAGGAAGGCTTGCGTGCTTTTCTGCAAAAACGTGCCCCCAGTTGGCAAGCCGATCCCTCGAGCCTGGAGCCGCGCTCATGACTGCCCCTCTTCTGACATCCATACTGGTGGCCAACCGTGGCGAAATCGCCTGCCGGGTGATGCGCACGGCCAAGGCCCTGGGCCTCACTACGGTCGCCGTCCACAGCGCGACCGACCGCGACGCGCGGCATTGCCGCGAAGCCGATATCTGCGTGGATCTGGGCGGCAGCAAAGCGGCTGACAGCTACCTGAAAATCGACAAGATCATCGCAGCCGCCAAGGCCAGCGGTGCCCAGGCGATTCACCCCGGGTACGGTTTTTTGTCGGAGAACGCAGGCTTTGCCCGTGCCATTGAAGCGGCCGGGCTGATTTTTCTCGGCCCGCCCGCCAGTGCCATTGATGCCATGGGCAGCAAGTCCGCCGCCAAGGCCTTGATGGAAGTGGCCGGCGTGCCGCTGGTGCCCGGCTACCACGGCGAAGACCAGGATCTGGAAACCTTTCGCCTCGCCGCAGAACGCATCGGCTATCCGGTGCTGCTCAAGGCCACGGCAGGTGGTGGCGGCAAGGGCATGAAGGTGGTCGAAGACGTCAGCCAGCTGGCAGAAGCACTGGCTTCGGCACAGCGCGAAGCCTTGTCGTCCTTTGGCGACGCGCGGATGCTGGTGGAAAAGTATGTGCTCAAGCCGCGTCATGTCGAGATCCAGATTTTCGCCGACCAGCATGGCAACTGCCTGTACCTCAATGAGCGCGACTGCTCGATTCAGCGCCGCCATCAGAAAGTCGTGGAAGAAGCACCCGCACCGGGGCTGAGTGTCGAACAGCGTCAGGCCATGGGCGAGTCCGCCGTGCGCGCGGCGCAGGCCATCGGCTATGTGGGTGCGGGCACCGTGGAATTTTTACTGGATGCGCGAGGCGAATTCTTCTTTATGGAGATGAACACGCGCCTGCAGGTTGAGCACCCGGTTACCGAAGCCATCACCGGCCTCGATCTGGTGGCCTGGCAAATCCGCGTGGCCCGCGGTGAAGCCCTGCCGATCACCCAGGCGCAAGTGCCGCTGAACGGGCATGCCATCGAAGTGCGCCTGTATGCCGAAGACCCGGGCCATGATTTTCTGCCGCAAACCGGCCGTCTTGAGGTGTATCGCGAGTCGGCCGCAGGCCCGGGCCGTCGTGTGGACAGCGGGGTCTGCGAAGGCGACGAGGTGTCGCCGTTCTACGACCCGATGCTGGGCAAGCTGATTGCCTGGGGGGAAGACCGTGAACAGGCCCGTCTGCGCTTGCTGGCCATGCTTGATGAGTTCGCCATTGGCGGGCTGAAAACCAACCTGAGCTTTTTGCGCCGTATCATCGGCCACCCGGCCTTCGCTGCAGCCGAACTCGATACCGGCTTTATCCCGCGCTTCGAAGAGCAATTGCTGCCTGCAGCAGAGCCTTTGCCTGCAGCCTTCTGGTCTGCTGGCGCACAAGCCTTCGATCAGAGCCAGCCGCCCAGGGTACGCACTGATGATCCGGCCTCCCCCTGGTCGGCCCACAACGGCTTTCGCAGCGGTCTGCCAGCACAGACCTTGCTGGCCCTGACCTGCAATGGCGAGCAAGAGGTCATCCACCTCAGCGCCAACACGGCCACCTTGCGCGATGAGCAACTGGTTATCGAACAGGACGGTGTGCGCCGCCAGCACCTGGCAATACGTCGCGGCGATGCACTGTACCTGCGCTGGGACGGTGAGCTGCACTGCGTGCGCCTGCACGACCCGATCAGCGCCGTGGACGCCAGCCACACGGCCCAGGGCGGCCTGACCGCACCGATGAACGGCAGCATCGTGCGGGTACTGGTTGAGATCGGTCAAACCGTCGAGGCCGGTGCGCAACTGGTGGTGCTGGAGGCCATGAAAATGGAACACAGCCTGCGCGCCCCCCACGCAGGCGTGATCAAGGCGTTGTTCTTCCAGGAAGGCGAAATGGTCAGTGAGGGCTCGGCGCTGGTCGAGCTGGAATGACAAAAGGCGGATACCGTAACCGGTATCCGCCTTTTTCACAGCCGCAGCGGGCAGTATCTAGAACTTGACCGTGGCCTGTACCACGACGCCGATAATCCGGCATTTATCATCAAACAGGGTTTTGGGATAAGTCGGGTTGAGGGGTTTGAGGTAACGCTGGCCGCTTTCTTCGATCAACTGCCGAAAGGTGGTGGCCTCGGACTCTGGCGTCAGGGCGATCACCATTTTGCCGGGCGTGGCCTCGATATCCGGATCAACCAGAATCATCATGCCTTGCGCGATGCTGACCCCCACCGGTGCGGTCATGGCATCGCCCGTTACCTGCAACCAGAACGCAGCACCTTTGGCGTAATGATCGCTGACTTCGAAAACAGTGCCGGGCGAGGCGTAGTCGGGCTGTACTTTCTCGTTGACCTGACCGGCCGATACCCAGTCCCTGACCGGATAGCGGAATGCCGAAGTGATCTCATAGGTGTATTCGTCGGCACCTGGCGTGTCGCCTGCCTCATTGCGCTCACGAATCACCAGGGCGACTTCAAGGTGCTCAAGCCCAAGGGCATGCAGCACATTGTTCATCGTCGGCAAGTCGGGTTGGCGGCGTTTGTTGAGCCAATGACCGACCCCGCCCTGGGAAGCCCCGACGCGTTCGGCTAGTTTTTCTTGCGTGAGCTTGAGCTCGCGCAATTTTGTTCTGACTAAAGCGATCCATTTATCCATGCGCCAAACAATACGGATTGGAATCGGCGCAACAATACACATATCGTACTATTTATAATATTGTCATGAATACTTTATGTACTAATATAGATCTGCTGATTCGACCATTTCCTGAAACGCAGGTAAATCATGACGCCTCTAACAAAAATTGCACCCGACACCGAGTCCGATCCTGAGCTCGAATCCCTCAAGGACAGCGCTGCCACCCAGCGAGCGCTCGATTATTATTTGAAACCAGCTGTTTCCCAACCCCCTCCCGAGAAGAAAGTGTTCCTGGTGAACAGCGACCTGACCCAGGAAGAAGCCCTGCTGCACGCTTCGGATTATCTGCGCTGCGCGATTGCCAATGCGCAAGGGGGAGCCGAACATCAGTTCGGCCCCCCGCGTGATCTACTGCTCAATCTGCTGTTTCTCATCGAGTCGTCCAAGCAACTGATCGACAGGGCGATTGATGTGCAGCAATTGTCTGCCCGTTGACCCCAGGAAGGCGCCGGTGCCGTAACGGCCACCTGCGCCTTGGCCATCAGCGGTTCAGACGCTCCTGTGCCAGGCTGTCAGCAATACGCGTGGTGTTTTGATCCTCGGCTTTGGCCCGTAGAAAGATCTGGCGCAAGGTCTGGCCAATGCCTTCAACGTGCTGACGTACCTGCTCGGGCGTGCCGCCGTTGTACTCGTAGGACACGTCAATGATGCCACCCGCATTGATTGCGTAATCAGGCGCATGCAGGCAACCGCGACGCCACAGCTCATCGGCATGGGCCGCCTTGGCCAACTGGTTGTTGGCCGCCCCGGCAATCACCGGCGCACGCAATACCTGCAAGGTTTCATCGTTGATGATGGCACCCATCGCGCAGGGCGAGAACACATCCACATCCAGCCCGTAAATATCCAGCGCGCTCACCGCGTGAGCCCCCAGCTCATCGACGGCACGTCGCACATTGGCCTCCTGGATATCATGGACCCACAGTTCGGCACCCGCCTCGTGCAGCTGCCGGGCCAGGTTGAACCCCACTTGCCCAAGGCCCTGTACCGCCACCCGCAGGCCTGTCAGGTCACTGCGCCCCATGCGCTGCAAGACCGCTTCACGCAGGCCTATAAACACGCCAAGGGCCGTGGCCGGGGACGGATCGCCACTGCGTGTGCCTCCGCCCAACTGCTCACGGCTGCCCGCCCCCACCACATGGCGGGTGCGCTGCCCCATCAGGGCCATCTCGGCCACGCCGGTGCCGGAGTCCGCTGCAGTGATGTAACGCCCGCCCATGCTTTCAACAAACTCGCCCATGGCCCGAAACAGCGCCTCGCTCTTGTCTTTGTGCGGGTCACCAATGATCACTGCCTTGCCACCGCCCAAGGGCAGCCCGGCCAGCGCCGACTTGTAGGTCATGCCACGGGACAGGCGCAGCACATCATTCAGGGCCTGTTGCTCGTCGGCGTAGGGGAACATGCGGCAGCCGCCCAACGCGGGACCCAGGCGGGTGTTGTGTACCGCAATAATCGCCTTCAGGCCCGTGGCCTGGTCATGGCAGAACTGCACCTGTTCATGGTGATCGAATTCGGGGTGAGCAAAAATCGGCATTGCATTCTCTCTCTTGTTTTTAGCCCTGGAGGCGAGTCGGACCGTAAAGTCAGTCGGTGACCCGAAGCCAAAGAGTGAGGGTTTTACCCAGGATTTTTCTTTCTAAATTGCAGGAAATGTTCTGCTAATCTGCATGCATCATTCAAAAACAATAAGAAATCAGATCAATTCATGCAGATAAAATTAAGCGCCATCGACCGCAAGATCCTGCGCTTGTTGCAGCACAATGCCGACCTGTCTGCCGCCGAGGTGGCGGAGCATGTGGAGTTGTCGCAATCGCCCTGCTGGCGGCGGATCCATCGGTTGCAAGAGGAAGGGCTGATCGAGCGCAAGGTGGCCCTGCTCAATCCGAAAAAGCTCGGGCTCAATGTGGTGGTGTTCGTCAATGTGCGCTTGTCGGGCCACGGCCGACGGCATCTGACCGAATTTGAAGAAGCGATCACCGATTACCCCGAAGTGATCGAGTGCTACACGATGGCAGGGGACATGGACTACCTGCTCAAGGTAGTCACCCACGATATCGACAGCTATGAACGTTTTTTGCGTGATCACTTGCTGCAGAAACCACACGTTCAGGAAGCCCACTCCAATATCGCCATGAGTGAGGTCAAACGCACCACTGAGTTGTTGCTTGATTAGGTCTGCAGGCCGCGGGATAGAGCATTGGGCCGGGGAGGAAAAAATTATTTTGGCAAATGCGCGGGAAATAGCTTGATTTGCAAATGATAATGATTATTATTGCATGCAGCTGGTCGCGAGATCAGTCGATAATTCAGAGGACCTTAGGTCGGTCTTTTGAATTAGCTCCTCATCAGGCTAATCACGGTTATTTGACCCGGCTTCTGGCCGGGTCTTTTTTTTGCGGCCAGTTTTCTGGCTCTGCGTGCTTCAGGCTAATGAAGTCTGGTGTGCGGCCGTTTCTGCGATGGCCGTCACTATTTAGCCATCATAGCAAATGAACATCGGCCAACGGAAGCCTGAAGTCCTGGACTATGGCCGTAATGGCAATCTAGCACTTGAGAATCACTCGCAAAAACCCTACAATTGCGCCGCGTCAAGGATGACGCCCCCCTTCGCGACTTCCTTCCTCTTATTGCCCAAAATTCCGTATTGGCCTATCGCCATAGCAAGGTACAGTAACGTCCACAATTATCAGATTTCGGGATTTGGACGATGACCGTGGCGCCCTCCTCACTTCATATCAGCAGCGATTTCGACAGCGGCAATATCCAGGTGCTGGACGCCAGCAACCCGCTGCAGGTGAAACTGGCCATCAAGCCGGACACCAAGAGCCCGCACTTTCAGTGGTTCCATTTCAAGGTAGATGGCCTGACACCGGGGCACACTCACCATTTTCAATTGAGCAACGCCAGCCAGTCTTCCTACAACAAAGCGTGGGATGGCTATCAGGCCGTGGCGTCTTATGATCAGGAAAACTGGTTCCGGGTCCCGACTGAATTCGACGGCACCTCGCTCAACTTCCATCTCGAAGCGCAACAGCCGCAGGTCTGGTTTGCCTACTTCGAACCCTATAGCCGGGAACGTCACGAGCAGTTGATCAAGAACGCCCTGCAGTGGTCGGGTTGCCAGTTACTGGCCACCGGCAAAAGTGCCGAAGGCCGCGACATTCAGTTGTTGCGCAAAGGCAACGGCGCCAGCTACAAGCGCAAGATCTGGATCATCGCCCAGCAGCACCCCGGCGAGCATATGGCCGAATGGTTTATGGAAGGTCTGCTGGAGCGCCTGGAGCAAGGCAGCGACCCACAATTGCGCAAGCTGCTGGACTACGCCGACCTGTACCTGATCCCCAACATGAACCCCGACGGCGCGTTCCACGGGCACTTGCGCACCAATGCCAACGGCCAGGACCTGAACCGCGCCTGGCAGAACACCAGCCCGCAGGTCAGCCCCGAAGTGTTCTTTGCCCTGGAGCAAATGAGCCAGTACGGCGTCGATCTGTTCCTCGACATTCATGGCGACGAAGAAATCCCCTACGTGTTTACCGCAGGCTGCGAGGGCAACCCGGGCTACACCCCGCGCCTGGCGGCGCTTGAGGAACGCTTTCGCAGCCACCTCAGCGGCCTGACCAAAGACTTCCAGACCACCCACGGCTATACCCGCGACGAGCCCGGGCAAGCCAACATGACCCTGGCCTGCAACAGCGTCGGCCAGCGCTTCGACTGCCTGGCACTGACCCTGGAGATGCCGTTCAAGGACAACGACGATGCGCCCAACCCGCAGACCGGCTGGGATGGCAAACGCTCCAAGCAATTGGCCAAGGACGTGCTGACGACCCTGTCGGCGATGGTCAGGGAACTGCGCTAAAAGGCCACATCCAGCAGCACGCTGTCGGTATAGGCACCGACTGGCGGCGTGCTTTGGTCGGTATAGATTCGGGCGTTTTAGTTGAAAATCTGGCTGCCGCTGCCCGGATTGTGGCCCAACCCGTTCCCCGGGTTGATCTCGGCCGTGGAACTGGCGCGCCGCGCCGCGCCGACGCTGCCCCAGCGGGTAGTCCCGGCGCTCTTGAAAATATCGTAGGCCAGGTAATTACTGCCGGAAATCATCCGCCGCCGCCCACCGGCAGCCAGCGGATACAGGCCATCACCGAACCCCACCGTATAGGCGCTGCCTTTGGTACAGGCCAGGCTGACAGTCTGACTTACCGGGGTAAATGCACTGACGACAGGTGCGCTGCCAAACCCGATATTGGCCGCGGTGATGGTGCAGTCGTTGGCAACCGTCATGTTCACCGTCAGCAGGCTGATCTTGCCAACCCCAGAATCCGAGCCGATGCACAAGTTACCGACTCCCAACCCGGTGCAGTAGTACCAGTCCCATTGCACCTTCAGGGTTTCGCTGTACACCCCTGCTGCCACGTTGTTGACCACCGTCGTGAAGTACAGGGGGATGGCAGCGGGAGCGTTATGGCCCAGCAAGCCAAAACTGGTGAAGTCGAACGCCACTCCTCGGGTGATGGGGTGGGCATTATTGCTGCCTGGGTAAATGGTGTAAGTGATGACATCGCCCGTAGGGCCGACCAGGCCGCTTTGAGTTGAGGTAATCGTGGCCTTGAAGTAGGCACTGTTGAACAGCTCAATGCCTGCAGGGGTACAGGTCAGCCCGGCATTGGTGATGGAGGTGCTTTGCGCTGTGCTGTACACCAGGCTCGAGCTGACGGTGCCAAAACCGGCCGGGCCAGCAGTCGCGGCCGCGGTACAACCGGCATGCGCCTCAAAAGCCGCAAGGCCGCACGTCAGCAACACCGCGATCAAGCGTTTCACTGGCACACCACCGGATCGATCAAGGGCACCTGATCGGTTGCCGGGGGCAAGACAAACTGCGCCTTGCATTGCTGTCCATCAGGCCTGATGACCTGCAACGAGTTGTGCTGTACCAGGTTTTCCAGATACACCAGCCCGTCCCACCCCACCACTGCCCGGGCGCCGTTTTGCTCATTGAGCACCGCACTGCCCAGCTCCAGATCCTGCTGTTTGCCATCGACCAGATGCACGCTGGCCGCCGCCGCCCGGCTCAACTCGAACTCCAGCAAATAACCGCTGCCCCGGCGCACAGCCACGCGCTGTTCGACGTTGGGGCTCAGGACAGTGGCCGACAGATTGAGCGGGTCGATCTCGTATTTGCCACGATAGTAGGCGCTGCTCCAGGGCACCAGCAGGTGGCCGTTTTTATCGGTATTGCCGATCCATTGATTCTCGTATCGCACCCCCACATCGGCAAAGCCCCCGGTACTGACGACCACAAACGCGTCGTCAATACGATTGGCGGCAAAGGTCTGCCCGTCCATCCATACCAGCGAGCCGCTGGCATCGGCCCAGCGGGTCTGCTGGGCCGAGGAGCCATAGACGCCCGCCTGCAGCTGCACGGATTGCAGCCGCCAGGTCAGGTCGGCCTGGCGATAATCCGCGGTATCGCCATGTGCATAGCCCAGATTGAAACCAACGCCGCCCTGGGTCGGCGCACTGCGGCTGTAATTGACCCGGTTCTGGGTGACCCCGGTGGCGCTGCGCTCGGTGCCGAAACTGAAGTTGCCGCGCACATCAAAGGGCACCACGATCTGTGCCTGCATGGCCCAGTTGCTATCATCCAGGTCACGGTTGGCCGACACATACAGGCTGCTGTTGAACCACAGCGGCGTACTCCAGCTCAGGTTGAGCAAGCGCGTGCGTGAAGCATCGGCGGCCAGCACATCAAAGTACCCGGCCCCCAGGCTGCCAAAGCGGTCCAGGTTCAGGGCCAGAGTCACTTGTTCACTGCGTCGGCTGAGGCTGATGTAATCGGCGTCGATAACCGAGAGGTCAGCGTAGTCGGCAAACCGTTGCAAACGCTGATAGGCAAAGCTGAAGCGTTGTGCGCTGTACTGGTAGCCCAGGCTTGCCTGACGGCCGCCACGGCCATCGAACCGGCTTTGACTGACGGCACTGTTGAGGACGCCGAAATTGCCCAGCTTGAAGTTCGCCCCCACCCCGCCCAGGGCAAGCGAGTCAGACGCTTCAAGATGGCTTTCCAGGGTCAGGCTGTTGCTCAACCCATAGCGCAGACTGCCTGAAGTCACCCCGGGCCCGTAGGCAAAATCGTCGATACCGTAACCGCGGCGCACACTGCCCGCCGACACGCTGAAGTCACTCAGGCCTTGTTGCAACAAGGTACTGGTCACGTAAAACGGCACGCTGGTGGAGACTTGCCGGCCCAGGGCATCGGTGGTCACCACCACGGCTTCACCGGCGCCATTGATAAACGGCACGTTGGTCAGGGTATAGGGCCCGGGCTGGAGGTTTTCGCTGGAGGACTTGTAACCGTTGATAAACAGATCCACCGAGGAAGGCACTGCTGCCTCCCCGGAAAACTGCGGCAAAGGATAGGTCACCAGATCCGGGCGCACGCCAAAGTCCCGTGATATCTGCACACCGCCCATGCGGATGGCACTGGTCCAGGCCAGGGCGCCACTGATCAGGTCACCCACCTCGTAGGTGAGCATGCGTTCATCGTCGGAGAAGCGCCAGGTGGTGTCATAGCGCAGGTAACCGTTGTCGAGCTGGTTGTCGCCGGCGCTGACGAGGCTGCGCCGGTATTGCCCGGTACTGGACAGCGTGCCCCAGCTGTCGAACAGCCGCACTTCGTTCCAGGCGGCCAGATAGGAGCCTGCGTCGTCGGTATCGTTAAGGTACAGATCGTAGTTGAACAACACGCCAAAGCTGCTCATGGCTTCGCTGCGCGGGTAACTCGAGCGCCGGCCCAGCACTTGCTCGGGCAACCAGTCGGGTGGCACATCCAGCAGCAGACGCTGGCCCGGAATATCGTACTCGCTGTGCAGGCCGGGCACGCTGTCCAGGCCGACCTGCGCAGGCGGCGTGATGGGCAGGTGAATCCCGGCGTCCTTTAGCACGTTGGCGTCTACATACAATTGGCCAGCACGTTGCTGCACGTTCACCAGGCTCCCTGTATTCATTTGGTTGACCACCAGTTCCAGATATAACTGGGCATCGGCGACAGCCTCCAGGCTGGCGGGCGGCGGCGGCAAGTCCCCGGCTTCAATCATCGGCCACCAGAGCACGCCACACAGGCCCAGGCAGGCCCACAGCCCTGCCCTGTTCACTTGCACGTCCGTACATTCAATAGCCGCTCCTTGCTACAGCTCCGTCGACAGCATTACCCCGCATGCCGAGCGATAGCATGAGCAGGGGGCTTGCCGAGGGTCACTTGCGATCACTGGCTCCTGCCAGGTTTATTGCCCCAGAGACAACGTCTGCAACGCTGTCTGGCCATTGACCCGTACCTGCAGCGCATCTCCCTGCGTCACCGGTACGGGCCAGCGCATGGTGGCTCCTGGCAAGACATAACCGAACAACCCCTCCACTACCGGTTTTGACTGGCTGCCCGATTTGAGCGAGGCCTCGGTCAAGCGCGCATGCACAGCGCCACGGTTGACCAGCTCGATATAGGACTTGCCATCCACCTTGAGGGTGCGCCCGCTCAATTGCGGCAAACCCGCACCGTTGGGGTCACGCGGGCGGCTTGCATCCGGCTTGCTCCACAGCCCGGCACCGTAGGCAAACAAAGGCACCGAATAGCGCATCTGCAAGCGCACGGCAGCCGCCGTCTTGTCGCTACCGGCCTCGGCCGGGGGCAGCGGCAGCGGGATTTCATCAATGATGATGCGGTAGGCGTGCTCCTCGCCTGCCGGGAAGGTCTTGGCGCGGGTCAGGCGAATCAGCTGTTTTTGCCCGGGCTGGATAGTGGCCACAGGCGGGCTGCCAACCACGTCACGCTGGTTCTGATACTTGTCGTCAAAACCTTCCTGGTTCCAGGCAAACACCCTTACCTGCAGGTTGGCGGGGGTATCGCCGCGGTTCTCCAGCCACAGCGCACTGGCCTGCTGGTCGGCCTCCAGAACCGGATCGATGGGCCAGATCAAAATCGAGCTGGCTGCCAGCGCCGACTGGGCCACACCCAGTGTCAGCAAGCAAAAAGCCATGCCCTGAAGTGGCCGTAAGAATGAATGCATAAACAGACTCCTGATCCCTGGATATCAATAAGATAGTTGCACCTGCAACGTGTCGCTGTAGCTGCCCACCGGCTGGTTGCCGGGCAAAAGCACATAACCAAAAATCGGCAGGCTGATGGCATTTGCGTCGGTGTAAGGCACATTGACCGATTGCGCGATACCCAGGCTTTGACTGCGGGCCGCGTCCCGAAACAACTGGTAGGCAATCTGCGCAGTACCACCGGCAAGCTGCAAGCGGCGTCCGCCAACGTTATGCAAACCGCCATCAACGGTCATGCTCAGCGTCACCCCCGGAGTGCATTGCAGTGTCACTCCTCCGGTCAGGGCAACGCTCACCGGTGCGGTCGACAACGCCGCGTAGGTCCCGAAATTCAAGTTGCCGTACAAGCCCCCGGGATTGCTGATCACGCAACCGGCCACGATGCTGGCGCTGACCTGCAGCGTTGTTGAAGTCGCGGCACACACCCCCCCGCTGATCGCACCCAGCAACAGCAGTGATACAGCACCTGGCCACGCCACCCGGTTAAAAGGTCAGCACTACGGCAATGGTGTCCGTGTAGGTGCCAGCCGGCAGCCCGACCTTGCCGGTCGCCTTGCCGTAGATATTGACCGTTTGCACCACCCCGGTACTCTGCGACAGCGTAACGTTGCCACCGATAGCCACCGGCGTGCCGTGGCCAACGTCGCTGTACAGGTCATAACCCACATAATTGCTGCCACTGGCCAAGGCCCGCGTGCCTTGTGCGGCCGCCATGCCGTCATGGGCACCGGCCCCCAGGGTGACCGACGGGGTGGTTCCCGCCGTACACAGGACCGTCATGGCGCCAGTGCCGCTCAATACCTGGGCACTTGCGGTGTCAAACAAGGACGTGGCCGTACCGAAGTCCAGCGCCCCGAAGACTGCCCCGTTGGCCCCCACCACCCCGTTGATAAGGCAACTGGTCGTCAGCACTAACGAAGCGTTGACAGTGCCGGTGACGGTCGTGACGGCCTGTGCCTGACCGGCCAGCATCAAGCCCAACAATGAGAACCCCAGCGTTGATTTAAGTACGCGCATCTTGCACCCCACTCCTGTTTACCAATCCAGCGTCACCCGTAGCGTGTCCCGATAGACACCTGCTGGCAGTGATTTTGGACTCGCCATCACCATGCCATACACCGGGATCGGTACATGGCCACCACTTGCCACCACAAAATCGTGTTGCTTGCCGATGCTGTAGCTGTTGTTTCCAGCAGCATCCAGAAACAAGCGATAAGGAATCATTTGCTGGCCATTACTCAGTTGGCGCGTCGTGCCATTACCGTGATTACCACCGTCAATGGACACCGAAAAACCCCGTACCGCAGGGTTGCAGATCACCTTCAAATTACTCTCGCCGCCCTCAAGCAGCGCCTCGACCGGGGTATTCCAGGTTGGGCCGCGCGAGCCGAAATTGAGCAAGCCAAGGTTGGACAGGCTGTTGTCTTCCACACCTGTGCCGCTGCTCACCTGACAGCTGGCCATAATCACCAGGCGCGCCTGGATCTGCCCGTTGAGCATGCCTGCCTGCGCCTGCACACTCAGCAGGGCACAGGCTGCGTACAGCACACAACGTTGGGCAGGACCGATCATATCCATGCTCCTGGCGCTACCAAGTGAGTGTGACTTTCAACAGGTCGGCATACAGCCCGACCGGGGGGATCTGCTGCAAAGGTTCGATACGGCCGTACAACGGCAACTCCACCGAACCGCTATCGGGCACGGTGCCGCTGACAGGTACATCTACCAGCAAGGGAATTTGCCGGGCCGGGTCGCGGAACAGTCGATAAGGAATTTGCGGACCACCCGGGCCCAGAGCCAGGTAACGGACATCTGCGGTGCCACCATGCTGGCCACCGTCAATCTGAAGCTGGTAAGTGGTATCCGGGTTGCATTCCAGGCGCGGTAAACGCGGGTTTATCAGGGTGGCACCCAAGGGTGCCGAAGGGCCATCCAGCCGTGGGGCGCGGCCAAAATCGAGCAGGCCCAGGTAATCGCCACCCGCGTCACGGGTAATGCCTGCCAGTTGGCAGCCCCGCTCGACGATGACTCGCACCTGCACCTCGTACTGCGCCGACCAGGCACATGTACTGAACAAGGAGCCAATGATGACTGTCCCTAGACGATGCTCCACGATCATTCCCTTCGTGCTTTTATAAGTTAAAGGCTAGCAGTGAAGAAACATTCGTCCAATTACGACCGTAATTAAACGAACTGATACCATTCATCACCAGCCGCTGCCGCTCTAGGCCGTGCAAAGGCTCGGCCTCGGGCCGATAAATGGCTATCATGCGCAACACTTTTTGCCCCTGCCCACGAGTTCCGACCCTGCTTATGGATACCCTCGCTAAACTGCGCGCCGGCCAACTGGCGGGCCTCAAACGTCTTGATCTGTCGTGCGGGCTGACCGAGTTCCCGGCCGAGATATTCCAGCTGGCCGACTCGCTGGAAATCCTCAATCTGAGCGGGAATGCTCTGAGCAGCCTGCCCGATGACCTGCATCGCCTGACCCGTTTGCGCATCTTGTTTTGCTCGGACAACCAATTCACCGAGCTGCCGGCTTGCCTTGGGCAGTGTGCGCAACTGAGCATGATCGGCTTCAAGGCCAACCGCATCGAGCATGTGCCGGGCGAGGCACTGCCGCCCTTGCTGCGCTGGCTGATCCTGACCGACAACTGCATCGAGCAACTGCCCGAGGAACTGGGCCAGCGCCCGCTGCTGCAAAAGCTGATGCTGGCCGGGAACCGCTTGCAGCAACTGCCCGCCAGCATGGCCAACTGCGAGCGCCTCGAGTTGATCCGCCTGGCCGCCAACCACTTCACCGAGTTGCCCGACACCCTGCTGTCACTGCCAGCCCTGAGCTGGCTGGCCTATGCCGGCAACCCGCTGCGTGAAGATGCCAGTGCTCAGCGCGCGGCCGACAACACGCCGAATATTGCCTGGTCGCAGCTTACGCTTGGGCAAAAACTGGGCGAAGGTGCCTCGGGGGTCATTTATCAGGCGCAGTGGAGCGCCCCTGGCCAGCCGGTGCAGTCGGTGGCGGTCAAGCTGTACAAGGGCAGCATCACCAGCGACGGCTCGCCGCTCAATGAAATGAACGCCTGCATCGCTGCGGGCCAGCACCCTAACCTGATCAAGGTACTGGGCCGCGTGGTTGGCGCCCCTGACGATCAAGCGGCGCTGGTGATGCAGTTGATCGACCCGTCCTTTCTCAACCTGGCGGCCCTGCCCAGCTTTGAGACCTGCAGCCGTGACGTGTATGCCGACAGCACCCGTTTCACCGGTGACAGCGCCTTGCGCATCGCGCGTGGCATTGCCGCGGCGGCCGGCCACCTGCATGCACAGGGCATTTGCCACGGTGACTTGTACGCGCACAATATTTTGTTCAACGCCCGGGGTGATTGCCTGCTGGGGGATTTTGGCGCGGCGTGTTTCCATACCCTCGACGACAGCCCACAGAGCCGGGCGCTACAGCGCATCGAAGTGCGGGCATTCGGAATTTTGCTGGGGGAATTGCTGGAGCGGATCGACTCGGGCTTGAGTGATCGACAGCGCAGTGAGCTGCTGGGGTTGCAACAGCGCTGCATCCAGCCAGACGTGCTGGCACGGCCGGGGTTTGCGCAGGTAATACGCTTGCTGAGCTAGGTCTGTAGCAGCTGCCGAGGAACGAGGCTGCGTCCGGCGACGCAGCCTCGTTCCTCGGCAGCTGCTACGGGAGCCGGGTCGGTGGCTTATGCCAACGCCACAAACATGTCCTGCACGTCGTCCTGCTCTTCCAGCTTGGCCAAAAACTCTTGTACTTCGGCCATTTGCTCGTCGGTCAAACCGCTTACCGGATTCTTCGGCTGGTAGCCCAGTTTCGCCGATACCACAGTGAAACCCTGCTCCGGCAAGGCTTTTTGCACTGCGTCGAGGTCAGTCGGCTCGGTGATAAACAGGGTAGTGCCTTCTTCTTCGCCTTCTTCGAAATCCTGGGCGCCCGCTTCAATGGCGGCCATCTCAGGATCGGCGTCCGGGGTGTCCGGCTTGGCCTCGATCATACCGACGTGGTTGAAGTCCCAGGCCACCGAACCCGAAGCACCCAGCTGGCCCTTGCGGAAGGCCACGCGGATTTCAGCCACGGTACGGTTGATGTTGTCGGTCAGGCACTCGATGATCAGCGGCACCTGATGCGGGGCGAAGCCCTCGTAAGTCACGCGGTGGTATTGCACGGCCTCGGTACCGATACCGGCGCCCTTGTTGATCGCGCGCTTGATGGTGTCAGCCGGCATCGAGGCTTTTTTCGCCTGTTCATAGACCAGGCGCAGGTGCGAGTTCATGTCAGGATCGGCGCCGTTGCGCGCAGCAACCGTCAATTCCTTGGCCAGCTTGCCAAAAATCTTGCCGCGGCTGTTGGCGGCGTCCGCTTTATGTTTAACCTTCCACTGTGCGCCCATTACTCACTCTCTCAATCTGGTGTGTCGCAGCCTGTCGGCCGTCGAATGGGCGCAAGTTTAACCGGCCAGAAGTCGGCAATCGACCAAAAAATCCAATCAGTCCCTGCTTAGCCCTTGTCAGCCTTGCCCGCCGCTGCGGCAAACCTGGCCAGGCGCACGTCCAGATGCCGGGGCCGACGACCATGATCCTCGGCCCGTTCCTTGCGCCTGATGGCATTGCGCACCATCAGCGAGCCCAGGTAGCGAATCGGCTCTGGCGGAAAATACCCCAGCGGTCCGTTGACCAGCGGCGAACGTGTCCAGTCATTGGCCTGCCCCTGCACCAGCGAAGAAAGGATCTGACCACCCATATGGCAAGGCCCTACGCCACTGCCCGAGTAGCCAAAGCCATAAAACACATTACCGTGGCTGCTCAACTGACCGAAAAAAGGCAAACCCGTGACAGACCGATCTGAAGGCCCGTTCCAGGTCGCCTCCACCCCTACCCCGGCAAAGGCCGGAAAAAACTGCGTCAGGCTTTTGCCCAGCAATCCGGCGTAGGGCGACGGCTGATCGAACACCGGCAACATGCGGCCACCGTAGGCAAAGGTATTGCCGCCCTTGCCCAGCATGATTCGCCCGTCCGGGGTGTTGTGGTAGTAGTGCACGAAAATTCTCGAATCGAGCACCGTGACGCCGCTGGTCAGGCCGATTTCCTGCAACAGGTCGGGGCGCGGTTCGGTGATCAGCATGTCGCTGGAAACAATCGCCACACTGCGCTCGAACTGCGGGAAGGCCCGGGCCATCCAGGCATTCATGGCCAGCACCACACGGTCGGCGCGAATGCTGCCGGCCGGGGTGCGGATCAGCGCCGGGGCGCCCTCCTCCAACCCGGTCATAGGCGTGCTTTCGTAAATCCTCACCCCCAGCTGCAGCGCCACCCGCCGTAACCCGCGCACCAGTTTGCCCGGCTGCACACTGGCCGCCGCCGGAGAAAACCAGCCCTCCCTGTGCAGGGCCGATCCGGCCCGGCGCTGTAGATCTTCAACCGGCAACTTGCTGAACGAGTTGATGGACTGCCGCGCCAGCGCCGCAATCACGCTGTCGGTCGAACCGACCTGGGCCTGATTGGTCGCGGTATACAACGTGCCATCGAGGCGGTAGTCGGCATCCACCCCATACTGCTTACAGAACGCACCAATCGCATAAATGCTCTGCTCCGAGGCCTTGACCAGCCGCACCGCCTCCTCCACCCCGAACAGGCGTTCAAGGGTGAAGTACTTGGCCGACCACGACAGCGCGCAGCCGCCATTGCGCCCGCTGGCACCTGCACCGCAAATGTCGGCTTCAATCAGCACCACATCCAGTTCAGGGCTTTGCTCCTTGAGCATGATTGCGGTCCATAACCCGGTATAACCGCCCCCCACAATGCACACCTGGGCACGCGTCTCACCCGCCAGCGCATCGCAGGGTGCTTCATTTTCCAGGGCCAGTGCCTGTTCCAGCCAAAAAGGTCGCATGGATCATTCTCCTGCTCAGGTGCGTAAAGGCTTGATCAGCAATGGATGGTTGGGCACAAACGGGCACGCAGCCTTGAGCCCCGCAGGTCGGCTATTCCAATGGGGTATCAGCACCAGCGAAGAAAACAGCGCGCAGCAGGCAAACACGATAAACACCGTGACCGTATCGAAATAGCCCGGCAACAGACCACCCAGAATCGCCCCGACCGAACCGCAGCCATTGACGAACCCCGCCGCCGTAGCTCCGGCCTTGGCGGTGCCAAAATCAATTGCAGCCGCGCCGCTGATCATCGAGTCCGGCCCGTACAGGGTCAGGCCCATGACAAACAGCAAGGCCACCACCAGTGCCACGCTGCCTGAATGCAATGCCCCCATAAAGAACGCGAGGGAAATGGTCAGCGCCAGCAGACTCAAAATGCAGGCCGGCATACGCCGGGCGCCGAAAAGCTTATCGGACGCCAGACCGATCATGATCGGCCCCAGCAACCCCGCCAGCTCAAAGGCCGTAGGAATAATCGCAGCGCCGACCTTGCCCACCTGCGGCATTTGCTCGAACACGATCACCGGGCCCCACAACAGAATCGCGTAGCGCGCCGGCTTGAGCATGAAATACGCCAGCCCCAGGGTCAGCACCGTGCGATTGCGCATGATCTCGCGCAGCGGCGCCCAGATGCTGATACGTTTTTCGGCAGCGATTTCCTCAGCGCTCATGTCGGGCTCTGGCTCGACGGCGGGCAGGCCGACATCTTGCGGCGTATTGCGCTGGAAGATAAAGAACAGCACCGCCACCAGCGCCACCACCGCCGCGCTGGAAATAAACGCCGCATGCCAGCTGCCGATCAGCGTATACGCCCACCACCCGGCAAAAGGCGAAGCCACCAGCCCGCCAAAGGCGTAGCACGAACTCCACAGCCCCAGCACCCGGCCACGTTGCTGCGCAGGGAAAAAGCTGCCGATGTTTTTGCACAACCCCGACCAGCCGGTGGATTGCGCCAGGCCCTGGATCAGCATGCAGGTGGCAAAGATCGGCAAGGTGGCGTAGGTACCCATGACCAGCGCGGCCAGCGCCGAAATGATCAAGCCACCCAGCACCACAACCCGCGGGCCAAAGCGATCGGCGAGGATGCCCCAGGTAAATTGCCCTACGGCATAAGCGGCAAGGTAGATAGCGTCGAGGTTGGCCATCGCCATCTTGTCGAGATGAAAGTTGGGGTCTTCACCGATGCCCAGCTTGGCAACGGAGAATGCCTTGCGAGTGAAGTAAAAGGCCGCGTAGGCCAACCAGGTGATGGCAAAAATCTGCACGCGCCAACGCTTGATGGTGGCATAGGAGTTGTTCATGTCGGGTCTGACCTCAGAGGTGGAATGTGCCGGCAGAATCAGAAAAGAACGCCTGTTTTTTTATTGTGTTGAGCACTTCAATACCGCCCTTCAGACAAGGACCGTATTTGCCAGACACACCGTGAGCTGCCCGTTGTTATTCGAGTTCGCAGTTGCACACCGATGTGTCACGACCCGCCGCTATCGAGGACATAACGGCGGGCTGAGGTCGATCAAAGCAATTACTGACTAATAGGTAAAATCGATTTATCGTATTTCAATCATAAGCTCAGCTTGTAAGAGGCAATCCGATGTCGGTTTCTCATGCGCAGTTGAAGGCTTTTCACGCCGTTGCCGTTCATGGCAGTTTCACCCGCGCGGCCGAGCGCTTGTTTTTGAGCCAGCCGGCCATCTCCGACCAGGTCAGAAAGCTTGAGGAGCGCTTCGGGGTGCTGCTGTTCCATCGCAACAAACGCTCGGTACGCCTGACCGACCTGGGCGAGCGCCTGCTGAGCATCACCCAGCGCCTGTTCGGGGTGCAGGCCGAAGCTCAGGAATTACTGCAGGACTCCCAGGCCCTGCAAACCGGCAGCCTGATCCTGGCGGTGGATGCCCCGGTGCATGTGTTGCCGCAAATTGCCCGTTTTTGCCAGCGCTACCCCGGGATCACGGTAAAAATCGAAACTGGCAACACCGACGAATGCCTGGCGCGGCTGTTCAACTACCAGGCGGACCTGGCCCTGTTGGGGCGTGACGTAAATGATGAACGCCTGCTCAGCGTGCCCTTGCGCAGCGACCCGATGGTGGCCTTTGTGGCCCGAACGCACCCTTGGGCCAGTCGCAACGCAATTTGCCTGGCCGATCTGGATGACACGCCTTTGGTACTGCGCGAAGTGGGCTCCGTGACCCGGCAAACCCTGGAAGAAGAAATGAGCCAGGCCGGCTTGCGCATCCGCGCCGCGATCCAGGTGGAAGGCCGCGAAGCGGCGCGTGAAGCGGTGGTGGTCGGGATTGGTGTGGGCGTAGTCTCGGCAGCCGAGTTCGGTTCTGATTCGCGGGTCTGCGCACTGCCCATTACCGATTGCACAAGGCGCCTGACCGAAACCCTGGTATGCCTGCAAGAACAGAGTTCGCGGCGGGTGGTGGCGACATTTCTGGAGATTGTGCGCGCGGATTTGTGACACAACATCCGTAGCAGCTGCCGAAGGAACGAGGCTGCGTCCGGCGTGATGCGGCACCCCGACGAAGCCGTCGTAAACCCTGAGAGCCGGTTTTAACTGGCACACCGCAGTGTCTGATTTCGCGACGGCTGCGCCGCCGGACGCAGCCTCGTTCCTTCGGCAGCTGCTACGGACTTTCTCAGTGGCTACACCGCCAACTCCATAAACGCCTTGATCAACCGCAGCTCGGCACGTCGCTCCATACAGCCGAGCATATGCAGGTTGACCAACCCCGCGCCATTGATGGGTACCGCTCGCACTCGGGGGTCAGGGCTGACCTCCACCGACGACACAATCCCCACCCCCAACTGCGCTGCCACCGCTTCGGTTACGGCCTCCCGGCTGTCCAGCTCCAGCAGCACCCGCGGGTTGATACTCGCCTGCTCACAGGCGCTGTCGAAAGTTCGACGGGTAATCGAAGACGGTTCACGCAACACCATGATCACCTGATCCAGTTGCGCAATTGCAATGCCATCCGGCAAGGCCAGCCACGGGTGGTTGGCGGGCACCAGGGCGCAAATCCGCGATTCGTTGAGGGCACGCAGGGTCAGGCCCTTGCGCGGTTCCACTTCAGTCAGCACCGCCACGTCAACGTGCTCCGACAGCAAGGCTGCCAGGGTTTCCTGGGCATTGCCCAGGCGCAGGTTCACGGTAATCCCCGGGTAGCGTGCGCGCAGGCTCGCCAGCATCGGCATCACCAGGTGCGGGCCATCCGCCGCCACCTCCAGGCGCCCGGTCAGCAACTGGCGATTGGCCTCAAGCATCACCTGCGCCTCATCCACCAAACCAAACATGGCCCGGGTGATGGCGGCCAGCCGCGTGCCTTCTTCGGTCAGTTCCACCCGCCGCGCAGTGCGCCGCAACAAGGTGATCTGGTAGTGCTCTTCAAGCGCCTTGACATGCCCGGTCACCGCCGGCTGGCTGATAAACAGCCGGGCCGCCGCCCGGGTAAAACTGCCCTTCCGGGCAACCGCATCAAACGCGCGGAGCTGGAATAAATTCATATCTATAAGCCTCACTGATGGCAGGCATAACAACAAACAATTTGATTGATATCAACACAAACTGCAATTTATGCCCTGTATCCAGTAGCCATCCAATGCTTGTGAGGAAACCAGAATGAGTACTGCCGCGCCGATCCTGCTGACCCCTGGCCCACTGACAACCTCGGCGCGTACCCGCCAGGCGATGATGGTCGACTGGGGCTCATGGGATGACAGCTTCAACCAGCTGACTGCCAGCCTGTGCGAGCAACTGCTGGCCATTATCAACGGCGCCGACAGCCATCATTGCGTGCCCCTGCAAGGCAGCGGCACTTTTGCCGTCGAAGCCGCCATCGGCACCCTGGTGCCTCGCGATGGCCATGTCCTGGTACTGATCAACGGCGCCTACGGCAAACGCCTGGCGAAAATCTGCGACGTGCTGGGCCGTCGTTTCAGCACGTTTGAAACCGCCGAAGACGAACCCACCACCGCGGCCGACGTCGACCGTCTGCTGCAGGCCGACCCGAGCATCAGCCATGTGGCGTTGATCCATTGCGAAACCAGCACCGGCATCCTTAACCCGCTGCCTGAAATTTCCGCTGTTATTGCCAGCCACGGTAAACGTTTGATTATCGACGCCATGAGTTCTTTCGGTGCCCTGCCCATCGACGCGCAGCAAGTGCCTTTTGATGCACTGATCGCCGCGTCCGGCAAATGCCTTGAGGGTGTACCCGGCATGGGCTTTGTGTTCGCCCGCAAAGAAGCGCTGGCCAACGCCGCCGGCAACAGCCATTCACTGGCAATGGACCTGCACGATCAACACACTTATATGGCCAAAACCGGGCAATGGCGCTTTACCCCGCCCACCCATGTGGTCGCGGCCTTGCACGAAGCCCTGCTGCAATACAACGAAGAAGGCGGCTTGCCTGCCCGTCACCAGCGTTACGCCAACAACTGCCAGGCGCTGCTCGACGGCATGGCCGCACTGGGTATCCGCAGTTTTTTACCAGAAGCCATCCAGGCACCGATCATCGTCACCTTCCATGCGCCAAAAGACCCGCGCTACCAGTTCAAGGCGTTCTACGAACGGGTCAAGGCCAAGGGTTTCATCCTGTACCCGGGCAAATTGACCCAGGTCGAAACCTTCCGTGTGGGCTGCATCGGTCACGTCAACCAGGCCGAGATGCAGGCTGCCGTGAATGCCGTAGGCCGGGTGCTGCAGGAGATGGAAGTCTTCGATATCTGATGGTGTAAGTGCTGGTTAAAACACCCCCTATTATTTCGCGCGGCACCGCCCGCTCTTACAGGATTCTCTGACATGAACTACACCAACCCAAGCAAGCTGCAAGCCGCCATTCTCGACTGGGCCGGCACCGTGGTCGATTTCGGCTCGTTCGCCCCGACCCAGATTTTTGTCGAAGCCTTTGCCGAATTCGATGTACAGGTCTCCATCGAAGAGGCTCGCGGGCCGATGGGCATGGGCAAGTGGGACCACATCCGCACCCTGTGTGATCAACCGCAGATCACCGAGCGCTATAAAAAGGTGTTCGGGCGCGCCCCGACTGACGATGACGTGACCGCAATTTATGAGCGTTTCATGCCGCTGCAGATCGAAAAGATCGCCGAACACTCAGCGCTGATCCCGGGTGCCCTGGAGACCATCGCCCAACTGCGCGAGCAAGGCATCAAGATCGGTTCATGCTCGGGTTACCCGGCGCAAGTGATGGCCAAAGTGGTTGAACTGGCCGCTACCAATGGCTATGTCGCCGACCATGTGGTGGCTACTGATGAAGTGCCGAACGGTCGTCCCTGGCCAGCCCAGGCACTGGCCAACGTGATTGCGCTGGGCATTGATGATGTGGGCGCCTGTGTGAAGATCGACGACACCGTGCCGGGCATTCTTGAAGGTCGTCGCGCCGGTATGTGGACCGTGGCCCTGGTGTGTTCCGGCAATGCGCTGGGCCTGACCTGGGCGCAATACCAGGCACTGGACCCGGTAACCCTGGCCAGTGAGCGCAGCCGCATTCACACCCTGTTTGCCGGTTCTCGCCCGCATTACTTGATCGACACCATCAGCGACCTGCCTGAGGTGATTGCCGATATCAACCGCCGCCTGGCCAGCGGCGAGATGCCCCAGAGCAGCTGATCACGTCAAGCCGCAAGCTGCAAGCCTCTCACTTGCAGCTTGCGGCTTGCGGCTTGCGGTAACCCTAGCGCTCTACCCACCCGGCAAATTGATCAATAAATTTCTGCAAAAAAGGTCGGACTTTGTCTGACAGCTTGCCAGACGCATCAAATGCATCGCCCGCCCCGCCCAGATAGGCCTCAGGCTGCTGCATGCACGGCACATCGAGGAACACCAGCGACTGGCGCAAGTGATGATTCGCCCCAAAGCCCCCAATGGCCCCCGGCGAAACACTGATCACCGCGCCCGGCTTGCCACTGAACACACTTTGCCCATATGGCCGCGAACCGACATCAATGGCGTTTTTCAAGACGCCTGGCACCGAGCGGTTGTACTCGGGGGTCACAAACAGGACGGCATCGGCCGGGCGGATCTGATCGCGAAACACCGTGTAGGCCGCAGGCGGCGACGCACCGTCAATGTCTTCGTTGTACAGCGCCAGCTCACCGATTTCGACAATAAACAGTTTCAGGCTTGGCGGCGCCAGTTCTGCCAGGGCCTGGGCGACTTTTCGATTGAGCGAGTCCTTCCTCAAACTGCCAACCAACACTGCAACACTGTAGACCTTGCTCATGGAAAACCCCGAGTCAGTAGCTGTAGGAAGACTAGTTATAGATGATCGGACGGCTTTCTTGCACCCCAGTTCACCCTATCGGCCTGCAAGCCTGTAAAGTAGCAGGACTATTTTTTTCACATGGCTAAACTTCCCCTGCTGAACAACGGTCTACAGAACCGCAAATTGGGTGTTTATCTCCAGAGGTTCTCTACAAATGGCGGCAGTTCTCGTTGGGCAATTTCATGCAAGAGATGCGGAAGGTCGGGTTTATTCCGTGCATGAGTTTGAAGATACACAAGCAACCGGCGATCAGCCCGTAATGACCTACAAACTGGCCATTGGCGATCGTGTCAAAAAAAATGATGACAACAACTACGAGCTGGTGCAGTCGGGCGTCATCCTGGTCCGCGATCCTTCCCCGGTTGTCGCAGCCTGACCTGTTTTATGGCCTAACGCTGAAGTCAACGGATGAGACATGGATCAGGCTTCGCAACGCTGAAACCTCATCTGCCGGACATTAGCATGCGTCTACGCCACATCGAAGTGATTCAAGCCCTATTGCAAACCGGCAACCTCGGCCATGCTGCCGAGTTGCTGCAATTGCCCACGGCCACCCTCAGCGCAACGCTGCAGGAAGCCGAGCAGCAATTGGGCTTTATGCTGTTTTCCAGTGTTCGCGGGCGGCTGCAAGCCACCCGCGATACACTCGTGCTGCAACCCCTGATCAATCAGCTGTACCAGGCACTTGAGCCGTTACGCCAACTGGGCAACGAGTTGCGCCAGCATCAGGAGCCGGCCTTGCGCGTGGCGTGCAGTGAAACCCTGGCCGAACCGCTGCTGCCCTCTTGCATCGGTGCCCTGAGACGCCGGTTTCCCGACACCCCTGCCGTACTTGGCAGCCACCCCTGCGCTGAAATCGTGCGACGCCTGTTGATGGATGAATGCGATATCGGCTTCAGCTTGCAGCCATCAGAGCAGACCGGGCTCGACTGCTGGCCTGTGGTGCAGGGCAAAGTGCAATTTTTGGCGCCTCACGGCTGGCTATCCCCCAAGCACAAATACATCGCCCTGACAGAGCTGGCCGGTCAGGCAATGATTGGCCTGCAACAGCAAGACGGCTTGAGCCGCGGCCTCGACAGCAAGCTGCAGGCCTTGCGCCCGGCGCCAGTGGTGCACATTCAGGTGCAAAGTTACCGGATGATGCGCAGCATGGTCGAAGCTGGCGAGGGGCTGGCGCTGGTCGACCCGTTCACGGCAGTGGGGGCCAAAGCCAGCGGGCTGGACGTGTGCCCGGTCTCTCCGGCCATCCCGGTGACGCTCTATGCGCTCACACGCAAGGGCACCCAGCCGGGCCTGGCGCTGGCTGCGCTGATTGAAATTGTGCGGGCAAAGGCCGAGGCGTTACTCGCGGATCAGGGCCTGGTGGTGCTTTAGAACACAACCCTGTAGCCGCTGCCGTAGGAACGAGGCTGCGTCCGGCTGCGCAGCAGTCGTGAAATCCGGCACTACGGTGTGCCAGTTAAAACCGGCTTTCAGGGTTTACGACTGCTACGCAGCCGGACGCAGCCTCGCACGGCTCGACAGCGGCTACAGGTTTTTACTTTCGAAAATCAGATACCAGAAAATCGCCACTTCACGGGTCTGCGGATCGATACCGCGATAGCGTAAATCATCGATACCTCCGACCTGATACCCACAACGTTCGTACAACCTGCAGGCACCAAGGTTGTTGTTCTGGGTCTCCAGCATGATCCCGGGCAGGTTCTTCTTGCGGCTCCAGAACTTGACCACTTCCAGCAATGACCTGGCCACGCCGTGGCGACGGGCACCGGCAATCACGGCCAGTTCATCGACATGGGCAAACCCGTTCCAGTTGGTGCTGACAACCACATGCCCGACGGGCTGGTTATCCAGGTAGGCCATGAAAATGTCGCTGTCCTTGCCACCGCGATAGCTGGCGAACTCATCGGGGTCGATGCCGTAGCATTTGCGGTAGGGGGTAATCAGGTCCAGCGGCCAGTGCTCGACCTTCTTATGGCGGTCGGCACGCGCGTAGGCGCGCACTTCAAAGCTGAAATCGTTGCACCATACATACGGCGCGAAACCCTCGTCGGCCAGGCGTACCGAGACGTGAGGGTCCTTGGGGTTCACAACCAGATGCATGAAAAATCCTTCTTTCCTGTCGTCGATGCTGACACCGGATTGCAGCGCAACCGTTCATGGCCTGCGCCAGCAACAACAAGACGGCGCCAGGTTATTGCAGTGTTTGCCCCTTCGCGTCGAGAAGCTGCGCCCACAGCGACGGGCCGCCTGCCGATTTGGCAATGGCTTCAAGCCGAGCGGCATGCTCGGCCAAGTCGCTTTCACTTGCACGAATAATCCGGCCCGGCTGACGGTCGGCCGACAGGCGGCGGATTTCGCTGGCCTGGTTACCCGAGCCTTCGCCTGAACCGTTACCGTCAGATGCATTACCGGCCAACGACAGGCTGGTCTGCCCGCCAGTCATGGTCAGGTAAACGTCTGCGAGGATCTCGGAGTCGAGCAAGGCGCCGTGCAGCTCACGGCCCGAGTTGTCGACGCCATAGCGTTTGCACAGGGCATCGAGGCTGTTGCGCTGGCCCGGGTGACGGGCCCGGGCCATGGCCAGGGTATCGAGGATGGTGCAGTGCTGAGTCAGGTCGGCGCGATCGGTCTGGCCAATCAGGGCGAACTCGTTGTTGAGAAAGCCCACGTCGAACGCGGCGTTATGGATGATCAGCTGCGCGCCCTTGATGAACTCGAAAAATTCATCCGCTACTTCAGCAAAGCGCGGCTTGCCCACCAGGAATTCGTTAGTGATGCCGTGGACACCAATGGCGCCCTCGTCACTTTCACGATCGGGCTGCAGGTACACATGAAAATGGCGGCCGGTCAGTCGACGGCCCATCAACTCGACGCAACCGATCTCGATCACCCGGTGGCCGTCGGTGACCGGCATACCGGTGGTTTCAGTATCGAGTACAACACTACGCATGCTTGATTCCCCGCACCTGATCGACCCCGCGGTTGGCCAACTGGTCGGCACGTTCGTTGCCAGGGTGGCCGATGTGACCCCGTACCCACTGCCACTTCACGGTATGCCGGTTGACCTGCTCATCGAGCAGCTTCCACAGGTCGGCATTTTTCACTGGCTCCTTGGAAGCGGTTTTCCAGCCGCGTTTCTTCCAGTTGACCATCCACTCGGTGATGCCTTTCATCACATACTGCGAGTCGGTCACCAGCAACACTTCACAGGGCCGCTTGAGCTCTTCCAGGCCACGAATCGCGGCCATCAGCTCCATGCGATTGTTGGTGGTGTTGGGCTCGCCACCCCACAATTCCTTTTCAACCCCCTGGCAAACCAGCAAGGCACCCCAGCCGCCAGGGCCAGGATTGCCCTTGCAGGCACCATCGGTGAACATTTCAACGCTATCGGTCATTGCAAACTATCCAGAAAAGGCTGCTTATGGCCCGACCATCAGCAATGGCCAGCACCTGAGCCGGGCGCACCCGGCCCAACATAAAATTAAGAGTCTGTGTGGCGCCGATTGACCTTGGCCATTTGCAAGGGAACCAGCTTGCCCATCGGTTCGCGGCGCATCGGGTTGACCGGGCGCAAGCCCACCACCATTTTGCGCGCAACCAGTACATAGAAGCCGCCACCGGCCAATTGCCAGCTACCGGCCTTGCGCTCCCACCCTGACAAACGGCTTTGCCAGGCCTTGGACGCAAGCGGCGGACGATAGCACCCGAAGCGGCGTTTCTCCAGCGCAAAGCCCAGCAGGTTCAGCCAGTCGGCGACCCGTGAAGGTGCAATGCAGCGCGCCTTGCGCAGTGCATCCTTGGCGAAAACATGGCGCAACCCCCAACTGCTCCAGGGGTTGATCCCGACAATCAGCAAGTGCCCGCCGGGGCGCACGCTGCTGGCCGCTTCACGCAGAAGACCGTGAGGTGAAAGGCAAAAATCCAGGCCATGCTGCAATACCACCACATCGGCCGCATGTTCGCACAGTGGCCAGGCCTGTTCTTCACAGAAGATCTCCACACCCGGCAAAGGTGCGCCAAGACGCACGCTGCGGCGCACTTGCGCAGCCTGTGGGGCAGGATCGGCACCGGGGCCGTAATGCACCAGATAACCGCCGAAAAAGCGGCCCAGCTCGTCTTCAAGTACCCGCTGCTCATCTTCGAGCAACAGTTGCCCGTGGGGGCCGGACAGCCATTCCCGTGCTGTGCTGATCAGCGCCAGCCACTCAGGGTCTGCCTGAGCCAATGCTTTATCGGTCATTGCTCCTCCAACTCGCCATCTACCTGTCGCAAGCCCTGACGACGCGGCTCGCAATTAAACGTCAACAGCCCCTAAGATGCGCCATTGTCTCGCACTTGGGAATTGCACCATGTTACAGATCGACGCCCTGCCAGCCTTCAACGACAACTACATCTGGTTGTTACAGGACACCGCCAACCAGCGCTGTGCCGTGGTCGATCCGGGTGATGCCGCGCCTGTTATGGAGTGGCTGGAGCGGCACCCGGGCTGGGTGCTGAGTGACATCCTGATCACCCATCACCACTTCGATCATGTGGGCGGGGTTGCACAGCTTCACGCCCACACTAACGCGAAGGTTTGGGGCCCGGCACTTGAGAGCATCCCGGCCCGACAAGTGGCACTCAACGATGGCGACCGCATCGAGGTGCTGGGCCTTGAGTTCCAGATATTGCTGGTGCCCGGCCATACCCTGGGGCATATCGCCTACTATCACGAAAACCCGGCAGGCCCTCTGTTGTTCTGTGGCGACACCCTGTTTGCTGCCGGTTGCGGCCGGCTGTTCGAAGGCACCCCCGAACAGATGCACCACTCCCTGAGCCGGTTGGCCGCGCTGCCCGCCCACACCGGCGTGTACTGCACCCACGAATACACCTTGAGCAACTTGCGCTTCGCCCAGGCAGTGGAACCGAACAACCCGGATATTGCCGCGCGCGTTGCGCAAGTCACGCAGTGGCGAGCTGAGGGCCGTATCAGCTTGCCATCCTCTATAGCACTCGAATTACGCACCAATCCCTTTCTGCGGGTCGATGAAACATCTGTTAAAGAAAAAGCTGACGAGTGGAACTCCCGTAACAACGACTCGCCCAGTGCGGTCTTTGCCAGCCTGCGCAGCTGGAAAGACAAGTTTTGAAATAGAGTGCGGTCAGCATAAAAATTCTCAACAGTTGACCGCGCCCCCCCTGCTTTCTAGAATCCCCCGACATTTTTTCCTGAACTTTTTTCAAAACAATGTCGTCATTTAAAGGTAACTCCATCAATTCAGACGCATTGACGCGCTTGGTCAAAGCCATCGCGGTGGCTGTGTCCGCCACCCTCGCGGGCTGCCAATCCATGGATCATTCGGCGCAGACCACCGAGCGGGCCAGCCTTAAAATCGCCAAACGCATACCCCAGGATCCCCTCTGGCTCAGCCAGAAGCCCAGCCCCCTGCCCCCACAAGACGTTTGGGAGCGCATGCGCCAGGGCTTCAAGCTGCAGGACGGGCAGAACGTCAACCCCCGCATTGAACAACAACGCCTGTGGTTTGCCAGCAACCCGTCCTTTCTGGAAAACGCCGGCGAGCGCGGCAGCCTTTATATTCACTACATCGTAGAGCGTCTCGAAGAGCGCAACATGCCGCTGGAACTGGCCTTGCTGCCAGCCATCGAAAGCGCCTACAACCCTATGGCGTATTCCCACGCCAATGCAGTCGGGCTCTGGCAGTTCATTCCCTCTACCGGCCGTTACTTCAACCTGCGCCAAACCCGTGCCTATGACGGTCGTCGTGATATCACGGCCTCGACCCTCGCCGCCCTGAACTACCTGAACCGTCTGCATGACATGTTCAACGGCGACTGGCTGCTGGCCCTGGCGGCCTACAACGCTGGCGAAGGCACCGTCAGCCGGGCCATCGAGCGCAATGAAAAGCTCGGTTTGCCTACCGACTACTGGAACCTGCCACTGCCCCAGGAAACCAAAGACTACGTGCCAAAACTGCTGGCCCTGTCGCAAGTGGTTCTGGCCCCTGAAGCCTACGGCATCAACCTCAACCCGATCGCCAACGAACCCTACTTCGAAATGGTCGAGATCAAGCAATCCATGGACCTGTCCCGCGTGGCAGCCCTGGCCGAGATCGACGAAGACGAGATGTTCCAGCTCAACCCCGCCTACAAGCAGCGCGCCACCACCGATGGCCCGCAGCACCTGCTGGTCCCCACGGCCAAAGCCCAGTTGTTGACCGCCAGCCTGTCCAATCTCAGCTCCGACCAACTGGTCAGCCTGCGCCCCAACAAGCCGGTGTTTGACAAGGTAGCAAGCACATCCCCAGCCCGCCTGAACCGCAAGTACCGGGTCAAGAGCGGCGACAACCTGACCCTGATTGCCAAGGCCAACAAGGTCAATGTCAAAGACCTGCAGCACTGGAACAAGCTCAGCGGCAACAATCTCAAGGCCGGGCAGATCCTGGTCATGCAGGACACGCGCAAACCGTCAGGCCGCAAGCCTACGCAATACAAGGTGCAGAAAGGCGATTCGCTGTATATCGTTGCCAAGCGTTTCAACGTTGAGATGCAACATCTCAAGCGCTGGAATCCCAACAGCGCCAAAGCCCTCAAGCCGGGGCAAATGCTGACCGTTTCCAAACCGCGATAAGCACACTACAGATACCCATGCGGGCAAGCTGATTCCTACAAAAAAGTAGGGCGAAGCTTGCCCGTAGTGCTTTCCTGAGTGGCCTTTTTCCTACAGATACAAGCTGTTACTGTAAGGAAACCTTAAGCCCAATGCCTGGATCGGATCTCTGACTTGACGCGTCCCCTCCTTACGCTATTTATCAGCCTGGCCTTGAGCTTCCCCGCCAGCGCAACCCTGAGCGAAAGCCACGGGTATGCGCAGTTCGGCACACTCAAGTACCCGGCCACCTTTACCCATTTCGACTGGGTAAACCCTGACGCGCCCAAGGGCGGCACCTTGAAGGTCATGGCGTTCGGCACCTTTGACACGCTCAACCCCTACACTTTCAAAGGCACCAGCCCGGTCTCGACCCCCAACTTCCTGCAATACGGGGTCAATGAACTCAACGAAACGCTGATGGCAGGCACGGGCCAGTACGCCCCTTCCGGCGATGAACCCACCTCCAGTTATGGCTTGATCGCCCAGTCGGTGGAGTACAACGAAGACCGCAGCTGGGTGGTTTTTAACCTGCGCCCCGAAGCCCGTTTTCACGACGGTGCGCCGATAACGGCCTACGACGTAGCCTTCTCCTACAATCTGCTGCTTAAAGAAGGCCATCCGCAGTACCGCACCAACCTTCAGGAAGTCCAGCGGGTCGATATCCTGGGGCCCAAGCGAATTCGCTTCGTATTCAAGCGCGCCGGCAACCCCTTGCTGATCCTGCGCCTTGGCGAACTGCCCGTGCTGCCCCAGCATTACTGGGCAACGCGCGACTTCAAAGCCACCACCTTTGAGCCACCACTGGGCAGCGGACCTTATCGCATCACCAGGGTCACCCCCGGGCGCCAGCTGGTCTTCGAACACGTGAAAAACTGGTGGGGCGCCCACCTGCCGGTCAACCGCGGCAAATACAATTTCGAGCGGGTCGAAGTGGAGTTCTACCGCGACAGTGATGTGGCGTTCGAGGCCTTCAAGGCCCGCGAGTTCGACATTTACATCGAGCACCAGGCCAAGAACTGGGCCAACGGCTACAACTTTCCGGCGGTGCGGCGCGGCGAGGTGATCAAGGCCGAAATCACCCACCAGATCCCGACACAAACCCAGGGGCTGTTTATGAACAGCCGTCGCCCCACCTTCGCCCAGGACAAGGTCCGTGAAGCCCTGGGCCTGATGTTCGACTTTGAATGGACTAACCGCACGCTGTTCAACGGCGCCTATCAGCGGGCCATGAGCTATTACCCCAACAGCGAATTTTCGGCCAGCGGCATCCCCCAGGGGCATGAGTGGCTCATGCTGTCTCCCTGGCGCAGCCAGCTGCCTGCCGAGCTGTTCAACCAGGCCTTTGCCCTGCCGCACACCGATGGTCGCGGTATCCCCCGTGAAACCTTGCGCCAGGCTTTGGCGCTGCTGGGTGAAAGTGGCTGGAAACTCTCCGGGCAACGCCTGCTCAATAGTGAAGGCAAACCGCTGCGGTTCGAAATATTGCTGGTAAACCCCAACCTTGAGCGCATCCTGCAGCCCTATGTGGAAAACCTGGCCAGTATCGGTATCGACGCCCGACTGCGCACCGTGGATCGCGCGCAATACAAACAGCGCCTGGATCAATTCGACTTCGACATGATCCTGATGACCCTCGACCAGACCCTGAGCCCCGGTCTTGAGCAGTGGCAGTACTTCCATTCGAGCCAGGCCAACGTCAAGGGCAGCAAGAATTATGCAGGTGTGGCCAACCCGGTCGTGGATCAGTTGCTGGAGCGCTTGCTGGCCGCCCAGACCCGCGACGAGCAATTGTCTGCCGGCCGGGCCCTGGACCGCGTCCTGCTGTGGCAGCACTACATCATTCCCAACTGGTATCTGAACTATCACCGCCTGGCGTACCGCAACCGGTTCGCCTTTGTGACTACGCCGCCCTACACCCTGGGCCTTAGCGCGTGGTGGCTTAAGCCTACGGAGAAAACACAATGATGCCCCTGCATACCTTGCTAAAGCCCCTTTGCAGCATGCTATTGGCCGGTTTTGCCTGCGCCGCGTTGGCCGCTCCCCAACATGCCTTGACCCTCTACGACGAGCCGCCGAAATACCCGGCCAATTTCAAGCATGTGGAATACGTCAATCCGGACGCGCCCAAGGGCGGCACGTTTCGCAAGTCCGCACTGGGCAGCTTCGACAGCCTCAACCCCTTTATAAACAAAGGCGTACCGGCCGACGATATTGATCTGACCTTCGATACCCTGGCCCGGCAAACCCTCGACGAGCCTTTCACGTCCTACGGTCTGATTGCCGAGAAAATCGAAAAAGCCCCGGATAACAGCTGGGTGCGTTTTTACCTGCGCCCCGAAGCGAAATTCAGCGATGGCCATCCGATTCGCGCCGAAGATGTGGTTTTCAGCTTCGATACCCTGATGAAAAGTGGCTCACCGCTGTACAAGGGCTATTACAGCGATGTCGACCAGGCTATCGCGGAAAATCCGCTGCAGGTCAAATTCACCTTCAAGCACAACAAAAACCGCGAACTGCCGCTGATCCTTGGTCAGCTCCCAGTACTGCCCAAGCACTGGTGGGAAACCCGCGACTTCAACAAGGGCAACCTGGAAATCCCGCCCGGCAGCGGCCCCTACACCATCGCCGAGATCAAGCCCGGGCGCTCGATCCGTTACGAGCGCAACAAGGACTACTGGGGCAAGGACCTGCCCATCAACAAGGGCCTGTACAACTTCGACGCCATCACCGTCGATTACTTTCGCGACAACAGCGTGGCCTTCGAAGCGCTCAAGGCCGGTCAGTTTGATTACTGGCTGGAAATCAGCGCGAAAAACTGGGCGGGGGCCTACAACGCCCCGGCCTTTACCCAAGGCCGCCTGAAAAAAGAAGAAATTCGTAATCACAATCCGACGGGCATGCAGGGGTTTATCTTCAACCTGCGCAGGCCCATGTTCCAGGATGTGCGCGTTCGCGAGGCGCTAAGCCTGCTGTTCGACTTTGAATGGGCCAACAAGCAACTGTTCAACGGCGCCTATGCGCGCACTGGCAGCTACTTCGAGAACTCGGAAATGGCCGCCAAGGCACCGCCGACCGAAGCCGAGCTGGCCATTTTGGAGCCCTTGCGCGGGCAGATTCCCGAGCAGGTATTCACGGACGTGTTCAAGCCCAGTGTTACCGATGCCAGCGGCATGATTCGCGAGCAACAGCGCCGCGCCTACCAACTGCTGCAAGACGCCGGCTGGCGCATCGTCGACGACAAGATGGTCGACGCCCAGGGCAAACCGGTGAAAATCGAGTTTTTGCTGGCACAAACCGAGTTCGAGCGCATCCTGCTGCCGTTCAAGCGCAACCTCAGTGACCTGGGCATCGATTTGCAGATTCGCCGGGTCGACACCTCCCAGTACCTCAACCGCCTGCGCTCACGGGATTACGACATGATTGTCGGCAGTTTCCCGCAATCAAACTCACCGGGCAGTGAGCAGCGCGAATACTGGGAATCGCAAAGCATCGACAAGCCCGGCAGCCGCAACTTTATCGGCCTCAAGGATCCGGCCATCGACCAGTTGACCGAAGGCCTGATCAACGCCGAGTCCCGGCAAAGCCTGATCAACCATGCCCGGGCGCTGGACCGCGTGCTGCAGTGGGGCTTTTATGTGATCCCCAACTGGCATATCAAAACCTGGCGCGTGGCCTACTCGAACCATATTGGCCACCCTGAAATCACGCCCAAATACGATATTGGCACCACCACCTGGTGGGCCAAACCTGACGTCAAACCTGCACCCTCGAACCAACCTTCAAGCGCGAGCCAGGAGCCTTAAATGCTGGCTTATATTGTCAGGCGACTACTGCTGATCATTCCGACCCTTTTCGGGATACTGCTGATCAACTTCATCATTATCCAGGCGGCGCCCGGCGGCCCGGTTGAACAAATGATCGCCAAGCTCGAAGGCTTTGACGGCGCCACCAGTCGCATTGCCGGTGGTGGCTCGGAAGTCTCGGTGGCGGGTTCCAACTACCGCGGCGCCCAGGGGCTGGACCCGGAGCTGATCAAGGAAATCGAAAAGATGTACGGCTTCGACAAGTCGGCGCCGGAACGCTTGTGGATCATGATCAAGAACTACGCCCGGCTGGACTTCGGCGAGAGTTTCTTCCGCGATGCCAAGGTCATCGACCTGATCAAGGAAAAAATGCCCGTCTCCATCTCGCTGGGGTTATGGAGCACCCTGATCATGTACCTGGTGTCGATCCCCCTGGGGATCGCCAAGGCCACGCGCCACGGCAGCCACTTCGATGTCTGGACCAGTTCGCTGATCATCGTCGGCTATGCCATCCCGGCCTTTCTGTTTGCCATCCTGCTGATCGTGCTGTTTGCCGGGGGCAGCTACCTCGACTGGTTCCCCTTGCGCGGCCTGACCTCCAATAACTTCGACGAGTTGAGCCTGGGCGGCAAGATTCTCGATTACTTCTGGCACCTGGCCTTGCCCGTCACGGCGCTGGTGATCGGCAACTTCGCCACCATGACCCTGCTGACCAAAAACAGCTTTCTGGATGAAATCAACAAACAATACGTCGTCACTGCCAAAGCCAAGGGCCTGACCAACCACCGCGTGCTCTATGGCCACGTGTTCCGCAATGCCATGCTGCTGGTGATTGCCGGTTTCCCTTCGGCCTTTATCGGGATTTTCTTTACCGGCTCGTTGCTGGTCGAAGTGATTTTCTCCCTCGACGGCCTGGGCCTGATGAGTTTCGAGGCGGCGATCAACCGCGACTACCCCGTGGTATTCGGCACCCTGTTTATCTTTACGCTGGTCGGGCTGGTGGTGAAGCTGATCGGCGACCTCTCATACACCCTGGTTGATCCGCGCATCGACTTTGAAAGCAGGGAGCATTGAGATGAAATTATCCCCCCTCAATCGACGCCGCTTTGCCCGATTCAAAGCCAACAAGCGTGGCTGGTGGTCGCTGTGGATCTTTCTGGTGCTGTTCGGGCTCAGCCTCAACGCCGAGTTCATTGCCAACGACAAGCCGCTGGTCATCAATTACGACGGGGAGTGGTATTTCCCGGCACTCAAGCGCTATCCCGAGACCGATTTTGGCGGCGAGTTCCCCCTCGAAGCCAACTACAAAAGCCCGTATATCCGTGAACTGCTGGCCAAGAAAGATGCCTGGGTGCTGTGGCCGCCTATCCCCTACAGCTATCAGAGCATCAACTACGACCTGAAAGTCCCGGCTCCCGCCCCGCCCTCCGCCGAGAACTGGCTGGGCACCGATGACCAGGGCCGCGATGTGCTGGCACGGGTGATTTATGGCTTTCGCATATCAGTGCTGTTCGCCCTGACCCTGACCGTCCTGAGTTCGATCATTGGTGTAATCGCCGGGGCCTTGCAGGGTTTTTATGGCGGCTGGGTCGACCTTGCCGGTCAGCGCTTTCTGGAAATCTGGTCAGGCTTGCCGGTGCTGTACCTGTTGATCATCCTCGCCAGTTTCGTGCAGCCCAACTTCTGGTGGCTGCTGGGTATCATGTTGCTGTTCTCCTGGATGAGCCTGGTGGACGTAGTACGCGCCGAATTCCTGCGTGGGCGTAATCTGGAATATGTGCGTGCCGCCCGTGCCCTGGGCATGCAGGACATGGCCATCATGTACCGCCACATCCTGCCCAACGCGATGGTCTCCACCATGACCTTTATGCCGTTTATCCTCACTGGCGCCATCGGCACGCTCACTGCGCTGGACTTCCTGGGCTTCGGCCTGCCGCCGGGGGCACCGTCGCTGGGTGAACTGGTGGCCCAGGGCAAGTCCAACCTGCAAGCGCCGTGGCTGGGCATCAGCGCGTTCGCGGTACTGGCCATCATGCTCAGCCTGCTGGTATTTATCGGTGAGTCCGCCCGCGATGCCTTCGACCCGAGGAAATAACATGACGCAGGACAATCTGATCGAAGTGCGCGACCTCAGTGTCGAGTTTGTCGCGGGGGAAACCCCGCAGAGGGTGGTACAAGGCATCAGTTTTGATATCAGGCGTGGCGAAACCCTGGCCCTGGTTGGCGAAAGCGGCTCGGGCAAATCGGTGACTGCGCACTCGATCCTCAGGCTGTTGCCCTACCCGCTTGCGCGCCACCCTACTGGCACGATCACCTATGGCGGGCATGATTTACTGAGCGCGGACGAAAAAAAACTGCGGCATATCCGCGGCAATCGCATCGCAATGATTTTTCAGGAGCCGATGACCTCGCTCAACCCGCTGCACAGCATTGAAAAACAAATCAATGAGGTGCTGGGCATTCACAAGGGGCTCACCGGCAAGGCCGCCACGCAGCGCACCCTGGAGCTGCTTGAGCTGGTAGGCATTCCCGAGCCACACAAACGCCTCAAAGCCCTGCCACACGAGCTCTCAGGCGGCCAGAGGCAGCGTGTAATGATCGCCATGGCCCTGGCCAATGAGCCGGAGCTGCTGATTGCCGATGAACCCACCACGGCTCTGGACGTCACGGTACAGCTCAAGATTCTCGATTTGCTCAAGGACCTGCAGGCCCGGTTGGGCATGTCGTTGTTACTGATCAGTCACGATTTGAACCTTGTGCGAAGAATTGCACATCGAGTATGTGTCATGCAGCGCGGTTTAATCGTCGAACAAGCATCGTGCGAGCAGCTGTTCCGTTCGCCGCAGCATCCCTACACCCGGGAACTGCTCAGTGCAGAGCCCAGCGGAGGCCCGGCCAACACGGTTGCCGGCCCGCCATTGCTGCAAGTCGAGGACCTGAAAGTCTGGTTCCCGATCAAGAAAGGCCTGCTACGCAAGACCGTCGATTACGTGAAAGCGGTCGACGGCATCAATTTCAGCCTGCCCCAGGGGCAGACCCTGGGGATTGTGGGCGAAAGCGGATCGGGCAAGTCGACCCTGGGGCTGGCGATTTTACGTTTGATTGCCAGCCAGGGTTCGATCAGTTTTGAAGGCAAACGGCTAGACTGTTTGTCGCAGAAAGAAGTACGGCCGCTGCGCCGGGAAATGCAGGTGGTGTTCCAGGACCCCTTTGGCAGTCTCAGCCCGCGCATGAGCGTCAGCGAGATTGTCGGTGAAGGCTTGCGCATCCACCGCATGGGTACCGATGCGGAGCAGGAAATTGCAATTATTGAAGCCTTGCGAGAAGTAGGTCTGGATCCGGAAACCCGGCACCGTTACCCTCACGAGTTTTCAGGCGGACAACGGCAACGAATCGCCATTGCCCGCGCCCTGGTGTTGAAGCCGGAGCTGATTTTGCTGGACGAGCCAACCTCGGCGTTGGATCGCACAGTACAGCGCCAGGTGGTTGAGCTGCTGCGCTCACTGCAAACCAGGCACAACTTGACGTATTTGTTTATCAGCCATGACCTGGCTGTGGTCAAAGCGCTGAGCCACCAGTTGATGGTGGTCAAGCATGGCCAAGTGGTCGAACAGGGTGATGCGCAAAGTATCTTTGCCTCACCGCAACATCCATATACACAACAGCTGCTGGAAGCCGCCTTTTTGGCACCAGTGGCTGTCGATTAACCTGATAGAGGAACAACACATGGGTTTTCTCACCGGTAAGCGCGTACTGATCGTTGGCGTCGCTAGCAAATTGTCCATCGCCTCTGGCATTGCTGCCGCCATGCACCGTGAAGGCGCCGAGCTGGCTTTCACTTATCAGAACGAAAAGCTGAAAGGTCGTGTTGAAGAATTCGCCGCAGGCTGGGGCTCGAACCCTGAGCTGTGCTTCCCTTGCGACGTGGCCAGCGATGAAGAAATCGCCAAGGTTTTCGAAGACCTGAGCAAGAAGTGGGACGGTCTGGACTGCATCGTTCACTCCGTAGGTTTCGCCCCGGGCGACCAACTGGATGGCGACTTCACCGACGCTACCACCCGTGAAGGCTTCCGCATCGCTCACGACATCAGCGCCTACAGCTTCGTGGCTCTGGCCAAGGCTGGCCGCCCGATGATGAAAGGCCGCAATGGCAGCCTGCTGACCCTGTCCTACCTGGGCGCCGAGCGCACCATGCCTAACTACAACGTGATGGGCATGGCCAAGGCCAGCCTGGAAGCCGGTGTACGTTACCTGGCAGGCAGCCTGGGCCCTGAGGGCACTCGCGTTAACTGCGTATCGGCAGGCCCGATCCGTACCCTGGCAGCGTCGGGCATCAAGAACTTCCGCAAAATGCTGGCGGCCAACGAAGCGCAGACCCCACTGCGTCGCAACGTGACCATCGACGAAGTCGGCAATGCCGGCGCCTTCCTGTGCTCGGACCTGGCATCGGGTATCAGCGGCGAAATCATGTACGTAGACGGCGGCTTCAACACCACCGCTATGGGCAGCCTCGAAGAGTAACTTCTTCGCAGTAGCCGCTACACAAAACGCCCGGTGCAGTGATTGCACCGGGCGTTTTTTTGTCTCAGGAAAACCTGTGGAAGATGACCTGTGGAAGATGACCTGTGGGAGCGGGCTTGCCCGCGATGGCATCAACGCAGTGTGCCTGTCATACCGCTCCGCCTGCATCGCGAGCAAGCCCGCTCCCACAAAAAAACAGGCACAAAAAAAGGCCGCTCAATGAGCGGCCTTTTTTCGTGAAGCAGGCAGAACGCTTAGTAGCGCTCAACCTTGGCTTCGTTTTCCAGCTGCTTGCGGTAGGCAGCAAAATCTTGCTGACCCACACGCGAAGCGAGGAAGCGGCGATACGACGCTTTCTCTTCTTCAGTCGGCGCTACTGCATCGTTGACACCATTCAAACGCAGCACAACCACAGCGCCATCAGCCAGGGTGACGCTGCCGAAAGTCGGCTTGTCCTTGGCTGCCGGTTTAGGCATACGGAACACGGCTTGCAGCACGGCAGGATCAATACCTTCCTGGCCACGGGCAACCGCTTCCTGGACCTTCCACGACTGACCATCAATCGGCTGGTTCAACGGCAGTTTGCCATCGCGCAGTTCCTTGATGATCTCTTCAGCACGGGTTTTGGCCGCGGCACTGGCGTGCTCCTTGACCAGTTGCGCACGAATGCTCGAGGCCACAGCCTCCAGCGGCAACTGCTCAGGCTTGCGGTGCTCCTTGACGCGCAATACCACTACGGTCTCAGGGTCCAGCTCCAGCGCCGTACTGTTAGCACCTTCATCCATCACTTCGGTGCTGAATGCAGCTTGAATCACCGCGCGATTGGCGGTAACACCGTCGCCGCCTTCACGACCAAATGGCGCAGAGGTGTGCACGGTCAGCTTGAGCTCTTGAGCCGGCTGAGCCAGATCGGACGCTTCAAACGCCGAGTCTTCCAATTGCTTGGTCGCATCGACAAACAGGCGTTCAACCTGCTGGGTTTTCAGGTCATGGGTCAGCTTGTCTTTCAGGCTGGCAAAGCTCGGCACTTCAGGTGCTTCAACGCCCAGCAGCTTGATCAGGTGATAACCGAAGCTGGTGCGCACCGGCTCCGACACCTGGTCCTGCTTCAACCCATAAACCGCCGTTTCGAACACAGGGTCGTAAACACCCGGGCCTGCGAAGCCCAGGTCACCGCCATTGGCAGCCGAGCCCGGATCCTGGGAAAACTCCTTGGCCAGAGCTTCGAAGCTTTCGCCTTTGGCCAGACGCTGCTGAATCTCGGCGATCCTGGCCTTGGCCTGCTCGTCGCTAACCTTGTCATTCACTTCGATCAGGATATGCGCAGCCCGGCGTTGTTCGGCCAGGTTGGCGATTTCCTTCTGATACAAGGCTTGCAGCTCATCATCCTTCACGGCTACCTGATCAAAGAAAGAAGATTTCTTCAACTCGATATAGTCGATCACCACCTGATCAGGGGTCATGAATTCTTTGGCGTGCTCGTCGTAGTAAGCCTTGATCTCGGCGTCGCTCAGTTTCACCGCAGCCGGGTCGGCCTTGATGTTCAGCGAAGCGAAATCACGGGTTTGTTTTTCCAGACGGGCAAACGCATTCACCTGCTCATCGGTCACGAAACCACTGCCCGCCAGACCGGCACGCAGCTGACCAATCAGCATTTCCTCGCCCAGCATGTTACGGAACTGCAAGCGACCGTAACCCAGTTGACGGATCACCTGGTCGAAACGCTCAGGGCTGAACTTGCCGTCTTCCTGAAATTCAGGGGTCAACAGAATGACCTGGTCCAAAGCAGCTTCAGAGAACGAAAATTTCGCGTCTTTGGCGCCTTGCAGCAACAGCTTGCGATCAATCAGCCCTTTGAGGGCCGCTTCACGCAGCATTTTTTCATCCAGCAATGACGAGTCGAAATCCTTGCCCAGTTGCTGCAGCAGCTGACGACGTTGCATGTCGACGGCCTGGCTCAGTTCAACCTGGGTGATTTCTTCACCGTTAACCTTGGCAGCATCCTGGCTGGTAGAGGTGGCTTGAAAAATGGCATCGAAACCGGTCAACGCCATTAACGCGACGATGACACCGATGATGGTCTTGGCAATCCAGCCTTGTGAATTGTCCCTGATATTTTGCAGCATGCTTCCCCCAGAAACGGTCTTGCATAATGAGCAACCGTGGAGCGTGGGTAGAGTCCGGATAGAAGAAAGGCGCATCCGAGGATGCGCCTTCTCGTAACTGGCGGAGCGGACCGGGCTCGAACCCGCGACCCCCGGCGTGACACATCGATGTTGCCATCGACTGCACTACCGCTCCGCTGCCAAGCCTGGCGTGCGCCTGACCCGGTTGGGTAAAAGGTGTTACAGAAACTTAGTTAACCGCTTCTTTCAGTGCTTTACCGGCTTTGAAGCCTGGTTTTTTGGCAGCAGGAATTTCCAGCGTTTTACCGGTCTGTGGGTTACGACCAATACGAGCAGGGCGATCGGTTACAGAGAAAGTACCAAAACCAACCAGTACCACAGAGTCGCCAGCCTTAAGAGCGCCAGTGACGGATTCGATTACTGCGTCCAGCGCACGGCCAGCTGCAGCTTTCGGGATATCAGCAGATGCAGCGATAGCATCAATCAGTTCCGACTTGTTCACTCTAAGTCCCCTTATATCTATCTGAGTATGTTTCTAAAGTTTTTGGTAAAAGCAGACGACCGCTGAAGCACTTGTTGACACTTATGAGCCGCTTTATAACAAGGGCTCCAAAACGCGTCAACAAGCCCATCAGGCAAAGCCATATTAATGCGTGCTAATTCTTTCCTTAGAGTCAGACTCTCGCTTGTCGTCCTTGGCAACAATCTCGGGAGCCACATCCGGCAAGGGCTCCGGGGCGTATTGCAGCGCAATTTGCAGGACTTCGTCAATCCATTTAACCGGTTTGATCTGAAGATCCTGTTTGATGTTGTCAGGAATTTCCTTCAGATCACGAACGTTTTCTTCTGGAATAATTACAGTCTTGATCCCACCACGGTGAGCTGCCAGTAATTTTTCCTTCAGGCCACCAATAGCCAGTACCTGACCACGCAAGGTAATTTCACCTGTCATGGCAACATCTGCGCGCACCGGAATCAGCGTCAATGCAGAGACCAGGGCCGTGCACATGCCCACACCGGCACTAGGGCCATCTTTAGGTGTGGCGCCTTCCGGCATATGGATGTGAATATCGCGTTTTTCGTGGAAATCCAACGGGATACCGAGGCTTTTGGCACGGCTGCGGACCACCGTCAAAGCAGCGGTGATCGACTCGACCATCACATCGCCCAACGAACCGGTCTTGATCAGCTGGCCTTTGCCAGGCACAACGGCCGCTTCGATGGTCAGCAGTTCGCCACCCACCTGGGTCCAGGCAAGGCCGGTCACCTGACCGATCTGATCCTGAACTTCAGCCAAACCGTAGCTGAATTTTCTTACACCCAAAAAGTGCTCGAGCAGCTCCGGGGTGACGGTGACGGCAAAGCGTTTTTCCAGCGCATGCTCCTTGACCGCCTTGCGGCAGATCTTCGCAATCTGGCGCTCAAGGCCCCGCACACCGGCTTCGCGGGTGTAATAGCGGATAATGTCGCGGATGGCTTCGTTATCAAACGCCAGCTCGCCCTTCTTCAAGCCATTGGCTTCAATTTGTTTCGGGGCCAGGTATTTGACGGCAATATTGATTTTTTCGTCTTCGGTGTAGCCAGGCAGACGAATGACTTCCATCCGGTCCAGCAAGGCTGGCGGGATGTTCATCGAGTTGGAGGTACACAGGAACATCACATCGGACAGGTCGTAGTCGACCTCGAGGTAATGATCGTTGAAATTGTGGTTCTGCTCGGGATCCAGCACCTCAAGCAATGCCGAAGCCGGATCGCCACGCATGTCGCTGCCCATCTTGTCGATTTCATCGAGCAGGAACAACGGGTTGCGCACGCCAACCTTGGTCATCTTTTGAATCAATCTTCCTGGCATCGAACCGATGTAAGTACGGCGATGGCCACGGATTTCCGCTTCATCACGCACGCCACCCAAGGCCATGCGTACAAATTTACGGTTTGTTGCGTGGGCAATAGACTCGGCGAGCGAGGTTTTACCGACGCCCGGAGGACCGACCAGGCACAGAACCGGGCCACGAATTTTCTTCACGCGTTTTTGTACGGCGAGATATTCGAGGATCCGCTCTTTGACTTCGTCCAGACCGTAGTGGTCTGCATCCAGGATGTCTTCGGCGCGCTTGAGATCCAGACGCACCTTGCTCTGGGCCTTCCACGGCACCTGCACCAGCCAGTCGATGTAGGAGCGCACCACCGTGGCTTCTGCAGACATTGGCGACATTTGCTTGAGCTTGTTCAGCTCGGCCTGGGCCTTGGCCATTGCATCTTTGGGCAGGCCGGCAGCATCGATACGCTTTTTCAGCTCTTCGATTTCATTGTGACCTTCGTCACCATCACCCAGCTCTTTCTGAATGGCCTTCATCTGCTCATTCAGGTAGTACTCGCGCTGGCTGCGCTCCATTTGCTTTTTAACGCGGCCACGGATGCGTTTTTCAACTTGCAGCAGGTCGATCTCGGCATCCAGCAGGGCCAGAACGTGTTCAACACGAGCCTGCAGATCGATGATTTCGAGGATTTCCTGCTTCTGCTCGATCTTGAGTGCCATATGGGCAGCCATCGTATCGACCAGACGGCTTGGCTCATCAATGCTGTTAAGCGATGACAGCACCTCGGCCGGGACTTTTTTGCCCAGTTGCACATATTGCTCGAACTGGGACAGCAGGCTGCGCACAAACACTTCGGATTCACGATCCGGGGCAGCCACTTCGTCAATCAGGGAGACTTCGGCACTCAGATAACCATCTGCCTGGCCAAAATGCTCGACCGCACCGCGCTGCTCACCCTCAACCAGCACCTTGACCGTGCCGTCCGGGAGTTTGAGCAATTGCAGGACAGTTGCAATGGTGCCGACCCGATACAGAGCGTCTTCGCCCGGATCATCGTCAGCAGGATTCTTTTGAGCCAGCAGCAAAATCTGCTTGTCGCCCGTCATCGCAGCCTCAAGGGCCTCGATCGACTTCTCGCGTCCCACGAACAGTGGGATCACCATGTGCGGATAAACCACAACATCGCGCAATGGCAGGAGAGGCAATTCGATGGTTGTCTTCATGATTTCGCCTCTACGGCGGCCATAAGGCCGTAATCAGATGGATGTAAGCTTGAAGCCAAGATGGGGGCAGTCTTGAAAAAAAACAAGCGTTGAACGACAGGAAAAACAAAGGGGCCCGAAGGCCCCTTCTTTAACACGCAATGTGCAATGCCCGGCACTGCATTTACGCGTCAGGTGCAACCTTGGCAGTCGCTTCGTTGTTTTCATAGATCAACAACGGTTTGGACTTGCCTTCTATAACGCTTTCGTCGATCACCACTTTACTCACCTCGGACTGCGAGGGGATTTCGTACATGGTGTCGAGCAGCACGCCTTCAAGAATCGAACGCAGGCCACGGGCGCCAGTCTTGCGCTCGAGCGCTCGCTTGGCCACGGCTTTCAGGGCGTCAGCACGGAACTCGAGGTCTACACCTTCCATCTCGAACAACTTGCCATACTGCTTGGTCAGCGCGTTCTTCGGCTCGGTCAGAATCTGCATCAAGGCAGCTTCGTCCAGCTCGTCGAGCGTTGCCAGAACAGGCAGACGACCCACGAATTCCGGGATCAGGCCAAACTTGACCAGATCGTCAGGTTCGACTTCACGCAGGGATTCGCCAACCTTCTTGCCCTCTTCCTTGCTGCGTACTTCAGCACTGAAGCCGATGCCGCCGCGAGTCGAGCGAGCCTGTACAACTTTCTCCAGGCCCGAGAACGCACCACCACAGATAAACAGGATGTTGCGGGTATCAACCTGCAAGAACTCCTGCTGCGGGTGCTTGCGACCACCTTGCGGCGGCACGGAAGCCACGGTGCCTTCGATCAGCTTGAGCAATGCCTGCTGCACACCTTCACCGGAAACATCACGGGTAATCGAAGGGTTGTCAGACTTGCGCGAAATCTTGTCGATTTCATCAATGTAGACAATGCCCATCTGGGCTTTTTCTACGTCGTAATCGCATTTCTGCAGCAGCTTCTGAATGATGTTTTCAACATCTTCGCCCACATAACCGGCTTCGGTCAGCGTGGTCGCGTCAGCGATGGTGAAAGGCACATTCAGCAGGCGCGCCAGGGTTTCTGCCAGCAGGGTCTTACCCGAGCCGGTCGGGCCGATCAGCAGGATGTTGCTCTTGCCGAGTTCGACGTCGTCGTTCTTCTTGTCACGCTGGTTAAGGCGCTTGTAGTGGTTGTATACCGCTACAGCCAAAACCTTTTTGGCACGTTCCTGACCAATGACGTATTGATCAAGGATGCCGCTGATTTCTTTTGGCGATGGTAATTTATGCGCGCTGCTCTCGGCCTGGGCTTCCTGCACCTCCTCACGGATGATGTCATTGCACAGGTCAACGCATTCGTCGCAGATAAAGACCGAGGGGCCGGCAATCAATTTGCGCACTTCATGCTGGCTTTTGCCACAGAAGGAGCAATAGAGCAATTTGCCGTTGTCCTCGCCGTTGCGGGTGTCAGTCATTCGATCGATCCAAATCCGATAGGCTTGCAACACAAGATGAAGGCAACTGCGGGCTTTTTCAAGCCCGCAGGTGGTCGGTTAGCCCAACCACCCCCAATTTGAGCTGCTTAAGCGGGCATTTGACGCTTGCTGAACACAGAGTCGATCAAACCGTATTCGGTTGCACGCTCGGCGCTCATGAAGTTGTCACGCTCGGTGTCGCGCTCGATGGTTTCGAGAGTCTGGCCCGTGTGGTGAGCCAGCAGCGAGTTCAAGCGATGACGGATGTTAAGGATTTCCTTGGCATGAATGTCGATATCCGACGCCTGGCCCTGGAAACCGCCCAGCGGCTGGTGAATCATCATGCGCGAGTTCGGCAGGCAGTGACGCTTGCCCGGTGCGCCACCGGCCAACAGGAAGGCACCCATGCTGCAGGCCTGGCCGATGCAGATGGTCGACACGTCAGGCTTGATGAATTGCATGGTGTCGTAGATCGACATGCCTGCAGTCACCGAACCGCCCGGCGAGTTGATGTACAGGTGGATGTCCTTGTCCGGGTTCTCGGCCTCAAGGAACAGCAGCTGCGCCGCCACCAGGTTGGCCATGTAGTCTTCTACGGGGCCGACCAGGAAGATGATTCGCTCCTTCAGGAGGCGCGAGTAGATGTCGTAAGCGCGTTCGCCACGGGCGGACTGCTCGACAACCATCGGGACCAGGCCGCCAGCGGCGTGGATATCAGAGTTCTGCTGAATATAAGAATTGCGGGACATGTCCGGCAGTCACTCCCAAATAGTCTTGTCTGGATACGCATAAGCCAGCTCGAGGCTGGCTTATGGTTGTGTTTTCTAACGAGTCAGAAATCAGTCGGCTTGTGGAGCTTCCACCGGCTTGACAGCTTCTTCGTAAGAGACCGCTTTATCGGTCACCTTGGCCTTCTGCAGAACAGTATCCACAACTTGCTCTTCCAGCACAACCGAACGAACCTCGTTCAATTGAGCGTCGTTTTTGTAGTACCAAGCTACAACCTGCTCTGGCTCCTGGTAAGCGGAAGCCATTTCCTGAATCATTTCGCGAACGCGATCTTCGTCAGGCTTGAGGTCGAACTGCTTGACCACTTCAGCCACGATCAGGCCCAGCACTACGCGGCGGTTGGCTTGCTCTTCGAACAGCTCGGCCGGCAGTTGGTCTGGCTTGATGTTGCCACCGAACTGTTGAACAGCCTGCACGCGCAGACGGTCAACTTCGTTGGCCAGCAGGGATTTAGGCACTTCGATCGGGTTGGCAGCCAGCAGGCCGTCCATTACCTGGTTCTTGACCTTGGACTTGATCGCCTGACGCAGTTCACGCTCCATGTTCTTGCGAACTTCGGCGCGGAAACCTTCCAGACCGGTTTCCTTGATGCCGAACTGGGCGAAGAACTCTTCGTTCAGTTCTGGCAGCTTAGGCTCGGAAACAGTGTTCACGGTTACGGTGAACTCGGCTTCTTTGCCAGCCAGGTCCAGGTTCTGGTAGTCAGCAGGGAAAGTCAGTTTCAGAACGCGTTCTTCACCGGCTTTGGCGCCTACCAGGCCTTCTTCGAAGCCAGGAATCATACGGCCCGAACCCAGGACCAGCTGAGTACCGGTGGCGGAGCCGCCAGCGAATACTTCGCCGTCTACCTTGCCAACGAAATCGATGTTCAGTTGATCATCGTTCTGGGCAGCACGATCAGTCACTTCAAAGCGGGTGTTCTGCTTGCGCAGCACGTCCAGCATCTTGTCCAGGTCGGCATCAGCCACTTCGGCGCTCAGGCGCTCGATAGCGATGGTATCCAGACCGGTTACTTCGAATTCAGGGAATACTTCGAAAGTAGCAACGTATTCCAGATCTTTGCCTTTTTCGAAAACTTTAGGCTCGATCGAAGGAGCACCGGCCGGGTTCAGCTTCTGCTCAACCACAGCTTCGTAGAACGAAGACTGGACTACATTGCCCAGCGCTTCCTGGCGCGCATCAGCTTCGTAACGCTGACGGATTACGCTCATTGGCACCTTGCCTGGACGGAAGCCCGGGATCTTGGCCTTTTGGGCAGTCTGTTGCAGACGCTTGTTGACTTCAGCCTCAATACGCTCAGCTGGCACGCCAATGGTCATGCGACGCTCAAGAGCGGAAGTATTTTCAACAGAAACTTGCATGGATATTCCTCGTTGCACAGACATTAGCCGGCCGTTTCCGACCCCATAATCAAGGGCAAGCATTCTAGTGGGTCAAACTCAAGAAGTCACCCTACCGCAAACACCCTGGGAAACGGCCGACAGAAATTAAGTAAAAGCAGCCATCCGCCTCGCCTTCTATATAGATAGAAGACTGCACTGATCAATTGGCGATAACGGGCAGCCTTTGGAGCCACCCCGATCTGCGCGCATTGTCACACAAATCGCAGAGGACGCTAAGCATGCGGGAAACAAGGCGCCGAGCGACACCCCTGTGTGCGATTGTCAAACCGCAGGTACAAAAAAACGCCAGAGGATTAGTCTGGCGTTTTCTTTTAATATGGGGTGGACGAAGGGGATCGAACCCTCGACAACGGGAGTCACAATCCCGTGCTCTACCAACTGAGCTACGCCCACCATAGTGCGCTTACAACCCTGCCCGCTCCTGAAAGCAAACAGTTACAACCAAAGAAAAAGCCGCTACAAGCGGCCTATCCAAATTTGGTGCGGACGGAGAGACTCGAACTCTCACACCTTGCGGCGCTGGAACCTAAATCCAGTGTGTCTACCAATTCCACCACATCCGCATTTCAAACTTCTGAAGCAAAGACGCCAGATTTTTAATCTGGCGGCTTTCTAAATATGGGGTGGACGAAGGGGATCGAACCCTCGACAACGGGAGTCACAATCCCGTGCTCTACCAACTGAGCTACGCCCACCATATTGCCTGTACTGCTTTACTTGTGCCAAAGCTGCCTAATGGCGCACCCGGCAGGACTCGAACCTGCGACCATCCGCTTAGAAGGCGGATGCTCTATCCAGCTGAGCTACGGGCGCATTGTTAGCCTGTATTCTTTGACGACTACAAACCAATTGCCTTCAGTATCACCAAGCTGGACAACAACTTCGCTCTACCTTCTTAACCAGTGCTAGGCTGTGCCCGACAAGTGCGACGAATGTTATAGGTGAGCCTGTAACCCGTCAACTGTTTTTTAAAAAAAGTTTAGAAATATAAAGGAGTTAGGGCAATAAACAGACCAGGCGCCTTTGCCCTCGCGCCACGGCATGCGAGAATGCACGTCCTTTTTCCACCCTTTACGATGGTTAATCACGCGTAATGACTGCACAACTAATCGACGGTAAAGCGATCGCCGCCAGCCTGCGCCAGCAGATTGCCAAACGTGTCGCCGAGCGTCACGAGCAAGGCCTGCGCACCCCTGGTCTGGCAGTGATTCTGGTCGGCAGCGATCCTGCTTCCCAGGTTTATGTTTCGCACAAGCGTAAAGACTGCGAAGAGGTAGGCTTTATTTCCCAAGCCTATGACCTGCCTTCTGACACTACCCAACAGGACCTGACCGACCTGATCGACCGTCTCAATGACGACGCGAACATCGACGGCATCCTGCTGCAACTGCCATTGCCCGCCCATCTGGATGCCTCCAGACTGCTGGAGCGCATTCGCCCGGACAAAGACGTCGACGGTTTCCACCCTTATAACGTCGGCCGCCTGGCCCAGCGCATCCCGCTGCTGCGCCCATGCACTCCCAAAGGCATCATGGCCCTGCTGGAAAGCACCGGCCAGGACCTGTACGGCATGGACGCAGTGATTGTCGGCGCTTCCAACATCGTTGGCCGCCCGATGGCGATGGAATTGTTGCTGGCTGGCTGCACCGTGACCGTGACCCACCGCTTCACCAAGGACCTGGCCGGCCACGTTGGCCGCGCCGATCTGGTGGTGGTAGCTGCCGGCAAGCCTGGCCTGGTCAAGGGCGAGTGGATCAAGGAAGGCGCCATCGTGATCGACGTGGGCATCAACCGCCAGGCGGATGGCAAGCTGGTGGGCGACGTGGTTTACGAGACCGCCCTGCCCCGCGCCGGCTGGATCACCCCGGTGCCGGGCGGCGTTGGCCCGATGACCCGTGCCTGCCTGCTGGAAAACACCTTGTACGCAGCCGAAGAATTGCACGGCAAATAGTGCAAAGCGCTGCAAAAAAACGGCACCTTCGGGTGCCGTTTTTATTGGCGCCGCTAAAAACCGGACAAACAAAAGCCCGCACTTGGCGCAATGCTGTTCACTTAAGAGCAACGCAGTTCAAGTGTGGGAGCGGGCTTGCTCGCGATGGCCTTCAGAACACCGCATTTACTTGGTAAATACGCGTCATCATTTACGACCATCGCGAGCAAGCCCGCTCCCACACAGGCACAAATCGTTTAAGTGAACAACATTACGCACTTGGCGGGCCGTTGTTCAAACAACGAGCAACCTAGTCAGCCAGCCGCCAGGTTGTCCCGCCTTTACTGTCTTCCAGCACTACACCCATTGCCGCGAGCTGATCACGGATACGGTCAGACTCCGCCCAGTCCTTGCCGGCACGGGCAGCCAGACGCGCATCGATCAAAGCCTGCACCTGAGCGGCATCGACCTTGCCTTCAGCACCTGCCTGCAGGAAGTCGTCAGCCTCAAGCTGCAACACACCCAGCACATCGGCCAACTGCTTGAGGCGCGCTGCCAGACCGGCAGCCGCCTGCAAATCGGTTTCACGCAAGCGGTTGATCTCGCGAACCATCTCGAACAGCACCGCACAGGCTTCCGGCGTACCGAAGTCGTCGTTCATGACCTGGGTAAAACGCTCAACAAACGCCTCACCACCGGCCGGGGCAACTTTCGGCAAGCCTTTAAGCGCGTTGTAGAAACGATCCAGGGCTGCCTTGGCATCCTTGAGATTGTCTTCCGAATAGTTGATCGAGCTACGGTAGTGGCTCGACACCAACAGATAACGCACCACCTCCGGGTGATATTTCGCCAGAACGTCGCGAATGGTGAAGAAGTTGTTCAAGGACTTGGACATCTTCTCGCCATTGATGCGAATCATCCCGCAATGCATCCAGGCATTGGCGTAGGTTTTACCCGTGGCCGCCTCGCTTTGCGCGATTTCGTTCTCATGGTGCGGAAACTCCAGGTCGCTGCCGCCGCCATGAATATCGAACGTCTCACCCAGGCAGCAGGTGGACATCACCGAGCATTCGATATGCCAGCCCGGACGACCCGGGCCCCACGGCGATTCCCAGCTCGGCTCGCCCGGCTTGACGCCTTTCCACAGCACGAAGTCCAGCGGATCGTCCTTGGCCTCATCGACCTCGATGCGCGCGCCGATACGCAGATCCTCGATCTTTTTGCGCGACAGCTTGCCGTAGCCCATGAACTTGGCAACGCGGTAGTACACGTCACCATTGCCCGGGGCATAGGCGTAACCCTTGTCGATCAGGGTCTGGATCATTGCGTGCATGCCAGGGATATGGTCCGTGGCACGGGGCTCCATATCCGGCTTGAGGATATTGAGGCGCGCCTCGTCTTCATGCATTGCCGCAATCATGCGCTCGGTCAGCGCCTCGAAAGGCTCGCCGTTTTCGCGGGCACGATTGATGATCTTGTCTTCAATGTCCGTGATATTGCGCACATAGGTCAGGTTATAACCGCTGAAACGCAACCAGCGGGTCACCAGATCGAAGGCAATCATGCTGCGACCATGGCCAATGTGGCAGTAGTCGTACACGGTCATGCCGCACACGTACATGCGAACATTGTTGCCGTCCAGCGGCTTGAAAACTTCTTTGCTCTTGGTGAGCGTGTTGTAGATCGTAAGCACGGCTTGTTCCTTCAAAACTTGATCACTGGCCCCACGAATCACGCAGGGTCACGGTACGGTTGAATACCGGGTGACCGGGTTTCGAGTCCTTGATATCTGCGCAGAAGTAACCTTCGCGCTCGAACTGGAAACGGTCTTCCGGCTGTGCATTGCCCAGCGAGGGTTCAGCACGACAACCGGTCAGTACCTGCAGCGAGTCAGGGTTGATGTTTTCCAGGAAGCCCGCACCGTCTTCGGCCTTTTCAGGGTTCGGCGAACGGAACAGACGATCATACAAACGTACTTCGCACTCGACGCTGGCTGCTGCCGGCACCCAGTGCACAACACCTTTGACCTTGCGACCTTCCGGGTTTTTGCCCAGGGTTTCAGGGTCATACGAGCAATGCAGTTCAACGATGTTGCCATCGGCATCCTTGATTGCTTCGTCGGCGCGGATCACATAGCTGCCGCGCAAACGCACTTCGCCCGCAGGCTCAAGACGCTTGTAGCCTTTTGGTGGCTCTTCCATGAAGTCGTCACGGTCGATGTAGATTTCACGGGCGAACGGCAATACCCGCACACCCATGTCTTCTTTCGGGTGGCAAGGCAGCTCAAGGTTTTCGACCTTGTCTTCAGGGTAGTTGGTGATAATCACTTTCAACGGACGCAGCACGCACATGGCGCGCGGCGCGCTGTGGTCCAGATCGTCACGAATGCTGAATTCCAGCATGCCGAAGTCCACTACACCGTCGGAACGGTTGGTGCCGACCATGTCGCAGAAATTGCGGATCGACTTGGGCGTGTAGCCACGGCGACGGAAACCCGACAGCGTCGACATGCGCGGGTCATCCCAGCCATTGACGTGCTTTTCATCGACCAGCTGCTTGAGCTTGCGTTTGCTGGTGATGGTGTAGTTCAGGTTCAGACGGCTGAATTCGTACTGACGCGGGTGCGCCGGCACTGGCAGGTTGTCCAGGAACCATTCATACAGCGGACGGTGGCTTTCGAACTCCAGGGTGCAGATCGAATGGGTGATGCCTTCAATGGCATCCGACTGACCGTGGGTGAAGTCATAGTTCGGGTAGATGCACCACTTGTCACCGGTCTGGTGGTGATGGGCATGGCGGATGCGATACATGATCGGATCGCGCAGGTTCATGTTCGGCGACGCCATGTCGATCTTGGCGCGCAGCACGCACTTGCCGTCTTCGAACTCACCGGCGGTCATGCGGGCGAACAGGTCCAGGTTCTCTTCGACGCTGCGCTCGCGAAACGGGCTGTTCTTGCCAGGCTCGGTCAGGCTGCCGCGGTATTCCTTGGCTTGCTCAGGGGTCAGGTCGCAAACGTAGGCCTTACCTTCTTTAATCAGGTAAATCGCCCACGCGTGCAACTGGTCGAAATATTGCGAGGCATAGCGCACTTCGCCAGACCACTCAAAGCCCAGCCACTTGACGTCGCTTTCGATGGCGTCGATGTATTCCTGGTCTTCCTTGGCCGGGTTGGTGTCGTCAAAACGCAAATGCGTTACGCCGCCGAATTCCTGAGCCAGCCCGAAGTTCACACAAATGGATTTGGCGTGACCGATGTGCAGGTAGCCGTTGGGCTCCGGCGGAAAGCGGGTCACGATCTGCGTGTATTTACCCGAGTCTAGGTCCGCCTGAACGATTGGACGCAGGAAGTTAGCCGGGACAGCAGGGCCAGCCTTTGGATTCAGAGTGGGGTCGACAGTGGGCTTGCTCATAGGATCCTTGAACGTAACAGGGTGCGCGGCCTGGGTCGGCCGACTAAATCAAAGCGCCTATCATAGCCGATGCCGTCAAGTCACCGACAGAGCAGGTGCTCAATCAAAGCGATTGAAATGCCGGCTTTTAGTCCCCATATGGGAAAAACACCATCGAAATGCCGTGCGAGCACGCTAAACTCCGCCCGCGGCTGTATCTACCCAGCCAGCCCGGGGGATTGAGGTGTGTTCACCCCGCTCCCTGGCCCGACGAATTCCCTGATAGAGCGATACGACCATGACCCAAGTAAAACTGAGCACCAACCACGGCGACATCGTGATCGAACTGAACGCTGAAAAAGCACCGATCACCGTAGCCAACTTCATCGAATACGTAAAAGCCGGCCACTACGAAAACACCGTTTTCCACCGTGTAATCGGCAATTTCATGATCCAGGGCGGCGGTTTTGAGCCAGGCATGAAAGAAAAGAAAGACAAGCGCCCAAGCATCCAGAACGAAGCCGACAACGGCCTGCCAAACGAGAAGTACACCGTGGCCATGGCTCGCACCATGGAGCCGCATTCGGCTTCCGCCCAGTTCTTTATCAACGTGGCTGACAACAGCTTCCTGAACCACAGCGGCAAAACCGCCCAGGGTTGGGGCTACGCTGTATTCGGTAAAGTCGTTGCCGGCCAGGACGTAGTAGACAAGATCAAAGGCGTTGCCACCACTTCCAAAGCCGGCCACCAGGACGTGCCAAAAGAAGACGTGATCGTCGAGAAAGCAGAGATCATTGAGTGATACTGCTGATTTCAGATTTGCATCTGGAAGAGGAGCGCCCGGATATTACCCGGGCGTTTCTGGATTTCCTGACCGGGCGTGCGCGCTCGGCTCAGGCGCTCTACATCCTGGGCGATTTTTTTGAAGCCTGGATTGGCGACGATGCCATGACACCCTATCAGCGCTCGATCTGTGAAGCGCTGCGAACACTCAGCGACACCGGCACGCAGATTTTTCTGATGCACGGCAACCGCGACTTTTTACTTGGCCAGGCCTTTTGCAAAGCGGCTGGCTGCACCCTGATCAAAGACCCCAGCGTGGTCGACTTCTATGGCGAGCCGGTTTTGCTGATGCACGGCGACAGCCTGTGCACCCGCGACGAAGCCTATATGCGCCTGCGACGCATCCTGCGCAACCCCGTCACTTTATGGGTCCTGCGCCACCTGCCACTGAGCACGCGGCACAAACTGGCGCGCAAGCTGCGCAGCGAAAGCCGCGCGCAAACCCGCATGAAAGCCAATGACATTGTTGACGTGACCGCCGAGGAAGTACCGCGGATCATGGCGCACTATGGCGTGCACACCCTGATTCACGGCCACACCCATCGCCCGGCGATTCACAAGCTGCAGATCGGCGATCAGGCCGCCCGCCGTATTGTGCTGGGCGACTGGGACCGTCAGGGCTGGGTGCTGCAAGTGGATGAACAAGGCATGCAGATGGCGCCGTTTGATTTTGCGCCTGCCTAGAGTCAAAAGCCCCTCACCCTGGCCCTCTCCCGGAGGGAGAGGGAACTGACCGCATGCAGATTCAAGAACACCACAGATCAGCCCCCTCTCCCTCCGGGAGAGGGCTGGGGTGAGGGCAAGAAGCCCCCACATCAATGCCCGCTGGTCGCCGGCCCCGCCTTCGCTGCAAATGGCGGCTTGGCCAGCCACACCAGCAAAATCAAGCCCATAAACAGCCAACCCATCATGGTGAAGTAATCCACGGTGGAGAACATATAAGCCTGGCTGGTCAGAATCTGATCCATCTGCGCGTAGGCTGGTGTACTGGCGCCGCCCAGGCTTTCGAGCGTATGCCGGGTTACCGGGTCATAGGCGCTGATGCTTTCACTCATATAGGCATGATGCTGGTCAGCCCGGCGAATCCAGATCCAGGTCGTCAGGGACGCCGCAAAGCTGCCGCCAAGCGTGCGCAGGAACGTCGCCAGCCCGGCGCCATCGGCAATCTGATGCGGCGGTAAATCCGACATCAAAATGGTCAGCGTCGGCATAAAGAACAGCGCCACGCCAATCCCCATAAACAGTTGCACCATCGCGATATGCTGGAAATCCACCTGATTGGTGAATTCGGCACGCATAAAGCAGCTCAGGCCAATGGCCAAAAACGCCAGCCCGGCCAACAGGCGCAAGTCGAATTTATTGGCGTATTTGCCCACAAACGGCGACATCAGTACCGGCAGAATCCCGATCGGCGCCACTGCCAGCCCGGCCCAGGTGGCGGTGTAGCCCATCTGCGTCTGTAGCCACTGCGGTAGAATCAGGTTGATACCAAAGAACCCGGCATAACCCAGCACCAGCACAATGGTGCCAATACGGAAGTTGCGGTGGGCAAACAAGCGCAGGTTGACGATCGGATGCTTGTCAGTCATTTCCCAAATAACAAAGGCCGCCAGCGCCACCACGGACAATGCAGTACCCAGCAGGATGAAATTGGACTCGAACCAGTCCAGGTCATTGCCTTTGTCGAGCACGATCTGCAGCGCGCCCACACCAATGATCAGGGTGATAAGCCCCACATAATCCATCGGTTGCCGGGTAATCACCACCGGCCGCGCTTTCAATTGCTGGCGAACCACCATCACGGCAAAGATGCCGATCGGGATATTGATAAAGAAGATCCACGGCCAGCTGTAACTGTCAGTAATCCAGCCGCCCAGAATGGGCCCGGCAATCGGTGCAACCACCGTGACCATCGCCAGCAATGCCAATGCCATCCCCCTTTTTGCCGGGGGGTAGACTGCAATCAGCAGGGTCTGCGTCATAGGGTACAGCGGCCCCGCTACCAACCCCTGGAGCACGCGAAACCCGACCAGCTCGGGCATCGACGTCGAAATACCGCACAGAAACGAGGCCAGCACGAACAGCATGGTGGCCCACAGAAACAACTTCACCTCGCCAAAACGCCGGCTTAGCCAGCCGGTCAACGGCAAGGCAATGGCGTTACTGACGGCAAAGGAGGTAATTACCCACGTTCCCTGCTCCGAACTCACCCCCAGATTGCCGGAGATGGTCGGCAAGGCAACGTTGGCGATGGTGGTGTCGAGCACCTGCATAAAGGTCGCCAGCGACAGGCCGATCGTGGCCATTACCAGGCTGGGAGGGGAAAAAGACGCGTTTGTACTCATCGCAAATCCTTTAAAACCGGGGATGCAGCCCCGCCTGTGCGGCGAGGCTTATGGATTGGCGAATCAGCGCTGGGCAGCCATGTCGCCTGCCCCGGCGCTGTTGCTGTCAATCAAGCGCGTGATCAGGGCTTCGGCATCGGCCAATTGTTGTGCATACACGTTGGTGGAGAACGAGGCTTTTTGCGGCGGTTGCTGGGCCAATACCGGGCCGGTCTGGTCGCGCAGGTTCACGTCAACTGTGGTCGACAAGCCCACACGCAGTGGATGCTCGGCCAGTTCATCGGCATTGATATGGATACGCACCGGCACACGCTGGACAATCTTGATCCAGTTGCCCGTGGCGTTTTGCGCAGGCAGCAAGGCAAATGCGCTGCCGGTGCCGGCACCGATGCTGTCGATGGTGCCGCTGTACTTCACATTACTGCCGTAAATATCCGACTCGATGTCTACCGGCTGGCCAATGCGCATCTTGTGCAACTGGGTTTCCTTGAAGTTGGCATCGATCCACAGCTGGTTGAGAGGGATCACCGCCATCAAGGCCGTGCCCGGCTGAACCCGCTGACCCAGTTGCACGGTACGCTTGGCCACATAACCGGTGACCGGAGCGATCAGGGTGGAGCGGGCATTGGCCAGGTACGCCTGACGCAACTGCGCCGCGGCAGCCTTCACATCGGGGTGATCGGCCACCGCCGTGTTGTCGACCAGTGCGCTGGTCGTGTCGAGCTTTTGCTCGGCATTGCGCAGGGCACTTTGTGCCGAAGACAAATCATCGCGGGCGTGGGACAGCTCTTCCTGGGAAATGGCCCCGCCAGCCGCCAGGCTTTTACGGCGGTTGTAGTTGTCCTGGTTTTTTTGCACTTCAACCTTCTGCGCAGCAACCTGGGCCTTCATGCCCTTCACATCACTGAACAGGCCGCGCACCTGGCGCACAGTACGGGCCAGGTTGGCCTCGGCACTTTGCAGGCCGACCTGCGCATCGCTCGGGTCAAAATTGATCAGCACCTGACCTTCATGCACCAGATCGCCATCGTCGGCGCCGATGCTGACTACCGTACCGGTGACCAGCGGCGTGATTTCAACCACGTTGCCATTTACATAAGCATCATCAGTGCTTTCGCTCCAGCGACCATACAGCTCATGCCAGGCCCACACGGCCAGCCCCAGCAGGATGACCAGAATCGCCAGCCCGCTGAGCCAGAGTTTGCGTTTGCGCTGGTTGGCAGCGTCCTGGGGTTGTTGCGTTTCATTCGGTGTTTGCACAGTGGCCATGACGGATACCTAAATTATTCTGCCAGCGAGGACTTCAGTGGGAGCGGTCTCGGCTGTAGTGCCGGGCTCAAATCCACCACCCAGGGCTTGCATCAGTTGAATCGAAAGGTCTATCTGCTCGGCATTCAGGTCGGCCAGCTGGCGCTGGGCCTGAAGCAGTTGTTGCTCAATGCTGAGCACGTCCAGATAGTTGCCCACGCCCGAGCCGTAGCGTTGCAACACGGTATCGAACGAGTCCTGGGCGATATGGGTGGCCTGCTGCTGAGCGCTGATCTGCTGCTTTACAGCGCCTAATTGCGCGAGGGTGTCGCTGACGTCGCCCAGGGCGCCCACCAGCGTCTTGTTGTACTGCGCCACCGCCAGATCGTAATTGGCATCTTCAGCATCCAGCCCGGCACGCAGGCGCCCGCCATCGAAAATCGGCAACGACACTGCCGGGGCAATGTTGAGGAAGCGGCTGGCGGAGCCGAATAGCGCATCCCCCAGCAGCGACTGGGTACCCGCCGCCGCGCTTAGATTGAGGTTCGGGTAGAAGCGGGTCTTGGCAGCGGCAATATTCTTGCTCGCCGCCTCCACCCGCCAGCGCGCTGCCACCAGATCGGGACGCCGGCCCAGCAGTTCGGCTGGCAAGGTGCTCGGCAATGCCACGGCGCCTGGGGCGAGAATTTTCGGACGCGCAATATCAACCCCGCGATCCGGCCCCTTGCCCAGCAACACCGCCAACGCGATGCGCGCGCTGTTGAGTTGCTTTTGCGCATTGATCAACTGCTCGCGGGAGCTGGCCTCAAGGCTTTCGGTCTGCTGATACTGATAATGGCTGTCGATACCGGCTTGCAGGCGACGCTTGCTCAAGTCCAGCATTTTGCCGGTGCGTTCAAGGTCGTCCTTGGCCAGGTCGAGCACAATAAAGGCATGCCCGAGGCTGCTGTAACCCCGCGCTACATCGGCCGCCAGGGTCAGGCTCGCAGCCTGGCTGTCGACTTCGGCCGCACGGGCCTGTCCCAATGCTGCTTCCCAGGCCGCGCGCTGGCCGCCCCACAGATCGAAGGTGTAATTAAAGGTCAGGCTGGCATTGCGCAACGTGTCATAGCGACCACCCTGCCCCGTCGGATCCTGGGAGCGCGACAGGCGCGAACGCGTGACATCGGCTTCAGCATTCAGGGTCGGCATGCGTGCGGCATCGGCCGCACCGGCGGCGGCAGAGGCCTGATGAGCACGGGCGCTGGCAATTTGCATGTCCGGGCTGTCACGCAGCGCTTCTTCGATCAGGCCATCCAGTTGCCCGTCGCCCAGGCGTTTCCACCAGTCCTTTTCAGGCCAGGCCGCAGGGCTGATCGTAACGCCCTCCAGGGATCGGGCAGCCTTGAGGTTCTTCGCATCCTGGCTCACGCCAACGGTAGACAACCCGCTGTAGTTTGCACAACCGGCCAGCACCATCGACGTAAATACCAGGCTCAAGCCTGTACGCAGCGTTTTGTTGCTCATTTTTCACCTAAGCGCATGACCGTGATTGGATCACCGGCGGCCAGCAGTATTTTCTTGAGGATCTGTTCCAGGCTTTGCAGTTCTTGCGGGCTGATGGCACCTGCCAGCTGGTTCATGGCGTCGGCGCCCACCTTGGGCAACAAATCGGCCAGCGCCTTGCCGTCGTCGGTGAGCACCAATCGCACCTGACGCCGATCGGCTTCGGAGCGCTGGCGCATCAGCAGGTTTTTCTGCTCAAGTCGATCGAGCATGCGGGTCATCGAGCCGCTGTCCAGGCACAGGTGGCGGCACAGCTCGGCCGGGGTGTCGACATCGAACTGGGCCATGATGATCAGCACCTTGAACTGCGCCGCCGTGATGCCGTAAGGCTCCATATGGCGGTCGATGATCTTGTCCTTGAGCATGGCCGTGCGCCCAAGGAGCAAACCCAGGGTGCAATTTTGAAAGTTATCGGGATGAAAGTGTTTCATCAGGGCACCAGGAAGCTGCCTAGGCAGTAATGTTACGAAATATTACTGTCTAGGCAGCTAATGTCAAGCCGATTATTAGGTGGCTATCTATCTGGTTGTTAAACGGGCACTCAAACCGGGGCCAAGAGAGCAACTATCTTGATGATGGCGGGATTGTTGTGGGAGCGGGCTTGCTCGCGATGGCATCGCCCCGGCTTGCCTGACAGACCGCAGCGCCTGCATCGCGAGCAAGCCCGCTCCCACAGTAGATCTATAGAAGACTCAAGAAACGGCTGGCACACCACTATGAAAGCGGAACTCGACATCCGGCGACTCGATCAGCTCATGCTCCGCCGCCCTCACCCGCTCGATCACCTGGGCAATATCCTTGGCATCGCCATATTGATAGGCCAGTTTCAGATAACCCTGGAAATGCCGGGCCTCGCTTTTGAGCAGACCGAAATAGAACTTGCCGAGTTCTTCGTCCAGATGGGGCACCAGCGCTTCGAAACGCTCGCAACTACGCGCCTCGATAAACGCCCCCACCACCAGCGTGTCCACCAGCTTGACCGGCTCATGGTTACGCACCACCTTGCGCAGCGCCGAGGCATAGCGCCCGGCTGACAGCTGGCGCAGTTCGATCTTGCGCTTTTTCATCAGGCGCATGACTTGCTCGTGGTGCACCAGTTCTTCACGGGCCAGGCGCGACATCATATTGATCAGGTCAACATGGGAGTGGTACTTGGCGATCAGGCTCAGCGCCGTGCTGGCAGCCTTGAACTCACAGTTTTTGTGATCGATCAGCAAGGTTTCCTGATCGGCCAGCGCAGCCGCGATCCAGCCGTCAGGCGTGCGACAGCCCAGGAACTCATGAATTTCAGGAAGAATCACACGCACACTCCCGACAAAGGGGAGTTGCCCGGCAGACCGGCAGAGTTTTGAACGATTGCTGACATGAGGCTCACAAAGACTGAATTGAGGCGAGCCGGGGATTATACGGGGCACGGGGCGCAGCACCAACGACCTAACTTGATATGCATCAACACAGCGACAACTGCCAAGCAACTATAGTGATTGAAAGCCACTTTTATAACCTGTGGAGACAACGGTCATGCACAGCATCAACAGCCTGTTGGTCGTCATCGAGCCCCACCTGATGGAAAGCCTCGCCCTCAAGCGCGCCAAACACATCGCCTGCCACACCAAGGCGCATTTGCACCTGTTGATCTGCGATAAAAAGCATGACCATTCGGCCCTGCTCAGCGTGCTTGAAAGCAGCCTCAAAAGCGAAGCCTACAACGTGACCAGCGAGCAGGCCTGGCATGAAAGCCAGCACGCCACCATCATCAAGGTGCAGCAAGCCCACAATTGCGGCCTGGTGATCAAGCAGCATGTGCCCGACAACCCGCTGAAAAAAGTGTTGCTGACCCCGGAAGACTGGAAACTGCTGCGCTACTGCCCCAGCCCGGTATTACTGGTCAAAACCGCTGAAACCTGGGAGAACGCCGTTGTTTTGGCGGCCGTGGATGTAGGCAACAACGACCCCGAGCATATGGCCCTGCACACGAGCATCGTCGACCACGGCTTTCGCATTGCCAGCATGGCACGCGGGGAATTTCATGTTGTCAGCGCCCACCCGGCTCCGATGCTGGCAACGGTAGACGCCGTCTACCCGCTGGACACCGAACTGGAACAAACCTACAGGGCCGAGTGCAAGGTGTTCCAGCAACAGTGCGAAATTGATGACAGCCGCCTGCACATTGAGGAAGGTCCGGCTGACGTAATCATCCCGCGGGTCGCCAAAACCCTCGGTGCTGTCGTGACCGTGATGGGCACAGTGGCGCGCACCGGGCTTTCAGGAGCGCTGATCGGCAATACCGCGGAAGTGGTGATCGACAAGCTGGAAAGCGACATCCTGGTGCTCAAGCCCGATGACATGGCCGAGCATCTGGAAGAATTGGCAAGCAAAGGCTGAACGGCTTATTCGCCAAAGGCGTCCTTGAGAAAACCCGGGGCGATGTAACGCTCGTAGTGCGCCTCGGACAGGAGGAAAAATTCCCGATCAATGGCATCACGCAGGTCGGTCAGCGGCCAGCCGCGAAACTCCGGCAACAGCACCATGCCATACAGCTCCAGCTGATTGATCACCCGCGCCCCGCGGGCAATCAGCTGGTAGGCCCAGCAATACTCGGACTGGGCAGGCACAAAGCGGATCTTGCGCGCCACCAGCTGGTCACGCAGCGTGGCACGGTCGAACACTTCGACCTTGCCGGCCATCACCTGCACCAACAGCTGCTCAAGCCTGCGCCACACGGCTCGCTTTTCTTCCTCGTTGTAACCGTTCCAGTTGATCACTTCATGATGGAAACGCTTGCAACCACGGCACACAAGGTCACCGTACACCGTTGAACAAAGGCCTATGCAGGGGGTCTTGATGGTTTGATTGGACATGGCGAAATAGAGCACTGCAGAACGAAACAGGTGGCCATGTTAGCCCTTTGTCTAACGCAGATCACCCCTCAACCTTCAGGGCCTAACTTACCTTTAACAAGTTTTTACCGTAGAATCGGCCTGCCTTTTAAGGCGCCAATGTCCGTTAGAAGCTGTTTTCAAAGCGTCACGAGCACAGTTGATCCCGAAGAACGGTGTTGGTGAGGGGTGTTTGCACTGCAGATACCCGCACCAGCATTCATCATCTCCCCCGTTCGGAAGGCGTAAAACTTTGAAAACAGCTTCTGTTGGGAATCCTTGCAATTCTGGCTAAGCGGCTCAAAAAGCCCCGCAGCGCATGAGTGCTCGGCATTCCTGGATGAGCGTCCCGGACACCCATTTGGGACCAATGATGAGGGTAATAACTGTGCTTGAAGCCTACCGCAAACATATCGAAGAGCGCGCAGCACTGGGTATCGTTCCCCAGCCGCTTAACGCCGAACAAACTGCAGGCCTGGTTGAGCTGCTGAAAAACCCGCCTGCCGGCGAAGAAGAATTCCTCGTTGACCTGATCACCAACCGCATTCCGCCGGGTGTTGACGAAGCTGCCTACGTGAAAGCCGGCTTCCTGGCCGCGATCGCCAAAGGCGAAGCCTCCTCCCCGCTGATCAGCAAAAAACGCGCTGTTGAACTGCTTGGCACCATGCAAGGCGGCTACAACATCGTGACTCTGGTTGACCTGCTGGACGACGCAGAGCTGGCACCGGTTGCCGCCGAGCAACTCAAGCACACCCTGCTGATGTTTGACGCCTTCCACGACGTCGCTGAAAAAGCCAAAAACGGCAATGCCCACGCCAAAGCCGTGGTGCAGTCCTGGGCTGACGGCGAGTGGTTCAAGAACCGCCCTACCCTGGCTGACAAAATCAGCCTGCGCGTGTTCAAGGTAACCGGCGAAACCAACACCGACGACCTGTCGCCGGCACCGGACGCCTGGTCGCGCCCTGACATCCCGCTGCACGCCCTGGCCATGCTGAAAATGGCCCGTGACGGTATCGTGCCGGACGTTCAAGGCTCCATCGGTCCGATGAAGCAAATCGAAGAAATGCGCGGCCAGGGCTTCCCTATCGCCTACGTCGGTGACGTAGTCGGTACCGGTTCGTCGCGTAAATCGGCTACCAACTCCGTACTGTGGTTCTTCGGCGACGACGTGCCTTATGTACCGAACAAGCGTGCTGGCGGCTTCTGCTTCGGCAGCAAGATCGCTCCGATCTTCTACAACACCATGGAAGATGCTGGCGCACTGCCAATCGAGTTCGATGTTTCCAACATCAACATGGGCGACGTGATCGACCTGTACCCGCACGCCGGCAAAGTCTGCAAGCACGGTACCGACGAAGTCATCACCACCTTCGAACTGAAAACTCCAGTTCTGTTGGACGAAGTTCGCGCTGGCGGCCGTATCCCGCTGATCATCGGCCGTGGCCTGACCGAGAAGGCTCGCGCTGAGCTGGGCCTGGGCCCTACCGATCTGTTCAAGAAGCCTGAAGCACCGGTTGAAAGCACCAAGGGTTTCACCCTGGCGCAAAAAATGGTCGGCAAGGCGTGCGGCGTGACCGGCGTTCGCCCGGGCACTTACTGCGAACCGAAGATGACCACCGTAGGTTCTCAGGACACCACAGGTCCCATGACCCGTGACGAACTGAAAGACCTGGCGTGCCTGGGCTTCTCCGCTGATCTGGTGATGCAGTCGTTCTGCCACACCGCGGCCTATCCAAAGCCGATCGACGTGACCACCCACCACACCCTGCCTGACTTCATCATGACCCGTGGCGGCGTGTCCCTGCGTCCGGGCGACGGCATCATCCACAGCTGGCTGAACCGTATGCTGCTGCCGGACACCGTTGGTACTGGCGGTGACTCGCACACCCGTTTCCCGATGGGCATTTCGTTCCCGGCCGGTTCGGGCCTGGTAGCGTTCGCCGCAGCCACTGGCGTAATGCCACTGGATATGCCGGAATCGGTTCTGGTTCGCTTCAAAGGCGAAATGCAACCGGGCATCACCCTGCGTGACCTGGTTCACGCCATTCCTTACGTCGCGATCCAGCAGGGTCTGTTGACGGTAGAGAAGAAAGGCAAGATCAACGAATTCTCGGGTCGCATCCTGGAAATCGAAGGTCTGGACAACCTGAGCATCGAGCAAGCCTTCGAACTGTCCGACGCTTCGGCAGAACGTTCGGCAGCCGGTTGCACCATCAAGCTGTCCAAAGAGTCGATCACCGAATACCTGAACTCCAACATCACCCTGCTGCGCTGGATGATCGGTGAAGGTTACGGCGACGCTCGTACCCTTGAGCGTCGCGCTCAAGCGATGGAAGCCTGGGTAGCCAACCCTGAGCTGATGGAAGCCGATGCTGACGCCGAATACGCGCACATCATCGAAATCGATCTGGCTGACATCAAAGAGCCTGTGCTCTGCGCGCCAAACGACCCGGATGACGCCCGTCTGCTGTCCAGCGTTGCTGGCGAAAAAATCGACGAAGTGTTTATCGGTTCGTGCATGACCAACATCGGCCACTTCCGCGCTGCGGGCAAGTTGCTGGACAAGGTCAAAGGCCAGCTGCCAACCCGTCTGTGGCTGTCGCCGCCGACCAAGATGGACGCTCACCAACTGACCGAAGAAGGCTACTACGGCATCTACGGTAAAGCTGGCGCGCGCATGGAAATGCCGGGCTGCTCGCTGTGCATGGGTAACCAGGCACGGGTAGAGCCGAACTCGACTGTTGTGTCGACTTCGACCCGTAACTTCCCGAACCGTCTGGGTGACGGCGCGAACGTTTACCTGGCTTCGGCCGAGTTGGCGTCGGTGGCCTCGATCCTGGGTCGTCTGCCTTCCGTTGAGGAATACATGGCCTACGCGGCAGAGATCAACACCATGGCCGCGGACGTGTACCGCTACCTGAGCTTTGATCAGATCGCCGAATTCCGTGAAGCGGCTGCAAACGCCAATATTCCGGTTATTCAAGCGTAAGCTGATGCAGTAACGAAAAAGCCCCGGCTCGCAAGAGCCGGGGCTTTTTCATGTCTGGCGTTTAGTGATCTACAGCAGCGGTGACACGACTTGCTGCTCTCGCGGCCAGGCATCGAGCACAGCCTTGAACAAGGTCGCCAGCGGGATGGCAAAGAATATCCCCCAGAAACCCCACAACCCGCCAAACAACAGCACCGCGCAAATGATCGCCACCGGGTGCAGGCTCACCGCCTCGGAGAACAGCAGCGGTACCAGCACATTGCCGTCCAGGGTCTGGATGATCCCGTAGACCGCCATCAGGTAGATAAACTGATCGCTCCAGCCCCACTGGAACAGTGCAATCAGCAGCACTGGCACCGTCACTACCACCGCCCCGACATAGGGCACCACCACCGAAACCCCCACCAGCAGCGCCAGCAAGGCCGCATAGTTGAGGCCCATGGTGACAAAGGCGATATAGGTCACGCCGCCGCAAATAATGATCTCGATGACCTTGCCGCGAATGTAATTGGCAATCTGACGGTTCATTTCTTCGGCCACGCGGGTAATCAATGCCCGTTCGCGAGGCAGATAGCCGCGCACCCAGCGGCCAATGACCGCGCGGTCCTTGAGAAAGAAAAACACCAGGATCGGTACCAGCACCAGATAAATCATGATGTTGACCAGCAGCGGCAAGCTGGACAGCGAAAAGGTCAGTGCCAGTTGCCCGAACTTGCCGATTTCACCCCGTGCAACTTCAATGGCCTGCAGCACCTGCTCATCCGACACCAGATGCGGGTAGCGCTCAGGTAATAACAGCAACAACGATTGCCACTTGGCGAGCATGCCCGGCAGCTCGTTGAACAGCGTAATCAGCTGATGCCAGAGCAAGGGCACCACTACCACCAGAAACACCAGCAACAAGCCCATAAACAGCGCAAACACCAGCCCGACCGCCGCTGCGGCCGGCACCCGCATGCGCTCCAGTGCCACCACCAGGCCCTGCATCAGATACGCCAGCACCATGCCCGCCAGCACGGGTGCGAGCATACCGCCCAATGTCAGAACGGCGGTAAACGCCAGCACCAGCAACACCGCGAGCACTACCGCTTCTTCATCAGAGAAATAGCGCTGCACCCAACCACGTAAAACCTTGAACATCGATATTCCTTAGAAGAAAGGCCTGGGCTCAGGCCTTGCGTAACCAGTAGCGATAGGTGCCGGCGTCCTCTTCTTCACGCAGCAGCTCATGGCCTGCCAGACGGGCAAAGGTACGAAAATCACGTTGTGAGCCCGCGTCCGTGGCGATCACCTTGAGGGTCTGGCCACTGCCCATCTTGTTCAGCGCCATCTTGGCCTTGAGCAGCGGCAACGGGCAATTCAGACCCGCAGCATCCAGTTCGGCATCATGGGCCAACACATCAGTCATTGCGTACATCTCCACAGAGGGCATTTTTTATGCCAGCTAGAATACCCCAAGCAACCCCGCCACTGGTCGCCAGCCGAGTGTCCAGCTACAGTAAGCGCTTTACCAACCAGAGCTTTGTGCATGACTTTTCTGCGCCCTACCCTGTTGACGCTCGCTTGCCTGCTCGCATCACCGAGTTTCGCCGACGATTTACCGTCTCTGGGTGACGCCAGTTCGTCCATTGTCTCGCCACAGCAAGAATACCAACTGGGCCGCGCCTGGCTGGCCATGTTGCGTAGCCAGGTGTCACAGCTCAACGACCCGCAGCTCAAGGACTATGTCGAGACCAGCGTCTACAAACTGGTCGAAACCAGCCAGGTGCAGGATCGCCGCCTCGAATTCATCCTGATCAACAGCCCGCAGCTCAACGCCTTCGCCGCACCTGGCGGGATCATCGGGGTTAACGGTGGGCTGTTCCTCAACGCCCAGACCGAAGGTGAATACGCCTCGGTCATGGCCCACGAACTGGCCCACTTGTCCCAGCGCCACTTTGCCCGTGGCGTGGAAGCCCAGCAACGCATGCAGTTGCCAATGATGGCTGCGCTGCTCGCCGGGATTATCGTGGCGGCCTCTGGCGCAGGCGACGCCGGCATTGCTGCGATTGCCGGCACCCAGGCTGCGGCCCTGCAGGAACAACGGCGCTTTTCGCGCCAGAACGAGCAGGAAGCTGACCGAATCGGCATTCTCAACCTGGAAAAGGCCGGTTACGACCCGCGCTCCATGCCCACCATGTTTGAGCGTCTGATGCGCCAGTACCGTTTTGATGGCCGGCCACCGGAATTCCTGCTGACTCACCCGGTCACCGAATCCCGTATCGCCGACACCCGCAACCGCGCCGAACAGGCCCGGCCGGGCGGCACCGAAGACAGCCTGCGCTATCAGTTGATCCGCGCCCGGGTGCAGCTCAACTACGAAGAAACCCCCGGGCTGGCCGCCAAGCGTTTTCGCCAGCAACTGGATGAGAACCCGAAGAACGACGTAGCCCGTTATGGCCTGGCGATTGCCTACATCAAAGGCAGCCAGTTCAACGAAGCCCGCGAGACCCTCAAGCCGCTGCTGGAAAAGTCGCCCAACGACATCACCTACAACCTGGCGCAGATCGAGCTGGACATGGACAGCAACCGCCTGAGCGAAGCCCAGCAGCGCATCGACCGGATGCGCACCTTGTACCCCGGCAATTACCCGCTCAACCAGGCCCGGGTGGATTTGCTGCTCAAGCAAAACAATCCCAAGGAAGCCGACAAGGCCCTTGAAGCGCTGCTCAAGAGCCGCCCGGATGACCCGGATGTCTGGTACTCGGTGGCCGAAACCCGCGGTTTGTCAGGCAATATCATCGGCCTGCACCAGGCCCGTGCCGAATACTTCGCGCTGGTAGGGGATTATCGCCAGGCCATCCAGCAACTGGACTTCGCCCAGAAGCTGACCAACAACTTCCAGCTGTCGGCACGCCTGGATGCGCGCAAGCGGGAACTGATGGATCAGGAACGGGCGCTCAAGGAAATGATGAACTGAGCCTGACTGGCTCAGTTCCTGTGGGAGCGGGCTTGCTCGCGATTCAGGCAACTCGGTATGTCAGTTTGACCTTGTTGACCCCATCGCGAGCAAGCCCGCTCCCACAGAGAACAGTGCTGGCTAATCAGGCATTGCCCGCCAGTTTCAACCGCGCCGCCTGGGTGAAATCGAGCATGCGCTTGAGCGGGCGAATGGCATGGGGCACCAGCGCCGGGTCAACGAAAATCTCGTTCGTACCCTGCTGCAAGCATTCCAGCGTGCGCTCCAGGGTATTCATCGCCATCCACGGGCAGTGCGCGCAACTGCGGCACGCCGCACCGTTACCTGCGGTCGGGGCCTCGATAAACACCTTGTCCGGGCACAACTGCTGCATCTTGTAGAAAATGCCGCGATCGGTCGCCACAATAAAGGTCTTGTTGGGCAGGTTCTGCGCCGCAGCAATCAACTGGCTGGTAGAGCCCACGGCATCCGCCAGATCAATCACCGACTCCGGTGACTCCGGGTGCACGAGGATCGCAGCATCCGGATACAGCGCCTTCATGTCTTCCAACTGCTTGGACTTGAACTCTTCGTGAACGATGCAGGCACCGTCCCACAGCAGCATGTCGGCACCGGTCTGGCGCTGAATATAACGACCCAGATGCTTGTCAGGCCCCCAGATAATGGTTTCACCGTTATCCATCAGGCTTTCGACGATCTCCAGCGCGCAGCTTGACGTTACGACCCAGTCAGCCCGGGCCTTGACTGCCGCCGACGTGTTGGCATACACCACCACCGTGCGCTCGGGATGCTTGTCGCAAAACGCCGAGAACTCCTCCACCGGGCAGCCCAGATCCAGCGAGCAGGTGGCCTCCAGCGTCGGCATCAGCACGCGTTTTTCCGGGGTGAGGATTTTTGCCGTTTCACCCATAAAGCGCACACCGGCCACCAGGATGGTCTTGGCCGGGTGAGCCGCGCCAAAGCGGGCCATCTCCAGGGAATCGGACACACAGCCGCCGGTTTCTTCGGCCAGGGCCTGAATCACCGGATCACAATAAAAGTGCGCCACCAGCACTGCGTCGCGGGCTTTGAGCTCGGCGGCGATCTGCGCCCGCAGGCTGAGGGCTTGAGCCTCAGTCAACGGCTTGGGCTGCTTGGCATCAAGGTGAGCTTGAACCAGAAGTCGTTCAGAAATTTGCGTCATGTTCGCAAGACCTGCAAGCGCTGTTGCGCGAAAGTCGAGTGTACCACCAGCTCCGGGCCGTCAAGCCCCGCTGGGAGAATGTATGTATCAGGCACGGACAAGCACTGAAGCGCGACAAGGCTACAGAATATCCTTGGGATTCAAAAGTTTAATGTGGGTATTACGCGGGCCGATGCAGGCTGACAGGCCTGCATCGGCTTTAGAAAGGGTGTTTTACTCAATGGCCGCCAGCACCAGCTCCGCTATCGGCCCGCCCGATGCCGGGTTTTGCCCGGTAATCAGTCGCCCATCAGCGATGGCGAACGGTGCCCACGGGGTACCGGCTTTTTGATACAAGGCACCACGCTTCACCAGCTCGGTTTCGGTCAGGTACGGCACATGCTGGCTTAGCCCGGCCAGGTCTTCCTCTTCATTGGAAAAACCAGTGACTTTCTTGCCCTTGACCAGCAGTTCACCATTGCTCAGCTTGATGTTCAGTAAACCCACAGCGCCATGACACACCGACGAAACCACCCCGCCGCGCTCATAGATATGGCGACTGAGCGCTTGCAGTTTCTCGTTGTCAGGGAAATCCCAGATCACGCCATGGCCGCCCGCGTAATAAATGGCGATATAGTCATCCGGGTTGACCTGATCCGGCGTCAGCGTCGCCCCGAGCCGGTTCATGAACGCCTTGTTGTGGTACCACTGCCAGTCGATCGGCGAGGCCATCTCGGCTGCCAGGCTGTGGGGGTCGATCGGCGTATACCCACCTTGCGGGCTGACATAGTCGACGGCATAGCCTGCGGCCTCAACCTTGTGCACAAAATGCACCGCCTCGCCCAGCCATAAGCCCGTGGCGCGATCAAGGTTCGGGTATTTCTCGACGCTGGTCAGTACCACCAAAATCTTCTTGCTCATGGTCAACCTCCTGTTTGTGCGAACACCGGCAAACCGGTGGGAACAAGAGCATAGACCACGCCAGCGCGCATTTGTCCTGTGAGCGCGGGCTTGCTCGCGAGGCTATCAATCAATGCGCTTTGCCTGATTGACCGCGGCGCCTGCATCGCAGGCAAGCCAGCTCCCAAATGAGCAGATATCTTAGCCTGCCCAGACCGCCGCCGGCACACACACCACCCCGTCAAACAGCAACCGCGCCGTGCGCATCAGCCCGCACCCCACTACTTGCCCGGCTTGCAAACACAGCTCCACCGTAAACTCCCCCGTTGGATGTTCAACCTGCAATTGCCGCATATCTCCCGCCCCGGCCCGGGCCAGAGCAGCAGCCACACTGCCCTCAATCAAGCACGCCGTGGCCACGCTGACCGCCCCGAATACACCGATACTGGTATGGCAGCGATGCGGAATAAATGTTCGCGTACACAACGCCCCGCCTGCCTGCGCAGGTGCCACCAGGCACATTTTCGGCACATTGCGCTGGCGCACATCGCCCAGGTTCATGAACAGACCGGCCTGCAAGCGGATTGACTCAAGCCGCGCCCTCAGCGCAACGTCCGCGTCAAGCTGCGCCGGGCTTTCATAGCCACTGCAACCCAAGTCCTGTGCCCGCAACAGCACGACCGGCATGCCATTGTCGATACAGGTCACTTCAATTGCGTCCAGCACATCCACAGCGTTACCGGTCGGCAACAGTGCGCCGCAACTGGCCCCGGCAATGTCCTCGAACTCGACGATCAGGGGCGCAGCCAAGCCCGGCACGCCATCAATTCGCGCTTCACCGCTGTAGCGCACATGGCCGGCAGGTGTCGGCACATGAGCGATCGCGACCTGCCCGCTGTTTTGCATAAAAATCCGCACCGATGTCACGTCCCCCGCCACCGGCACCAGCCCCCGCTCAATGGCGAACGGCCCGACCCCGGCAAGGATATTGCCGCAGTTCTGCCCGTAATCGACCCGCGGCTCATCCACCAGCACTTGGGCAAACAGATAGTCGACATCGGCGTCCGGCCGCGCCGACGGCTGGATGATCGCTACCTTGCTGGTCAGCGAGTCGGCACCACCGATGCCGTCGATTTGCCGGCTGTCCGGCGAACCCATTACCGCCAGCAGCACGCGATCGCGCAACAGCGGCTCTGCGGGCAAGTCGCGGGCCAGAAAGTACGCGCCCCTGGAAGTGCCGCCGCGCATCAACAGGCAAGGAATGCGGGTCTGGGTCATGCTCAGCCCTCAAGCTCTTCGATGCTGTCGACATAACGCAAACCTTTCTCGGCCAGTCGCCCGCGCATGTTGTAGATATCCAGCCCCAGCTCGCCCTTGGCCAGGCGCAACGCCTTGTGGTCCTCCAGATCAGCCCGTTCACGGCTGGCCTCGACCACCTTCGCCACCTCGACGCGACGCACAATCACCACCCCGTCGTCATCCGCCACCACCACATCCCCGGGGTTGACCAGTTGCCCGGCGCAGATGATCGGCAGGTTAACCGAGCCCAACGTTTCCTTGATCGTGCCCTGGGCGCTGATGGCCCGCGACCACACCGGGAAACCCATGCCGCGCAGGGTGTGGGTATCTCGCACCCCCGCATCGATCACCAGTGCACGCACACCGCGGGCCTTGAGCGAGGTGGCCAGCAGGTCGCCAAAATAACCGTCAGTGCAAGGTGAAGTCGGCGCCACCACCAAAATGTCCCCGGGTTGGCACTGCTCCACGGCAACATGGAACATCCAGTTATCTCCCGGCGCTATCAGCACTGTCACTGCCGTGCCGCTGATCACCGTACCGCGCTGGATCGGTGTGATGCGAGGGGCGAGCAGGCCTTTGCGGCCCTGGGCCTCATGGATCGTGGCCACCCCGTAACGCCCCAGTTCGTTGACCTGCGCCGCGTCGGCACGGGGGATATTGCGCACCACCAGGCCGGTTTTACCGATCAGTTCGCTCATGCCAGGTTCTCCGTCACACGCGGAAAAATGCTCTGGTAACCCTCGGCATACTCGATATTGCGACCCGAGGCGATGCCCACGTTGCGCTTGGCCTGTACGCCGCGCTGTAAAGCGACGCGGGTGTAGTACTCCCACAGATGTTCCTGGCCGGCCATGCACTGAATGGCCGCGTACTTTTTGTGCCACACATCGGTGATGTCCAGCAGCACATCCGGGCGCCACTCGCACTGCTCCGGCTGATGCGGTTCAAAGCTGTACACCGGTGGTGCGCCGACGATTTTCTCGCCCGGCCGGTAGCCTTCGGCCTGGGCAATGATGCGCGCCTCCTGGGTCAGGTTCATGGCCAGCGGGTGATCGTAGTTGTACGGGTCCTTGATCGAATGGCTGAGCACAAATTCCGGCTGCACGCGGCGAAACACATCCGCCAGGCGAAACAGCGTGTCCTTGTCGGCACGCATCGGGTAGTCGCCGATATCGAAGAATTCGACACTGGCGCCCAAAATATCTGCGGCCTGCTGCGCTTCCTCGCGGCGCGCCTGCTTGACCCGCTCTTCGCTCATCTCGCCCTTGCGCCACAACTTGGCGGATTCACCGCGCTCGCCAAACGATAGGCAAACAATGTGCACCGCATAACCCTGTTGCGCATGCAGGGCGATGGAACCGCCGGCGCGCCAGACAAAATCGGCCGAGTGGGCACTGACAACCAGTGCGGTTTTGGGTGATGCATTCATGTGCGGGCTCCTTCAACAGTTGGCCAAAGGATCGCACCCAGCTGCCGCCCCGGAGTAATGCATAAGCTTGTTACAGGTATGCGTTTTATTTATTGCCAGCTCATCTGCCAGGCAGGCATAGTCCCACTGTATTGCCCAATCAAAGAGCCTGCCCCCATGCAATCGAGTGAGCTACCCAGCCTGATGCACGTGCGCGCCTTTGTCCGGGTGGCCGACTACGGCAGTGTGTCCAAAGCCTCTGAAGCCCTGTTCCGGGCACAGTCGGTAGTGACCCGTTCGATTTCCGAACTGGAGACTCGCCTCGGTGTGCTGTTGTTTGAGCGCCACGCCAACGGCATGCGCCTGACCGATTACGGCACCCGCCTGCTGCCCCGCGCCCGCCGCGTGCTGGCCGAACTGGACAGCGTCCCGCAGTTGCTCGACGGTGCTGACAAAGCCCGGACCGAGCCGCTGTATCTGTTCCAGGCCCGGCGCCTGCAAGTTTTCGTCAAATTGTGCGAAACCCACCATATGCAGACCGTGGCCAGCCTGCTCGGGCTGAGCCAGCCCGCCATCAGTTCGACCCTCAAGGTGCTCGAAAGCGGTTGCGGCCAAACCCTGTTCGAGCGTACGCCACGAGGCCTGCTACCCACCCGCGCCAGCCTCGACATCCTGTTCCCGGTGCGCCGCGCCCTCAATGAACTGCGCCATATCGACACCGATATCAGCGCCCTGCAGGGAACGCTGCAGGGCGTGGTCCAGGTCGGCGCCCTGCCCCTGGGCCGCACCCGCATCCTGCCCGAGGCCATCGTGCGCCTGATGCGCGAACACCCCGCAATCCAGGTGATCACCAACGAAAGCCCGTTCGACCTGCTGGCCACCGAGTTGCGCGCGGGCGATGTAGATTTTATTTTCGGCGCCTTGCGCTCGACGGCATACGCCAGCGACCTGTCGGGCGAAGCCTTGCTGACGGAGGAGATGGTCGTACTGGCGCGGCGCGGTCATCCGCTGTATTCGAAAAGCACCGTGCAGGCCGAACTGGCTGATGCGCAATGGGTGCTGCCACGAGCCGGTTCGCCAGCGCGGTATATGCTCGACGACTGTTTTGCGGCATTTGGCATTGCGCCGCCGCGCCCGATGGTCGAGAGCGGCGACATGGCGATCATCCGTGGTTTGCTGCTGCGCTCGGACATGCTTGCGGCGGTGTCCGCACACCAGCTGGAGGCAGAAATTGCCAGTGGCGAGCTGTGCATCCTGCCGCTGGAGTTGCGCCATACCTCTCGCGCCATCGGCCTCACCTCACGCACCGCCAGCCTGCACTCGCCGGTGGCAAAGGCGTTGATGGACGTGATCCGTCAGGTGATCCAGGAGCAGCCCCCTGAACCTTGAACCCGTAGCAGCTGCCGCAGGCTGCGTCCGGCGGCGCAGCCGTCGTAAAACCTGAAATCGCGGTCTTTCAATTAAATCGCGGGTTCATATTTTGCGATTGCTTCGCAATCGAACGCAGCCTCGTTCCTTCGGCAGCTGCTACGGGATCAAGCCCTCAGAGAATATTCAGCGGATAGCTGACAATCAGGCGGTTTTCATCGAACTCGTTGGTGCTGTAGTCGCGGCGCATCGTGGAGTTGCGAAGCCGCAGGTTGAGGTCCTTGAACGTGCCGCTCTGCAGGGTGTAAGCCAGCTCGGTTTCCCGGCCCCATTCCTTGCCGTCGGTGACAGTGCCGGTGTGCACGTTGCTGCCACTGAGGTAGCGGTTCATCAACGTCAGGCCCGGCACCCCAAGCGCCGCAAAGTTGTAGTCGTGGCGCAACTGCCAGGACTTCTCCCGGGCGCTGTCGTAGCTGGAGTTGTACGTGTCATTGGCCAGGGTGCCACCACTGGTGCCATTGACCCGCATCCAGCCATCATCGCCGGTGACCTTTTGCAGGCCCACATAGAAGGTGCTGGCGCCGTAACGGGCCGAAAGCAGCGCCGAGACCGTGCGGTTATCCAGATCGCCAGCTTTGGCACTGCCGTCTTCAGTGCCGCGGAAGTAACCCAGATTGGCCCCCAGGGTCCAGTCGCCCAGCGGCTGGCTGTGGGTCACTTGCAGGTATTGCTGCTGGTAGATGTCCTTGAGCTCGGCATTCCACAAGCCGACCATCGTGCGTTTTTCGTTGAAGGTGTATTCACCGCCGACAAAGTTGAAGCGATCGGAGGTGACCGTCGCTTTGCCCTGCATAAACATGTCGTCCATGCTCGAATCGTTGCGCGGGCTGTTTTTGCGGAACTGCCCGCCATACAGCGTCAGGCCGTCGATGTCCTGCGAGGTGAGCTGAGCCCCTTCAAAGGTTTGCGGCAGCGAACGGCCATCGTCGGAGCGCAGGATCGGCAGCACCGGCATCCACTCCCCCACTTTGAGCACGGTCTTGCCGATCTTCATTTTCCCGGCCACTGCCAGACGCCCGAAATCGTCAGCCGGGCGCCCGTCACTGCCCACCGGCAATAATTGGGTGCCACCACTGCCCTTGCCGCCATCGAGCTTGATCGAATACAGGCCCAGCGCATCCACCCCGAAGCCGACAGTGCCCTGAGTGAAACCCGACCTGGCGTCCAGAATAAAGTTCTGGGTCCATTCCTGAGCCAACCCCTGGGCATTGCCCGGGTTGGTGAAATTGCGGTTGATAGAGAAATTGCGCAGGTTCAGGTTGACGCTGGCATCGTCGACAAAGCCGGCCGCCTGGCCTGGTAAAGGCAACGCACAGGCAAGCGCCAACGCGCAGAAATTGCGTGAGTTGAGGGTGACAGTCATTGTTATTGTTTTCCGTTTGTTTTGGTTAAACGCCCCCTTTGCAGGGGGCAACACGATCAGCGCGAAGCTTTGCCCGCCACTGAATAGAGCACTTGCTGATTGCGGGTCTGGATAAAATCTTCCAGGCTTTCGCCGCGCATGGCGGCATAGACCTGCAGGTTGGGGATGCCCAATACCGCCGCGAGTTTTTCCAGTACAAAGAAAATCACCCCGTAGTGGATCAACCCTCGCCAGTCCCGGCGGCGCAACAGGTCGCGTTCTTCTTCACTGAGCCCGGATTCGGCAAACAATGCCTCAGGCTCGGCCAGAAAGCGCTGGCGCCATTGGGGCTCGATCATGCGGTGCAAAAACTTGTTCAGGCGATAGCCCTTGGCACTGCGGGCCAGGGTGAAGGGGTAAGTGCCTGGCAGCTTGTCGATCCCAGCCAGCTGGTGCTGCATATGGGCCCGATGACGGGCATTGACCTCGGCCGGCACCGCGCGGTCCTGGTTCTCCAGCAACAGGGTGGCAATCCCGGTCATGGACGGCAGGTAGTAGTCCTGATGCAGGTTTTTCACCACAGCCGACAACGCGCCGCGCATGATCAGCCAGGTGATCACCTCCGCCCCCTCGAGCCCGCCGAGGGTGGCGAATTCGGCCAGGGTCATTTCGGTCAGCCGTACCGGGTCGTTGACCAGCAAGTCGACAAACTGCGCGTCCCACTCCGGGTTGTTGAAGCCACAGCGCTCGCCATGCACCTGATGGGAGACCCCGCCGGTGGCGACGATGGCGACCTTCAAGTCTTCGGGGTAGCTTTCGATGGCGCGGCGCAGCGCCAGCCCCAGCTTGTAGCAACGCAGCGCACTGGGAATCGGGAACTGCAACACCCCGACCTGCAACGGCACGATCTGCACCGGCCAGTCCGGCTCGCACGGCAGCAGCGCCGACATGGGCGAGAAAAACCCGTGATCCAGCGGTTTGTCGCGGAAGAAACTCATGTCGAACTCATCAGCCATCAGGCTTTCACCGATATGCCTCGACAGCGCCGCATGCCCGCCGATACCCGGCAACGCGCGGGGATTGCCGCCTTCGTCGGCCACTTCGTAACGCTCATCCACGCCCAGGGAAAACGCGCCGTAGTGATCGAAGAAAAACGACGTCACATGATCGTTGAAGATGTAGAACAGCACGTCCGGCTGCTGCTCTTTCAACCACATCTTGATCGGCTCGAAACCTTCAAAGATCGGTGCCCAGGCAGCCTCGTTCTGTTTGTCGTGATCGACTGCGAAGCCGATGGTCGGGGTGTGAGATACAGCGAGGCCACCGATGATGCGAGCCATGACAAATTCCTTGAATAAAAAGAGTTTATTGCGCCAGTACTACGCGGCTGACAGCCCGGCGCCGTGCTCGGCCATTGCCCAGGATCGCCAGCGCGGCGATAAAGGCTGGTACCGCCAGCATCGCGAACAGTAGCGGCAAGTCCAACCCCAGGCTGAGTACCGCGCCGCCGACCAGCGAGCCGAAAATTGCGCCAAAACGGCCGATGCCCAGCATCCAGCTCACCCCGGTCGCCCGGCAATCAGTCGGGTAATAACCCGGCGCGAAGGCATTGAGGCCAGTTTGCGCTCCGCTCATGCAAAAGCCTGCGGCAATCACGCCAACCGCCAGCAGGCTCGACTCCAGGCTGAAGGCGCCCAGCAGCAGGATAAAGGCACCGCCCAGGGCATAGGAGGTCGCGATCACCGCATTGGGATTGCGCCGGTCCATTGCCCAGCCCACCACAATGGCGCCCACCGTGCCGCCGATCTGGAACAGCCCGGTAATGGTTGCGGCACGCTCGATGGACAGTCCGCCGTCACGCAACAGGGTCGGCATCCAGCCCATGGTCAGGTAGATCACCAACAGGCCCATGAAATAGGTGAGCCACAGGGCCAGCGTGCCGAAGCGGTACTGCTCGGTGAACAGCATGCGCACTGGCGCCTTGTGCTGCACCTGGGGTTCGGACATGACAAACCGGGTGGCGGCGGTGAAGGTACCGCCCAGCTTGTTCAACACCTTGGCAATCTGGCTGGCCGAAGCATTGTGTGCGGCAAGAAAGCGTGCGGACTCGGGCAACAGCAGCCACAGGAACGGCAGTAACAGCAACGGCATGATCCCGCCAAACAGCAGCACCGACTGCCAGCCATGGCTCGGTATCAACCAGGCCGCGACGAAGCCGCCCAGCCCCGAACCCATATTGAAGCCGGTGAACATGAGGGTGATAAACAGCGAACGGTTGCGCTCTGGCAGGTATTCGGCCAGCAGCGTGGTGGTATTGGGCAACGCAGCCCCCAGCGCCACACCGGTCAGCAGGCGCAGGGCCGCCAGTTCATAGGGGTTGCGGGCAAAGGCACAGGCCAGGCTCAGTACGCTGAAACCGGTGACCGCAAACAGCATGATTTTCTTGCGGCCCAGGCGGTCGGCGTATGGCCCGGCAGTCAGTGCGCCGATGGCCAACCCGACCATGCCGGCGCTCATCACCGGGCCGAAAGCGGCGCGCGACAGGCCCCATTCCTGGATCAGTGACGGCGCGACAAAGCCCATCACCGCCACATCGAAACCATCGAACAACACAACGAAAAAGCACAGTGCAAGAATCAACCACTGGTATTTGGCGACGGGCCTGTCATCGATCCAGGCCTTGATATCGACCGTTTCGTGAGTCATGTTTTCCACCTTATTATTTTTGTAGAAATTGCGACTGGCACTGGCATAAGCGCAGGCCAAAAAAAGTCATGCCCAACAGTCGAACTGTTGGGCATGACTCTAAGGCCGCCAGGGCCTGTCCCGCCTCTGGGAAATCCTTAAGCGGGTATCGATTTTTCTTATCAGGTGTTTAACACGCTCGCGCGTACCGGCCTGCTTTTCTACTCAAATCTTGCCGAACACCTTGAACACACTGATGATCGCAGGCCCGATGGCCACCAGAAAAAAACTCGGCCACAGGCAGAAGATCAGCGGAAACACCAGTTTGGTACCGACTTTGGCGGCCTTTTCCTCAGCCAGCTGGGTACGTCGATCGCGAAACTCTTCAGCATAAATCCGCAGGGTGGTACCCACACTGGTACCAAAGCGAATGCTTTGTGCCAGCAAACTCACAAGGCCGCGGATATCTTCCAGCCCGGTACGCTCAGCCAGGTGCTTGAGCGCTTCGGTACTGGGCACACCGGCACGCACCTCGGCGTTGACCAGCGCCAGCTCCATCGCCAGGTCGGGCTGGCTGACAGCCATTTCCTCGGCCACCCGCTCAATGGCCTGGGGCAGGGCCAGGCCTGATTCCACACACACCACCATCAAGTCCAGGGCATCCGGGAAGGCAATCAGCAGCCGCGACATGCGCGATTCCTTGCGCGAGCTGACATAGATCGCCGGCAACAGCCAGCCCACACCGAGGACCACAGCCAGGATACCGCCCCCCAGCAGCAGCGACATGTTGGGAATAAACGGCAATGCCAGCAGTGTTATGCCCAGCAGTAACAGTGGCAGCAGCAAGCGAATCGCCCAATACACCTGCACCGCCGACGGGGAGCGGTAGCCGGCATGGATCAGCAGTGTCCGGGTGGCCGAGGCCTGCCTGGTCTCTGCGGAACTAAAACGCTGCCCGACCTGCTCCAGCATCATTTGCAGGTTGCTCGGCGGCGCCCGGTGGTCGATGCCATGACCGCGCTTGATCAACATCAAACGCCGCTGCACCGGGCTTTGCAGGCCCTTGACCAGCACCGCCAGGGCTACCGCCACCATCACCACACTCAGGCCGATAACTGCCGCAAACAGCATTCGGGTCAGTTGCTCGTCACCCACTAGCCGATTGATCAGACCCAGTAAATAGTTCATGTCCATACCCTCCAGGACGAGCCGTGTTCAAACCTGAATCCGGATGATTTTGCGGATCCAGAAAATCCCGATGATCATGGCCACAAAAGCCCCCATGATCAGCTTCTGGCCCATGGGTTCCTTGAACAGCAGGGGCATGTAAGTCGGGCTGGAAATCAGGATGGCCAGCGCCAGTACAAAGGGCATCGACACCAGGATCCAGCCGGACATGCGCCCCTCGGCCGAGAGGGTCTTGACCTTGCGATGGAAGCGAAAGCGACCACGAATCAGGCTACTCAAACGGGTCAAAACTTCAGTCAGGTTGCCGCCAGTTTCACGATGGATCAGCACCGTGGTCACCAGCATCATCACCGTCATGCTCGGCACACGCTCCAGCAGGCCGAGCATTGCCCGACGCACATCATTGCCATAGTTGATATCGGCAAACGCCAGGCCGAACTCGTAGGCAACCGGCCCCTGATGCTCATCGGCAACCAGTTGCAGGGTTTCGTTAAACGGATGCCCGGCGCGTAAAGCCCGGCACATGGCATCCAGCGCATCGGGCAGGCCCTCCTCGAACTGGGCGAAACGCTTGATGCGGTCGTGGGAAATCTTCCATATGGGTAGCCAGAAGCAGACAAACGCCGCCGGTAATGCCACCCACCACAGTTGCAAGAACGACCACAACACCAGCCCCACCGCCGTAGCCAGCACCAGCCCCAGCAATAGCACACGGTAGGCCCTGTATTCATGCCCGGCCTGCTCGATCATCTGCGCCAGGGTTTCCATCATCGGCAACTGCTCGAGGCGGGCCTCAAGCGGCGGCAGACGGCGCAGGTATTTCTGGCGCAGGATCGATTGCATATTGGGCAGATTGTTCGCCCGCTCCAACAGGTTAAGGCGCCCGCGAATGCGCTTGCGTACCTGGTTGGCTTCACCGAACACCGGAATCGTCAAACCCTGGCTGAGCAGAAACATGGCCGTGAACACCATGCCTAGGAACGCCAGGATAAATTCGCCAGGAACCTGATTCATGACTGCCCCTCCATCCATTCCGGCCGAAACAGGCTGAGCGGCAGCTCAATACCCCGTTTGGCCAGCACATCACGAAATGCCGGCACCATGCCGGTTGAGCGAAACTCGCCCAGCACTTCCCCTTTCTCGCCCATGCCGCTGCGCACAAAGGCGAAGATCTCGGTCATGGTGATGATGTCGCCCTCCATGCCATTGATTTCCTGCACGCTGACCAGGCGCCGGGTGCCGTCCTCCTGGCGCTCCAGCTGGATCACCACGCCAATGGCCGAGGCGATCTGTTGACGCATGGCCTTGATCGGAAAGGTGGCGCCGCTCATCGACACCATGTTTTCGATCCGCCCCAATGCATCGCGGGCGGTGTTGGCGTGGATGGTGGTCAGCGAACCGTCATGGCCGGTGTTCATAGCCGTCAGCATGTCCAGCGCCTCGGCGCCACGCACCTCACCGATCACAATCCGGTCCGGGCGCATGCGCAGGCTGTTGCGTACCAGCTCACGCTGGCCCACTTCACCGCGCCCCTCGATATTCGAAGGCCGGGTTTCCAGGCGCACCACATGGGGCTGCTGCAATTGCAGTTCGGCGGAGTCTTCGATGGTGACGATGCGCTCGTTGTGCGGGATAAAACTGGACAGCACATTGAGCATGGTGGTCTTGCCGCTGCCGGTGCCTCCGGAAATCAGTACATTGAGACGCCCGCGCACGATGGCCTTGAGCATCAGGGCAATGGCCGGGGTCAGGGTGCCCATCTGCACCAGGCTCTGGGTATTGAGCAGGTCCACGGCAAAACGGCGGATCGACATGCTCGGCCCGTCGATGGCCAGCGGCGGAATGATCGCGTTGACCCGCGAGCCGTCCTTGAGCCGTGCATCCACCAGCGGCGAGGACTCGTCGATGCGCCGCCCGAGGCTGGAGACGATACGGTCGATAATATTGAGCAGGTGATGATCGTCGCGAAAACGCACATCGGTACGCTGCAATTTGCCAAAGCGCTCGACGTACACCGAGTCAAAATCATTAACCAGAATGTCCGATACGCTGCTGTCACCCAACAGTGGCTCCAGTGGCCCGAGGCCCAGCACCTCGTCGGTGATTTGCTTGATGATCAGCTGACGGCTGCTGGTACTGACCGGCGCCGAGTATTCGTCCAGCAGGCGCAAACTGATCTCGCGAATCTGCCGTCCGGCGTCGGCCAGCTCCAGGGTGTCGAGCAAGGACAAGTCCATGACCTTGAGCAACTGCTGATAAATCTTCTCCCGCCACTCGGCCTCCATCGAACTGAGCTTGGTGCGGGTTTCATACACCACATCCGGCACGCTGGCTTCCCAGGCCATCAGTACACTGGTGCAATCGGCGCCCTCGACGGGCAATGCCACCACCTCTGCAGAGGCCAGCTTGCTGGCTTGCTGACGCAGGCGATTACGAAAGTCGCTAAGCATGGCTTATCCTCCGAACAGACGGTTGAATGTACGTTTGAGCAAACCTGCTTCAGTGGCCTCGATGCCGATCAGGCTCTGGCTCAATTCACGCAGGCTCAAGGTGATACCGGCGCGCGGAGCATGCAGCTCCAGGGGCACCCCGGTGTTCTGGCTTTCACTGACCACCGCATAGTCATTGGGCAACTTTTGCAGCTCCGCACAGCGCAAGGCTTCGCTGATGTCCTTGGGTTTGAAGGGCGACGCCTTGTCAAAGCGATTGAGCACCACATGCAGGCGATTGCCCTGCACTCCCAGGTCGTCGCGCAGAATGCGCACCAGGCGGTTGGCGTCCTGCAGATGGCTCAAGCTCTGTTGCAGCACGATATAGACCCGGTCCGACTGTTCCAGGGTGATACCGGTGAGGTGATCGATATGCCGTGGCAAATCCACCACCACCCAGTCATAGGTGCTGCGCGCCAGCTTGAGCAAACTGTCCAGTTGCTCCAGGCGGATTTCCTGAGGCAGGCACAGTTCATCGGTGCGTCCGCCCAGCACATGCAGACTGGGGCTGAAATGGCTGCAAAAGCCACGCAGCGCCACGCTGTCCAGGGTATCGATCTGTTGCAGCACATCGGTATGGCTGTGGGTGGGCAACACATCCAGGCTGTGGGCCAGGCTGCCAAATTGCAGGTCCAGATCCAGCAACAGGGTCCGGCCGCCCTGCACGCTCAACTGATGGGCCAGGTTGCAGGCCAGCATCGAGGCCCCCGAACCGCCCTTGGCATTCATTACGGACACCAGTTTGCCCTTGCTGCCATGCTCGCTGTGCAGTTCGATCTGCATGCGCTCCAGTGCCGACTGCAAGTCTTCGCCCGACACCGGCTCCGGCAAGAAGTCGCGGGCCCCGGCCTGCATCGCCAGGCGCATGCCTTCAAGCTCATCCAGCGGGCCGCACACCAACAGTGGCGGACGCTCCTTGAGCGGGTGCTGCAACAGTGCCGCCAGCTCTTCGCGCCATAAATGGCTGACGCGCAACAGCAGGAAATCAGGCATCTGCTCCAAGCCATAGAGCGGATCGGTGTGGCCATTGCTCACCAGCCGCGTGCTCACCTGCAGATGGGCAATGCCCTGGCTCAAGGTCTTGAGATGGTTCAAGGCCGTGGCATCACGGCCGCTGATCAACAGACGTATGCCCTGGCGGTCTGATGACGTTGCCGCCGTCACTTCTCGGACACTTAACATGGCGTTATCCCCGGTGTAACCGTCGGATCAGGCTGGCGGCCAAGGCTCTCGCGCGGCACCGTCGACCTGAACGTGGGCAGGATGAAGACCCCTCTGAAGCCGGGGATCAACAGATTGAAGCTGAAGTTGGTCACCTGCAGTTGCACATAACGAATGGCGGCAAAACCGCCGGCCCCCACCAGATCATTGGGGCTGGTGACCACTGCACCGTTGGCGTCTAGATAGACAAGGTTCAGATTGGCACTGGTGAGGCTGGCAATCAGGCTGCTTGGCCCGGCATTGCCCGCCGTGTTGAACATGGCACGACGCAGGATGATCGGGTCCTGGATATTGCACACTGCTGCCAGCCGCGCGCCGCGACGCACCGACTCGCTCAGCACGTTGACGGTGAAGTACAGCCGGCCCATTTCCAGTGCGCCAAACAGCAGGGTGAACAGCACCAGAGCGGTGATGGCGAACTCGACGATATACACGCCGCCCATGCGTTTGCGGTTCATCACAAGGCCCTCATTACAACCGTTGAAGTCAGCAGCAGGCCCAGCGGCACGCTACTGCCATACAGCGCAGGGATGGCGCTGCCGAGCGCCGGGACAAAGGTGTAGGCAATGCTGACCCGTACATGGTTGGTGCCCACCGCACTGACCGTGACATTACCGGTGGTCAGGCCCGGTGCCGCCGCCGGATACCCATTGGGGTTGGCCGGCAGGCCGTAAACCGCTACGTTCTTGGTCTGCGATACAAGCGCAGCGTTGAGGTCCAGCGTGCCCAGGGTGGCGTTCCACGCCTGGCTGGCCGCATAACGGCCGGCATCACGGCTGGCCTGTTGCAGGCTGTTGTACTGGAACAGCATGCGGCCGAACTCGGCGAAGGCCAGCATCAGCAACACCAGCAGCGGCAGGGTCAGTGCCAGCTCGACCATCGCCAGACCCCGCTGGGCGCGGGCCGACCTGAATCCACAGCGTCTCATGAGACCTCCTAGGAGTCGGTGCTCGGCGTCTGGTTGTTGTCGATATAGGTTTTGTACAACTGGATGATCTGTGGCCCGACGTTAGCCGCAGGGTTGGGGCCAGGCACGTTATCGCCTTCACACACGCTGACGAACTGGCCGAAAATCTGCGCCTCATTACCCTGCTGAGCGGCTGGCTGCATCACGAAATAGCAACCGAAGCCCAGCACCGGAATCGCCGAGGCTCCATCGTTTTTGCCCGAGCAATCGCCGATCACGATTTTCAGAATCCGCCGTTCAAATACACCATTACCCTGGCAACCGGCGCCGCCCCCCACACACGCAGACTCGTCCTGCTTCCAGTTGTTGTAGTCATACAGGGCACCGCTGCTGGTGGACAGGTTGCCGCTGCTGGAGGTAACCGTCTTGCCGTCATACAGGATCGGCGCAGGCGAGCCGGCGTAGGTAAATGACTTGGGATTGACCGTAATCACCAGATCCGGCGGATAGTCAGAAGCGCTGAGGCCACCCTTGTATTCGTTGAAACGCGTATTAAGCCCCTGGGAAGCAGGGCCCACGGTATTGCCCGGTTTGGTCTGGGCGGTGGCACCGACGATATTGCACTGATCGATCCCGCCTGCCAGACCTTCCCTGACCGTCTTGCCGCCCGAACCGAAGTCCAGCAGCTGGAAATTCCCCGGGCCGATGGCCGAACTGTTGTTGGCGGCGGTTTTCAGTACTTGCAGATCACCGAACTTGAAGCCCCAGAACATCCCGGCAGCCGGGTTGTTCTGCGCCGGGTCGCCGCACACCAGCAACGGGGTCAGATCACAGGGGCCGCTGCTCGGGCTGGGCCCGGCAGTAGCCACCGCGGCGACGGCCTTGCCTGTGGCGTTACCGTTGTCCAGCGCCTGAAACACGCCCCAGAAAAAACTGCTCAGGGGGTAGTTGTTCACCGTCACCCGAACAAAGGTCGCATTTGTCGGCCCGGGGAACGAAAACGGCCCGTAGACACTGCTCGCCAGTTCAACGGTGGCAAAGCCGGACGGGTTGGCCGTGATGGCCCTGCCCAGTTCCTCGTTGCCCGTCGCATTGGCATTGAGGCTCAGGGTATTGAGCGCCGCAGTTTGCGTCAGGCTGGCCGAGCCGGTCGCGCCAACCACCATGCTCAGCGTCTTGGCCCCGCTCAGCGCCGCCGCATCCACTGCGTTTTGCAGGCGGGTCTTGTTCAGCAGCATATGGCTGCCGTCCAGGGCCAGGGCCCCCATCAACAAGAGCGAGGCCATGGCAATCACCACCAGGACCAGCATGGCGCCGCGCTGTTGCCGGGGAAACGCGGTGTGGGGTTGTTGGATACGCGCGTTCATGATGCGTCACCTTCATTAGTGTTGCGCTGCTGCCCGGCCCTCTACATCGCCTTTTCTACCGTGGCCGCGACACCGCGAATCACGATCACGCTACCGTCATTGGCAGGTGCACGACGGCGAGCTACCGGCTTGGCCATCACGGCCGGCAGTACCGGCGCCGCCATGGCAACGGGTTCAGCCGCAAGCGGTGTCTTGTTGTTATCCAGCGGGTTGCGCAAGGCCAGTTGCACCTTGCCTGCGGTCATGCCTTTGACCAGTACCTCGGCCTGGGCCGGGGTCATCTCCAGGGTTACCGCACGCACCACCACCGGTTGGGTCTTGTCAGTGCTGGCGGTCTGGTCAACTGCCAGTACCCGCAGATCTTCGAGGATGGTCTTGGACTCGGCATTGCCCTCGCTGCCGACTTGCCGGGTTGCCAGCACGTCGACCCGGTTGCCCGGCAGCAGGAAGCCGCCGACACCGACCACATCATCCACCCGCACCGAGATCGCCCGTTTGCTGGGCTCGATCAGCGAGGCCAGGGTGCTGCCCCCCATATGCTCGGCCAACCGTGCCCCGCGCAGAATGTCGCCGCGCAGCAGGGAGAAGGTGGCAATCTTGCCGACCACTTTTTCAGTGGCATCAAAGGCGTCCTCGGGGGCAGCATCCCTGGGCATGCGCACCACCGTCACTTGCTGGGGCTCGATCATTTGCCCGAATGCGATTTCCACCGTGGCAATCACCACGTTTTCCTGGTTGTCGTCGGGGGTGGTGTTAAGTCGTGCCGTGAGCCAGTTGTTGGCCATCCAGGTGGCGCCCAGGCCGAGGATCACGGACAGGACAATCAAAGTCAGCGTGCGCGAGTTCATGACGGTAACTCCTTACCCAAGAAAATCGAGTTGGACGAAATAGTTGCGCCACGCCCACTCAAGCTCCTGAGTAGTCAGTGGCCCCGCCCCCTCCAGATAACGCTGGCGATCGCACGCCATATTCAAGAGATCCCGGGGATGACATGGCACCAGGGGCATGTTTTCGGCGCCATAGAGATCGTGCAGCACAAAACTGAGCAACATCGGGTCATAGGCAATGCCCAACCGCTGCGTCTCTTGAATCCAGATTCGTTCGTATTCGCCAGGCTTGAGGTAACCAAATTGCAGCTTGTAGCCAATGCGCCGCAAAAACGCTTCGTCTGCCAGCTCCAGCGGGTTGAGGTTGGTGGAGAACACCAGGATCAGGTCAAACGGCAGCTCGCAATGGCGCCCGCCGCCCAGGTTGAGGAAGTCGCGTCTCTCCTCCATAGGCACAATCCAGCGGTTCAACAACTCGCCCGGGGTCATGCGCTGACGGCCCAGATCGTCGATGATCAGCAGGCCGTTACTGGCCTTGAGTTGCAACGGTGCCTGGTACTGACGGGCATAAGGGTCATACCGCACATCCAGTTGCTCCATCGTCAGTTCACCGCCGGTGATCACGATCGGCCGTTCGCAGCACAGCAGGCGACGGTCTATGCCCTCATTGAGCATCAAGCCGTTTTGATGTTCGTCATCGCCCAGGCGCTTGTGTACCTGAGGGTCATAGATCTCGATCACCGATTCATTGATGGCGATGGCATGGGGCACCCAGATCGCTTCGGCAAACAAGCGGATCAGCCGACTGCTGACATAGGTCTTGCCGGTACCCGCAGGCCCGTAAATCATGATGGCGCGCCCGGAGTTAAGGGCAACACCCAGTTGATCGAGCATGGTTTGCGCCAGCACCATCGAACCGAAGCAGTGGTGCATGTCATGGGCGCTGATACGACCGTGGTGAATGGTCTGCAGCTTGAGCAGCGAGCGGTAGGCACTCACCGGGTAAGGCGCTGCACCTATATAGCCACTGCGGGCCAGGGCATCGCGGGCACTGTTGCGGCCGCGTTCGGTCAAGCCGTAGCGCATGGCCTGCCCCCCGGCCTGACCCAGTACTTCAACGCGACGGTCCTTGCGCAGGAACGTGAGGATTTCTTCCATCACCGCACCGGTGAGCGCCAGTCGCGCCACCAGCTGCACCATGTCCAGCACACCCGCATCGTATAAATGCTTGCATACCAGATCACCGAGAAAATTGTCCGCCAACCCGGTTTCAAGGATTGTGCGTGGTTGTGGAGCCAGTTGCTGTACCGCTTCGCGCTCATCGAGAGAAACACGGTTGCTGCTGATGGCGTACATGGTGTTCTCCTGAACTAATGGCCCAAGGGCAGCCAAAAGACACTGGCCAAGGTGCCAAGCAAAACTGCGACCGAATAAGGGAAAGGCTTACCGGCCACTTCATCAGCCTGGGGGGAAAAGTAGGCCCGGGCCTTGAGCATCAACCAGTAGCGCCCCAGGGTCTGCACAGCCTGACCGCGCACCAGCACGATCAGCAATCCGCATGCGCCACCCGCAATCAGGCTGAAAAACGCAGCCCAGAGGGCGTCATGGGGGGTTAAAAAGGCGCCGGCCATAGCCATTAACTTGACGTCCCCGGCGGCCATCCCGCCAGCGGCGTACATGGGCAGGAAAACCCCGAAGCCGATCAACATGCCCAGCAGCGAATGCCCCAACCCGATAAAACCTGCGGCCCAGGTCTGGCCGACCAGGCCCAGCACCAGCCCCAGCAAAACCAGAAGATTGGGAATGCGGTGACGGCGAAGATCGCTCACCACCGCAACTCCCAGCAGCCCTGACAGCAACGCAACAGCAACAATCTGTACCTCGCTCATGGCTGCACCCTCAACAGGAGACATCGTGTTAGCAGACAGTGCCCTTCACAGCACATCCCAGACTGGTAATCGCTGTTTTCACATTGCCACCCAGGGTGATAAACGCGGCTACAGCGCCCAGGGTTATCAGCCCGCCTGCCACTGCATATTCCACAATGGTCAGGCCATCTTCGTCGTTGATGAACTTCACTACTGAAGTCTTGATTGATTGCAGGCTCATTTCGTCCACCTCACTCAATGTTTGATATTAAGAAGCAGGGCCAATTGCACTGCTTAATTGAATCTTAGCCAGTGCACTATTTAAGGGTTAGGAGATTTTTGCTAACTGTTAGGACTTTATTGCCAACACTGAAAAGAGTTAAAGCAGCCACAAACAAGACAACCTGACTGCCATTAACACCCGCTTTATATGCTGGCCGTACTTCAACTAATCAGGCATAAAAAAACCGGCTTAAGGGTGCTGCGCTAGAGGGGACGTATAGCGCAACAGACTAAGCCGGGGGGTTCATAGCAGGATTTAATCTTCACAACCTCAAAGCAACGGCAATACTTGTGTACAGGTTCGTATCATTGGCGCTGCACATCGGCAGCCAACAACTGCAAACAGGAGCCAGGCCCCAATGATCGCTAGCCGCACATCAGCAGGCAAGCCCCTTGACCGCACAGCCCAGGCTGGTGATGGCGTCCTTGACGTTGCCACCCAGGGTGACAAATGCCGCCACCGCCCCCAGGGTTATCAGGCCACCGGCCACGGCATACTCGACAATGGTCAGGCCGTCTTCATCATGGATGAAGGCCTGGACGGAAGTTTGAATGGTTTGCAAGTTCATGTTGTTCACCTCATTTGAGTGGCTTGCCCAAAGCGATTACTTAATGCACCGCCTGATTCAAGGCTAGCCAGCGGTGACAAGAGCAGTTAGGAGTTTATTGTCGAACAGCAGGATTTTTTTGCAGTAACCAGGTATTAAAACAGCATTATCGGATCCAATTGAAAGTGAACTTCAAGCGGCACGGCGATAATGATTCGAAACTTTAACCCGACAGCGCATTGCACAAGAAAGGATCACGTGAATGAAATCTGAAGCTGTCAAAAAACCTCATCTGCTGTGGTTCGACCTTACCCGCAATCAATCCACTGAAGAACTGATGCTGCCCTTTCGCGCTACCTGCCACTGCCTGCTGGACACCCCCCGGGCCTGGGCCAACAAGCACCGCGAGCCGGCGCCAGACATGATTTGCATGCATTTTGACTGCCCCGACCTGTCGGGGCTCAATCTGTTGCAGGAGATCAAATTCAAGTCCCCCTCCATCCCGATCACCATGTTTACCGTACAGCACTCCGAAGAACTCGCGGTCTGGGCCATGCGTTCGCGGGTCTGGGAATATGTGGTACTGCCCCTGAGTGCTGCCGAGATCAGCCGCTACCTGAGCGCCCTTGAGCAGTTGTGCATCCTGCGAAGTGCCGCTGGCAACAGCAACAAGACATTGCCGATCGAGCATGGCCCCGCACTGCCCGACAGCATCCGCCTGACCACCGACCATCAAAAGCACAACGCCCTGCACAACGTGTTGCAGTACATCGACCAGCATTACTGCGAAAGCATCGACCAGAAAGACCTGGCCAGGCGCTGCAGCATGACCACCTTTCGTTTCAGCCGCCTGTTCAAGGAAGTCAATGGCCTGGGCTTTATGGACTATGTGCTGGGCAAACGCATGGAAAGCGCCAAGGACCTGCTCGACAACAGCCAGATGCCCATCACCAGCATCGGCTATGAAGTGGGGTTCAAAGACCCCTCCTACTTTGCCCGCGCATTCAAGCAATACGCGGGCTGTACCCCCAGTGAGTATCGTCAGGCACGCCGCAGTGATGTGCCGTTATCGGATGACACCCTCACCCAGGTCATCCAGAGCCTGGCCCGCAGTGCCGAAGGCTGAAGCCCTCAGCGTTGCAGCGGTGCATAGGGGGTGAAAAAGTCCGAACCCAGCCACTGCGGGGTTTTCTCATCTACCGCGTTCTGGCTGCGCACATAACTGTCAGCCGAGTTCACCTCGCCCTTGCCGTCATACACCGCCACATCCGGGTACGGGAACACCAGGCGGGTGCGCCCCTCGTTGGCAGGGTCCTGCGTGACAGGCCGGGGCGCCGCCATTGACGGCTTTTTGTCTGCCGTTGCCTGGCCCGGCAGATTGGTCGGCGCGCCAAACTCGCTGGCAGCGGCCTGCTTGCTGCTGGCCTGCAAGGTCACGATGGCGGCCGGGGCCTGGCCCTTTTCGACCCATGACATCATCGGCGTCAGCAGGTCCAGCAGGCTCGGACCTTCACCGCCGCCACAGTGGTAAACCCCCGGCAACAGGTAAAGCCGCTCGAAGGACTCGGCCTTCGACTGGCCCATCTGCACCTGCACCGCCTGGTGGTAGGCGATGGTGTTCAGGGGCGAGATATGCTGGTCGGCCCAGCCGTGCCACAAGATCAGCTTGCCGCCGCGGTCTGCGAATGCCGACAGATCCGGGTTGGTGGCGTCATACAACGGGTGCAGGGCGCGCAATTGATCCAGGGTGCTGCGATCAAACTTCACGTCTGCCAGGCTGTAATCCGCTCCCGGGTTGTGTTCGAAGGCCAGATTGCGCAATACATCCAGCGCCATTTTTTCACTGTTGATTGGCTGATCGACACTGTCCGGCACAAACACCCCGGCCCAGGCCAGTTCGGACCCCGGCTGCGGCCCGCCAATGGTCAGGCGCTCACCGGTGGCCGGGTCATGCGGGCCGTCATACAGGCGTCGGGCCGCCTCGACTTCCCTGGCGCTCAGGCAGTCCGAGGTGTCGGTCGCCGAGGCCTTGCACTGCACGGTGGCGGGGTCAAAGCGGCAGGCCCGCGGGTCGCTGATCAGGCCATCGACCTGACCGTCCAGCGCATCGCACTGTTGCAACACGGCCTTGTGCAGGATCGGCAGGCGCGAGGCAATCAGAATCGCCTTGCCCTGCTCGTCCTGATTGGCGTGGGCCTGCCAGGCGTGATAAATCGCATTCTGCACCAGAAAATTCAATGCCGGCGCCCCGGCGATGATGCCGTTGAAGTCATCGGGATAGCGCTGGGCTTCGATCAGGGCTTCGCGCCCGCCATCGGAGCAGCCGGTGAAATAGGCGTATGCAGGTTGCTGGCCGTAATAGGCGCCAATCAGTTGCTTGGCGGCCAGTGCCGTCAAGTGGACGCCGCGATGGGCAAAGTCCGCGCGTTTTTGTGCATCGTTGCCCCAGCTGTTGTCCATGCCCTCGTGGCCCATATCGGTCGCGGCCAGTACAAAGCCGCCGCTGTTCAGTGGCGCACAGCCTTCAGCCGCGCCCACCTGCAACGAAATCCGCCCGCACAGCCCGCCGCAACCCACTTGCAGATAACGCTGGGTCCAGGTGTGAGTGGGCAGCTGGACTTTGAAACCGATACTCGGTGCCAGCGTACCCTGCACTTCACAGGCGGTAACGCCATTGCTGGTGATTTCGCTGGCCGACAGCACCTGGCTGCCCTTGCCGCCGATAGCCTGCAGATCAACCTGGGTCAGCGCCGCGCAACTGATGGCGGGTTTGACCACTGGCAACACTGCGATGGGCGGTTCGGCGTGGGCCAGTGCGGGCAATTGCAGGAGCAGCACTGTGGTGCCGAGTAAGAGTCGGCGCAAGGTTTGGAGGGGAATCATGACAGCTCCTTGTTAATGAAAGATCCGATTTTAAAAGCCTGTAGATGCTCTGTTGCCGATCAAGAGCTCGTTGTAGCAGCTGACTCGCGGAGCGAGGCTGCGTCCGGCTGCGCAGCGGCCGTAAAGCCCGGGAGTCGGGTCCAACTGGCACACCGCATGTGTCTGGTTTACGACTGCTACGCAGCCGGACGCAGCCTCGCTCTACTCGTCAACTGCTACAGGTGCAAGCGTGATCCGGATACAGGTTTTGTGCGCATTCCTACACTCAGTTCCAACCACCTCCCAGCACTTTGTATAGCGTCACCCGGTTGCTCTGCTCGGCCAGACGCAGGGTAATCAGGTCCTGCTCGGCGCTGTACAGCGAGCGCTGCGACACCAGAGCCTCAAGGAAGCTCTGCGAACCGCCACGGTACAGCGCATCAGACAGCTCGTAGCTTTTACGACTGGCATCGGTCAATGCCTGCTGCGCCGCCAGGCGCTGGTCCAGGGTGCTGCGTACCGCCAGTGCATCGGCGACTTCCTTGAACGCGGTCTGCAGGGTCTGCTGATAGGTCTGCACCTGGATCTCGCGTTCCACCTTGGCCGAATCCAGCGTAGCTCGATTGCTGCCGGCGTCGAAGATCGGCAGGCTGATACTCGGGGCAAAGCTCCAGGCACCGCTGCCGGCCTTGAACAGGCTCGACAGGCTGGTGCTGGCCGAACCTGCACCGGCAGTCAGGGTAATGCTGGGAAAAAACGCCGCCCGCGCCGCGCCGATATCGATATTGGCCGACTGCAGGGTGTGCTCGGCGGCCAGTACGTCCGGACGGCGCTGCAACAAGGTGGACGGCAACTCGGCGGGCACTTGTACCAGCATCGCCGCTGACTCCAGGCTTTCACCCGGCAACAGGTTGTCCGGGATTTCGCTGCCCACCAGCAGGGTCAGGGCATTCTGGTCCTGCAGGATCTGGCTGGCGTACTGCGCCACATCCACCCGCGCCGACTCTACGGTGGTTTGCGCCTCAGACACCGCCAGCCCCGATGAACCGCCCAAACCATGGCTGCGCTGGGTCAGCTCATAGGTGGACTGCTGGCTGGCCAGCGTCTCTTGCGCCAACTTCAGACGCTCATTGTCCGCCGCCAACGTCAGCCACGCGGTGCCCACTTCGGCGACCAGACTGATCTGGGTGCTGCGCCGGGTTTCGGTCAGCGCCAGATAGGCTTGCAGTGCTTCGTCCTGAAGGTTTTTGACCCGACCGAACACGTCCACTTCGTAGCTGCTCAGTCCCAGTTCGGCGCTGTAGCTGTGACTGGTGCTGCTGTTGGCCCGGCTGGAACTGCCGCTGACACTGGCGTCGATCCCCGGAAATGACGCCGCCCGCTGGATCCGGTATTGCGCCTGGGCCTTTTCGATATTCAGGCTGGCCAGGCGCAGGTCGCGGTTATTGGCCAGGGCCAGAGTCTGCAACTGCGCCAGACGCGGATCGGTGAAAAACTGCTGCCATTGAATATCGGCCGCCACCTGCCCTTTGGGCGTAGCGGTGCCCGGCAACCATTGTGCGGCTACCGGTGCTTGCGGGCGCTGGTACTCAGGCGCCAGATTGATACAGCCGCCCAGCAGCGCGAAAACGGCCAGCAGCGGCCAATGAAAGCGACTCATGCTTCACCTGTACGGTCAGTGGTGGTGGATGCCTGCGCCTGCGGTACACGACTGAAACGGCGGCGAATCATCACGAAAAACAGCGGCACAAAGAAGATCCCCAGTACCGTGGCGCTGAACATGCCGCCCAGCACGCCGGTACCGATGGCCTGGCGCCCGGCAGAACCTGCGCCGGAACTAATGGCCAGCGGCAACACGCCAAACATAAAGGCCAGCGAGGTCATCAAAATCGGCCGCAACCGCTGGCGCACGGCGATCAGGGTGGCGTCCACCAGGCTGTTGCCCTGCTCTTGCAGGTGCTTGGCGAATTCGACGATCAAAATGGCGTTTTTCGCCGCCAGCCCCACGGTGGTCAACAGCCCGACCTGGAAGTACACGTCATTGCTCAACCCGCTGAAACGGGTGGCCAGCACCGCACCCACCACGCCCAACGGCACCACCAGCATCACCGAGAACGGTACCGACCAGCTCTCGTACAGCGCCGCCAGACACAGGAACACAAACAGCACTGAAATCCCGTACAGCAACGGCGCCTGCGAGCCAGACAGACGCAGTTGATAGGACTGCCCCGTCCATTCATAGCTGATGCCTTCGGGCAGTTGCTTGATGATCGACTCCACAGCGTCCATCGCCACCCCGGAGCTCACACCCGGTGCCGGATCGCCCACCACTTCCAGCGAGGAGCTGCCGTTGTAGCGTTCCAGCAGCGGCGAGCCATAGCTCCACGAACTGCTGGCGAACGACGAGAACGGCACCATTTCATCGTTGCTGTTGCGCACAAACCAGTGGTCCAGATCGGCCGCCTGCATGCGCGCCGAGGCCTCGCCCTGCACATAGACCTTTTTCACCCGGCCCTGATTGAGGAAATCATTGACGTAAGTACCGCCCAGGGCAGTGGACAAGGTGGCGTTGATATCGCTGGTGGTCAGGCTCAGCGCCCCGGCCTTGCGGTCATCGATGCTGACCTTGAGTTGCGGCGTGTCGTCCAGGCCGTTGCTGCGCACGCCCTGCAGGCGCGGGTCCTGGCTGGCCAACTGGATAAACTGCTCGCGGGCAGCCACCAGGGCTTCGTGCCCCAGCCCGGCGAGGTCCTTGAGTTGCAGGTCAAACCCCGAGCTCTGCCCCAGCCCACGCACGGCAGGCGGTTGCATGACAAACACATTGGCATCGCCAATGCTCGACAGCGCACGGGTGGCACGCTGTGCGATAGAGGCCGAATCCTGACCGGCACCGCTGCGTTCGCTCCAGTCCTTGAGGCGGATAAAAGCCCGCGCCGAGTTCTGGCTGTTACCGCCCATGCCCAGCCCGGAAATACTGATCATCGCCTCAACCTCTGGTTGCTCAAGCATGTAGCTCTCGAACTGCTTGAGCACCGCCTGGGTGCGATCGTCGGTGGCGCCTACCGGCAATTGCACCTGCGCCATAAGGATGCCCTGGTCTTCATCGGGCAAAAACGAGGTGGGCAACTTGGCGTAGCCCACCGCCATCGCCGCAACCACCAGCGCATAGATCACCAGGCTGCGCCCGCCCCGGCGCAAAATGCCGCCCACCAGCTTTTCATAAGCCGCGGCACTGCGCTCGAAACTACGGTTGAACCAGCCAAAAAAACCGCTCTGCGGGCCGTGGCCCTTACCGTCAACCGGTTTGAGCAACGTTGCGCACAAAGCCGGGGTCAGGGTCATGGCCACCAGCACCGACAGCACCATGGCCGACACAATAGTCACGGAAAACTGCCGGTAGATAATCCCCGTGGAACCACTGAAAAACGCCATGGGAATAAACACCGCGCTCAGCACCAGGGCGATGCCGATCAGCGCGCTGGTGATCTCGTCCATCGACTGACGCGTGGCTTCAAGGGGCGACAGGCCCTTTTCGCTCATCACCCGCTCGACGTTTTCCACCACCACAATGGCGTCATCCACCAACAGGCCGATGGCCAGGACCATCGCAAACATGGTCAGGGTATTGATCGAATAGCCAAACACCGCCAGCACCCCGAAGGTACCCAGCAACACCACCGGCACAGTGATCGCGGGGATCAGCGTGGCGCGGAAATTCTGCAGGAACAAGAACATGATCAGCACCACCAGCACGATGGCCTCGCCCAGGGACTTGACCACCTCTTCGATGGACAGGCTGACAAAGGGCGTGGTGTCGTAGGCGATCACGTTCTTGAGCTGCATTTCGCTCGGGTAGTACGGCTCCAGTTCGGCAAGCTTGGCCTTGACCGCTTCACCGACCTGCAACGCATTGGCGCCCGTGGCCAGTTGCACGCCCATGGCCGCAGCGGGTTTGCCGTTAAGGGCCGAATTGACGTCATAACTGTCACTGCCCAGCTCCACCGTGGCCACATCACCGAGCAACACCACGGCACCGGTGCTGGTGGACTTGACCACCACATTGCGAAACTCTTCGGCGGTTTGCAGTTTGCTGCGCGCACTGATGGTGGCATTGAGTTGCTGGCTGGCCACGGCAGGCAAGGCACCCAACTGCCCGGCCGACACCTCGGTGTTTTGCGCCTCCAGGGCGGTGGTCACGTCAGAAGGCATAAGGGCGTATTTTTGCAGCAGCGCCGGGTCCAGCCAGATGCGCATGGCATAACCCGAGCCGAGCGTCTTGACCTCGCCCACGCCATCGATACGGCTGATGGAGTCGAGCAAGGTGCTGGAAATATAATCACCGATCTGGGTGCCGGTAACGCTCGGGTTATCCGACGCCAGGGCCGCAATCATCAGGAAGTCCGAGCCGCCCTTGGTCACGGTCAGGCCTTCACTTTGCACCGATGCCGGCAGGCGTGATTCCACCTGTTGGAGTTTGTTCTGCACCTGCATCTGCGCTACGTCGGGGTCAGTACCGGCCTCAAAAGTGAGGTTGATACTGGCGCTACCCGCCGAACTGCTGGAGGCCGACATATAGGTCAGTTTGTCGATGCCGGTCATTTGCTGCTCGATAACCTGGGTCACCGAATCCTCTACCGTTTTGGCCGATGCGCCGGTGTAGGTGGCGGCGATTTTCACCGTGGGCGGAGCGATATCCGGGTACTGTTCAAGGGGCAACTGGGTGATCGACATGGCCCCGGCCAGCATGATCACAATGGCAATCACCCAGGCGAAAATCGGTCGATCAATAAAGAAACGCGCCATGCTCAACCCTCCTGCGCAATGGCAGTGGGTGCGGCACGGGTCGGCAACGGCCGGGTTTCGCTGTTCTGCGCCAGGACTTCGTTACCCACCCGAACCTTCTGCCCGCCTTCGACAATCACCTGGTCACCGGCATTCAGGCCGGCGGTCACCCACCACTGATTGCCCACGGCACGGTCAATGCTCACCACGCGCTGCTCGACCTTGCCGTCGACCACCACCAGCACCGAGGTCACGCCACTGGCGCTGCGGGTCACGGCCTTTTGCGGGATCAGGATGGCCTTGTCATCGGTGGCCTGGTCCAGCACGGCACGCACATACATGCCCGGCAACAACAGGTGATCCGGGTTGGGGAACACGGCACGCAAGGTGACGGTGCCGGTGCCTTCAGTCACCGTTACGCCACTGACCTTGAGGCTGCCGGCGTGGTTATAGGTGCTGCCATCATCCAGCTTGAGCAGTACCGGCGCCTCAATCGCGCTGCTGCCCTGCAGGGCTCCGCTGGCCAGGTCGCGCTGGAGACGCAGCAGCTCGGTGGTCGATTGCGTCACGTCAACATAGATCGGGTCCAGTTGCTGCACGGTGGTCAGCGCGGTGTCCTGGCTGGCGACCACCAGTGCGCCGGGGGTCACTGTCGAGGTTTCAATGCGGCCACTGAGCGGCGAACTGATCCGCGTATAAGCCAGGTTGATACGTGCGGTTTCAACATCGGCCAGCGCTACTTGCACATCGGCTTGGGCCGTTTGCAGCGCGACCTGGGCGTCTTCGTTGTCTTGCTGGCTGATGGCATCAATTTTCGCCAGCTGCGCATCGCGCCGGGCGGTGGACTGCGCCGACTTGAGCGTGGCACGGGCCTTGGCGGCGGTGGCTTGCATCTGCGCCAGGGCGGCCTTGTACGGCGCCGCGTCAATTTGATACAGCGCCTGCCCGGCCTTGACCTCGGCACCTTCGACAAACAAACGCTGCTGCACGATGCCGCCCACCTGCGGGCGAATCTGGGCAACCATAAAGGCCTGGGTACGACCGGCCAGCTCGGCGGTCAATGCCTGACGCTGGGGTTGCACAGTCAGCACTGACACCTTGGGTTTTTCGGCTACAGGAGCGGAGTCCCCTGCCGAGCAGCCGCTCAGCACAAAAAGAACCAGCAAGGACACAACAACAGCGGCGGTTACCAGGGATTTGGTAAACAGTTTGATCGACATGGCGGCCTCTACAAGACAGTTGGCTGATGCCATGGTGCGAGGCAAATGTGCAGGAAAATTGAAGATTGCCCGCAAGCCTTGAATCTTCCCCGGCGCAGGGCCTAAATGAGCAGGCCATTTCGCCAGTAAGCCGAGCCGATGAAACTGAGTATCTCCACCAAACTGTTTATCGCCGTTCTGGCCAGCGTGCTGTTTGTGATCCTGAGCATGGGCCTGGCCACCAGCTGGAGTTTCACCCGGGGCTTTCTCGGCTACCTCAACGAACAGGCGCTGGAGCGCATGGCGCCGGTGTTGCCGCGTCTGGCCAGTGCTTATGAGCGCGAGGGCAGCTGGGAGTTTTTGCGTAACAAGCCTGACCGCTGGTTTGAAATCATGCGCCCTGATCACACCGATGAGCCGACGATCCATGACTTGCGTATCCCTTCCGCCTCCGACCTGACCGGCGCACTGTTTCGCATCGCCCTGCTTGATCAGGACAAAAAACGCGTGACGGGCTACCCGTCCATTGCCGATGACGCCCTGCTGCGCCCTATTGAAGTGGACGGCAAACTCGTGGGCTGGCTGGCCGTTACGCCGTTTCAAAGCGTGACCGAGGCGGGTGGTTCACGCTTCCAGCAATACCAACTGCAAACCAGCCTGGCGATGGGTTTTGTGTCGCTGCTGCTGGCCATGCTGATTGCCTGGTGGATTGCCCGCACCCTGCTCGATCCGGTCAAGCGCGTGGCCGCTGCCACCCACAAACTGGCCACCGGGGAATACAGCAACCGGGTGGCGGTCTCGTCCAATGACGAAGTCGGTCAACTGGCCCGCGACTTCAACCAGTTGGCCTACACCCTTGAGCGCAACGAAAAAATGCGCCGCGAATTTATGGCCGATGTGTCCCACGAACTGCGTACACCGTTGTCGATTCTGCGCGGTGAACTGGAGGCCATCGAGGACGGTGTGCGCACCCTCGACCACAGCTCGATGAAATCCCTGCAGGGCGAAGTCGGCATGCTCAGCAAGTTGGTGGACGACCTGTATGAGCTGTCATTGGCCGATGTCGGCGCCCTCACCTACCGTAAAAGCCAGTGTGACCTCAACGACCTGTTGCAGACCTCGGTGGCCATGTATCAGGAACGCTGCAACGCAGCCGGGTTGAGGGTCGAGTTGCGACTGCCAACTGGCCCGCTGCTGCTGGAGGCTGATGCCAAGCGCCTGCAACAGCTGTTTGGCAACTTGCTGGAAAACGCCGTGCGCTATACCGATGCTGGCGGCCTGCTGTTGATCAGCGCTTCCCTTGAGGATGAAAACATTCTGGTCAGCCTGATGGACTCCGGCCCCGGCGTCGACCCGCAGCAATTGCCGCGTCTGTTCGAGCGTTTCTATCGCGGCGAAGCCTCGCGCAACCGTGCCAGTGGCGGCGCCGGGCTGGGGCTGGCGATCTGTCACAGCATCGTGCTGGCCCACGGCGGCAGCCTGACAGCCGACCACTCACCCCTGGGCGGCCTGTGGCTTAGCCTGCGCCTGCCGCGCAAGGTGTAAACCATGGACACTATTCTGATTGTTGAAGATGAACCCAAACTGGCCGCATTGATGCACGACTACCTGAGCCTTGCCGGGTACGCCGTGCATTGCCTGGACAACGGCTTGGAGGTGGTACCGTGGGTGCGCAGCCATGCGCCGAGGTTGATCCTGCTCGACCTGATGCTACCCGGCCGCGACGGCCTGGACATCTGCAGGGAGCTGCGCGGTTTCAGCGCAATACCGGTGATCATGATCACCGCCCGCGTCGAAGAAGTGGACCGCCTGCTGGGGCTGGACCTGGGTGCCGACGACTATATCTGCAAGCCGTTCAGCCCGCGTGAAGTGGTGGCCCGGGTCAAGGCCATCTTGCGTCGCAGCCCGCAGTTAGAGCAGATAGCCCAGGCCCGCCTGCAGATCGACGAAGCGCAGTATCGCGCCTCGTTCGATGGCGTGGCGCTGGACCTGACACCGGTGGAACTGCGCCTGCTCAACACCTTCGCCCGCGCCCCGGGGCGGGTATTTTCCCGTGACCAGTTACTGGACAAACTTTACTCCGACCACCGCGTGGTCACCGACCGCACGGTGGACAGCCACATCCGCAACCTGCGGCGCAAACTGGCCCAGGCCAGCCCGGGGCATGACCCGATCCAGTCTTTGTATGGCGTGGGCTACAAGCTGGAGTTGTAATGGCAAGCAAGCTCCCACAAAAAAGGGGGCAAACCTCAGTTTTGATGAACACTGCAATACCCGTGGGAGCTGGCTTGCCTGCGATGCAAGCGACGCGATCTACCGGTTGAACCCCGTCGATGCCATCGCGAGCAAGCCCGCTCCCACAATAATGCGACTCACCCGATCAGCGCTGGCCGCCGTGCTGACCACCGCCGCCATGACCGCCGCCACCGCCACCGCCGCCTGGCGGCATAAACATCCAGCAGCCTGACAAGGCCGATACCGCAACCGCTACAACCAGTGCTTTAACAACAGACTTCAATTTCATGACCGAACGCTCATTTTCAACAGGGAAAAAACGTCGCCCTTATACCAGTGCCGGTCAGGCCTGAAGCAAAGGTTTACCCAACTTTACAGTGCCCATCCTGTGGGAGCGGGCTTGCTCGCGATGGCATCACAGTGATCCACCTGATAGACCGTAGTGTCTGTATCGCAGGCAAGCCAGCTCCTACAACAATGCGGCGTACAGATAAACCTCAAGGCAACGGATCAAATTTCAAATCCGCCAGCGACTGCACCTTGTCTTCACGCACCATCTTGTAAGGGATATTCGGGCCAATCGATTACTTCGCGAGCAGGCTCGTTCCCACTATTCCCCCTCGCATCTCCCCCCCCGCGTTTCACAGACAAAACAAATTCGCCAACTTGTTCTTTTATCCGTTACTTCCCGAAGCACTAACTTCTCACACCTTTTATTACCCAGCATTAAACATGGGCATTTATGTGCCACAAAAGAAACGTTGTTTTATATATGAAACAAGCCATAAAACCCAACAAAACAGCAACTCTTTGATTAACAGACACTTTAAAACTTAAAACTGGTCCGGAAACATTTTGGCATTGTTCATGCACTAAACAGCGTATCACCTATAAAACAGACCAGAGACCCCTCCCAATGGCTGTGAAAGAGATGTACGCCGTCGCGCCGCAATGGAATAACGCCGCTCCCAAGGAAGATACGGAGCCCACTGAAATTGAATTCCGCAATGTCGGAAAATGCTTCCCGGCCAAAGGAAAAGCCGAAGCACCGTTTGCCATCCGCGAGGTCAATTTCAAGATTCGCCGTGGCGAAGTCGTCTCGATCATCGGCCCGTCCGGTTGCGGTAAAAGCACCATCCTGAACATGGGCTCCGGTTTGTATCGCCCCACCGAAGGCGAAGTATTCGTCGCCGGCGAGGCCGTCACCGGCCCGGTTCGGCAGGTGGCGTTCATGCTGCAAAAAGACCTGCTGATGCCTTGGCGCAGCATCCGCCGCAACGTCGAGCTGGGCCTTGAGATCCAGGGTGTGCCGCCAGCCAGGCGCCAAGCGGTGGCCAAGGACCTGCTCGAACGCTGCCACTTGCACGGGTTTGCCGACCACTACCCCTTCCAGCTGTCCGGGGGCATGCGCCAGCGCGCCGCCCTGGCCCGCACCCTGGCCGTCGACCCGCAAGTGCTGTTCCTCGATGAACCGTTCTCGGCGCTGGATGCGCAAACCAAGATGATCCTGCAACAGGACATGGCGCGCATGTTGTTCGATGAAAAGAAAACCGCGCTGTTCATCACCCATGACCTGATCGAAGCCATCGCCATGTCCGATCGCCTGCTGGTCATGAGTGCCCGCCCCGGCACCATCATCGAAGAAATCAGCATCGACCTGCCATTTCGCGACAACCCGCTGGAGCGTCGCAAGCTGCCGCAAATCGGCCCGCTGGTTGGCCGCTTGATGGAGTTGCTGCAAGTCGGCGCCGACACCGAACTGCATTGATCACGCCCTGCCGTCCCCACCTGTTTGAGGAGTCCGCATGTTCAAGTCTGTGTTTCAACGTTTCAGCCAGGCCAGCGCACTTGCCCTGGGCCTTGGCATGGCCTTCGCCGCTCACGCGCAGCCCACCGACGTCACTTATCTGCTGCCTGCACCGCCGAGCCTGCCAGCCTTCGCGCCGTGGATCATTGCCAAGGAAAAGGGCTACTACAGCGTCCGGAACCTGAACATGAACTTTATCGCTGCCAAAGGCGGTGTGGACGTAGCCAAGCAGATCGGTGCCGGCAACGCCATGCTCGGCGGGGCCATCGGGGACACGCCGATTGTGGTGCGGGCCAACGGCATTCCGGTGCGCGCCGTCGCTGTACTGGGCGCAGGCGGGGTGACGATGATCGCGACCAATGCCGCCGACAACATCAATTCGGTGGCCGATCTCAAGGGCAAGACCATGACCGTGATGTCCTACTCGGACACCACCTACTACGCCCTGCTCGCCTCGTTGCGCAAAGCTGGCCTGAGCAAGACCGATGTGAATATCCAGGCTGCCGGCCCGTCCGGGGTCTGGCAGTTGTTCACAGCCAACAAGGCCCAGGCCATGGCCGGTGTGCCGGACTGGGTGGTCCAGGCCGAGGCGGCCGGTTTAAAGGTCAAACTGATCCCCCAGGAGCAGATCTTCGAAAGCATGGCCCAGTCGATCATCGCCTCCGACGACGCCATCGACAATCACCCGCAAATTGTCCGCGACACGGTGCAAGCCACGCTGCAGGGCATGCGCGACATTATCCAGGACCCACATGCCGCCGCCGTGACCTTTGCCAGGGCCGTACCGGCCTATGCCGGCAAGGAAGACGAGCTGGAAAAAATCTTCAGGCTCTACGTCCAGCATGTGTATGCCAACCAGCCGGTACTGGGCCGCATCGACCCGGCGCGCCTCGAAGCCGTGCGCCAGTTCTATGTCAGTGAGGGCATCGTCACCCGCGAGCCCAAGCTCGACGAGCTCTACACCAATCAGTTCATCGACACCCCGACAGCCGCGCATTAACGGCCAGTGACAACAAGGTACGCATACGATGAAAAACCTTAATAACTCCGTGTCCGGCAGCGTTGCTTTGCTGCTCCTGTTTCTGCTGCTCTGGCAATGGGGCCCGGGGCTGCTGGGCATGCCCGAGTTCGTCATGCCCAAACTGAGCCGCGTGGCCCAGGAAGGCGTGCTGATGTGGCAAACCGGCGGCTTGTTGCAACACACCCTGATCACCGCTTTTGAAATCGTCGTCGGCTTTGCCCTGGGCGCGCTGCTCGGGGTGGCCATCGGGGTTTCACTGGGGCTCTCGCCCAGCGCCGAAGCCATGCTCTCGCCGTACATCCTGGCGTTGCAAATCGCACCCAAAGTGGCCTTTGCACCGCTGTTCGTGATGTGGCTGGGCTACACCATCTACCCGAAAATCCTGATTGCCATCCTGATCGTGTTTTTCCCGGTGATGATCAACGTGCTGTCGGCCATCCGCACCGTGGACCCGGACATGATCAACCTGGTGCGCACCATGAGCGCCAGCCGCTGGCAGATTTTCCGCCTGGTGGAGTTCCCGTCCGCAATGGCCGCGCTGTTCTCCGGCTTGCGTATCGCCTCGACCCTGGCCGTGATCGGCGTCACCGTCGGAGAACTGGTGGGGGGCAATCAGGGCCTGGGCTTCCTGCTGGTCGATGCCGAAGGCCAGGGTAATACCGCTGGCGTGTTCGTGGCCATCGTCATGCTCACCCTGATCGGCGTGCTGGCCTACGGCGCCGTGGTCTGGGCCGAAAAACGCGTGTTGCACTACATGCCCAAAGCCATGCTGAGTACTCAATGATGAGCGCCAATACGTCGTTACTGGAAGGACGCCGGGTGCTGGTCACCGGCGGTGCCCGTGGGCTGGGTTATGCCTTTGCCCGCGCCATTGGCCGGGCCGGTGCCCGGGTGGTTATCGCCGACATTCTCGCCGAGCGCGTGCAGCAGTCAGCCGCCGAACTGGTTGGTGAAGGCCTCGATGTACACGGGGTGACGGTCGACCTGGCGCAACCCGCTTCGATTGACGCCTGCGTGGCACGCAGTCTCGACCTGCTCGGCGGGCTCGACGGCCTGGTGAACAACGCTTCGATCACCAATTCGGGCGGCAAGACGTGCGAAGAACTGCACATCGATACCTGGGACCAGGTCATGCAGGTCAACGTACGCGGTACCTGGCTGATGACCCGGGCCTGCCTGCCCGCCCTGCGCGGCAGTGGCCACGGTGCGGTGGTCAACCTGGCCTCCGACACGCCGCTGTGGGGCGCCCCGAACCTGCTGGCCTATGTCGCGAGCAAGGGCGCAATCATCGCCATGACCCGCAGCCTGGCCCGCGAACTGGGCGCCGACAACATCACGGTCAATGCCATCGCCCCCGGCCTGGTCCTGGTCGAGGCCACGGCCTACGTACCCGAAGCTCGCCACCGTTTGTACAACGATCGCCGGGCCATACAACGCCCGCAACTGCCCGAGGATGTCAGCGGCGCCGTGCTGTTCGCGCTGTCCGACCTTGCCCGCTTTATCACTGGACAAACCCTGCCGGTCAACGGCGGGTTCGTCATGCCTTGAACTGGAGACAGCCATGACCGATCTATCTGCAGCCGTACAAACCACCGCCAAGAGCTGGGAACAACCCGCCGGCAGCGACCTCGCCAGCTGGATGAAAACCCGTATCGCCCGCTACGAAACACGCCAGTACGACTGGAACGCGCTGAAGTTCCAGGCCGACTACGACCCAAAATTCCGGCGTGCGCAAATGCGCTACATCGGCACTGGCGGCACCGGCGTAAGCACCGACATGAACACCATCCCGTCCGAGCACTTCACCTTTTCGACCATGGTGATTCCGGCCGGTCATGAAGGCCCGCCACACCTGCACACCGACGTTGAAGAAGTGTTCTTCGTGCTGCGCGGCACGCTCAAGGTGGTGATCGAAAAAGACGGCGAACGCTTCGAAACCATCCTCACCGACCGCGACGTGATTTCCGTGCCGCCGGGGGTGTACCGCGAAGAGATCAACATCGGCGATGAAGATGCACTGATGTGCGTGATGCTCGGTGCGAAAAAACCGCTGACCCCGACTTACCCGCCAGAGCACCCTCTGGCCTCGATCAAGCGCGGATAAGCCCATGCTGCAGACCACTGACCACCTCGACCCGAGCCTTACGGCGGACCTTGAGGCGCAGCTGGGCCTGAATTTTCCCCTGCGCAGGCTGGACCTCGCGGGCGGGCAGCAGGCCCTGCGTGAATGCGGGCGTGGGCCGGCCATCGTGCTGTTGCACGGGATCGGCTCGGGCGCGGCGTCCTGGCTGGCGGTGGCGCAACTGCTGGGGCAACGGGCCCGCGTCATCGCCTGGGATGCACCCGGCTACGGCCAATCTTCGCCACTGCGTTCGCTAGCCCCCGACGCCTCGGATTATGCCGGGCGCCTGGGGCAAATGCTCGACGCACTGGGTGTCGAGCGTTGTGTGCTGGTGGGTCATTCCCTTGGCGCAATCACCGCCACCGCGTTCGCCAGCGGCGCACAGCAACAGCGGGTCAGCCGGCTGGTGCTGATCAGCCCGGCGCAGGGCTATGGCCATCCGTCACGCCAGGCCCAGGGCCGGGCGGTGCGCAAAAAGCGCCTGGCCGATCTTGAACATCCCGGCATCCAGGCCATGGCCAGGCAACGCAGCGCCTGCATGTTGTCACCTGGCGCCAGCCCCGGAGATCACGCCTGGGTGCGCTGGAACATGGCGCAGCTCAACCCCGAGGGTTATCGCCAGGCCATCGAGTTGCTGTGCGGCGAGGATCTGTTGCGCCAGCCGCCACTGTCGATGCCGTGTGACGTGCATTGCGGCGCCGCCGACGGCATCACCACGCCCGACAGCTGCCAACTGCTGGCCCGGGCATTGGGCGCCAGCTTCAGCCTGATGACCGGCGCCGGCCATGCCAGCCCCATCGAACAACCTTACGCGGTGGCGGGCCGGCTGGCCCTTGCCATCGAACACTCCCTGACAGGTGCATCGCTATGACAGATTCAGAACTGCCCAAGGACGCTCAGGACAAATACATCGTGCCGGGCCTGGAGCGTGGCCTGCTGCTGTTGTGCGAGTTCACGCGCAGCAACCGCACCCTCACCGCGCCGGAACTGGCCCGCCGCCTGGCCCTGCCGCGCTCGACGATTTTCCGCCTGCTGACCACCCTCGAAACCATGGGTTTCGTGACCCGCAGCGGCAATGAGTACCGCCTCGGCATGTCGGTGCTGCGCCTGGGCTTTGAGTACCTGGCGTCACTGGAGCTGACCGAGCTGGGGCAACCGCTGCTGGCCCGTTTGTGTGACCGGGTCAACTACCCGAGCAATCTGGTGGTGCGCGATGGCCGCTCGATTGTTTATGTGGCCAAGGTCTCGCCGCCTTCGGTGTTTTCCAGTGCCGTCAACGTCGGCACCCGCCTGCCCGCCCACGCCACCGTGCTGGGACGAATCCTGCTCGAAGACCTGTCGCTGAGCGAATTGCGCGAGCTGTATCCCGAAGAGCATCTGGAACAGCACTCACCCTGCACACCGAAAACCGCACTGGAGCTGTTCGACATGGTGCAGGCCGACCGCCAGCGCGGTTTCGTCAGCGGCGAAGGTTTTTTCGAATCGTCGATCTCGACCGTGGCCGCGCCGGTGCGCGACGAGTCCAGCAGGATCGTTGCGGCGCTGGGGGTGACCGTGCCCACCGCACAGATTGCCCACGTCAACTTCAACGAGTTGCTGCTGCAAGTACGCCGCAGCGCCGACGAGCTTTCACGGCTGCTCAACTACAACAGCGGCGCGGCCAACGATGGTCACAACCGCGTCACTGCCTTGATGAGGGATTGAGATGAGCCTTTATCAACTGCAATCCAGCACCGCGATTGTCACGGGCGGTTCTTCAGGCATTGGCCTGGCCAGTGTCGAGTTGCTGCTGGAAGCCGGGGCCGCCGTAGCCTTGTGTGGACGCAACGAAGAGCGCCTGCGCTGCGCCGAAGCTGCCTTGCGCCAGCGCTTCCCCGCAGCACGCCTGCTGGCCCGGGTGTGCGATGTGCTGGATGAAGGATCGGTAAAGGCCTTTGCCGCCGCCAGCCTCGCGGCATTGGGCCCGGCCAGCATCCTGATCAACAACGCCGGCCAGGGCCGGGTTTCGACCTTTGCCAACACCACGCCCAGCGCCTGGACCGACGAGCTGAACCTGAAGTTTTTTTCGGTGATCAACCCGGTCCACGCCTTTATGCCCCAGCTGCAAAGCCAGCCCGGGGCCGCCATCGTCTGCGTCAACTCGTTGCTGGCCAGGCAGCCGGAACCGCACATGGTCGCCACCTCGGCGGCCCGCGCCGGGGTCATGAACCTGGTGCGATCGATGGCCAGCGAATTTGCCCCGCAGGGCATTCGGGTCAACGGCATCCTGATTGGCCTGGTCGAGTCCGGTCAATGGCGCCGGCGCTTCGAGGCCCGCGAAGAACGGGCACTGGACTGGAGCCAATGGACCGCCCGGCTGGCACAACACAAACACATTCCCTTGGGGCGCCTGGGCCTGCCGATTGAAGCAGCCCGCGCGATCCTTTTTTTGGCCTCGCCTCTGTCCTCGTACACCACAGGCAGCCATATCGATGTTTCTGGAGGTCTGTCCCGCCATGCGTAATGAACATACTGTCACCGTTGGCGCCGCCATCACCGCGTTCCTGGAGCAGTGCGAGGTCAAGGCCGCGTTCGGCGTGATCTCCATCCACAACATGCCGATCCTCGACGCCTTCGCTGCGCGGGGCAATATCCGCTTTGTCATGGCCCGGGGTGAAGCCGGCGCCACCAACATGGCCGATGCCTACGCCCGCACCACCGGCGGCCTGGGTGTGTGCCTGACGTCCACTGGCACCGCGGCAGGCAATGCCGCCGGTGCCCTGGTTGAAGCACTGACCGCAGGCACGCCGCTGCTGCATATCACCGGGCAGATCGAAACGCCGTACCTGGATCAGGACTTCGCCTACATTCACGAAGCCCGCGACCAGCTGACCATGCTCAAGGCCGTGTCCAAGGCGGCATTTCGCGTGCGCAGCGTCGACACGGCAATCAGCACCCTGAAACTGGCCGTGCAAACGGCCCTTACCGCGCCTACCGGGCCAGTCAGCGTCGAGATCCCGATCGATATCCAGTCGACCTTTATCGCCATGCCCAGCGATCTCTCACCCTTGCCGGTGCCGGTTGCCGTACCCGCGCCCGAAGCCCTGGATCTGGTGGCCGAACGGCTGGCCAGTGCAAGCCGCCCGCTGCTGTGGCTGGGGGGTGGCGCGCGACACGCCGGGGCACAAGTCAAACGCCTGCTGGATATGGGCGTGGGGGTGATCACCTCGACCCAGGGTCGGGGCGTGGTCAACGAAGACGACGAGCGTTGCCTGGGGGCCTTTTCACAGAACAAGCGCGTCGAACAGTTTCTGCAAAGCTGTGATGCCCTGCTGATCGCCGGGTCGCGCCTGCGCAGCAACGAGACGTTCAAGTACGCGCTGAAATTGCCGCGCAACACCCTGCGCATCGACGCCAACCCGGCCATCGAAGGGCGCAGTTACAACAGCGAACTGTTTATTTGCGGGGATGCAGCACTGGCCCTTGATGGCCTGGCAGACCGCCTGCAAGGCCGCCTGCACATCGACCCGACCTTCCTCGCCGACCTCAAGGCCGTGCGCGAACAGTCCCGCACCCAGCTGCTCGCCGACCTGGGCCCTTACTCGGCGATGGTCGAGCAGTTGCAAGGAATGACCGGGCGCAATTTTTCCTGGGTGCGCGACGTGACCCTGTCCAACAGCATCTGGGGCAATCGCCTGCTGACCCTGTACCACCCACGCGCCGGGGTTCACGCCCTGGGCGGCGGTATTGGCCAGGGCATGCCGATGGCCATCGGTGCTGCAGTCGCAGCGGCCGAGAACGATCCTTCCCGCAAGGTGTTCGCCCTGGCCGGTGACGGCGGTTTCATTCTCAACCTCGGCGAGCTGGCGACCCTGGTGCAGGAGAACGCCAATGTGGTGATGCTGCTGATGAACGACCAGCGCTACGGGGTGATCCGCAATATTCAGGACGCGGTGTATGGCAGCCGCCACTGCTATGTCGACCTGCACACCCCGGACTACGCCATGCTGGCCCAATCGCTGAACCTGCGCCATGCACGGGTCACTGACCTGAAGGATTTCGCCAGCGTAGTCGACGTGGCACTGGGGCAACCCGGCCCCTTCCTGCTGGAAGTCGACATGCTCAGCGTCGGCAGTTTTGCCACCCAGTTCGCCGGTCCGCCGAACAGCGAAACCAAAGCGCAAAAAGCCACGGCCTGAGGACTTCGTCATGTTGCATATCACCATGGTCGGCTGCGGCGCGATTGGCGTCGGTGTACTTCAGTTGCTGGAGAGCGATGCGCAGATGTGTGTCGATTACGTTATCGCTTCAAGCGGCTCAGAGTATCTGGTGCGCCAGCGTCTGGCGGGTTTCAGACAGCCGCCGCAGGTGCTGAACGCAGTGCCTGTCGATGCCCGCCCCGACCTGCTGGTCGAGTGCGCCGGCCACCGCGCCATCGAAGAACATGTGCTGCCAGCGCTGGAGCGTGGCATCCCGTGCCTGATTGTCTCGGTGGGCGCGTTGTCCGAAGTCGGTCTGGTGGAACGCCTGGAGGCGGCCGCCGCTCGCGGCCAAACCTATATCCAGTTGCTGCCCGGCGCCATCGGCGGCATTGACGCCCTGTCGGCAGCCAAGGTGGGCGGGCTGGACGCCGTCAACTATACCGGGCGCAAACCGGCCAAGGCCTGGCAGAACACCCCTGCAGAGCAGGTTTGCGACCTGGCAAATATCAACGAAGCGACGGTGATTTTTCACGGCAGCGCCCGCGAGGCTGCGCGGCTTTACCCGAAGAACGCCAACGTCGCTGCCACCTTGTCCCTGGCAGGGATCGGGCTGGACCGCACCCAGGTGACCCTGATTGCCGACCCGGCCAGCGACGAGAACGTGCATCACTTCGAAGCCCGCGGAGCCTTTGGCGGTTTTGAAATGAGCTTGCGCGGCAAGCCGTTGCTGGCCAACCCGAAAACCTCGGCGCTGACCGTTTACAGCGTTGTGCGCGCCTTGGGCAACCACGCGCATGTGATTTCGATATGAGTAGCAGCGCCAAGTTGCAAGCTTCAAGCGGCAAGCAAGGTCGTTGCGTATCGCCTTGCTTTCTCTTGCTGCTTAAAGCTTGAAGCCTGCAGCCTGCAGCTAAGGACCCCTTATGACTCTCGAACAAACTCTACCCATCTGCATTGCCGGCCAGTGGCGCCAAGGTCGCGGTGAGCGCTACGCCACCCGCTACCCCGCCACTGGCGAAGTGGTTGCCTGGCTCAACGCGGCCAGTCTCGAAGACGTGGAAGACGCCGTACAGGGCGCCCACCAGGCTTTTTTGCACAGCGGCTGGGCGCAGCGCAAACCCCACGAGCGGGCCGCTGTGCTGTATCGCATGGCCCATCTGATCCGCGAGCGCAGCGAAGAACTGGCGCAGCTGCAGCGCCAGGACAACGGCAAACCGATCAGTGAAACCCGGGCACTGGTGGCCAGCGCCGCAGGTACATTCCAGTTTTTCGCCGCGGCCTGCGAAACCCTCGAAGAGACCATCACGCCCTCCCGTGGGGATTACGTGACCTTGAGTGTTTACGAGCCGATGGGGGTGATTGCCGCCATTACACCTTGGAATTCGCCGATCGCCAGCGAAGCGCAAAAAGTCGCGCCAGCACTGGCCGCCGGTAATGCGGTGGTGATCAAACCGGCTGAAATCAGCCCGCTGCTGGCCCTGCAACTGGCCCGTATCGGCGAAGAGGCGGGCCTGCCCAAAGGCCTGCTCAGCGTATTGCCGGGCAAAGGCTCGCTGCTCGGAGATGCCCTGACCCGCCACCCCCTGGTCAAGCGTGTGTCGTTCACCGGCGGGACCAAGACCGGTAAGCATATTGCCCATATCGCCGCCGACAAGATGATGCCGGTGTCACTGGAGCTGGGCGGCAAGTCGCCGACCATCGTGCTCGATGATGCCGACCTCGATCACGCCGTGGCCGGAGTGTTGTATGGCATTTTCAGTTCCTCGGGCGAAGCCTGTATCGCAGGCTCGCGCCTGTTCGTTGCGCGCTCCCTGTACCAGCCGTTTATGGCGCGACTGGTGGCGGCAGCTGCCGGATTGCGGATCGGTGACCCGGCCGATGAGCGCACACAAATGGGTCCGCTGATCAGCGCCGCGCACCGCGAATCAGTGGAGCGTTACGTGGCCCTGGGGCTGGCCGAGGGCGGGCGTCTGCTGCTGGGCGGCCAACGCTTGCACGGAGGCGCGTATGACCAGGGTTACTTCTACCCGCCGACCATCCTCGAAGGCCTGGGCAACCACCAGCAAGTGTGCCAGGAAGAAATCTTCGGCCCGGTGCTGGTAGCCATGCCGTTCGATGACGAAGCGCAATTGCTCGAGCAGGCCAACGACAGCCTGTATGCCCTCGCTGCCGGTATCTGGAGCCGCGACTACAAACGCGCCTGGGCCCTGGGGCGGCAAATCCAGGCCGGTACGGTGTGGATCAACACCTACAAGCAGTTCTCGATTTCCACCCCGTTCGGCGGCTGGCGCGACAGTGGTCTGGGCCGTGAAAAAGGCCGCCTCGGCATCCTGCAGTACATGGAACAGAAAAGCCTTTACTGGGGCATGAATGAACAGCCACTGGCCTGGGCCGGTGTCACACATGAAGGTGGGTTATGAGCGTTTTAGGCATTGATGAAGTCACCTACGGTGTCGAGGATCTGGACACCTGCGCACGTTTTTTCAGCGACTGGGGCCTGAGCAAGGTCAGCGAGCAAGCCGATGAGGTGATTTTTGAAACCCTCAACGGCTGTCGCGTGGTCCTGGCTGATATCCACAAGGCTGGCTTGCCGCCCGCCATCGAAGCTGGGTCGACCGTGCGCGAAGTGGTCTGGGGTGTGGCCGATGCGGCAGATCTGGCGCTGTACAGCCAGCGCATCAGCAACGACCCGGGCTTTGTCGAAGGCAATGGCCGCATCGGCTGCACCGACCCCAATGGCCTGGCCATCCGCTTGCAGGTTACCCGCAAGCGCGAACTGCACCTTGAATGCAGCGGCCACAACACCTGGCAGACCAAGGGGCGGATCAACAAGGCGGCGCCGATCTACGAGCGCGCCACGCCCGTTGAAGTCGGCCATGTGGTGTTTTTCGTCAAGGATGTAAATGCCTGCGAAGCGTTCTATCACCAGCGTTTTGGCTTCCAGGCCTCGGACCGTTACCCGGATCGCGGTGCATTTTTGCGCACCGCCGAAGAAGGCGGCCACCATGACCTGTTCATGCTGCAACTGCCCGCACCGCGAGCCGGTTTGAACCATGTCGCGTTCACCGTACGCGATGTCCACGAAGTGTTCGGCGGCGGCATGCATGTCTCGCGCAGCGGCTGGCCCACCGAAATTGGTCCGGGTCGCCACCCGGTGTCTTCAGCGTTTTTCTGGTACTTCAAAAATCCGGCCGGGGCGCTGGTGGAGTACTACGCAGACGAAGACCAACTGACCGGCGAATGGCAACCACGCACCTTCGAACCCGGCCCGACGGTCTTTGCCGAATGGGCGATCGCAGGCGGCATCGATGGCAATACCCGCCGCCAGCAACATGTTGAAGCACCGCAAGGCAAGTTCCTTACCGACAAACCGAAACCCTGAGCAGGAGTCGCCCATGTCTTCACTGAATATCGCCATTGCCGGTGCCGGGATAGGCGGCCTCACCGCCGCTATTGCCCTGCAGCGTGCAGGCCACAACGTCACCGTATTCGAGCAGTCCAGGGCCTTTTTGCGCGTGGGGGCCGACATCAACCTGACGCCCAACGCCGTGCGCGCCCTTGACGGCCTGGGGGTCGGCGCGGCGGTGCGGATTCCAGCAGCCCGCCCGACCCACCGCATCAGTCGCCTGTGGGACAGCGGCGAAGAAACCTCGCGCCTGGAAATGTCCGATGCCGCCGAAAAAAAATACGGCGCACCGCAACTGACCATCCACCGCGCCGATTTGCTGGCCGCACTGGCCGATGTGTTTCCCACTGAAAACGTACAGTTTGGCAAACGCGCCGAGCGGGTAGAACAGACCGAACAAGGCATCGAGCTGCATTTCAAGGATGGCAGCCGCCACGTTACCGACCTGCTGATCGGCGCCGACGGCATTCACTCGGTGGTGCGCAATGCGCTGTTCGGTGACGAGCAACCGCGCTTTACCGGTGTGGTCGCTTATCGCGCCGTGGTGCCCGCAGAGAGCGTGGCCCATGTGCCGAACATTCAGGCGTTCACCAAGTGGTGGGGACCAAACCCACAAAGCCAGATCGTGACCTTCCCGCTGAACCAGGGGCGCGACATTTTCATCTTCGCCACCACCGCACAAGACAGCTGGCATGAAGAGTCCTGGACCAGTGCCGGTGATGCCGACGAGTTGCGCAGCCACTATCAAGACTTCCACCCGGATGCCCGCGCCCTGCTCGATGCCTGCAGCGATGTGCTCAAGACCGCCCTGTACGAGCGCGACCCGCTGCCGTTCTGGTCCCGGGGCGGCATGACCCTGCTGGGCGATGCCTGCCATCCGATGATGCCGTTCATGGCCCAGGGAGCCGGTCAGGCCATCGAGGATGCGGTGGTACTGGCCCGTCATCTGCAAGACCTGAGCGACACCACGCAAATTGCCGGCGCCCTGCTCGCCTATCAGCACGCCCGCCTGCAACGCACCAGCCAGATCCAGATTGGCTCGCGGGGCAATCAATGGCTCAAGGACGGTGGCAATGCCGACTGGGTCTACGGCTATGACGCCTGGACCGTACCCACGCCGAGCGCTGCTTGAATCCCCCCACGGGCACCCAACAGAGGTCAATGACATGAGCACCAGCCAACCCTATGTCGAGCCGCATCAGGCCCGCAAACGTCCCAATACCCAGTTTGAGGAGCTGCTGGGCGACTCCATCGAGCGCGCCTTCGGCAATGGCGTGAACGAACTGCCCGACCTGCTCGCCCACCTCAACCGCGCCGGGCCACCCTGCCCCCTGAGCAGCGGCGAGTGGACGCCTGAAGCATATAAAAACCTGATGGCCCGGCTGGGCGAATAAGTCGCTGAAGGTATAAGAACAATGAACATGCACATAACCGTCGACCCTGTAGAAAACCTCCTTGCCAATGGTTTGAAAAACCTCTGGTTCCCCGTGTTGCCCAGCGACCATCTGGGCGAAAAACCTGTATCGATCCGCCGCCTGGGCTACAAGATCGCCTTGTGGCGCGATAACGATGGCAGCGTCCACGCCCTCGAAGACCACTGCCCGCATCGCGGCGCGCCGCTGTCCCAGGGACCGGTGCTCGGGGACCGCCTGCAGTGCCCGTACCACGGCGTTGAAGTGCGCTGTGACGGTACCGTGACCAAAGTTCCGGGCAGCCCGGGCTGCAAACTCGAAGGCAGCCGCCCGACGCGCATGTTTCATGCGCGTGAAGCCGCTGGCGCAATCTTTCTTTACAACGCTGTCGAGGCCCATGAAGAACACCCGCCGCAACTGGTGCTGCCGGAGCAATTGACTTCGCCCGGGTGGAGCAGCTTTTTATGCTATGCCGAGTGGCAAGGCGATTACCGCTATGTGATCGATAACGTCATGGACCCGATGCACGGCACCTACCTGCACAAGATGTCGCACTCCATGAGCGAAGGTGAAGCCACTGCCAGGTTCGTCACCCGCGACACCGACAAGGGCTTCTTCTTCGAGAAAGAAGGCCAGCGCGGAGTGAATTTCGACTGGACTGAATTTATGGACGACAGTTGCCACTGGTTGCGCCTGGAAATACCGTATCCGAAAACCGGTGGCCCGGGCGGCAACTTCACCATTATCGGCAGTTACACACCGAGCAGCCGCTCGCTGTCGGCCGTGTTCCACTGGCGCTGCCGACCGTTGACCGGCTGGCAGCGTGATACCTGGCGCTTCCTCTACAAAAACCGTCTGGAAGCACGCCACTGGGCCGTACTGGAACAGGACCGGGTGCTACTCGAATTCATGGAGCCGGACGCCAACCAGCGCGAGAACCTCTACCAACACGACCTGGGTGTGGTGCGCCTGCGCCGCTACCTGAAAAACGCGGCCAAGGCTCAACTGGAGCTGATCGACGCGAAGCAATTGCCATGAACGCCGCCATTACCGCACGCGTGCATACCCTGCGCTTTGAGGCTGAAGGCATTATCAGTGTCGAACTGCGCCCTTACGGCGACACCGTATTCGCGCCCTTTGACGCCGGTGCGCATATTGACCTGCATCTGCCCAATGGTCTGGTACGCAGCTACTCGTTGCTCAACTCGCCGAGCGACCAGGGTCGTTATGTGATCGGTATTCTGCGCGATCGCAACAGCCGTGGTGGTTCGGAGTATGTGCACGGTCAATTGCGGGTCGGCATGCAACTGGGCATATCCAGGCCGCGTAATAACTTCGCCCTCGACGTGAGCGCCCGCCACAGTGTGCTGGTGGCGGGCGGTATCGGCATCACGCCGATCTACTGCATGTTTCGCCAACTGCTGGCACTGGGCAAATCCGCCGAGCTGATCTACTGCGCCCGTTCGCGTCAGGAGGCCGCGTTGGTGGAAGAACTCAGCGGGCTGGGGGCCAGGGTGGTTTACCACTTCAACGATGAAAAAGGCGTACCGCCGGATCTGGCGGCGTACCTCGCCGACCAGCCCGCCGATACACATTTTTATTGCTGTGGCCCGACACCGATGCTCGATGCATTTGAACGCACCTGCGAAAGCCTGGGGTACCCGCACGCCCATATCGAACGCTTCGCGGCGGCCCAATTGCCGCCGTCTGCCGATGCGCAAAGCCGCTACAGCGTGGAGCTGAAAAAATCCGGCAAAACATTGTCGGTTGAAGCGGGGTTGAGCTTGCTGGATGTGTTGCTCGAAGCCGGTTGCGATATTGAACACAGCTGTCGCGAAGGCGTGTGCGGGTCGTGTGAGACGCGGGTGGTAGAAGGTGACATCGACCACAGGGACGGCGTGCTGACCAAGGCCGAACGGGCAGCGAACAACTCAATGATGGTCTGTGTTTCGGGCTGCAAGAGCCAGCGCCTGGTGCTCGACTTATAGTGCTGACACCGTAATTAAAAAGCCGACTCCAACGTCGGCTTTTTTGTGCAGGTGACATATATAAGCACAAACAACGTGCACTTTGGTTACTCCCTGATATGACTGTTTCATCAGCAATACAAGAAAGCTTGTCTTATATATAAATCATTGTTTTTTATATACTTATCACACCGAAGCATCTTCGGATCACTTGGCACAGTTCCTGCTCCAGCCCTGTCACGTTTATAGAGAAGACGCCGTACCACCGATAAAACAATACACGCACCCACAACGCCATTTCGCCAATTGCCCGACTCAAGGCAAACGGGAAAGTGTTGCCTGACACTTTTCAAAGTACCACTTCGCAGGGGGAGTCAAACATGAATAAGTCCGTTATAAGCCTGGGCCTGATGTTAAGCAGTTGCCTCAGTTTTGCCGCCGAACCCGTACTGGCGGCAGCCGTGGTCAAAAAGCCGTTCCCACATATTGCCTGGCGCAGTGATGACGGCCAGAGCAGCCTGGATATAGGCGGCGCATTGCGCACCAATTTTCGCGACGAACACTGGGATACCAGCGAAAACAACAACCGTTTTCTGTTCGACACCTTCCGTCTCGATGTGCAGGCGACCTACAAAAACCTTTTCAGCGATGCCGGCTACTGGTTTCAGGATGACGGCAAACGCGCCGTGGATCGTGGCTACGTGGGCTATCGCCTGAACGAGAAATCCAGCCTGCAATTGGGCGCACCGTTCAAACCGTTTGGCCTGGAGCCCTATCCGCAGTTTGGCTGGAGCTATCACCTGCCGTTCTTCATGGGCTACGGCTCCAGTACGGCGTCAGGCTTGAAATACAGCTATAAGGACCAGGACTGGGATGTGCAACTGGCTTTTTTCCCGCGCATGCTGCCGAGCGATATCCGCTTTGCTCCCGAGGTTGGCCGCTATGCCGACCTCAAGGACAATGCCATCGCGGCTATCCAGTCGCGTCAGAACAACGAGAAACGCAATCAGGTTAACGCCCGGCTGGCGCGCACCTTTGTCCACGATGGCTGGAAAGCCGAGGTCGGCGCATCGGTGGCCACCGCACACCTGTACAACGCCACCACCCGCAACGACGGCGACTACTGGGCCGGCGGGGTACACGCGATCATCAATGCAGGGCAATGGACAGTAACCGGTCAAGGCATCCGCTATGCATTCGACCCCAAGAACCCGGACGGCGTCAGCAAGGACTCGGTGCTGATGGGCGGTAACGGCCTGACGCCGGCCTACCTGATCGCTTCCAAAGCCAGCCTGGCAGCGCTGAACGTCAGCTACGACATCCTCACTCCCACGTTTGGCCCGCTGAAAAAGGTCAAGCTGTACAACGACTACAGTCGCCTGATGAAAGACAAAAGCGGCTGGGATGACTCGCAGATGTACACCGTGGGCGCGCAGTTTTTTGCCCTGCCCGTGATGGCCTGGATTGACCTGACCTGGGCGAAAAACGCCAACCCGTATGGCGGTGCCGAAAACGGCAGCGGCTTTACCAACACCAGCTCGATCGGCAGTAATCAGTGGTACTACCGCACCAACGTCAATATTGGTTATTACTTCTAAGACTCTCGCGCGCCCCTCTCCTGCGGGAGAGGATGCGCAATTAATCCTGCATGTGAGATGCACTTTTCAGGATGGCTACTGCTGTTCGTCGGGTTCAGATTAATACCGTAATTCATGTAGGAAACGCCCCACATACCCAGCAGGACCTCACTTTTAGACTGCGAGTACCCCGATAAAACGGAAGGTTACCTGTGTCTAAAGTCATCTCTCTGGCAATGTTGCTTACGCTCACCGGCGCCAACTTTGCGTCCGCAACCGACCTTCGCAAGCCTTACAACTGGGCCATTCAATCGGTCAAACATGATTCTTCGCCCTTGCATGTCAAGCGGGTCATCAAGCGCGCCCACACCTTGTTGGGCATCCCCTACCTGTGGGGCGGCATGTCACTGGAAAAGGGCTTCGATTGCAGCGGCATGCTGGTGTATCTGTTCAAGCACGAAGCCAATATCCACATCCCAAGAACCACCGCCGCCATGCTCGGCGCCGATCTGAAAAAAGTCGCACGCCATGCACTGCAACCGGGTGACGCCGTATTTTTCATCACCAACAGCGGCTCGCGAAGCAATCACGTCGGCCTGTATATAGGTGATAACCGTTTTATCCATGCACCACGCACAGGCAAGACGATCCGTATCGACTCACTGGACAATGCGTACTGGAAGAAAAACTACACCACCGCTCGCCGCTTCTAAGTCGGGAAGCCGCCCACAAAAGCGGCCGTATTGAGGGGCTGTCGAGCAGCACGTTACTGGCGAGGGGTTTAGGGGGTAAACCCCTCGCGCTGTAGCGATCAATTGAAACTTTTCAAACCCAGGTGCTCGCGCAAGGTCGGGTGTTCGTAGGCGCTGCGCAGGTAGCCGCGACGTTGCAGGATCGGTACCACCGATTCGGTGAATTCGGTGAACGTGCCGGGCAGGTAGGCAGGCGACACCACATAACCGTCGCAGGCACCCAGTTCCAGCCAGTCGATCAATTGCTGCGCCACGCTATCTGCGGTGCCCGCCAATTGCGGCACGCGGATGCTGGCGGCCATGATCGCACCGTACTCGCCAAGGGTGATATCGCGCTCCAGACGCAGCTTTTGCGCGATCACATCGGGGGTCGCCGAGTGCCTGGCGATATCGAGCAGGCGGGTATCCAGCGGGAATTGGGTAAAGTCGAAATTGGACTGGGTCGACAGGGTGATAACCCCCAGTTCTGGGTTGGCCAGGGCATTGTGCTCATCGCGCTTTTTGAGCGCTTCGGTTTCAGTGCCGCCAATAAAGGGCATGACCGCCGTGAGGATTTTGCAGTCATCAGGGTTGCGGCCAATGGCACGCATTTGCTGGTGGATGTCCTGGCGGAATTCGAGCATACGCTCTACCCGACTGTTGATGCTGAAAATCACCTCGGCCCAGCGTGAACCAAACTGGCGCCCGCGCCCCGAAGCTCCGGCCTGGATCAACACCGGCTGGCCCTGGGGTACACGGGGGATATTAAGCGGCCCTTCGCAATCAAAATAAGTACCGCTGTGCTTGAACGCGTCGATCTTGCCCGGGTCGGCGAGGATGCCGCGCACCTTGTCCAGCACCAGCGCGTCCGGCTGCCAGCTGTTCCACAGTTTGAGCACCAGCTCGACAAATTCGTCGGCGCGGGCATAGCGCTGGTCATGGGCCAGGTGCTGCGCATGGCCAAACAGGCGCGCTTCGCTGTCGTTCATCGAGGTGACGATATTCCAGGCGCTGCGCCCTTTGGAGATATGGTCCAGAGAGGCGATGGCCCGCGCCACATGGGGCGGTTGGTAGTAGGTGGTGGAGCGTGTCAGCCCCAGGCCAATATGCCTGGTGTGACCGGCCAGCAGGCTGAGGATTGGCAGCGGATCGAGCCGCGCCGCATCCTGCGCACCCAGCTCGAAGGAACGCGCACGGGATTGCCCGGCCTGATCCCCGACTGCCAGGCGATCGGCAAAAAACAGCAGGTCGAAGCAGCCGTCTTCCAGGGTCTTGGCGATTTCAATGTAGTAGTCGGGGTCGAGAAAGTGGCTATGGGTTTGCGGGTGACGCCACACCGCGTGGCTATGTACCACGGGGCCCGAGAGCATGAACCCCGCCAATGCCATTTGCTTGGCCATATGGTTTTCCTTGGTTATCAGAGTGCGCGGTCAAACATGGGAGTGACGTCGTACGGCTTTTTCAGCAGCTTGGCGTCGTAGAGGAAATCCGAGGTGGCCTGGGCTTCGCTGACAATGGTCGGCGAGATCGGCAGTACGGTGATGGCGTCGCGCTTGAACCAGGCCTTGGCGATCTCCGGGGACGACTGGTTGGCCTTGGACCAGGCTGCGGCGTATTCGTCGACATGGCTTTGGCTCCATTCCCGGGCACGGGTCAGACGCTCGACAAAGTCCTTGATGATCTCGCCCTTTTGCGCCAGCACCGGCTCATAGGCAACCACATAAGTCGGTGCGCTCATCAGCCCCTTGGCATTGCGGATCAGGGTGCTGCCTTCTTTTTCCTGCAAGGACACATAGGGTTCCCAGGTACCAAAAGCGTCGATATCGCCCTGGCTCAGGGCCATGCTCGCCTCCGCCGGCAACAGGAACTTATAGTTGACGCTGTCACGCGGCACGCCTGCTTCGTCGAGGGCCTTGAACATCATCTGCTGGCTCCAGGAGCCATTCCAGATCGCCACGGTTTTGCCCTTGAGATCAGCCACCGAATGGATGCCCGGGCGGGCCACGATCCCTACGCCATTGAGGCTGGTCTGGGTGCTGGCCACGACTTTGACCGGAGCACCGTTGGCCGCCAGGCTGATCACCGGGGTATCCCCCACCACGCCAATATCCAGAGCGCCGCTGGCCACGGCCGAGGCCACCGGCGAGCCGGTATTGAAGCGCTTGAAGTCGATGGTATAGGGCAAGTCTTTAAGCTCACCCGAAAGTTCCAGAACGATGCGATTGGAGAAGAACTGATCGCCCACAACCAGGGTCTGTGGTGCAGCGGCGTAGACGGGAGTGCCATGCAGCAGCACAGAGGCCAGGCCCAACAGGGAGAGCAGTTTTAGACGTGTTGTCATTGAAGGTTCCTACAGAGTTAACAGCTAACTCAACCATCTGTAGGCATGCAGTCTGGCATTGAGAATAGAGGCTTTATGGATCGCCAAGCGTGGCGTTTTTAGAAGCTAGCGCAATAACGATATAGGCAACTAATACTTTTAAGGCATATCCATAGAACCCTGTCCGGGTATTGGCTTAGCTGTTTTTGATATTAAGAATTTGACCAATCTAGTATTAGGGTGGCATCACCAGACCACTGGGCCTAATCGCATTTACTTCACTCATTACAGCGCCAGCGCGCCTTTGAGCGCAGGCCCGGCAAGGTCAGACCGCATGCCTAACCCACAACTTGATATCTGGGGCACCGCCCCTAGCGCCCGTTACGAACAACTGGCCGCCCCCTTTCGCCCGCTGTTTGCGCACATCGGCGCACAAGCCGCCGAAGCTGACGGTTCGCGCAGCCACCTGGGCAAGGTGATCCAGAAACTGAACGCACTGGGCTTGCCACGCTGGCGCCTGCCGGCCAGTTACGGCGGGCAGGACGCCAGCCTGGTTGAGTTGCTCGCCCTGTTAACCGAATTATCCGCAGCCGACTCCAATATCACCCAGGCCTTGCGTGGGCATTTTGGTTTTTGCGAAGAAGTGCTGGTTTCCAAGGATCGCAACTGGCAGGCAAAGTGGCTGGACAAGCTCAGCCAGGGCGTACTGCTGTCACCGGGCAGTACCGAGGTGGGCACCCAGACCCGTGGTGAATTCGAAACCCGCATCCAGCGTGCAGCAGATGGCTCATTGCGCATCAGCGGCAAAAAGTTCTACACCACCGGCGCCCTGTACAGCGACCTGATCAACACCATCGGCACTGGCGACGACGGCACGCTGTACAGCGTCGTGGTCGACCTCAAGGCTCCCGGCGTGCAGATCATTGATGACTGGAACGGCTTTGGTCAGCGCCTGACGGCCAGCGGTACCTGCATCTTCGACAACGTACGGGTGGACGATGAGCCGCGCGCCACCGACCAGCGTTTTGCCTATGGCCAGTCGTTCTTCCAGATCTACCACCTCAGCACCCTGGCCGGCATCGCCCGCCGCGCCGCCTTGAGCGGCGCCGATGAACTGCACAGCCGCTCCCGAACCTTTTCCACGGGCAATGCCGACAGCGCCGCGCAGGACGTGCAATTGCTCCAGGTAATCGGCGAAGTGGCCAGCCAAGCCTACGCGGCACAGGCCATTGCCCGGTACGCGGCGCAGCGCCTGGAAAGCACCGCGCAATACACCATTGCCAGCGAGCAGCCGTTGACCCATGAAGACCCGCAGGTGGCACTGGCCGAGCTGGAGGTGTGCCTGGCGGTGAATCCCGTGGTGGACGCCACCCTGGCTGCGACCACGGCGCTGTTCGATGCCCTGGGCGCCAGCGCCACGGCCAGCAACAAGGCACTCGATCGTCTGTGGCGCAACGCCCGTACCCTGGCCAACCACAACCCGCGCGTGTACAAGTCGCGCATTGTCGGCAACTACCTGGTCAACGGTCTGGTGCCTCCTTCGCAATGGCGGGTGGGGGTGGCCAAGAGCTGAACATTGCGCGACGGCTTCAGCCCGGCAGGCCGGGCTGAAGCTGCGCTGGTTCAATGAAAAAAATGTTAATTGTCCAGAGCCCTTGCCCCGCAGAACATGGCCGCCTGTCACGTACTTCAGCACTAGGGAAACCGGCTCCATGCATCAACACACACGCGCACCGCTGCGCACTGCAATCCACCGCCTGAGCCGGCGTACAGCGGGGGCTGTGGCCATCACCCTGGCAACCCTGGGCGGTGCCCAGGCTGCCACCTCCACTGCCGACACCATCAAGGCCTACAAACTGTGCACGGGGGCAGACAACGCCTCCCATGTACTGCAAGGCACCATCGACCAGAACATGCGCAACGACGTGACCTCGATTCACTTCAAGCAAAGCCCGGCGCATGCCAGCTATGACTGGCATAACGACCCGGAGCCGCAATACGTCATCACATTGTCCGGCACCCTGGCGTTTGCAACCCGCAATGGCGAGACATTCACCCTGCACCCCGGCGAAGTGTTGATCGCTGAAGACAACACCGGTACGGGCCACCGCTGGAACATGGTCGATGACCAGCCCTGGCGTCGCGGCTATGTGGTACTCAAGCCTGGCACAAGGGACTCGTTCATCCCCGACGACCCGGCTGCCGCCAAGGTGTGTAACGGGTCGTAGTAACAAGCGGGCGGCTATTTGAAAAAATGGCTGGGGGTTCTGCCGAACTGTTTCTTGAACATGTTGGTGAACGCGCTGGGGCTTTCATAGCCCAGTGCAAACGCCACATCGATGATCTTCTCCCCCACTGCCATGCGCTCAACCGCCAGCAGCAAACGCGCCTGCTGGCGCCACTGGCCGAAGGTCATGCCGGTGTCCTTGCGAAACAGGCGCTGGATAGTTTTTTCATCGAGGCCCAGGTGGGTGCTCCAGTCCGCCAGCGTCGAACCGTCGGCGGGATTTTTTTGCAAACTGCGGCAAATCCCATTGATACGCGGATCGGCTGGCTGCGGCAAATGCAAAGGCAGTGCGGGCAGCAGGGCCAACTCGTCCAGAATCAACTGCATCACCCGATCTTCGCGGGAGTGCGCGGCATAGGGCTGCTGCAGGCCCACGGCAACCTTGATCAACTCGCTCAACAGCGGCGAGATGCTCACGGCCTTTACCTCGGCGGGCAGATCCACCAGCGCATCGGGCCGCACAAACACACTGCGCATTTTCAGCGGCCCCACACAACGGATCGAGTGAACCCGGCCACTGGGCATCCACACCCCCCGGTTGGAGGGAACAGTCCACTGGCTCGACTCGCTGTACACCACCATGACACCCGAGATGGCATAAAGCAGTTGATGCTTCTCATGGGTGTGAGGCGCAATGACCCAGTCCTGCGGATAATCGGTAGCACTGCCGATCACCGTCCGGTTGCTTTGATCGATCTCAAGCAAAAAATCAGTAAGCAGTTTGATCGCGACGCCCCTTTTGCGATGGTTTGCTCCCTTATACAGCGAGACAGGCATGCAGGCGAATTCTAGGATGGCCCCGAGCGTCGAGCTCGCACTCCTATCGCCCGGAAGATTTGCCATGCCTACAACAACTGCATCCCCGGCCTCTGCGTCTGCCTCAGTAGCCCGGCAAGCAAGCCCGCTTGTCATGAAAGTAATCGGCGCCTGCGCGCTGGCACATTTGATCAACGACCTGATCCAGGCCGTACTCCCTTCGATCTATCCCCTGCTCAAGGCCAACTACGGCCTGAGCTTTACCCAGGTGGGCCTGATTACTCTGACCTTCCAACTGACAGCTTCGCTGCTGCAACCCTGGGTGGGTTACCACACCGATCGCCATCCCAAACCCTGGTTGCTGCCGGCGGGCATGGTCTGCACCCTGATCGGGATCTTGATGCTGGCCTTCGCCGGTAGCTTTGCCTCGATCCTGGTGGCCAGTGCCCTGGTCGGCATCGGCTCATCGACCTTCCACCCGGAGACCTCGCGCGTGGCGCGGCTGGCCTCAGGCGGTCGCTATGGCCTGGCCCAGTCAACCTTCCAGGTGGGCGGCAATGCCGGCAGCGCTTTCGGCCCGTTACTGGCTGCAGCCATCGTGATCCCTTATGGCCAGGGGCATGTTGCCTGGTTTGGGCTGTTTGCGGCTTTTGCCATCGTCGTGCTGTACGGCTTGAGCCGCTGGTATCGCAACCACCTGGCCCTGTTCAAACTCAAACAGGGCAGCCAGGCGCACCACGGCCTGTCCAAAGGGCGAGTGACAGGTGCACTGGTGGTCCTGGCCATGCTGGTGTTCTCCAAGTACTTCTACATGACCAGCTTCACCAGCTACTTCACGTTTTACCTGATCGAGAAATTCCACCTGTCAGTGGCCAGCTCCCAGCTCTACCTGTTTTTGTTCCTCGGTTCAGTGGCGGCAGGTACCTTTTTTGGCGGCCCGATTGGCGACAGGATCGGACGCAAAAAAGTTATCTGGTTCTCGATCCTGGGTGCGGCCCCGTTCACGCTGGCGCTGCCTTATGTGGACCTGTTCTGGACAGGCATACTGAGCATGGTGATCGGTTTTATCCTGGCGTCGGCGTTCTCCGCCATCGTGGTCTTCGCCCAGGAACTGGTGCCAGGCAATGTCGGCATGATTGCCGGTGTGTTCTTCGGCCTGATGTTCGGTTTTGGCGGCATCGGTGCCGCGTTGCTGGGACATCTGGCGGACATCAAGGGCATCGAGTATGTATATGGACTCTGCTCTTACCTGCCGTTGCTGGGGGTATTGACCATCCTGCTGCCGAGTACCAAAGGGGTTTGAAGAGGGGCCAGGCTGGATGGGGCAAGCCACGGCAGTCAGCAGGCCTGTGGTGGCTTTTAAAAGCGCCTCCTGATGGAGGCGCCTTGACGATCACCGGCCCTGGACCATTCCTGAAGCGAGTAGCAACCGTTCAAGCCCGATACCGAACCCAGCGCCTTGTCGGTAGGCACCGCCGCCGACAACTTGTTGTTGTGCACCCAATACAGGGCAACGCACCTCGAAGCCATTCCCTTCAAGGTAATAACTTAAGCCACGCTTCACAGCCAGATTGAGTTCATATTCCAGGCCCAGCGAATCGAGAAAGCCCGAGCAAATGTCCTGGCTACGCATCAACGCCTTGGCGGGTTCAGGACTGAGAATTTCAAGTCCCAGTTGAGTGAATTCTCGATAACGCCCGGCTTGGGGTCGCTCATACCGATAACATCGCGCCACATAGAAAAACATCGCCTCTGCGCGCGCCCCAAGAAGCACATCGCAGCGTTCCTGAAAAAGCGCAGTCGCTTCGGGGATGAGACAACATGGACGCCCGGCCTTGTCATTGAAGGCCCACATTTGTCCGATAATTTCACTCCCGCCAGCTTTGTCAATAAACGTATTCTGGCCCCAAAGTGCGGGGACTATGACCTCTTCAGCCCCCGCATCGATGAAGATAGCTCCGGAAACGACCTTCCATCTCCCGCATCATTGCAGCCTCTTTCCCGGTCACTATTCGAGTTCCGCGCAGCATAGTCATTTTCACAATCTCCAATTTCAGGCAATAAAAAAGGCGCCATTGGCGCCTTGGTTTGGTTCACTGAAGGGTCAGAGCCGATATTTCGAACGCTGAGCAATCGATGAGCGTACGCAACCGCAGCACCCTGGGCGAGGTCCGTGATGGTGATGGCGATTGCTTGGAGTAAATTGAGTCATGGGGAATCCTTGCACAAATGCGCAAGCGCCTGCAAGCCTGCACACGTTGGACTACCCCCGCCGCCACAGACCATTTCCAACCCCATAATGAGACGCTATGCGATCTTCGGCTTTGAGGACATGCTATAAACACCGCCAAAAAAAGGAGTCTCTCTGACCATGGATACAAAATGTTCGGTCTTTATCGCAGCAAGTGTTGACGGCTTCATTGCCAGGATGGATGGAGATATTGAGTGGCTCCATCGGCCTGAGTACGAGTGCCCTGCACTGAAGGGACTCACTTATGATGAGTTCATGACGACGGTCGATGCACTGGTTATGGGGCGCAAGACACTGGACAAAGTGTTGTCCTTCCCTGAGTGGCCCTATGAGAACACGCGAGTCGTGGTGCTCTCACATGGTGCGGTACCGCTACCGCCTAAACTGCGAGGCCATGTCGATGTGTTGGCCGGCGATCCGGTACTTATCGTGGCGCAGCTTGCGGCTCAAGGTCTGAAGCATCTATATATAGACGGAGGTCAGACCATCCAGGCTTTCCTCGCAGCGGGATTGATCAACGAGATCACCATTACGCGTATTCCAGTGTTGTTGGGCAAAGGGATTCCATTGTTCAGCCAGCTGGGTGATGAGCGTAAATTATGTCTGATTGACTCATCAGCATCTGATAACGGATTTGTACAAAGTCGTTATCAAGTGCTCGCATAAGCTTGCTGATTGCAGCCTATTGTATGGAGTAACGGTTAAAGGTCTCTAACGTGCAGGCCGACAGATGGCTTTTTTTAATTTCGTTGCCCTATAGACTCATTTTACCTATATTTGAATCTACAGATTCAAAGCATGGTGAGGACAATGACAGTAGCCCTGCAAGCACAGACTTTTACCAAAGATCAGTGCGTGACCGGTCTTAGAGTGGCTGTAGGCATCCTCGAAAAATGGCATGCATCGAGTGATCAGGCCTGCCGTATCCTGCGTATTTCTCGAAGTACCTATACCCGGGCCAAGCAACGAGACGTTGAATGGTCCGTGGGGCTGGACTCAGATCAGATGCAACGGATCAGTTTCGTGCTGAACATTCACGCAGCGCTTCGTCTTGTTTTCGATAACCCCGAAAACGTTTATGGCTTCCCGACGATGGTAAACGACAACGATTTCTTCAATGGCCGCACGCCACTGGAAGTCATGTCACAGGGAGACATGATCTCGCTTTACGAAACCTTTCGCCGGATCGATGTATTGCGCGGAGCACAATGGTGAATTTAAGCCAGCTGGCAGATCTGAACAGCGAGCAGTTACAGGCATATCGACTGGTCAATTCAAAATTTCCGCCGATTGCCTTATTTGACGATGTCGCCAATCCAGAGGAGTTTGAAGCCCTCTATCAGATCCAGGCATTGACCAATCCCAGGTTGCAAAATGAAGTCGGCCGTATTGAATTGATACCGCGCTCAGAGATTCCATTTGGCATCCCGGGTTGCTCTTATGCGACCGCACCCTTCACACACGTCAACCCGGAGGGTTCACGATTCAGTAATGGCAGTTTCGGGGTTTTGTACCTGGCGGCTACGATGGAAGCTGCGCTGGCGGAGGTTCATCACCATCAGGACAAATACTGGTCGAACATCCAGGGCCTGAACTACGAGCGCTTCGTGTTCCGAGGGCTGTCCTGTTCCTTTGATGAACATTCAATGAAGGATGCAACGTCGTTACCCATGAGCAACCCGATCTACGACCCGGACGATTACACCCACTCGCGTTCTCTGGGCAAGATCGTCAAAGATGCAGGACATAAGGGGCTTCGGTACAACTCAGTGCGTTTGCAAGGCAACTACTGCTGGGCGCTTATGTCTCCAACGCCAGTCTCGTCCATTGTTCAAACAGCCCACTACGAAATGATCTGGAATGGGCATATCACCGGCGTGAACAAAATCAGCGAAGCCTGACGGCTCTACGAAGAAATCTGTGCACAGCACACATTCAGATCCGCATCCCGCCAAATCCCGGGCACAAAAAAGCCGGTGATCCCTGAGGATTAAACCGGCTGTTTTGGTGTAGCGATATGGTGGGTCGTGTGGGATTCGAACCTACGACCAATTGGTTAAAAGCCAACTGCTCTACCAACTGAGCTAACGACCCGCTTCGTTGTGGGACGTATAATACTGATTTCTAACGAGAATTCAACACCCGATCAGAAATAAACCCGAAATAATTCAAAAATAACGGGTTGGGTCGCTAATTCCGGCGGCGGCGAAGCCTTCTGCGCGCAAGCGGCAGCTGTCGCATTTTCCGCAGGCACGCCCTTGGGTGTCAGCCTGGTAGCAGGAAACCGTCAGCGAGTAGTCCACGCCCAGCTTTACACCTGCCTGTACGATTTGTGCCTTGCTCATGTTTTGCAGCGGCGCCTGGATTCGGAAGCCCTGCCCCTCTACCCCGGCCTTGGTCGCCAGGTTGGCCATGACTTCAAACGCCTCGACAAACTCCGGGCGGCAGTCTGGATAACCAGAGTAATCCACCGCGTTGACACCGATAAAGATGTCGCGAGCCTGCAGCACTTCTGCCCATCCCAATGCCAGGGACAGGAACACGGTGTTGCGCGCCGGCACATAAGTGACCGGGATACCTTCACTTGGAGCTTCTGGAACATCAATCGAACTGTCGGTCAGTGCCGAGCCGCCAATACCGTCCAGGTTCAGGCCAATCACTTTGTGCTCAACAGCGCCCAGATCGCGAGCCACCCGTGCAGCGGCGTCCAGCTCGGCACGGTGGCGCTGGCCGTAGTCAAAGCTCATGGTGTAGCAGCTATAGCCTTCAGCACGGGCCATAGCCACGACAGTTGCTGAATCGAGGCCGCCGGACAACAGGATCACGGCTCTTTTTTCAGTCACAACAGTTTGTTCGGTCATCTCAGCGCCCCGGCTCGTCATTCCACAGATATTTGTGCAACTGCATTTGCAAACGTACTGGCAGGTTATCCGCCACGATCCAGTCGGCCAGGTCACGGGCCGACAAATCATGGTGGCTCGGCGAAAACAGTACTTCGCCTGCCCGTCGCTCCAGCCCGTATTCAATCAACTTGGACACAGCCCAGTCATAGTCTTCCCGCGAGCAGATCACAAACTTGACCTGATCGTTGGGTGTCAACAAGGCAATGTTTTCGTAGAGGTTACGATGGGATTCCTTGGAACCTGGCGTTTTCAAATCGAGCACGCGGCTGACGCGCGGGTCGACTGCAGAGATATCCAGCGCTCCACTGGTCTCGATAGAGACTTCGTAGCCTGCATCGCAGAGCTGCTTGAGCAAAGGAATGGCATTGGGCTGGGCCAACGGCTCGCCACCGGTTACGCACACATAACGCGGGCGATAGCTGGCAACTTGCTCAAGGATGTCGTCCAGAGGGCGCACAGTACCGCCACTGAAGGCATAGGCGCTGTCACAGTAACCGCAGCGCAGAGGGCAACCGGTCAGGCGTACAAAAACGGTGGGCAGGCCAGCCGTTCGCGTCTCACCCTGCAACGAGTAAAAAACTTCGGTAATTCTCAATGTGTCTTGCATATTCGCCACGGGCGTAACAGCTAAACAGGCTGTCCGCCTCCGTCAGGCACTCCAAAAAATCTGCTTGCGCAGGATCAAGAAGAGCGTATTTCATAAAAGGGCGTGGATTCTAACGAAAAAACCCGCGACAGGCGCGGGTTTCTCGATGAAAGCATCGTATGTATTACATGCGCTGCAGATCGCGTTGCGCCAACTGTGCAGCCGAAGTGCCCGGATACTGGGCAACAACCTGCTGCAGAATGCCTTTTACCTTGTCGGTATGACCCAAGCGGCGCTCAACATCAGCCAGCTTGTAGAGCGAGTCCGGCACTTTGGCATGCTTGGGGTACAACTGGCTGACCTTGGCAAAGGCCTGGCCTGCCGCTTGCAAATCACCCTTGGCAAGGTTCACTTCACCCAACCAGTACTGGGCATTGCCCGCATACTGGCTATTTGGGTATTTGCGCAGAAAGGCGGTGAACGCCTGGCTGGCCTTGTCGAAGTCCTTTGCCTTGATCAGGTCGAAAGCAGCATCGTAATAGAGCTTCTCTTTCGCCGGATCACCAGGCTCGGAACTGGCAGCAGCCTGAGACGCAGGCGCTGCTGTATTGCCGGCGGCATTCGCACCACCAGCAGAAGAATTATCAGGAGCGGCGGCAGGAGCAACGCCAGCACCAATACGCCGATCAAGTTCCTGGTATCGCTCCAGGCTTTCTTGTTTCATGCGCGAAATATCATTTTGCAGAACTTCGATCACACCCTGTTGGCGGGCAATCTGCTCCTGCATTTGTTGCAGCTGGTTGAACAGCTCGCCCTGTGCCGAGACAGGGGCCGAAACCCCTCCCCCGGCATAGGCGCCGCTCGCACCATAACCCGGTGACGGATAACTCCCCCCGCTATTGTTATAGCCAGAGTTGTCATCGACCACAGGAACCGCAGCCCATGCCGCTAGCGGCATGAGGCTGAGAGTCAGAATAGTTACAGCACGGCGGCACGTTCGCATGACGAATTACTTACGCAGTTCGACGCGACGGTTTTGAGCCCACGACTGTTCGTCGTTGCCAGTAGCGATTGGACGCTCTTTACCGTAGGACACCAGCTCCAGCTGTGCTGGAGAAACGCCTTGCAGTACCAGGTAGCGTTGAACGGCTTTCGCACGACGCTCGCCCAGTGCCATGTTGTACTCACGAGTACCACGGGCGTCAGTGTTACCTTCCAGAACAACGCGAGCGCCGTTAGCTTTCAGGTCTTTGGCGTGAACGTCCAGAGCGCGCATTGCTTCTGGTTTCAGGTCCGAAGAATCGTATTCGAAGTAGAAAACAGTGATAGCGCGCAGAGCAGCTTCTTCGCTCAGGGAACCATCAACAGCGCCAGTGTTTGCGCCGTAACCAGCGTTTGGATCAACAGCAGCGCCTTCACCGGCATTGTCGCCGCCTTTGGACGAGCAACCTACAGCTACAGCCATGGCCAGTGCCAGCGCAGCAAATTTACCAAACTTCAGCATTTCCATCGTAAAACTCCTAATGAACCCCAAGTGTTATGTGCAACGTACAGCTATCACCACGTCAGTTCAGGTAAGGGGACCAGGAAGGTTCTCTGACTTCGCCTTGAGCGGTAGGAAGAGGGAGCCTTACGCGTCCGTTAATGGACACGAGCATCAAGACTCCCCGGCCCTGCTGGCGGGTGGCGTAGATTACCATGGTGCCGTTGGGCGCAACAGTAGCAGACTCATCAAGGTTGGTATCTGTGAGGATTTTCACGCTTCCACGCTGCAAATCTTGCGCCGCAACACGGAAATTGGTGAAGCCGTCCTGACGATGGATCATTACCAGGGTCTTTTCGTCAGCCGAAAGCTTGGGGCTGGCGTTGTAGTTGCCGATAAAGGTCACACGCTCTGCGTTGCCGCTACCCACATTGGTCTTGTAAATCTGCGGTTTGCCGCCACGGTCGGAGGTGAAATAGATGGTGGAACCATCTTTACCCCAGAAAGGTTCTGTATCAATTGCCGGGTTGTTGGTAACACGAGTCAACCCACGGGAAGCCAGATCCATGACATAGATCTCGGCATTACCGTCCTTGGACAATACGAACGCCAGCTTGGAGCCATCCGGCGACCACGCAGGTGCACCGTTCAGACCTTCAAAGTTGGTTATCTGCTCGCGACGACCAGTATCAATGTTCTGCACAAAAATACGCGGACGTTTCTGTTCGAACGATACATAAGCGATACGCTTGCCATCGGGTGCAAAACGCGGCGACAGGATCGGCTCACGGGATTGCAGCAGGGTCACGGCGCGAGCACCGTCGTAGTCCGAACGCTGCAGGGTGTAACGGGTGTTGGTGGCGCTGGCGCGCTCAGCCGTCACATACAGCAGACGGGTTGAGAATGCACCTTTGATACCGGTCAGCTTTTCAAACGACTGATCGGAGATGTAATGCGCCATGTCCCGCAGCTGTTCAGCCGTGCCCGACACACTGCCGGTCAGAACCGGTTGCTCGGTGGCCACGTTGAACAAGGCATATTGCACCTGCAGGCGACCGCCTGCTGGCACGATATTACCGACCATGACGTACTGGGCACCCAAGGCTTTCCAGTCGCGGAAAATGACTTCGCTGGCCTGAGTCGGCAAGCCAATCATGTTCTGCTTTGGAATCGGCGCGTAGTAACCCGAGTTGCGCAGGTCATTGCCGATGATTTCAGCCATGTCGTCCGGCAGCACAGTACCGCCCTGCCAACCAAAAGGGACTACGGCAATTGGCGTTGCCCGATCGCTGCCACTGGTGACCAGGATGTTCTTTTCATCTGCTACAGCCATCCCTGCCAGGCAGCAGACGACGACCAGCAGTCCTCGAAAAAGTTTAATCACAAGGCTAGATCCTCAGGTGTGAATGTCATCTTGAACGATCGATAAGGATTAAAATCGCTGGGCTTCATACCCTGCATTTCCGTTAAACGGCCAATGTTCTTGACCGCTGCCACAGCCGAGCTGTCGAAAGGCCCGTCACCGCTGGACTTGGCAACCGTTACAGAGGTTACCGTACCATCAGGCAACATGCCGATTTGCAGCACCACTGTCATGTTTTTGCGCGCCGACGGCGGACGAGCCCACCCTTCTGCTGCACGAGCACGAATCAAGTCATCGAAACTGCCGGCGACCTCATCACCTTGCTCATCTGCCAGTGCTTGCTGGCGTTGCGGCGTATCGGAAAGCAAATCAGCCAGGGCTTGCGCCTTTTTCTCTTCGGTCGATTTACGTGCTGCTTCTACGGCCTTTTTCTTGGCGGCATCGGCAGCGGCCTTTTTCTTCGCGTCTTCGGCGGATTTCTTTTTCGCCTCGTCTGCTACGGCCTTTTTCTTGGCGTCTTCAGCTGCTTTTTTCTTCGCATCTTCAGCCGCTTTTTTCTTGGCGTCTTCCGCGGCCTTTTTCTTGGCCTCTTCTTCAGCGGCCTTCTTGGCCTCTTCCTCGGATTTTTTCTTGGCTATGTCAGCCAGTTTTTTCTCTTCGGCTTTTTTGGCTTCAGTGGCTTTTTTGGCATCGTCGGCTTTTTTGGCTTCATCAGCCTTCTTCGCCTCGTCTGCCTTTTTGGCCTCGCTCGCTTTAGCTTCGTCTGCCTTCTTGGCTTCTGCAGCTTTTTCGGCAGCCTCTTCTTTCTTTTGTTCCGCGGCTTTTACGGCTTCCTGCTCAACCTTCTTTTGTTCCATCTGCTCGACTTCGGTCTGACGCGCGGCGGATTTCTTCGCCTCACCCGCAATCTTTTGATTGGTCTGGGTGGTCGCCTGACTCTTGGACTTGAGCTGGTACAAGGTCGCCTGAACAATCGGCTTGGAAGGCGGCAGTTCCGGAGTCATGGCAAAGCTGACAAACAGCATGCCAAAAATCAGGACGTGCAGCCCTACCGCCCAGACTGTAGGCCAAAAATAGTTTTCAGAGGCGGACGGCTCCCGCTGTTCGCGCATCAGGGAGCCTCGGTTATCAAGCCAACGTTACCGACCCCGGCCTTCTGCAGACCACCCATGGCACCCATGACCGCGCCGTAATCCACGGTCTTGTCGCCGCGAATAAAGACCTGGGTGTGCTTGCCGCCTTCATTGCCTGCGCGGATGATCTTGGTCACGGCGTCAGTCATCTGGGGCAAGGTCATTGCCTTGTCCATCTGCTTGTCGGTGTCGACTTCACTGCCAAGGTTCCAGAAATAGGTCTTGTCAGCCTTGATCGAAATGGTCAGGACCTGGGTGTTGTTGTCTTGCGGCAAGGCCTCGCTGGAGACCTTGGGCAAATCAACCTTCACACCCTGGTTGAGCATCGGTGCGGTCACCATGAAGATGACCAGCAGCACCAGCATCACGTCGATGTAAGGCACTACGTTCATCTCGGCGACCGGCTTGCGCTTTTTGCGCGCTCGAGCGATTAAAGCCATTGGAAATTACCTGCTTATTCTTCGCTGGTGTGCACTTTGCGGTGCAGGATCGCCTGGAATTCATCGGCGAAGGTGTAATAGCGGCTGATCAGCGTTTCGCTACGCGCAGCAAAACGGTTGTAGGCAATAACTGCCGGGATGGCCGCGAACAAGCCGATGGCCGTTGCGATCAGTGCTTCGGCAATGCCGGGCGCTACGGTCGCCAGGGTTGCCTGCTGGGCAGTTGCCAGGCCACGGAAGGAGTTCATGATGCCCCATACGGTACCGAACAGACCGATATACGGGCTCACGGAACCTACGGTGGCCAGGAACGGCAAGCTTTGCTCAAGCTTTTCTTCTTCACGCGAAATGGCTACGCGCATGGCACGCGCAACACCTTCCATAACGGCTTCAGGGTCAACGCCCGGCTGCTGACGCAGACGCGAGAACTCTTTGAAACCGGCACGGAAGATTTGTTCAACGCCAGAGTCCGGATCAGGATTGCTGCCCGCCTGACGATACAGCTTCGACAGGTCGATACCCGACCAGAAACGCTCTTCAAAGCTTTCCAGGGCACGTCGACCGGCGCGCAGCATGGTGCTGCGCTGAAAAATCATGACCCACGAGGTAACCGATGCGGCCAGCAGGGTCAACATTACCAACTGCACAACAATGCTGGCATTGCTGACCAAGCTCCACATGGAGGAATGGTCGACGACGTTAGCTTCCACGCTTTATCTCCTGCTCTAAATGTTTACCCGCGCCGCTCACGTCGGCAAAGGCCGTACGTAAAGCTTCGGGAATGGCTCGGGGTTTAAAACTATCGGCGCGCACACAGGCCACCAAAAACTGCCCTTCACAGAGCAGCGTTGCATCTGCAGCCCGCCAGACCTGCTGTTTGAAACGCAGGCTGGCACGGTTGAGTTCCATCACTTGCGCACTTACCAACAGTTCGTCGTCCAGTCGCGCCGGCGCGTGGTAGCGCGCCTCGCTGGAATGCACGACAAATAACAGGTTCTCGCCTGCCAGCGCGGACTGGGCAAACCCCAATTCCCGCAGCCTTTCGGTCCGAGCCCGCTCCATAAACTTTAGATAATTTACGTAATACACGACGCCACCCGCATCGGTGTCCTCGTAATAAACGCGACAGCGATGTGCGAACGGCTCAAGCCTGTTTTGCGCGCGCATACTCTAGTGCTTACTCCTCAGGTTGCCAATCCGCCAAACCACTGTTTTTTACGCTTCTTGGCCTTTATGACCGAAGATTTTCAGCGCCAGTCCTTGAGACAGCAAAAACCTTAAAAAAATCGACCGCTAACGGCTTATTAATCATCCAGAGCATTCAAAAATTCGTCTACCACAGGCATATCGCCCAAACGTGACGGAATGTTTAAACCGAAGTGCAAATACGCATGCCGGGTCACCACGCGACCACGCGGCGTGCGCATGATGTAACCCTGCTGAATCAGATACGGCTCCAACACATCTTCAATGGTATGACGCTCCTCGCTGATGGCTGCGGCAAGGCTGTCGACACCTACCGGCCCACCATCGAACTTCTCGATCATGGCCAGCAGCAAACGCCGGTCCTGATGATCAAAACCATGCTCATCAACATCAAGCAGGTTCAACGCCAGGTCAGCCACCGGCTTGGTGATATGACCCTTGGCGCGCACTTCGGCAAAATCGCGCACACGACGCAACAAACGATTGGCAATACGCGGTGTACCGCGCGCGCGCCGGGCAATTTCGTACGCCCCCTCAGGATCGAGCGGCAAACCGAAGATACCCGCCGAGCGACTGACAATCGTCGCCAGGTCGTCAGTACTATAGAACTCCAGTCGCTGAACAATCCCGAAACGATCACGCAATGGGTTGGTCAGCATCCCGGCCCGCGTGGTCGCCCCCACCAGGGTAAAGGGCGGCAGGTCGAGCTTGATCGAGCGCGCAGCCGGCCCTTCACCGATCATGATATCGAGCTGAAAGTCCTCCATTGCCGGGTACAGCACCTCTTCAACAATGGGCGACAGGCGATGGATCTCATCGATAAACAGCACATCATGAGGCTCAAGATTGGTCAGCAACGCGGCCAAATCACCCGGGCGCTCCAGGACCGGGCCGGAAGTGCTTTTGATCGACACACCCATTTCCTGGGCGATGATGTTGGCCAGTGTGGTCTTGCCCAACCCCGGCGGACCGAAAATCAGCGTGTGGTCCAGCGATTCCGAGCGCCCGCGCGCAGCCTGGATAAACAGCTCCATCTGTTCGCGCACGGTTGGCTGACCAATATAGTCGGCCAGGCTCAGAGGGCGAATCGCCCGGTCCTGAACTTCTTCCCGGTCCCGCCCGCTTGAGGCCGTAATCAGTCGATCAGCTTCAATCACTTAAATCATCCCCTTGAGGGCGCGGCGAATCATGTCTTCACTGCTCAACGTTTTATCCTTGATCGCAGAAACTGCCTTGCTCGCCTCCTGAGGTTTATAGCCCAGGGAGATCAAGGCGCTGACCGCATCACTTTCAGCACTGGCCACCGGCGCCGGAGCATCCGGCTGATTAGGTACCAGAGCGAACATGCTGGGTACTTGCTCCCACGCCTTGAAGCGATCTTTCAACTCTACCAGCAGCCGTTCCGCGGTTTTCTTGCCGACCCCCGGCACTTTGGTCAAGGCCGAGGTGTCCTGGGCCTGCACGCAACGCACCAACTCATCGACCTCAAGGCTGGACATCAATGCCAGGGCCAGCTTGGGGCCAACGCCGTTGAGGCGGATCAGCTCGCGGAAAAAGTCGCGCTCGCGCTTGCCTATGAAACCATAGAGCAACTGGGCATCTTCGCGAACGACCAGATGGGTATGCAGGGTCAGCGGCTCACCGATAGACGGTAGCCGGTAGAGGGTGGTCATCGGCACTTCCAGCTCATAGCCCAGGCCGTTTACATCGAGAATCAGGTGCGGCGGCTGTTTTTCAGCCAGAGTGCCGCGCAAGCGTCCAATCACGTTTCAGATCCTTTTCTCTGGCCAGATCAATGGCTGACAAGTAGAGCGACAGAGCAGCATCATTACAGATGAAGCCCTGCCAGCAAGCTTAATTAGGTTAAAAACCGCGACTCACAGACGCAAGCGTCCGCCACGGCTGCGCGCCGCCCCCAAACCATGGGGCAGCAGGCTTGAACGCGTATGGGCGTGGCACAAGGCAATCGCCAGCGCATCCGAGGCATCGATTTGCGGCTTGCTGGTCAACTTGAGCAGGTGCATGACCATCATCATCACCTGTTCTTTATTGGCACCACCCGTGCCTGCCACGGCCTGCTTGACCTGGGTTGCTGAATACTCGGCGATTTCCAGGTTTTCTTCGGCGCCGGCAACAATAGCCGCCCCCCGGGCCTGCCCCAGCTTTAGCGCCGAATCGGCATTGCGCGCCATAAACACCTTTTCGATGCCCATGGTGACAGGACCGTACGTCTGAATAACCTCACGCACACCACGATAGACGATCTGCAACCGCTCATGCAGTTCGCCGCTACCTGTACGAATACACCCCGAAGCCACATACACACAACCACGCCCAGTGTCTCGCACTACGCCATAGCCAGTGATTCGCGAACCCGGATCGATACCAAGAATAAGAGTCATAACGCCTGCAGCTTATGAAGTGACGCCCACCGGCAAATACCCGGACAGCTTAAAGGCAGAAGCCGGAGGTGCCCAGCGCCGCGATTGTCGCGACGGAGCACCCCCGGCCTCTTGATTGACGCAGTCAGTGTTCTGCCTCTCAAATATGATTCTTTTTTGAAGAGTGGCTGTTGTTGTCAGGCAAGACGCCGCGACGACTCATAGCTGGCTATGGGGAGTAGCGGCAACGCAGCATGGCAACAACAGACGCCTTCAAAAAGGATCAATATTTGCGAGGCAGGACACTAAAGTCTCAGGCAAGCTGTTCCAGGACGGCGTCAGGGATTTCAGCGTTGGAATATACGTTTTGTACGTCATCCAGGTCTTCAAGCATGTCGATCAGCTTGAGCACCTTTTCAGCGCCCTCCAGATCCAGCTCGGCACTGGTGGTCGGCAACATGACGATTTCAGCGTCTGTCGGCTTGAACCCTGCAGCTTCCAATGCGTTACGCACAGCATAGAAACTGGAGAACGATGTGAACACATCGATCGAACCGTCTTCGTTGGTCACCACGTCGTCAGCATCGGCCTCCATCGCCGCTTCCATCAGCGCATCTTCATCGACGCCGGCGGCATAGGAGATCTGCCCCTTGCGCTCGAACAGATAAGCGACGGAGCCGTCAGTGCCAAGGTTGCCGCCACACTTGCTGAACGCATGACGCACAGCTGCTGCAGTACGGTTACGGTTGTCGGTCATGCACTCGACCATCACGGCAACACCGCCCGGGCCATAGCCTTCGTAGCTCAACTCGACCATGTCGTCGGTGTCTGCGGCGCCAGCGCCGCGGGCGACCGCACGATCAATGATGTCGCGGCTCATATTTGCACCAAGGGCCTTGTCTAGCGCCAGACGCAGACGCGGGTTGGAGCTCGGGTCGCCACCACCCTGACGGGCAGCAACGGTCAGCTCACGGATCCACTTGGTGAAAATCTTGCCTTTTTTGGCATCCTGACGCTCTTTGCGGTGCTTGATGTTCGCCCACTTAGAATGACCTGCCATAACGCACTCCGAATCCCTTTAAAAACCTTGCCAGGCCTGGGCCTGACAATAAAAATTCTCGACCAAAAAAACAAAGGCGCACCCGAGGATGCGCCTTTGCAGGTCAGACTTACTCAGCCTTGGCTTGTTCGCGCAAACGAATGTGCAGCTCGCGCAACGCTTTGGCATCTACAACGCCAGGCGCTTGTGTCATCACACAGGCAGCGCTCTGGGTTTTCGGGAAGGCAATCACTTCACGAATCGACTGGGCGCCAGTCATCAGCATCACCAGACGATCCAGGCCGAAGGCCAGACCACCGTGGGGCGGCGCGCCATATTTCAGGGCGTCCAGCAGGAAGCCGAACTTCTCTTCCTGCTCGGCTTCTTCGATACCCAGCAGGCGGAATACAGCTTGCTGCATTTCCTTGCGATGGATACGGATAGAACCGCCACCCAGCTCGGTACCGTTCAAGACCATGTCGTAAGCGCGCGAGATCGCGGTTGCCGGGTTGGCTTCCAGTTCTTCAGGCGAGCACTTCGGCGCAGTGAACGGGTGGTGCAAGGCGCTGAAGCTGCCGTCGTCGTTCTCTTCGAACATCGGGAAGTCGACAACCCACATTGGTGCCCACTCGCAGGTCAGCAGGTTCAGGTCGTTACCCACCTTGATCCGCAGCGCGCCCAGGGCCTCGCTGACGATCTTGGCCTTGTCGGCACCGAAGAACACGATGTCGCCATCGACTGCGCCAACGCGATCGAGGATCACGTTCAGGTTGGCTTCAGGGATGTTTTTAACGATCGGCGACTGCAGACCTTCCACGCCTTTGGCGCGCTCGTTGACCTTGATATACGCCAGGCCTTTGGCACCGTAGATGCCGACAAACTTGGTGTAGTCGTCGATCTGCTTGCGCGGCATGCTTGCAGCACCCGGAACACGCAGGGCCGCGATACGGCATTTAGGGTCGTTGGCCGGGCCGCTGAACACCTTGAAGTCGACGTCTTTCAGTTGATCGGCAACGTCTACCAGTTCCAGCGGGTTACGCAGGTCAGGCTTGTCGGAACCGTAACGGCGCATGGCTTCTTCGAAGGTCATGTGCGGGAATTCGCCGAATTCCAGATCCAGCACTTCCTTGAACAGGTTGCGGATCATGCCTTCGGTCAGGCCCATGATGTCTTTTTCATCGAGGAAGCTGGTTTCGATGTCGATCTGGGTGAATTCAGGCTGACGGTCGGCACGCAGGTCTTCGTCGCGGAAGCACTTGGCGATCTGGTAGTAGCGGTCAAAACCGGCAACCATCAGCAACTGCTTGAACAGCTGTGGCGATTGCGGCAGTGCAAAGAACGAACCGGCGTGGGTACGGCTAGGCACCAGGTAGTCACGTGCGCCTTCAGGCGTGGCACGGGTCAGGATCGGTGTTTCAACGTCCAGGAAGCCGTTTTCGTCGAGGTAACGACGGATGCTGGTGGTCATGCGCGAACGCAGGCGCAGCTTCTCGAGCATTTCCGGGCGACGCAGGTCGATAAAGCGATAGCGCAGGCGGGTCTCTTCGCCAACGTCGGAGAACTCGTTGAGCGGGAACGGCGGGGTTTCCGCTTCGTTCAGCACTTCGAGCTCGTAACCCAGCACTTCGATCATGCCCGAAGCCATGTTGGTGTTGCCGGCACCGGCCGGGCGCAAGCGCACCTTACCAGTGATCTTGACGACATACTCACTGCGCACACGGTCGGCGGCAGCGAAGGTTTCAGCGCGATCCGGGTCGAAAACCACCTGGGCCAGACCATCACGATCACGGATATCGAGGAAAATCACCCCACCGTGGTCACGGCGACGGTGAACCCATCCGCAAAGGGTAATTTCCTGGCCGTCCAGGCTTTCGTTCAGTTGGCCGCAATAATGGCTGCGCATCATGGTAGTGGTTTCACTTCTCGTAATTCGAAATTCGGTGGAAGTCTTGCGCACCGTCGGTGCTGGTAACCTTGCAAGAGCCCGCTTGTGTTCTGACTGCTTTCGCTCGACCTCAGTCGGATTTATCGCCGCCTGCCAGATTCTTTTTCGAACCTGTCTTGAAGTCTGTTTCATACCAGCCTGTACCGCTAAGGCGGAAGCCCGGCATGGACAGCATCTTCTTCAGCTCGGGGGCCTGACAGGCGGGACAATCAACCAGCGGTGCAGCGCTGATCTTTTGAATGGCTTCCAGCTGATGACCACAGGAAGCACACTGGTAATCGTACATGGGCATTGGCGTGTCTCGACAATCCGTGAGCGGCAACCCTTGAGCAGGGCCACACAGCAAAGAGCGAGATTATATCTGGTAAATCGAGCCATTGCAGCCGCATGAACAGCCAGAAGCCCCTAAATGCATCATAAATATTGGACGATTACAAGCCATCGACCAGACAGCTTCTACCCGCCACCTTGTTCAACCCACGAATACCTGCTGCGCCATCCCCTGGGGACCGCGCGCCCTCTTCAATAAATGCATCACACAAACGACCCGAATAAACCCGCTGAAGTTTTTCACCCCGCCATGCCGCAAGTGAACCTCCAGATCGATATAAGACAGTAGCGTGTTGATTGAACAGTTGTTGATATGTGAGATATCGGCCAAAACCTCCCAGTACACTTCCTCAAGGCGCAAACAAGTGGCAAAGCCATTCAATCGCACTGAGCGCGACAAGGGCCGGGCCAGCGTCATGCCAAAGTCCAGTATCACAGGATCGACCCTGACTCTTTGCAGTAATCGGCAGCCGGTATTTTCTTGCTGAATCAATCGTCCCATCGTAAAGCACTCCATTGCGCATCATTGGATTTGATCAATCTTTTTCAAAGAATTTGCCTCATCAAACGACATGTAAAAATTCTTATCCAGCGGATCAAACCCGCAAATCTGTAGGAGCGCTCTCGGTACGAGCGACGAATATCGACAGGCGCAAACGCGGCGCACGACGACCGCCCAGCACTCGCAACAACGGCAGCAACAACGCCCTTCTATCAAGACCTGAACGTTGCCTCCATTAATCTTGTCGACGGCAAACGTATGCATTTACCGAACGATGCCAATGCCAGGCGGCCCGATACTTTGGATAGCCAGGTAAAGCCGGGCATGAAGAGCAAGAACTGCCAACCCCGTGATTGCGTCCGGCACAAGGGACAAAGGCTTTGACGACAAGTGGTTGCCCCTGCGCGCACTTATGGCCCTCACGGCTCACGTTATCAGAGAGCAGCGTTCCTATAACTACAAGACGGGAGGACTACACACGTCTAAAACAAGGCTTTCGTAAAATGCAGAAATCGCCCAAACCTCAGCAAGCAGTCGCGCTCACCGATAGCTCTTTACGCTTAATTTGAGTAGGCCCGAGCTTTGCTGTTAAATTGGCAGCGTGTTGCCCAATTTTCGCCTCTGGCGAGGGCGCATAGGCTGATGAACTCGCGTGTCCAGCGCCTCCATTTTTTTCTGAAGCGAACCGTGCGCAGTCAGCTCTTCCTTGCGATCTATCTTAATGTGAGTCATTGAAATGTTGAAAATCGTCCACCTGATAACGGGTGCAGCGGCTTTGCTGCTGTCCTTTATTCCCAGCCTGCAACCCGAAGCCTTACCTTACCTCCAACATCCTGATGCCCTTTACCTGGCTTTTTTTGGCCTGCTGAACCTGACACTGGCCCCAGTTATTCCGTTCTGGAATAAAGGTCCGCGTCACCAACTGCAAAACCTGGTCAGCGCCCTGCTGGTGCTTTCCGTGGTCCTGCAAACACTGACCCTGTTCGGCCTTCTGCTGCCGATCGGTGATCAGCCCGCTGTACTGCTCGGCCTTACGCCTGCTGTGATTGCCGTGCTGCTGCATCTTGCTGTCAGCTTCTACAAGTCTTCACCTTCGTCATCCTCGCACAGCTATGACATGACCAACCGCGATACGGGGACGGTCAAATGGTTCAACACTTCAAAGGGTTTCGGCTTTATTTCGCGAGATTCCGGCGATGATATTTTTGTCCACTTTCGCGCCATCCGTGGCGAAGGCCACCGGGTTTTGGTGGAAGGGCAACGGGTCGAGTTCTCGGTCATGAACCGCGACAAGGGCCTGCAGGCCGAAGACGTGATCGCCGCACTGCCGCGCCGCTGATTCAAGCCTGAAAAAAACCGCGATCAGCCTGGCTGAATCGCGGTTTTTTTATGCCTGCATAAAACCATCAATAATGCGGTGGCGGAGCCTCTTCTTCAAAAGACTCGAACTGCCCGCCCATTTCCTCCTGGCGCTTGAGCAAGGCAGCCATCTGCATCTGCAGACGGTCCACTGCGTTCTGCTGGGCAACCAGCACATCATTCAATGCCTGAATGGTGTCATCCTGAAAAGCCAGGCGGCTCTCAAGGTCCATCACTCGCGCTTCAAGCGTCACGATCAACCCTCCGAAAAAATGAAACTGGCGTCAAGCTCCGACGCCAGCCTGTCGCGCACAGCACGCACCTGCGCCGGCGTATAGGGCCTGGCCGGGTGCTTGCCCCATACCGGCCCTGGCCATGCCACGTCAGCCTGGTAACGAACAATCACATGCATGTGCAACTGACTGACCACATTACCCAGGGTGGCCACATTCATTTTATCCGCGCCGAACAACGCTTTCAGCACCCGCGCCAAAGCGGTGGTCTCAGCCCACATGCGTTGCTGGTCGGCGTCATCCAATTGAAACAGTTCGGTTATACCCTCGCGCCGCGGCACCAGGATAAACCAGGGGTAATTCGAATCGTTGGAAAGCAGCAAGCGGCACAAGGGGAAGTCCCCTATCAGCCAGGTATCCTCTTGCAGACGTGTATCCAAAGCGAACACTGGGAGCTCTCCTGTTTGACCGTTCATTTCAGCACAACCCGGCACCCGATGAGACTCACCGCAGGCCAGATGACAGAAACCAAGGATACCCTTGATTGTGCCCGGCTTCACCTCGCCAGCCCGACATGCTCGGGCAAAAGGCCGCTTGGCACGGTCAATCAACAGCATTCGGACACTTGTGCACCAAAACTGCACAAAACGAATGTTTTTAGTGCGCCAAAACGTCACCTACCACCCCAGCAGGTGTTAACCGGTAACGCTTTAAGCGCACTTGCGCCGCAAGAAAGACTTCTTGCAACAAAACACAACATCCCAAGCCCAGCCTTATCGCCGTTCGACCCAAGCAAGATCAGGCCTCATAGCTCAAAAACGCAGAAGATGATTTATTTTTCATCTACCAAAGCATTTGAGCATGCTTGTTGCATAGACCCTTCTCACAGTCGCCAGGCCCGCGCAGGAGCACAACGGTCTGACGATAAATAACAATAGCTGAACCGTAGGAATTTGGAGTTTTCATTGTAGGCAATACGAAACCACCCATATGCCAAACACTGAAAACAGCACTGAATAGATGCTGAGAAATGGCTCTAAGCTGCGCGCTTGCGACATGTGGAGGGCAATTTGCGACATAGCTGTAAAGAAGCTGAAAGGTTATGAGAGCAAGTATCGCCAACATTGCCGGCGTGATATAAGTTTGCGCCGACACAAAAAGAAAGAGCCGCCCAGATAATAATTCAGGTGGGACGGCAGTACTCTTCCTAAAAACCAAAGGAGCAAATCACGATGCGCGTGATGAAGTGGAGCATGATCGCCCTGGCTGTATCAGCCGGTACTACTCAGTTCGCAATGGCCTCGTCCCAGGACGACGCAAAAGGTTTCGTTGAAGACAGCACGCTGACTTCCAAAACCCGCATGCTGTACATGAACCGTGACTTCCGTAACGGTGCTGGGAACAAGCAGCAGGCCGACGGCTCGTTCAAAAGCGGCTACCGTGAAGACTGGGGCCTGAGTGAATTGCTCAACTACCAGTCCGGCTTCACCCAAGGCACCATCGGTGTCGGTGTTGATGCGTTCGCAATGGGTACTGCACGCCTGGACGGCGGTGCTGGTCGTCAAGGCAACGGCCTGTTCGCCAGCAAGAGCGACGGTTCTCCGGAAGATACCCAAGGCAAAATCGGCGGCGCGGTCAAGTTCCGCCTCTCCGACACTGAACTGAAGTACGGCAACCAGTTCGTCGCCAGCCCGGTGTTCTCCACTGACGACAGCCGCCTGCTGCCAGAAGTTGCGACCGGTACCCTGATCACCAGCAAGGAAATCAAAGGCCTGGAGCTGACCGCAGGTCGCTTCACCGCCCTGAGCTCCCAGACTGGCATGGCGCGTGACAGCATCAACGGCAAAGGCGAACCAGGCCTGACTGCTGCCAACATTGCTGGCGCAACCTACCAGTTCACTGACAACTTCGTCGGTGGCCTGGCGGCTTCCGATGTTGATGACTACTTCAAGAAGCAGTACATCAACCTGAACTACACCCTGCCGATCGCAGAGACTCAAGCCCTGAACTTCGACTTCAACGGCTACAGAACCTCGAGCCAGGGCCAGGAACTAGCCGGCGACGTTGACAACAAAATCTGGAGCCTGGCAGCTGCCTATAGCCTGGGCGCCCACAAGTTCACCATCGCTCACCAGCGCTCCACCGGTGACAGCGCTTACTACTACGGCGTAGACGGCGGCGGCACCATTTTCCTCGCCAACTCCGTGCAATACTCCGACTTCAACCAGCGTGACGAACGCTCCTGGCAGGGTCGCTACGACCTGAACATGGCCAGCTATGGCGTGCCAGGCCTGAGCTTCATGGCTCGCTACGTCAAGGGTGACAACATCTCCACCACTGACGGCGAAGGCAAAGAGCACGAGTTCGACTTCGAGACCAAATACGTGCTGCAAGAAGGCCCGGCCAAGGACCTGTCTCTGCGTCTGCGTAGCGCGGTTTACCGCACTACCAGCAACAACGGCAATGACGTTAACGACGTACGCCTGATTGCTGAATACCCACTGAACATCTTGTAATCACGGCCTTCGGGCACTGTTTACAACACTCTGTTTAGTGAAAGCCACGCACCTGTCTCAGGGCGTGGCTTTTTATTGCCTGAAATAAAAGCAAGTTATATAGCAAGCTAACTAACAAGATCAAATGCAATTAATTATCAGTTGTTCCGAGTTGACCCACTCTTGCACGCACACCTGTAAACCCAAGTGGCAAAAACAATTAAAGGGGCTTTCGCCCCTTTAATTGTTTGCCTTTACCTGACTCAAGTGTCAGGTGCCGTTATCGGCATTATTGCGCAGCCACTTCCTGAACCACGCGAACAACACGCTGCGGGAAAGGAATATCTACCCCTTGCGCTTTCAAGCGATCGCGCGAGTGCTCGTTAAACATAAACAGCACGTCCCAGTAATCCGGGGTATTGACCCAAACACGCAGCGACATGGTAATCGCACTGTCGCCCAGGGCAGTCACCACAACGACCGGAGCCGGCTGCTTCAGTACCCGAGGGTCATCGGCCAGCGACAGCAGCACTTCACGCACCTTTTGCAGGTCCGCCTCGTAGTCCACACCCACATCAAACACCACCTTGCGCGTCGGCTGACGGTTGTAGTTGGTGATAATGCCGTTGGACAGATTGCCGTTTGGCACGATGACGGTCTTGTTGTCACCGGTACGCAGCACGGTATGGAAGATCTGAATACTGTCGACCGTCCCGCTTACGCCTTGCGCTTCGATCCAGTCACCGATCTTGAACGGGCGGAACAACAGAATCAGCACCCCGCCGGCAAAGTTCGCCAGGCTGCCCTGCAGTGCCAGGCCAATGGCCAGGCCTGCCGCACCGATGGCCGCAACAAACGAGGTGGTCTGGATGCCGATCATCGAGGCCACGCTGACAATCAGCAGCACCTTGAGGATGATATTGGCCAGGCTGCTGATAAAACCTTGCAGGGCAAGATCAGCCTTGCGCATGGCCAGCAACTGCCCGATCTTGGTGGTCAGGCGATTGATCAACCACCAGCCCACCGCCAGTGTCACCAATGCCAGCAGCACACGGCTGCCGTATTCCATGATCATCGGGATCCAGGCTTGTGAGGCCTTGATCAATTGATCCACTTCAGTGTTCAAATCCATTTACGTCTCCTCGCGCCAATACCCGGCAGCGTCAGTAATTCAGCAAAACGATAAAGCAGCCCTGGCCGCTAAATCGTTTGCGCAGCGCCCAGGAAAATCGGACGTCAATGAGCCCCATAGGTTCCCAGGCCTGTGATCAGTCGCGGAAGTTGTTGAACTGCAGCGGCATGTCGAACGTCTTGGCACGCAGTGCAGCAATGGCCTCTTGCAGATCATCACGCTTCTTGCCGGTGATGCGCACCTGCTCGCCCTGGATGGCGGCCTGAACCTTGAGCTTGGCATCCTTGACATGGGCGACGATTTTCTTCGCCAGCTCTTTATCAATGCCTTCCTTGAGCACGGCTTCCTGCTTCATCAATTTGCCCGATGCATAAGCATCCTTGACCTCAAGGCACTGAACGTCGATCTTGCGCTTGACCAGGGCCAGCTTGAGGATCTCGATCATTGCTTCAAGCTGGAAGTCGGCTTCGGCGGTCAGGTTGACCGTCAGATCCTTTTCCTTGAACTCAAAAGTGCCTTTGCCCTTGAGGTCATAACGACGATCCAGCTCCTTGACGGCGTTCTCGACGGCGTTGGTGACTTCGTGCTTGTCCAGTTCGGATACCACGTCGAACGACGGCATGTAATTTTCTCCAATAATAAAGGGCGCGCTCAACACAGATGGAGCACGCCTGGCCTGACAGTTAAAATGCGCGGGCATTATAGCGGTTCTTCGACTTCATTCACTTGCGAGCTCACATGCCAGATTCTGCCCTGCCCCTGCCCCACTTCACTACGCCTGTCACCTGGCACATCCTGGGGGCTGGCAGCATGGGCATGCTGTGGGCCACGCGTCTGACCCGGGCTGGCCTGCCCGTCAAACTCATCCTGCGCAACGCCGAGCGCCTGCAAGCCTATAAAGCGGCGCAAGGGTTGACCCTGATTGAAGACGAAGATTCGCAACAATGGGCCATCAGTGCGCAAATCCCTGAAACTGACGAGCCGATCCAGCGCCTGCTGGTCGCCTGCAAGGCCTATGACGCAGAGCAGGCCGTCGCGCAAATCGCCGGGCGGCTCACGGTTAATGCCGAGCTGATCCTGTTGCAGAACGGCCTCGGCAGCCAGCAAGCGGTTGCCGCCCTGGTGCCCCAGGCACGCTGCCTGTTCGCTTCCAGTACCGAAGGCGCCTTTCGCGATGGTGACTGGCGCGTGGTATTTGCCGGCCGCGGCCATACCTGGCTGGGTGATACCGGGCAAGCCCCGGCCCCGGCATGGCTTGAAGAGCTGCAACGCAGCGGCATTGCCCACGAATGGAGCCCGAATATTCTGAGCCGGCTCTGGCGAAAACTGGCCCTTAACTGTGCGATCAACCCACTGACCGTTCTGTATAACTGCCGCAATGGCGGCTTGCAGGCCCACACGGCTGAAGTACAGACCCTCTGCACCGAACTCGCCAGCCTGCTTGAGCATTGCGGCCAGCCCGAGGCGGCGGTTGATCTGGGCCTGGAAGTGCTGCGGGTGATCCAGGCCACTGCCAATAACTACTCATCGATGCATCAGGATGTTGCCCAAGGCCGTCGTACCGAAATCAGCTACCTGCTGGGCTATGCCTGCGAAGCAGCCCAGCGCCGACAGTTCGCGGTGCCACACTTGCAGCAGCTGCACCAGCGCTTGACCCGGCACCTGCAACAGCGCGGATTGCCCTGCAACTGAAGCCCGCGCTACCCTGCCTGCATATTCTTGTCCAGACGGCCCTCCCATGCCCTTGCGCCAGCGCCTTGAAAACCTTCCGGTAGGCCAGAAGTTGCTGGCCGCCCTGCTCATCCTGCTGGCTGCCGTATTGTTGGTGGCCAATTTGACATTTATCAGCGTGGCGTACTGGATCTCCCATGAGAGCACCGCCCCGCAGGCCCTGCAGACACTGGGGCAACTGACGTCCGAGCCGGAACTGATCGTCCATGCCCTGGACTCGCCGCAAAGCGCCAAAGCCCTGCTCAATGAAATCGGCAGCTACGCCCCCCTGCGCGCAGCGGCCATCTATGACAGCGCGGGTAACCTGCTGGTGCAGTTGCAGCATGGCGAACACTTGCCCCTGCCGGAGCACTATCGCCAGCTTGAGGCCTGGAGCCTGACCGAGCTGCGCAGCCATCAAGTGACACGCCTGCACCACGGCGACCAGCCCCCCGGGCATTTGCTGTTGATCGCCAGCAGCGAACTGCCCATGGCCTTCTATACCGGCACCTTGACTGCCAGCCTGGGCATTCTGTTATTCAGTGTTTTACTCTGGTTTGTGGTAGCCCGGCAGATCAAGCGCCTGATTACCCAACCCATTCACCGCCTTGAAGAGTTGTCCCGCCAGGTGACCCGCGAAGAGAATTACGCATTGCGTGCCGCGCCGGGCAACAACGACGAAATCGGCAGCCTGGCCGAAGCGTTCAACACCATGCTGTCGCGCATCGAAGTCCGCGATCAAGAGCTCAAGCGCGCACGTGACGAGGCCCGCCAGGCGTACGATCAAGCGCAGTCGCTGGCTGAAGAAACCCGCAACACCAATCGCAAACTGGAACTGGAAGTACAGGTACGCAGCAAAATAGAGAAGAAACTCACCGGCTTTCAGAACTATCTCAACTGCATCATCGACTCCATGCCTTCGGCGCTGATCGCACTGGACGAACAGCTCTATGTGACCCAGTGGAACCAGGAAGCCAGCGCCCTTTCGGGCACGCAACTGGATGAAGCGTTGAACAAACCCATAGAGCTGGCTTTTGCTCCTCTCAAGCCCTTCCTGCCGCAACTCAAGGACACGATTGAGCAGCATCAGGTGGCAAAAATTGAACGGGTTACCTGGACCCAGGGCGAAGATGCCCGCCACTATGCCTTGACCTTTTACCCGCTTATGGGCGGCGGTGGACGCGGCGTGGTAATCCGCATCGATGACATCACCCAGCGCCTGTCGCTGGAAGACATGATGGTGCAATCAGAAAAAATGCTGTCCGTTGGTGGCCTGGCTGCCGGCATGGCTCACGAAATCAACAATCCGTTGGGAGCCATCCTGCATAACGTGCAGAACATTCGCCGGCGCCTGTCGAGCGACTTGCCCAAGAATATCGAACAAGCCGAACAGACCGGCATCGACCTGGAGGTGGTCAATCACTACCTGCAGGCCCGGGAAATCCCGCAGCTGCTTGATGGCATTCAACAGGCCGGTGCACGCGCCGCGAAAATCGTCACCCATATGCTCAGCTTTAGCCGGCGCAGCAATCGGCAGATGAGCCCCTGTGATCTGTCGGCCCTGATTGATCAGGCTCTGGACATCGCCAGCAATGATTTCGACTTGACCATTGGCTTTGACTTTATGGGGCAAGCCATTGTCCGCCAGTTTGACCCGCAACTGGGGCCTGTTCCCGGTATCCCCAACGAACTGGAGCAGGTATTGCTCAACCTGCTGAAGAACGCCGCCCAGGCCATTCATCAACGTGCCGACCAGAGCGAGCCGGGGCGCATAACCCTGCGCACCAGACTCAACCCGCCCTGGGCGGAAATACAAGTCGAGGACAACGGCGTCGGCATGCCCGAGGCTGTACGCAAACGAATTTTCGAACCCTTCTTCACCACCAAGGAAGTTGGCCAGGGCACGGGGCTTGGTCTGTCCGTGTCGTACTTCATCATTACCAACAACCACAAGGGCCAAATGGAAGTTCACTCGACCCAGGGCCAAGGCACCTGCTTTACCCTGCGCCTGCCTTTGGCCGGCAACCAGCTGGCCTCCCCCGAACCTACCAAGGTGGAACTGTAAACATGGGCTTTCGCTTATCGAAAATCTACACCCGTACCGGCGACAAAGGCGAAACAGGGCTTGGCGACGGCCGCCGCGTTCCCAAGGATCACCCGCGTATAGAGGCCATCGGCGAAGTCGATACGCTTAACAGCCAGCTCGGCCTGCTGCTGGCCGGGCTTATTGAGCACAGTGCCCAGAATCCGGGCCTTGGCGAGCTGATTGAAGTGCTTGAGCCTTGTCAGCACCGCTTGTTTGACCTGGGCGGGGAACTGGCAATGCCCGAATATCAGGCGCTCAACAATATTGAAATCGAGCGCCTTGAAACCGCAATCGATCGCTGGAACGAAGAGCTGGGGCCACTTGAGAATTTCATTCTGCCCGGCGGTTCGAGCCTGATCGCCCAAGCCCATGTATGCCGTAGCCTGGCGCGCAGTGCCGAACGCCGCTGCCAGCAACTCAATGCACTTGAGCCACTGGCAGGCGTGGGGCTGGCGTATATCAATCGTTTATCTGACTTGCTGTTTGTCGCCGCGCGCCTGATTGCCAGGCGCCAGGGAATAGCTGAAATCCTGTGGCAAGCGGCGGCCAAGCCGAAGGCCTGACGATCAGGCACAGAACTTGTGGGAGCTGGCCTGCCTGCGATAAAGGCACCGCGCTCAGGCAGGTACATCGCAGTGATGCCATCGCGAGCAAGCCCGCTCCCACTGGGTTTTGTGCAGTTTTTTACACCTGCGGCCAGAACGCCCGAATACCTGCAACGCCCTGCGCACCAACGCTCCAGGCCTGCTGACGATCATCAGGGCCCAGTCCGCCCAGCAAAAACACCGGCTTGCTGAAATTGGCAATCAGTTGCTGTGCCTGCTCCCAACCCAGTGGCGGTGTGTCCGGGTGGGTCTGGGTCGCCAGCACCGGCGACAGGGTCACAAAGTCCACATCCATCTGCTCGGCCAGCGCCAGTTCTTCGGCGTTATGGCAGGAAGCCGCCAACCAGCGGTCTTTTGGCAATGGACGGCCCTTGGCGGCGTACTTGCGCAATTGTGCAGCGGTCAGGTGCCAGCCAGCCGACGGGAAATCCCCCAGCCACTCCAGCGGCCCCTTGAGCATCAGCTGCGCCTTGGCAGCACACAGCCCGGTGGCGTCCACCGCCAGGTCACGGTACTTGGGGTCATAGCCATTGGGCGCTCGCAACGAAATCAGCTGGGTGCCGCCAGCAATGGCCTTCTGGATACCGCGCAACAACTCCGGGGTTTCCAGGCCATCCGGGGTAATCAAGTACTGATCGGGCAAGCGGGCAGCGGCAACAATGGGCTGGTTGGCCTGCGGAAACTCGTAGCCCGCCAACTCGCGCTGGCTGACCCAAGCCAAGGGCTGACCTTCTGCCCCATGTGGTTCGCCAGTAAAATCCGACACTTCCCACACATCGAGCAAGACATGCTTGTCGGGGTAGTCATGCTGAACCTTGATCAAAGGTCGGGCAGCCTTGACCACAATACCCAGCTCCTCTTGCAACTCGCGCCCCAGCGCCGCTTCCACCGACTCACCCGCCTCGACCTTGCCGCCGGGAAACTCCCAGAGGCCGCCTTGATGCTGAGTGTCAGCGCGACGGGCGATCAGAATCTTGCCGTCTGTGCCCCGGATAACGGCCGCAGCCACATGAACTCGTTTCACCCTTGTACTTCCTCTAATCCGGCCTGTTGCCAGGCTTTAAACGCAGGCCATTGGTAAATGGCGTCGATATAGGCTTCATCTTCGGCTGACAGCGCAACACGGTAGGTACGAAGACGCACCGCCACTGGTGCGAAAAAAGCATCCGCCAGGCTCAGTCGTCCAAACAAGTACGGCCCGGGCTCGGTCGCCACGGCGCGGCACTGCGCCCACAGGGCTGTCATTCTGTCGATATCGGCCTGGGCCTCGGCAGGCATGGGCACCAGTGCCCGGTCGCGACTCAAGTCAAAGGGCAGATTGCTGCGCAAGCCAAAAAAGTCGCTGTGCATTTGCGCACACGCCGAACGAGCCTGGGCCCGCGCCGCGGTATCTGCAGGCCACATTTGCGCTGCCGGGAAGCGCTCGTTCAGGTATTCGGCAATCGCCAGGGAATCGGCGATGGTGCCGTGTTCGGTCTGGAGCAACGGTACCTTGCCCGTTGCCGAGTGCTGCAGGATCAAGGCCCGAGTGCCGGGCTGACCCAGTTTTATCAGGGTCTCGGTATAGGGAGCACCCGCCAGATCCAGCGCCAACGCGCCACGCAGGGACCACGATGAATGCAACTTGTCGCCAATGATCAGGTGGAAGCTCATACACAGACACCTTGAGAATTAGGGGGGGGAATCTGATGCCCTCAAGGCATCACGGTGCTGCCCGCGCAGGATCGGCTGGCAGCCCCGTGATGTCGAGACGACTTAGGTACGGTACTCGGCGTTGATTTTCACGTACTCGTGGGACAGGTCCGTAGTCCAGATGGTCTCGCTGCAAGCACCACGGCCCAGCTCGATGCGGATGGTGATTTCTTCGCGCGCCATCACTGCCGAGCCCTGCTCTTCGGTATATGTAGCCGAACGGGCGCCGCCGCTGGCGATGCACACTTCACCCAGGAATACATCGATCTTGCTCACGTCCAGGTCCGGCACCCCAGCACGGCCTACGGCGGCGAGGATACGACCCCAGTTCGGGTCCGAGGCAAACAGTGCAGTCTTGATCAGTGGCGAGTGGGCTACGGTGTAGCCCACGTCCAGGCATTCCTGGTGATTGGCGCCGCCATTCACTTCAACGGTGACAAACTTGGTCGCACCCTCACCGTCACGCACGATGGCCTGTGCCACTTCCATGCAGACTTCCAGCACCGCCTGTTTCAACGCAGCAAACAGCGGGCCGCTGGCTTCGCTGATTTCAGGCAAGGCGGCCTTGCCGGTGGCAATCAGCATGCAGCAGTCGTTGGTTGAAGTATCGCCATCGATAGTGATGCGGTTGAACGACTTGTTCGCACCGTCGAGCAGCAGGTTTTGCAACACGTCGCGGGCAACTTTGGCGTCGGTGGCAATGTAGCCCAGCATGGTGGCCATGTTTGGACGAATCATGCCCGCACCCTTGCTGATACCGGTCACGGTGATGATCACACCCTCGTGTTCAAACTGGCGGCTGGCACCCTTGGGCAGAGTGTCGGTGGTCATGATGCCGGTTGCAGCTTCGGCCCAGTGGTTCTCGGACAGATCATCCAGCGCGGCCTGCAGTGCGCCTTCGATCTTCTCGACAGGCAGCGGCTCGCCAATCACCCCGGTGGAATATGGCAGCACGGCACTGGCATCGACGCCGGTCAGCTCAGCCAGCCTGGCGCAGGTCCGGGTTGCAGCGATCAGCCCCGGCTCACCGGTGCCCGCATTGGCATTACCGGTATTGGTCAGCAGGTAGCGAACCGGGCCTTGCACACGTTGTTTGGCCAGGATCACGGGCGCTGCGCAAAATGCATTGAGGGTGAACACACCCGCTACGCTGGAGCCTTCGGCGCAGCGCATAACCACCACGTCCTTGCGCCCTGCGCGCTTGATACCGGCAGAAGCGATACCCAGTTCGAAACCGGCCACCGGGTGCAAAACAGGCAAAGGACCAAGACCAACAGCCATGACGCGCTCCTAAAAAGTTCTGTGCGCCGCCGCAAAAGGACGGGAATTCAATGGTAAAACGCCGCGACGGCTAATGCCGGTCGCGGCGCAGGTGTTTCAGCAGTTGAAGCGGGCTTTAGTTGATTTGCCCGTGACAGTGCTTGTATTTCTTGCCCGAGCCGCAGTAGCACAGCTCGTTGCGACCCAGCTTCGGCTCGCTGCGCGCAGGCTCGGTTGCCGCCACAACATCTTCGACGTCAGCACCTTGCAGCACCTGGGCCATCGCATCCGGCTGATCGAGGCCTGGCGCTTCGGCATGCTGGAACTGCAGGCGCGAGGCCAGATCTTCAGCTTCCTGACGCAGACGTGCTTCTTCTTCGACCGGATCCTCGCGACGAACCTGTACATGGGACAGTACACGGATCGAGTCACGCTTGATCGAGTCAAGCAGCTCGGAGAACAGGTTGAACGACTCGCGCTTGTACTCCTGCTTCGGGTTCTTCTGCGCATAGCCGCGCAAGTGGATACCGTGGCGCAGGTGGTCCATGGTCGACAGGTGGTCTTTCCACAGGTCATCCAGAACGCGCAGCACAATCTGCTTCTCGAACGTGCGCAGTGCTTCGGCACCGGCCTGCTCTTCTTTCTCGTTGTAAGCGGCAATCAGCTCGGCCAGCAGCTTCTCACGCAGGGTCTCTTCGTACAGGTGATCATCTTCGTCGAGCCATTGCTGGATCGGCAGTTTCACCCCGAAGCCGCTTTCGATGGCAGCTTCCAGGCCTGCAACGTCCCACTGCTCCGGCAACGACTGTGGCGGGATGTGAGCGCTGATGGTGCTGTCCAGAACGTCCTTGCGGAAGTCGGCGATGGTTTCACCGATATTGTCGGCCGCCAGCAACGTGTTACGCATGTGATAAATCACTTTACGCTGTTCGTTGTTAACGTCGTCGAACTCCAGCAATTGCTTACGGATATCGAAGTTGCGACCTTCAACCTTGCGCTGGGCCTTTTCGATCGCGTTGGTCACCATGCGGTGCTCGATCGCTTCGCCAGACTGCATGCCCAGGGCCTTCATGAAGTTCTTCACCCGGTCAGAGGCGAAGATGCGCATCAGGCTGTCTTCAAGCGACAGATAGAAGCGGCTGGAACCCGCGTCACCCTGACGACCGGCACGACCACGCAGCTGGTTGTCGATACGGCGCGATTCGTGACGCTCGGAAGCGATGACATGCAGGCCGCCCGACTCCAGCACTTGCTGGTGACGCTTCTGCCAATCAGCCTTGATCTGTGCGATCTGCTCCGGTGTCGGGTTTTCCAGGGAGGCAACCTCAACTTCCCAGTTGCCGCCCAGCAGGATGTCGGTACCACGACCGGCCATGTTGGTTGCAATGGTCAGCGCGCCCGGACGACCGGCCTGTGCGATGATTTCAGCTTCTTTTTCGTGGAACTTGGCGTTCAGGACCTTGTGCTCGATGCCTTCCTTCTTGAGAAGGTTGGACATGTGCTCGGAAGTCTCGATGGTGGCCGTACCCACCAGCACCGGACGGCCCTTGGCCATGCAGTCCTTGATGTCTGCCACGATCGCCGCGTACTTCTCGTCCGCGGTGAGGAATACCAGGTCGTTGTAGTCTTTACGCGCCAGCGGCTTGTTCGGCGGGATCACCATCACCGACAGACCGTAGATCTGGTGGAACTCGAACGCTTCGGTGTCCGCAGTACCGGTCATGCCCGACAGCTTGTTGTACAGACGGAAGTAGTTCTGGAAGGTGGTCGTGGCCAGGGTCTGGCTTTCTGCCTGAATATTCAGGCCTTCCTTCGCTTCGATCGCCTGGTGCAGGCCTTCGGACAAACGACGACCTGGCATGGTACGGCCAGTGTGTTCGTCAACCAGCAATACCTGGCCGTCTTCAACGATGTATTCAACGTTGCGGTTGAACAGCTTGTGCGCGCGCAGTGCAGCGTACACATGGGTCAACAGGCCCAGGTTGTGCGCCGAGTACAGGCTTTCGCCTTCGGCCAGCAAGCCGATCTGGGTGAGCATTTCTTCAACAAACTGGTGACCGGCTTCGTTCAGCTCAACCTGGCGAGTCTTCTCATCAATGGTGAAATGGCCAGGCTTGGTCACTTCGCCTTCGACTTCCTCGACATGCAGCTCAAGGCGCGGGATCAACTTGTTGATTTCGGTGTAGAGCTTGGAGCTGTCTTCGGCCTGGCCGGAGATGATCAGCGGCGTACGGGCTTCGTCGATCAGGATGGAGTCGACTTCGTCGATCACTGCGAAGTTAAGCTCACGCTGGAATTTTTCTTCCATGCTGAAAGCCATGTTGTCGCGCAGGTAATCAAAGCCAAACTCGTTGTTGGTACCGTAGGTGATGTCGGCGGCGTAGGCTTCACGCTTCTCCTGAGGCGGCTGGAACGGTGTGACAACACCGACCGTCAGGCCCAGGTATTCGTAGAGCGGACGCATCCAGTTGGCATCCCGGCGAGCCAGGTAGTCGTTCACGGTAATAACGTGTACGCCTTTGCCCGACAGCGCATTGAGGTAAACCCCAAGGGTCGCTACCAGGGTCTTGCCTTCACCGGTACGCATTTCAGCGATCTTGCCTTCGTGCAAGGTCATGCCGCCGATCAACTGTACGTCGAAGTGACGCATGCCCATGACACGCTTGCCCGCTTCGCGGCAAACCGCAAAGGCTTCCGGCAACAGTTGGTCGAGGGTCTCACCTTTGGCTATGCGGGCCTTGAACTCTTGGGTCTTGGCGCGCAATTGCTCATCAGTCAGAGCAACCATTTGCTCTTCCAAGGAATTGACGACCTGAACTGTCTTGAGCATGCGTTTGACTTCGCGCTCGTTCTTGCTTCCAAAAAGTTTCTTTAACAAAGGCGCAAACATATCGGCAGGATCTTCCACACATAGGGATGGAGGGCGGCCCCGAGAGTCGCCCGAGCAGCCCTGATGGCCGCATGCGAGCGAGCATTCTACCCGGAAACGGCGGTGAGGAAAGTGGCGTTATTCCACGATACTGGTACTGCGTTGTGAAGGGGCTTTCCTAAAATAAGGGCTTTTTGCTGAACTTCAACCCATTAACACGAGAAGTTACTCATTGATTTCGTAAATAAATCTTAATGAAACCGGATCCCCACGAGTCAACTGCCGGTTTCTGCTAAGATTGCTGCTCTGTTTTCTCTGGTGCTTGAACATGGCATTTCGCCCACATCCAGCGCGGGCACCCTCCGTCCTGTTGCGCGAGGCCAAGCCCCTAAAAGCCATTTTTGGCCATGCCAAGCGTCTGGCACACCTGCAACGCCTGCTTGAAAGCCAACTGCAGCCGGCTGCACGCGAACACTGTCACGTCGCCTCATGGCGTGAAGGCAGTTTGTTGCTGATCGTGACCGACGGCCATTGGGCCACTCGCCTGCGCTATCAGCAAAAACGCCTGCTGCGCCAGCTCCAGGCTTTTGACGAGTTTGCCAGCCTGACCCGAATTTTGTTCAAAGTGCAGCCGCCTACGGTGCTGGCCAAGGTCGCGGGGCACACACTGGACTTGTCAGTTGATGCCGCCCAGACCATTCAGGCAACGGCCGAGGGCATCACCGACCCGGCCTTGCGTGCGGCCCTTGAGCGCCTGGCGAGTCACGCTAAACCCAAGCCCTAGGCGCAAAAAACGGCGGGGGCGACGATTCGACTTGCTCGCGATGGCATCACTGCTGTCTATCTGACAGACCTTGTCGCCTGCATCGCGAGCAAGCCCGCTCCCACCAGGGCATTTTTCAGACCTGTTTATTTACGCTTGCTGCCGCCCAACAGCGACCCCAATAACCCGCGCACCAATTGGCGACCCATCTGGTTCGCAGCCTGGCGTGCCATGGATTGCAAGGCCTTGCCTGCTGCGCTACCCAAAAACTCCCCGGCCTGATCAAGCAGCCCGGGCTCATGCGGTGCAGTTGGTGCTTGTGCTTGCGCTTCAGGCACCACGCCCTTGCGCGCCATCAGAATTTCATAAGCCGACTCACGATCTATGGGCTTGTCATAGCGCCCCTGCAACGCCGAACCGCTGATCAGCGCCGCCCGCTCGGCTTCAGTAAGCGGGCCGATGCGCGATTGCGGTGGCGCAATCAGGACGCGCTGCACCATCGCCGGCGTGCCTTTTTCCTCAAGCATGCCCACCAGCGCCTCCCCCGTGCCCAGTTCGGTCAGCACGGCCAGCGCATTGAATGCCGGATTGGGGCGAAAGCCGTCGGCCACAGCTTTCAGGGACTTCTGCTCTTTCGCCGTAAAGGCCCGCAAGCCATGCTGGATACGCAACCCCAGTTGCGCGAGGACCGCATCCGGCAAGTCCGCTGGCGATTGCGTGACGAAATACACCCCTACGCCCTTGGAACGAATCAACCGCACTACTTGCTCCAGTCGGTCCTGCAAGGCTTTCGGGGTATCGGCAAACAGCAGGTGTGCCTCATCGAAAAACAGCGCCAGTAACGGCTTGTCGGCATCGCCGCGCTCGGGCAATTGCTCAAAAAGCTCTGCGAGTAGCCATAGCAGGAAAGTCGCATACACCTTGGGCGCTTCATGCACCAAACGACTGGCATCGAGCAGGTGAATCTGCCCGCGACCATCGCTGGCCGGCTGCAAGATATCTTCCAGTTGCAGTGCAGGCTCACCAAACAGGGCTTCGGCACCTTGCTGCTCAAGGGTTGCCAGGCGCCGCAACAACGCCTGGCTGGAGCCGGTGGTCATCAGGGCCGCGTCATCACCCAGTTCCTGGGGGTTATCGCGCAGGTGGTTGAGCAGCGCCTTGAGGTCTTTGAGATCGAGCAGCAACAGGCCTTCACGGTCCGCCACCTTGAACGCGGCATACAGCGCCGACTGCTGGCTATCGGTCAGTTCCAGCAGACTGCCCAACAGCAACGGCCCCATTTCACTCAAGGTTGTGCGCAACGGATGGCCGGTCTTGCCCTGTATATCCCAAAGGGTGACCGGATAGGCCTTGGGGGCGTAGTCAAGCCACGGCATGCCCGCAATTCGCTCCGCGATTTTGCCCTGGGGGTTGCCCGCGGCGCCCAGACCGCACAGGTCGCCCTTGATATCAGCCGCAAACACGGCCACCCCGGCATCGCTGAACTGCTCGGCCAGACGCTGCAGGGTGACGGTTTTACCCGTGCCCGTGGCCCCCGCCACCAGGCCGTGGCGGTTGGCCAGGCGTAAAGACTGTGCGATGGGCCGGCCCGAAAGGTCGGCACCCAGTACTAGAGCAGAAGAGTCAGGCATTTTGCCACCTTTGATTAATCTTTCCCGATCGCGGGTCGATACACACTGAATGCTAGACCAGAAAAATCCGGATTTAGCGTCGTAAAGCGCCTTAATAAACAGCCAACTTGCCCTGTTTTGGCAGTGATGTGCAGAGCGCGCGTTTTACCAGAGTGTACGCCTCACACTTTTAGACTTTAGCGGACCCTTCAAGCCATGAATAAAAACCTGCGTTTCAGCCATAAAATCCTGCTTGCCGCGTCCCTGATCGTAATAGCCGCCTTTTCGCTATTTACGCTGTACAACGATTACCTGCAACGCAACGCCATTCGCCACAACCTGGACAACTACCTCAATGAAATGGGGAGTGTCACCGCCAATAACATTCAGACATGGCTGGGAGGCCGGATTCTGCTGGCGCAAAACCTTGCCGAAGCCATCGCCCTGACCCCGGAGCCTGGCCAGGTGGCAAATCTGCTGGAGCAAAAAACCCTCAGCCATACCTTTATGTCGGTTTACTTTGGTGACAGCCAGGGCGGTTTTACCATTCGCCCCGACAGCAAGATGCCTGACGGTTATGACCCGCGCACCCGGCCCTGGTACAAGGATGCGCTCAACAGCAGCTCATCGAGCCTGACCAAGCCTTATATCGATGCCGCCACCGGGCAAATGGTCATCACCATCGGCGCGCCAGTGAAAAAAGCCGGGCAAACCCTGGGCGTAGTCGGTGCCGACATGACCCTGCAAGCCATCACCGACAGTATCAACGCACTGAATTTCAACGGCATGGGTTACGCCTTTCTGATCAATGCCGATGGCGAAATCCTGGTACACCCGGACAAAAGTCTGGTGACCAAAAACCTGAAAGATATCTACCCTCAGGACACCCCTGCGATCACTACCGACTTGAGCGAGATCCAGGTCAACGGCAAAGCCCGGATTGTGACCTTTGCCCCTGTCAAAGGGCTGGGTTCGGCCAACTGGTATATCGGCCTGTCGGTTGACAAGGAACAGGCTTTCGCCGCACTCAGCGAATTCCGCACCTCGGCGATTATCGCCACGGTGATTGCCGTGGTGTCGATCATCGCCCTGCTCGGCCTGTTGATCCGCTTGCTGATGCAACCCCTGCACGTCATGACCCGCGCCATGCAAAACATTGCCGAAGGAGAAGGCGACCTGACGCGCCGCCTGGCGGTCGAATCCCAGGATGAGTTCGGTATTCTGGGCAGCGCGTTCAACCGCTTTGTGGAACGTATCCACACCTCGATCAGCGAAGTGGCCTCGGCCACAGAACAGCTCAACGAAGTGGCCCTGCGGGTGGTCAGCGCCTCCAACTCATCGATGCTGAACTCTGACGAGCAAGCGAGCCGCACCAACAGTGTCGCCGCCGCCATCAACGAGCTGGGCGCCGCTGCGCAAGAGATCGCCCGCAATGCCGCCCAGGCCTCGCACCAGGCCAGCGACGCACGCGGCCTGGCTGAAGAAGGCCAGCAGGTGGTTGAACGCAGCATCAGCTCGATGCAACAACTGTCGCAACTGCTGGGCACCTCCAGCGGCCATATCGAAGCGCTGAACGACAAGACAGTGAATATCGGTCAGATCCTGGAAGTGATCACCAGCATTTCCCAACAAACCAACCTGCTGGCGCTTAACGCTGCCATTGAAGCGGCGCGTGCTGGTGAAGCCGGACGCGGTTTTGCCGTGGTGGCCGATGAAGTGCGCAACCTGGCCCATCGCACCCAGGAATCGGCGCAACAGGTGCAAAAAATGATCGAGGAGTTGCAGGTCAGCGCCCGCGGCTCAGTGAGCACCATGGAAGAAAGCCAGCGTCACAGCCAGGACAGCGTGGAAATCGCCAACCGCGCAGGCGAGCGCTTGATCAGCGTGACCGAGCGTATTGGCGAAATTGACGGGATGAACCAGTCCGTGGCCACGGCAACCGAAGAGCAAACCTCGGTGGTCGAGTCGATCAACATGGACATTACCGAAATCAATACGCTGAACCAGGAAGGCGTTGAAAACCTGCAATCAACCCTTCGTGCCTGCTCCGACCTGGAGCAACAGGCTGTGCGCCTGAAGCAACTGGTGGGTAGTTTCCGTATCTGATGCAGCGCAGCTGGCTTCAGGCATGTCGCCTGAAGCTTGCTGCAGCGCATCCCAAAGCCTGGCGGCATCGGGGAAGTCAGTGCCATCCTCGGGACTGAGGGCATCCGGGTCATAGCGACTCAGGCACCCTTCGCCCAAGGTAGCCGGGGCACTGGAAGTGGCCTTGTCGAGCGGATCAGTCATGACGAACCCTTCTCTTTGATCCCGCAGCCTTCAAGGAAACGGCTTGCTACGCAACCCTTCGCAGCCTGCGGCAGCGACTACTGCTTAAAATACGACTGTCTTGTTGCCATGCACCAGCACGCGGTCTTCAAGGTGATAGCGCAGGCCACGGGCCAGTACCATCTTCTCGACATCACGGCCGAATCGCACCATGTCTTCAATGCTGTCACTGTGGCTGACGCGCACCACGTCCTGCTCGATGATGGGACCGGCGTCCAGCTCTTCAGTCACATAATGGCACGTTGCACCGATCAGCTTCACGCCACGCATCGAAGCCTGGTGATAAGGCTTGGCGCCCACGAACGACGGCAGGAAGCTGTGGTGGATGTTGATGACCTGGCCAGCATATTCGCGGCACAAATCAGGCGGCAGGATTTGCATGTAACGGGCCAGTACCACCACTTCGGCATCGTGATGCTTGACCAGGCGCGACACTTCGGCAAACGCCGGCTCTTTGTTCTTGGGGTCGACCGGCACATGGTAGAACGGGATGCCATGCCACTCGACCATGCTGCGCAGGTCATCGTGGTTGGAGATCACGCAAGAGATATCGCAGTCCAGTTCATCGCTGTGCCAGCGATGCAGCAAGTCTGCCAGGCAGTGGGATTCACGGCTGGCCATCAACACCACGCGTTTTTTCTGCGCCGTATCGGTAATGCGCCACTCCATCGAAAACTCTTCGGCAATCGGGGCAAATGCCTCACGAAAAGCCTCAAGCCCGAATGGCAAGGAATCGGCACGAATCTCGTGACGCATAAAGAACCAACCGCTCTGGTCGTCCGAGTGATGGCTCGCTTCAGTGATCCAGCCATTGTGGGAGGCAAGGAAATTGCTGACCTTGGCGACAATGCCGACGCCGTCGGGGCACGCAATCACCAACCGAAAAGTGCGCATGAGGGGAAAACTCCAAAAACTTTACTAAGGCCGCCATTCTAGCGAGTGCGCAGCAAAACTGCAGTATTCGTTACACCCTGGCGCCTGCGCCATTGGGTCGCGCAGCCTGTGGCCCACGCCAGCAGCGGCGTGGCCTGCATCGGTATTTAAGGACAATTGACATGGGTTATTCATCCCCCTTAATAACCCAGCTGGCGCTTCGTCTATTTAATAGCACTCATATTGACGAGTGCGAAGTTAATGAATAAAAATTTAAATTAATCGTCTGTTACAGGTTTACTTGCAGTAACTGTCTGACTACTATTGCGCCACTGTATCCCTGTTACCCCTTTTCAACATAAGGTTATCCTCATGTCCTTGATCAACGAATATCGCGCAACTGAAGAAGCCATCAAAGAACTGCAAGCTCGCCTGAAGAACCTGTCTGAAGACGACAAACTTCAAACCGAGCTGGAATTTGAAGGCAAACTGCGCACTCTGATGGGCGAGTACCAGAAATCGCTACGCGATATCATCGCGCTTCTGGATCCGGAATCCAAAGTAAGCAAAGCACCACGCGGTGTTGTTAAAACCACCGGCACCAAACGTGCCCGCAAGGTTAAACAATACAAAAACCCACACAATGGCGAAGTGATTGAAACCAAAGGTGGCAACCACAAAACTCTGAAAGAGTGGAAAGCCAAGTGGGGCAGCGACGTGGTTGAAGGCTGGGCGACTTTGCTGGACTAAGTAACACCCCCGGTACGCAACCCTTTTGCGATGCCATTAAAAAACGCCAGCTTGCTGGCGTTTTTTATTGCCTGTGTGTCAGTCCGCGCCCTCGCCTGACGGGCTCAGCCCCACACGCCGGCTCAAGGCCTGCGCATAGCGTTGCCACTCCCCCAACAGCTTTAGCTGGGCTGGCGTGGCACTGCGCGACAACTCGTCGGCTGCCTGCATAAAGCTATCCAGGGTCATGGGCGCCCCCATTGCAGGGTCCGACAAACGCTGTTGGCAGAACACCTGCCAGCGCTCCAGTTCCTGTGCATCCAGGGTGTACGGAAAGTTTCGCGCGCGGTAACGGAATAACAATTCAGGCAAGCGCTCATCATCAAAAGGCCATGTATCTTTGGCCAATTGTTCGGGGTCACTGTTTCTGACTTGCTCACACAGGCGACGGTCTCGATCGCCGATAAAGCCGTCGTACAATTGCTGCTCGGGATCTTCACTGGGCGTGAAGTCTTCATGCGCATAAATGGCCGACAACTTGTCTTGCCAAACTTCCCGGGCCTCTACAAGGCTGCGCGCTCGCGCCTGATAGAGGTCCATGTCCAGTTGCAAACGCTGTTGATCCTGCGCGCGTACAACATTCAAGGGGGCCACCACCGGGCAACGATTAATCTGTATCAGCTTGAGCGGAATCGGTAATTGGCCGTCAGGCAATTCATCACGACGGGTATAAAGCATCTTGCGCAAAGACTCGGCATCCATATCCAGCAATGGCTGCGGATCAAAGTGCAGATCGCACACAATCAAGGCATTGCGGTTCTTCGGATGCCAGGCCAATGGCAATACCACGCCGGCATAATGCCGGGCCGCAGAAAAACGCCCCGAAATATGCAGCATGGGCTGCAACAGTCGAACTTGGTCAAGCACCCGCTGTTTGCTGCGCAACTGGAACAACCACTCATATAACTTGGGTTGTTTGTCGCGAATCAACCGGGCCAGGGCAATGGTTGCGCGCACATCGGACAACGCATCGTGGGCCTGCCCATGATCGATGCCGTTGGCCGCCGTCAAGCGTTCAAGCTTGAGGGTCACCCGGCCGTCCTCTTCTGGCCAGACGATCCCTTCCGGGCGCAGGGCGTAGGCGGTGCGCACCACATCAATCAAATCCCAGCGGCTGTTGCCACCCTGCCACTCACGCGCATAAGGGTCGAAGAAATTTCGGTACAGGCTGTAGCGGGTGACTTCATCATCGAAGCGCAACGAGTTGTAGCCCGCCCCGCAGGTGCCAGGCAACGCCAGCTGGGCATGGGTGCGGGTCATGAACTCGGCTTCGCCCAGCCCCTTGTCTTCGAGGCGGCCAGGGGTGATACCGGTGATCAGGCAGGCCATCGGATGCGGGAGGATGTCGTCGCTTGGCTGGCAATAGAGATTGACCGGCTCATCAATCTCATTGAGTTCCAGGTCGGTGCGGATGCCGGCCACTTGCACGGCCCGGTCGCAGCGCGGGTTGATGCCAGTGGTTTCGTAGTCGTACCAGAAAATAGAGGTCACGGGGTGTTCCTGAGCAGTAGACCTCGACAGTCTAGGCGCTCAAACCCGGGCAAGACCAGCCCTAGGCAGAAGCCTGCAAGGGCTGAAAGCTGAAGTAGCGTTGCAAGGCACTGATCAACCCGACGTACTCGGCAGGCGGCTGATACAGGATAAATCCGGAGTCATAGTAGTGCGGCGTAGCATCCTCGCGACACCACAGGCAGCGCGCCGTCAGATCAATAAATTGCGGGCAGCCGTCGGTATCGGGCAGCTTGAGCCGCAACTCGAAATTGGCGTCCACCAGCATCGGCAGCTGGCTGATCAGCATCAACCCGCCATCAGACACATTGCCCAGATAACCAATGGGCTTGTCCGTGAACCGATTGAACACTTTCAGGAAACACGTCAGTTGGTGCCGCAGGATAAGCCGTTCGATAACCATGTTCGAATTCACTATAGAGAGGCCATTGAGCATGGCCGCGCTGGCGTCTCGAAACGCCCTGCCCCACAACCGGGTCAACAACCCCGTGAAAATCTGCCCGCCACCTTCAGCTGAAGCTCGACATATCAAGCTGCCAAGAAGGAATAAAACCGTTTGAGTACCAACAAAAACCAAAAGCACTCAAACGAATTTAATAGTAGTCAACCGGGTACAAATGACCAGTTTAAATTTCGCTCATCATGGGATGCTCACAGGCACCCCCTGGGCGGTTGCGCCGGGGCCCGGGATGAACTTGAGAATGCGCAGTGTCTCGATCCGGGCCTTGGCCCGATAGGCATATTCACTCTTGGGAAATTCGTTGATGATGTATTGATACGTTTGGGCCGCATCCAGGTAAAACTTCGTACGCTCCAGACACAGCCCACGGAGCATAGCTGTTTGTGGCCAGATGTACGGACGGCTTCTGCTATCGCGGTCAACCTCCGACAACTCAAGCATCACCGCCTCGCAGTTACCGCGATCATAGGCCCGGTAAGCATTGTTCAAGTGATGGTTCATCGACCAACGGGTGCAACCGGCCGCACTGGCGACCAACAATAAAACGAGCACGATTCGCATGGGTATCTCCTGTTCACAACAGTGTATCGACCCCACGGCCAGATTCTTCAGACAACAGACCCGATGCACCACAACTTAAGCAGAAAGTAGTGCAGAGGAACAATGACTACAGCCAAAGACCATAGTAGCCTTTGGCAGCGCTTGAACTCAGGAGTCTTTGCATGTCTGTTCGTCGAACCAAAATTGTTGCCACACTTGGCCCTGCCAGCAATTCACCGGAAATGCTGGAACAGCTGATCCTCGCTGGCCTGGACGTTGCCCGTCTGAACTTTTCCCACGGCACCCCCGACGAGCACAAGGCTCGTGCCAAGCTGGTACGTGACATCGCTGCCAAGCACGGTCGTTTCGTAGCCCTGCTGGGTGACCTGCAAGGCCCGAAAATCCGTATCGCCAAATTCGCCAACAAAAAGATCGAGCTGAAGATCGGTGATCAATTCACCTTCTCCACCAGCCATCCGTTGACCGAAGGCAACCAGCAAGTGGTCGGCATCGACTACCCGGACCTGGTTAAAGACTGCGGCGTCGGCGACGAGCTGCTGCTCGACGACGGTCGTGTGGTCATGCGTGTAGACACCGCCACTGAAGACGCCCTGCACTGCACCGTGCTGATCGGTGGCCCGTTGTCTGACCACAAAGGCATCAACCGTCGCGGTGGCGGCCTGACCGCGCCGGCCCTGACTGAAAAAGACAAGGCCGACATCAAGCTGGCTGCCGAAATGCAGGTCGACTACCTGGCCGTGTCGTTCCCGCGTGACGCTGCCGACATGGAATACGCCCGCCAACTGCGCGATGAAGCAGGCGGTACCGCCTGGCTGGTAGCGAAGATTGAACGCGCCGAAGCCGTAGCCGATGACGAAACCCTCGACGGCCTGATCAAGGCCAGCGACGCGGTCATGGTTGCCCGTGGCGACCTGGGCGTTGAAATCGGCGATGCCGAGCTGGTGGGCATCCAGAAAAAAATCATCCTGCACGCACGTCGCCACAATAAAGCGGTGATCGTGGCAACCCAGATGATGGAGTCGATGATCCAGAACCCGATGCCAACTCGTGCCGAAGTGTCCGACGTTGCCAACGCCGTTCTCGACTACACCGACGCCGTGATGCTCTCGGCTGAAAGTGCTGCCGGTGCCTACCCGCTGGAAGCCGTGCAGGCGATGGCGCGTATTTGCGTCGGCGCTGAAAAGCACCCGACCAGCAAAACCTCCAGCCACCGCATCGGTAAAACGTTCGAAAGCTGCGACCAGAGCATTGCGCTGGCGGCCATGTACACCGCCAACCACTTCCCGGGTGTCAAAGCGATCATCGCCCTGACTGAAAGCGGCTACACACCGTTGATCATGTCGCGCATCCGTTCTTCGGTGCCGATCTACGCGTACTCCCCGCACCGCGAAACCCAGGCGCGCGCGGCGATGTTCCGTGGCGTGTACACCGTACCGTTCGACCCGGCATCGCTGCCGCCAGAACAGGTCAGCCAGGCCGCGATTGACGAGCTGCTCAAGCGTGGCGTTGTGGAAAAAGGCGACTGGGTCATCCTGACCAAGGGCGACAGCTACCACACCATCGGTGGCACCAACGGCATGAAGATCCTGCATGTCGGCGACAAAATGGTTTAAGCCCTGTAAAGCTTGAATCCAAAGCCCCGCCTGAGTGATCAGGCGGGGCTTTTTTGTGCCCTCAACTGCGCGTCAGAAAGGCATCGGCCAATAGCTGATTGCGCGGCAAGCCCGCCATAAACAAACGCCTGGCAAAGGCATCGACCGTGTCGGGGTGGCCGCAGACCAGGGCGTGGGTCTGGCGCGAGATGACACGCATCTGTAACAGGTAGTCGGGCAGCTGAGGACGCTCAAGGTATTCGACCACAAGCTGTGGGCAAGCCTGCGCCAAGGCCAGCAGCTCGTCCCGCAGGTAATGTTCAGCCTGGTCGCGGGCCACATGTACCAGCCGTATCGGACCTTGATGATCCTGGCGCAAGGCCTCGCGCAATACGCCGTACAACGGCCCCAGGCCGGTGCCGGACGCCAGCAGCCACAGCGGTTGCTCCTGCCAGTCCGGGTCATAACGCAGTGCCCCGCCACGCAGCTCGCCCAAGCGCACCACGTCACCGGGCTTGAACTGCCGCGCCGCGTCAACGAACTCACCGGGGTGCGCACAATCGAGGTGAAACTCCAGAAAGCGGTCTTCTTCGGGCAGGCTCGCCAGTGAATATGGGCGCGCAACGCCGCCGGTCCATAGCACCAGATGCTGGCCGGCGCGATAACGCAACGGGCGCTGCGGCACCAGCCGCAAGCGCAACACCCCCGGGCTTGGCCAGTCGAGCGCCGCAACCTCGGCCGGCAAACCGTCGCGCAACGGGTCGAAGGTTTCCACCTGCAAATCCCCGACCACCTGGCACTGGCACGCCAGGCGCCAGCCCTGCTCACGCTGTGCCCGGTCAAGGGCCTCGGGCTTGAGATCGAAGGGCTCGCCACGCACACAATGCACCAGGCAGGCATGGCAACTGCCCGCCCGGCAACTGTAGGGCACCGCTACACCGGCCTGATTAAGGGCGTCGAGCAGGTTGCTGCCATCGGCAACCGACCAATGCCGGTCGGCAACTTGTAGTTCGGGCACTTGGCCTCCGCAGGGTAAACCTGTGGGAGCGGGCTTGCTCACGATGCTGACGACGCGGTGAATCTCGTACACCACGGTGATGCAATCGCGAGCAAGCCCGCTCCCACAGTTGAATAATGTTGACCGATAGATCCTTATCGCAGCCTTCGGCAGCGGCTACAAAGCACACCCTACTTTCGTTTGCATCTCTACCGGTGTATCAAACAGTGTACCGGGTTATACTGCCGCGCCGTTTTTGTACCGGTCATGCGTGCCCGGTATGCCCAGCGAAGATGTTTCCGACAGACCGATGCACCAAGGTCGCAAACACCTTATTGATTGTATGTTCCCGTCTTATAGAGGAGCGCGACCCATGACCGTGATCAAGCAAGACGACCTGATTCAGAGCGTTGCTGACGCCCTGCAATTCATTTCCTATTACCACCCCGTGGACTTCATCCAGGCCATGCACGAAGCCTACCTGCGCGAAGAATCGCCAGCGGCCCGTGACTCGATGGCGCAAATCCTGATCAACTCGCGCATGTGTGCCACCGGCCACCGCCCGATCTGCCAGGACACCGGCATCGTCACCGTATTCGTGCGCGTCGGCATGGACGTGCGCTGGGATGGCGCCACCATGGGCCTGGACGACATGATCAACGAAGGCGTGCGTCGCGCTTACAACCTGCCGGAAAACGTCCTGCGCGCTTCGATCCTGGCCGACCCGGCCGGTGCCCGTCGCAACACCAAGGACAACACCCCTGCGGTCATCCACTACTCCATCGTCCCGGGCAACACCGTGGAAGTGGACGTGGCAGCCAAAGGCGGCGGCTCCGAGAACAAGTCGAAAATGGCCATGCTCAACCCGTCCGACTCGATCGTTGACTGGGTGCTCAAGACCGTTCCGACCATGGGCGCGGGCTGGTGCCCACCGGGCATGCTCGGCATCGGCATCGGCGGCACCGCAGAAAAAGCCGCAGTGATGGCCAAGGAAGTGTTGATGGAATCCATCGACATTCACGACCTGATCAAGCGCGGCCCGTCCAACCGTATCGAAGAGATGCGCATCGAGCTGTTCGAGAAGGTCAACCAGCTGGGCATCGGCGCCCAGGGCCTGGGCGGCCTGACCACCGTGCTCGACGTCAAAATCATGGACTACCCGACCCACGCAGCGTCGCTGCCGGTGTGCATGATCCCCAACTGTGCGGCCACCCGTCACGCCCACTTCGTACTGGACGGCTCCGGCCCGGCAGCCCTCGAAGCGCCACCGCTGGACGCCTACCCGGAAATCGTCTGGGAAGCAGGCCCTTCGGCCCGCCGTGTCAACCTCGACACCCTGACCCCGGAAGATGTGCAGAGCTGGAAGCCGGGCGAAACCGTCCTGCTCAACGGCAAAATGCTCACCGGTCGCGACGCGGCGCACAAGCGCATGGTCGAAATGCTGAACAAGGGTGAAACCTTGCCGGTAGACCTCAAGGGTCGCTTTATCTACTACGTTGGCCCGGTTGATCCGGTGCGTGACGAAGTGGTTGGCCCTGCCGGCCCGACCACCGCGACGCGGATGGACAAGTTCACCCGCCAGATCCTTGATCAGACCGGCTTGCTGGGCATGATCGGCAAATCCGAGCGCGGCCCTACCGCCATCGAGGCGATCAAGGAACACAAAGCCGTGTACCTGATGGCCGTGGGCGGCGCTGCTTACCTGGTAGCCCAGGCGATCAAGAAGTCGCGCGTGGTGGCCTTTGCCGAACTGGGCATGGAAGCGATCTACGAGTTCGACGTTAAAGACATGCCGGTTACCGTGGCAGTCGACAGCAACGGCGAGTCGGTACACATCACCGGCCCGGCGATCTGGCAGAAGAAAATCAGCGACAGCCTGGCCGTAGAAGTGCAATAAGCGCTTTAAGCCAGACACAAAAAAACGGCCAGGTTGATCACCTGGCCGTTTTTTTATGCCCGCAACCTTGTGGGAGCGGGCTTGCTCGCGATGCGGGCAATGGGGTGTATCAGGCGATACCGGGCCAAGGCTATCGCGGGCAAGCCCGCTCCCACAAAAGCCAGGCCTGCCAGCCGTTAAAACGCGTTGCGGAAGATCTCTTCAATCTGCCCCTGATCAGCCTTGCGCGGGTTGGTAAAGCCACAGGCATCTTTGAGCGCGTTGGTGGCCAGGATCGGGATGTCATCCAGCTTGGCGCCCAAATCCCGCAGCCCGGCAGGAATCTCGACGTCCTTGGCCAAGGTACGAATCGCCGCAATGGCTGCCTGCGCGCCCTCTTCCGGGCTTAGTCCGCGTACATCGGCACCCAGCGCATGGGCCACATCGGTCAGGCGCGTTGCGCACACACTGGCGTTGAAGGTCTGCACATGGGGCAGCAACACCGCGTTGCACACACCGTGGGGCAAGTCATAGAAACCACCCAACTGGTGCGCCATCGCATGCACAAAACCCAGCGAGGCATTGTTGAAAGCCATGCCCGCGAGGAACTGCGCGTAAGCCATGTTCTCCCGTGCGGTCAGATTTTTACCATCACTTACCGCCTGGCGCAGGTTTTGACTGATCAGCTCCATCGCCTTGATCGCACAGGCGTCAGTAATCGGGTTGGCTGCCGTCGACACATACGCCTCGATGGCGTGGGTCAACGCGTCCATGCCCGTGGCGGCCGTCAGGCCTTTGGGCATCGCCACCATCAACTCAGGGTCATTGACCGACAGCAAAGGCGTCACGTTGCGGTCGACAATGGCCATTTTCACGTGGCGCTCTTCATCTGTGATGATGCAAAAGCGCGTCATCTCACTGGCCGTACCCGCCGTGGTATTAATCGACACCAGCGGCAATTGCGGCTTGGCCGAACGGTCGACACCTTCGTAATCACGGATATGCCCGCCATTGGTGGCACACAGCGCAATGCCCTTGGCACAGTCATGGGGCGAACCACCACCCAGCGACACAATAAAGTCGCACTGATGCTGCTTGAGCACCTTCAAGCCCGCCTCGACATTGGCAATGCTCGGGTTAGGCTTGGCACCATCGAAAATCACCGAATCAATATCCTGCAACGCGAGCTTCTCGGCGATCAACGTCGCAACCCCCGCCTTGGCCAGCCCCGCGTCGGTCACAATCAACGCCTTGCGAAAACCATAGTTGCGAATCGCAGTCATGGCTTCATCCAGGCAACCGTTACCCATAATGTTTACAGCAGGAATAAAGAAAGTGCTGGTCATGTCGAGTCCTCTTCGCGGGTCATTGGCTAATTCGGTCTCCACAGCTTCCTCCAATGACAAAGCCGCAATGTTGATCTGGCTCAATACTTGAGCGTGATAAAGTCCGCTACCGCCTACGCCCTGAGACGATATTTGCGATGACCCCCTTCCAGGCATTTGATGCCCAGCTAGAAGACTGGAACCTGTTACGTACCAGCACACCGTGCAGCGGGCTGCTGATTGGCAACGGTGCCAGCATGGCCGTGTGGCACGACTTTTATTACGACTCACTGTTCGACAAAGCCAGGAGCGTCGCCGAAAAGCCCCTGAGCCAGACCGAACTCAGTGTGTTCGAGGCCCTGGGCACCCGTAACTTCGAGCACGTGCTCAGCGCCCTGAAAACCGCGAGCAAGGTCAACAAGGCACTGGCCATCAACTCGGCCTCGCCGCGCAAACGCTATTACGCGATCAAGGAAGCCCTGATCAACTGCACCCAGGATGTGCACATTCCCTGGCGCCTGATGCAGCCTGAAACCCTGGCCTGCTGGAACGAAGAACTGGCACGCTACGCCACGGTGTATTGCGCTAACTACGACCTGCTCGCGCCCTGGGCCGTGATGCAGGCACCCAAAGGCTTCAACGACCTGTTTGGCACCCCGCAGGCAACCTTTGAGCCTGCTGTGGCACTGGCCAAAAGCAGGGCCACACGGGTGCTGTACCTGCATGGCGCCCTGCATCTGGTGAAAAACCAGGAGGGCAAGGCACGCAAGCTAGCGGCCAACGAACCCACATTGCTAAGCAACTTTGCGATCAACCACTCCATCAGCGCCCTGGACGACGTACCGCTGTTTGTCAGCGAAACCGGCAGCGAGGACAAGCGCAAATCCATTCGCCAGTCCGATTACCTGTCTTTTTGCCATGAGCAGTTGATGACCCATAAAGACGCGCTGTGCATCTTCGGCCATAGCCTGGGCGAGCAGGATCAGCACCTGATTGACGCATTGCGTCAGGCACCGCTGAAAACCCTGTGCATCTCGATCTACCCGCGCAGTGAGGCGTTTATTCGCTTTCAGAAAAACCATTACACGGCGCTGTTTGCCGACAAGAAGCTTGAGCTGCGCTTCTTTGATTCAAAAACCCATCCGTTGGGCGATACCAGGCACTCAGTACCTGTGGAACGGTAAACCTGTAGCCGCTGACGAGCAGCGCGAGGCTGCGCCCGACGATGAAATCGTCGCAAACCCGATAAGCGCGATCTATCTGATGCACCAAGGCTGAGGGGATTTACGACGGCTGCGCCGCCGGACGCAGCCTCGCGCTGCTCGTCAGCGGCTACAGGGTTACAAGAGCACACATTCAGGTATCAAAATTTCTCTTTGATCACCGTAGTCGGGCCATTGTGCTTGACGCTGGCTATGCCCTTGTCCCGTGCGGCGTCCGAGGAATACAGCTCACTGGTACCGATGATCTGGTGATTGGCCGCCTTCAGGTTGAAGTACGGCTTGCCGTCCTTGGCGACTTTTTTCTCGTAGCGCTCATCCAGCGGGCTGTTGACCTGCACCGAGGCGATCCCGCCCTTGGCCGCCGCCAGTGTGGTGTATTGCTCGCTGACCAGAATGGTTTCGGCATTCGCCGCCTTCAGTACAAAACGGAACTGCCCGCTGCTGGTCTTGCTCAACTCGTACCAACCCGACATAGCCTTTCTCCTGAAATTAAGGGTTCCTGCACTTCTTCAGTAAAGACGCCACGGGCTATTTATCCATTTATCCACAGGAATGAGCGAAACCGGCAATTTCAACGAGACAAATAGCAATGGTTATCGATACCATTCGCAGCTTATTTGCATCGCTGTGTCTATAAGGATCTTCATGTCTGGCCTTGAACCCGACCCGCCCGTGGCCGATCACTTTCGTGAGTTCTATACGCAAATTTTGCACTTTCTGCGCAAGCGTACCGACAACACCAGCGATGCAGCCGACATGACCCAAGATGTTTTCACCCAATGGCTGGGCTATCAGGACCGGGGCAAAATCGAACAGCCACGGGCGTTTTTGTTCCAGATGGCGCGCAATCTGTTGCGCGACCACTGGCGTCGACAGCAAGTGCGACACGCCGTACACGGTGAGCGCAACGAAAGTGAAGCCGAGCCCTTGAGCGATGAGAGGGATGATCCAATGGTCGCAGCCCTGCGCCTGCAACGCCTTGAACAACTTAAACGGGTCCTTGCAGAACTCTCGCCCAGACGTCGCGAAGCCCTTATGCTGCACCGCTTTGAGGGCTTGAGTCAGGCACAGATTGCCGAACGCATGGGGATTTCCGTGAGCATGGTTGAAAAGCACATTGCACTGGCCTTGCTGCACTGCAAGCAACATCTACAACGGGACAGCGGCAAGGAGCAGCCACAATGAGCCCTTTTCACACAGCCGATGACGACAGCGTCGATGAACAGGCCGCCACTTGGTTTGCGCGCAACCGCAATAGCCGCGGCCACGACAACCGCGAACAATTCAACGCCTGGCATGCCAACCCGAGCCATGCCCGGGCCTATGCCGAATTTGAATCGTTGTGGGCCGACCTGGGCGAGCTTGAACAGATCAACGCCCCCGTATCGCTCCCGGTCAAGCCCCGACGCGCACACTTTGCCCTGGCCACTGCCGCCGCGGTGCTCTGTGCCGTCTTTGCTCTGAACCTCGGCGCGCCGGTGGCGCTGCATCAACAGCAGATCAACACACTGGCCCAGGGCGCGCGCACAGTATTGCTGCCCGACGGCAGCACCCTGAACGTGAATGCCAACACGCGCCTGCACCTGGACTTCAGCGCACACCAGCGTGACATCTACCTGGACCAGGGCCAGCTCTATATTGAAGTCGCCGCCAACAAGGAGCAGCCGCTGGTGGTGCATGCCGGGGATGCGCGCATCCGGGTGGTCGGCACGGGGTTTGATGTGCGCCGCAGCTCGCGCCAGCTAGTGGTCAGCGTGGCCCACGGCGAGGTTGCATTCATCCCTGACGCCAGGTCCGCCATGCTGCTGGGTGCCCAACAACGCGCCACCTGGAACTACGCCAACGGCTCGCTGCAAGCGCAAACCCTGGGCACCGGTGAAGTGGCGGGCTGGCGCTCTGGCCACCTGTCCTTTCGCAATCGTGAGTTGGCCAGCCTGGTGGACGAACTGGATTTGTACCGCCCCGGCATGATCCAGCTGGCTGAAGGCCCGCTGGCAAACTACAAGGTTTCAGGCAATCTGGACGTCAGCGATCCGCTGGCGCTGGTCAAGGCCCTGCCCGCCCTGATCCCGGTTAAAAACGTGCTGCTGGACAGCGGTAAAATCCGTATCGAACCGCGCTAAAAAAATATATGCGAATATTTTGCATTCGCATATGTGGTTTTTTCATTGTGTTGCGTCTTCCTCCGGTCTGCGTTGCTAACGCATGTCTTTTTGGCCTTTGTTGCCACACCGGGGGATTTCATGTTTCGCGTACCACATTACTTCTCGCATTTGTGCACCCGCCCGACACTGCTGGCGGCTTGCCTGGCGATCAGCCTGCAGGCCCACGCCGAGTCGATCCAGTTGCAACTGCCGGCGCAATCGCTGGCCAGTTCGCTGAGCGAGGTGGCACAGCAGGCAAACATCCAGCTGCTGTTCGACGAAGCCCTGTTACGCAACGTGAATGCCCCGGCACTCAGTGGCACCTTCGAGCCACAGGAAGCCATCCAGCGCCTGCTCAAAGACACCGACTTCAGCCTAGTGCAGATCGATCGCACCTACGTCGTGCGGCCCCGGGAGTCCGGCACCACCACCAGCAACAGCCTGGAACTGGGCGCGGTCAGCGTGGTGGGCAACGGTAGCGAAGTCGACTCCAGCAACGTCGGCAAGTCGACCATGACCCAGGAGCAAATCAACCGCTATCAGGCCAATAACATCCCCAGCCTGCTCGCCACCTTGCCGGGCATCAACCTCGGCGGCTCGCTCAAGCCCGGTGGCCAGACCATCAATATCTGGGGCATGGGTGAAGCTGAAGACGTACAAATGACCGTCGATGGCGCGACCAAAAGCGGCTTTGAACGCTACAAGCAGGGCACGATTTTTATCGAGCCCGAGCTGATCAAACGCCTGGAAGTCGAAAAAGGCCCCCACGATATCCACACCGGCAATGGTGGCTTTGCCGGTGTGGTGCACATGGAAACCAAGGATGCGACCGACTTGCTCGAAGAGGGCAAGGACACCGGCGCCATGCTCAAGTACGGCTACAGCAGCAATGACCATCAACAGGTCTACAGCGGCGCTGTCTACGGTCGCACCGAAGATGGCCGCGCCGACGCCCTGTTTTACTACACCAAGCGCGACGGCGACGATATGAAGCTGGCGGGCAAAATGCCCAACCCCGGCAATGTCTACCCGGTTAACCCCCAGCGCCTGCCCAATACCGCCCAGGACCTGGACGGACAACTGCTCAAACTCAATTTGCACCTCAATGACGAGCACAGCGTGGGCATGTCTTACTCGCGCTCGAACAACTATTTGTGGGTGCCCTTCTCGGCCGTCAGTTACCCCGCGCCACCCAGCCAGGCCAACATCGACAAGTATGGCTACGACATAGCAGCGCGGCGCTACCTGTCCAACCGCTCGACGATCGACACCACCTGGTCGGCCAAATACAAATACGAACCCCTGGACAACCCGCTGGTGGACCTGGAGGTCAAGTACTCGCACTCCAACACCGAACAAACCGACAAGCGTGACGCCCAGGCCTTCACCCAGCCCACCAGCGGCGGGCGCAAGATGGAAACCGGCTACACCGACGACATGCTCCAGGTCGAGAACATCAGCCTGTTTGCCAGCGGCCCGCTGGACCATGCAGTGACCACCGGCGTGCAGTTTCGCAAGCACCAGCGTGATGTGAACATGTGGATGCCGGGCGGCATCTACGACGTCGAAAAGTACAACTACGGCCACTACCAGCCCAACTTCATGCCCCGGGGCAAGGTCGACACCAACAGCTTCTATATTCAGGACGCCATCACCTGGGGTGACTTCACCCTGACGCCGTCCATGCGCTACGACCATGTGCGCAATCGCGGCCAGGAAAACGACGCGCCGTACTACAACCACCCGGAGTTGGGTCACGATTACAGCGACAAAACCTACACCGGCTGGTCGCCTCGCCTGTCAGCCTTCTGGAAAATCACCCCGAAAACCGCGCTATTCCTGGACTACAGCAAAACCTGGCGCGCCCCGGTAATTGACGAGCAATACGAAGTCCAAGGCGTCGGCAGCCGCACCTCCAGCAGCCTGGGCCTTGATCCGGAACGGATCACCGGCTGGCGTGGCGGCAACATCACCACCTTCGACAAGATTTTTGGCGACAACGACCACGCCCTGGTGCGCACCACCCTGTTCCGCAACACCGTCGACGACGAAATCTTCAAGGCCACGGGCGTAGGCTGCGCCGCGCAAACTCCCACGGTCAGCATGACCGATGCGTGCGGGCCCAACATGCCCAACTACCGCAATATTGGCAGCGTGACCATCAAGGGCTTCGAAATTGAGAGTTTCTACGAATCCACCTACGTGTTCGGCTCACTGTCCTACGCATGGATGACCGGCAAGCACCAAGGCGCCTACACCAACCCTTGGGGGCCTAACGTCTGGGCCCGTGACGTACCCGCTCCCAAATGGATTGCCGTACTGGGCACCAAAATCCCGAGCCTGGATGCCCGGATTGGCTGGAAGGGAGAATTCGTGCGCAAAACCGACCGTTTGCCGAGCGACAACTACTACAGCAGCCCGATCAGTGCGTTGGGCGACCGCTACTGGGACCAGTTCCCCAACGACGGCTACAACGTGCAGGGCCTGTTTGCCAACTGGAAGCCGCAGCAGCCGTACCTCAAGGGCACCGAAGTCAACTTCACCCTGGACAACATGTTCAACAAAAACTATCAGCCAATGCTCAGTGGCGAAAATGCCTACAGCCAGGGCCGCAATGCCAAGATCAGCGTGACGCGGTTCTTCTAGATGCAAGAGGGGTACGGTTGTGTAGCAGCTGCCGAAGGCTGCGTCCGGCGGCGCAGCCGTCGTGAAATCAGCTGCACAACTTACCTGACACGCCTCGGACACAGGTTTTACGATCGCTGCGCAATCGGACGCAGCCTTCGGCAGCTGCTACGAGCGTGTCAACCTTGCAAGCGCGAAACCACACTCAACCCCGGCGCCTGCACCCGGCGCTGGCTCAGGTAGCGGGTGCAGCTCACACGCAAAAACGAGGCAAAATTGACCACTTCGCCACGATAATCCATCACCTCTTCATACAGCTTGGCCACCAACTGGTTGGTGGTCATCCCGTCTGTTTCGGCAATTTCGCTGAGAATGTCCCAGAACTGGTTTTCCAGGCGCAAAGTGGTGACCACGCCGCAAATCCGCAATGAGCGCGAACGTGACTCGTAAAGAATCGGATCGGCTTTTACATACAACTCACACATGGTCCCGCCCTCGTCCTACAAGATGATTTTGGTACCGAGCAAACCCAGGAACCCTGCCAGCCACGCAGGGTGCGCCGGCCAGGCAGGTGCAGTGGCCAGGTTGCCCTGAACGTGGGCCTTGGTCACGTCGATATCGATATAGGTACCGCCCGCCAGACGCACTTCCGGCGCACACGCCGGGTAAGCGCTGCACTCACGGCCTTCCAGCGTGCCAGCAGCAGCCAGCAGTTGCGCGCCGTGGCACACCGCGGCAATCGGCTTACCCGCCTTGTCGAAGTCACGCACAAGCTCCAGCACCTTTTCATTCAGACGCAGGTATTCCGGCGCTCGGCCACCCGGCACCAGCAGAGCGTCGTAATCGCTGGCTTTGACCTTGTCGAAATCGAAATTCAGGGCAAACAGATGACCGGGCTTCTCGCTGTAGGTCTGGTCGCCCTCGAAGTCGTGAATGGCAGTGCGAACGGTCTGGCCAGAGATTTTGCCCGGACACACCGCATGCACCTGATGGCCAACCATCAACAGCGCCTGGAACGGCACCATCACTTCGTAGTCTTCGACGTAGTCGCCAACCAGCATCAGAATTTTTTTCGCTGCCATGGTGCGTGCTCCTGTGGGGTAAGACCTTGGGCCTGTAAGAGTAGCCAAGGTAACCCCTGAATGCCCGGGCGGGTAATAGCCACGTACTACGTACCCGCCAGACACCACTTACAGGTTTACTTCAACAAGCCATCGGCCTGAAGCAGGGTCTCCAGGCAGTGCTCCTGGATGTTGTAGAACGCCTTGAGCTCCTGGATTTTCACCAGCAACTGCGCCGGATCAGCCGGTTCTGCACGTTTGACCGCGAGGATCATCTTGTTCTTGTTGGTGTGTTCCAGCGAGATAAACTCGAACACCTTGGTTTCATAGCCGCAGGCTTCGAGGTACAGCGCGCGCAGGCTGTCGGTGACCATTTCGGCCTGCTGGCCCAGGTGCAGGCCGTATTGCAGCATCGGCTTGAGCAGCGCCGGGCTCTGGATTTGCAGGCGGATCTGCTTGTGGCAGCACGGCGAGCACATGATGATCGCCGCCCCGGAGCGAATACCCATATGGATCGCATAGTCAGTGGCAATATCACAGGCATGCAGGGCGATCATCACGTCGATCGGGGTGGGCGCAAAACTGCGCACATCGCCGTGCTGGAACGTCAGGCCCGGGTGTTCCAGGCGCTGGGCGGCGTTGTTGCACAGCGTGACCATGTCTTCGCGCAACTCAACCCCGGTGACCAGGCCTTCGGCTTGCAGGCTGTGACGCAGGTAATCGTGAATGGCAAACGTCAGGTAACCCTTGCCCGAACCGAAATCCACCACCTTGATCGGCTGGTCGAGCTTGAGCGGCGAGTTGCTCAGGGCGTGGGAAAACACCTCAATAAACTTGTTGATCTGCTTCCACTTGCGCGACATCGCCGGGATCAGTTCTTGCTGCTTGTTGGTCACACCCAGGTCCGCCAGAAACGGCCGGGTCAGATCCAGAAAGCGATTTTTCTCACGATTGTGCTCAGCCGACGGTACTTCGCGCTCTTGTTGGCTTTTGCCTTTGAACAGCGAGCTTTTACCCTTTTTGCTGTACTCCAGTTGCACTTCGTCGGTCAGGGTCAGCAAATGGGCATTCTTGAACGCTTCGGGCAGCAGGCCGGCAATGATCGCCACGCCTTCGTCCAGCGGGAAATTCTTGGTGATATCGCGGGTTTTGTAGCGATACACAAACGACAGGCAAGGCTGCTCCTTGACCGTGACCTGCTTGATAATCACTCGCTGCAATTCAGCCTCGGAGCCGACGTATTTGGCCAGCACCAGCTTGATAAAGGAATTCTGGGCCAGGCCGGTTTCCAGCAGGTTCAAAAATTGCGCACGATGATCCGGCACAGACGCGGCGGTGGTAGCAGTCACTGACATTGAAAAAGGTGCCTCGGGGGTGCAGGAGGGAAAATCAGAAAACGAATGGCGGGTATTTTAGGCGTGTTGGGCGCGCAGGGCACGGGGTAATTTCATGCGGGCACGGACAGTGGCGGGCATGTGCACCTTGCCAACAATTAAGAATGGCTTGTGATGTGAAAAATAACTTTAGCTCATATAAGTAGAACAGTGAGAATGCCGGCCGGCATGTGAAGATCAATATCATACACTGCACAACATGAACATTTAATAATTCAACCTTTCATAAAACCTACTAAAGCCACCAACCTATAAATCACTTATGATAACTATCCCCCAAATACTTATCCCCTCCCCCATAGATATCACCACCAAACTCAAGACTAATATCCACGCGCCCAACACCATAACCAGACGACTCGGAAGCAGAAGAGCCGAAGGGTGTATATGTACCACCGAGCACCATTTCTTCTCCTCCTCCTCCTCCTCCTCCTCCTCCTCCTCCTCCTCCTCCTCCTCCTCCTCCTCCTCCTCCTCCTCCTCCTCCTATCGCGACACTATTACTTTCGTTGTGCACAACCACTGAAGAAGGCAACAGTTCGCCCGTCGCCGACACCCAACTACAAGAAAATATCTTATTGGCATAAGCCATTCTTAGCGTGTTCCGATCTACGATACGCATATCTGGTGCACACATATAATCAAGATAACTATCAGCTCTATTACTTCTAAAGAAATCGTCAGCAGCAGCCATTAATCTTCCGAAAGTATCTGAGTGATAAATTGACAACAAACCGGTCGCAACAGCGGCTACAGCTAAAGATCCAACAAAAAAAGGCCCCGCACCGGACAAAACCACAAACGTCCCAACAACCCCTACTACATTACCCAGCAGACTGTACAGCTCACCCTTTTTAACTTCACGACCAGCCTTCACATCCATCCCTACTTTCAGGAATGTAATCGTACCTGCGACAATATTCCCTGGCAGACTAATTATTGGCACGTAGGGACCCGCCAGTTTAGTCACCGAAGTAACACTCGCCACAACCGCACCCGTCTGGGCTGATTGACTCAGTAGTGCTCCCCCCTCATTACTTGTTACAAGCTGATCTGAAACGGCAACCGCTCCCGAGCCAACGGTAACACCGTCATCAATAACACCTATAATTACTTCAATTTTACCTGCCACCTGCTATTCCTCAATTATTGTTTTAAATGCCAGGGTCATCCTGACTTGGTCACATGTATTTGAAGGTGATCGTGCGGCATGGGGGATTCGCCCGTCGAACACCACCACGCGCCTTGGTTTCGGCAATACTGCCTTGATAATATGTTCTTTAGTGTCATTGTAAAAAACCAGCTCACCGCCCCAAGAGGTCGGCCAGTACTCATTACAAAACACAACAATTGTTAAACCGGGATGTACTTTATTGTCTCGATGAATGATCGCATCCTGACCAAACGTCTGTCCGTTCGCATAAACGCCTAACAAAGTGATTTTAAAATCATGCAATGCCAGAAATCGCTCCCACACACGGATCAAAAAGCTCCAAGGCTTATTCTCCCTCAACTCTTCAAGGCTTGACTGGCCTAACGGGCGATTCTTACCTGCAATAAACACGTGCCAGCAGGGCCTGACAGCGGGCGAATTTTCATAGCTTGGCCAGTTATAGCGCCACACTTCACCCTTGAGCTGAATAGCAATCGCCCTCTCTTCAGCTTCAGTCAAGAAATCATCAACTACATAAATACCTCCCTCAACCTCCCCTATTATCATCAACCATCCTCCTACAATAATGCCGATTCCAAACACCACACCTGAATATGAAAAAACCGCAATAACTTAAAGCCAGGCACGACAACACAACCGCAAAATAATTACCACCATTGTTATATCGCACCCACCACTCAATCTGCTTACGACTCACCATCAATCGAAGTTCTTCATCATACACCGCCCATACAAATTCACTCTCACCATCAGCATCTACAGCCACCCACAACCTTTTATGCTTATGAACATCCAACAACTTTGCATCCTCACTGGAGAACTCAACCTTGTACTTATAACTCCCTTCATCTTGCCCCACCGCAAAATACAAAAAAGCTGACGACTTAGACCAATCTAAAGGATGGGTAACATATGCGCTGCGCAGCACCAACTTTTTCGGCTCCGGCGGCACTTCCACCCTCGCATTCCACATCATCAAACCAAGCCCCAACATAAGCAGACAACTCAACACCATCAACACCAAATCCACACGGGTCGCCACATAATCAAGCGGTATATACAAAGACAGTTTTTTCATCCTCACCTCTTGCGCACTTGATTTAAAAATAAACTTCAATACCTGACATAGCAACCCTACCGATGTAGGGGTCCCGAAAGCCCATATGAACCTTCACCCATACGGCCAATCTCTACTACTAATTCCATACGACTTCTGACACAGTACTTGCGCAACAACGAAGACACATGGTCCCGCACCGTAAAACCACTAATACGCAACTGTTGCGCTATTTTCTTGTTCGTGCCCCCTTGCAAAAGCAAATCAAGCACCTCTTTCTCCCTGTGCGTAAGCTTCAATCCTTTTCTCCCAAACCATTTAATTCCTTACGGAAAAACATTCAACAAAAACATTCAAACACAACACAACCTAGCCATCATTCAAAAAAATGACAACACAGTTTTTCACAGCACGGAAAATTATAATCAGAAGAAATTTATATTGCGACCCAGCAAGAACTTACTTACGAACAGACAAGAACAAACCATAAAGACAACATCATAAAAGTCCGACACTTCTCATCTAAGTGTCGGAAATATCAAAACCACTAAGAAAATGATTACAACATCACCAACCGATTCGGCAGTTGGTTGCGCGTTTGGGTTTTTGGTATGTGCTGTGCGAGCACTTCAGCGCAGGCATCGATGCAAGTGATAAAACCTTCGGCCGTATGCCCCAGCGCCACGCGCCGCACGAAATCGCTGACGATATTGCCCCAGTCGCTGTCGTCCAGATGGCGGGATATCCCTTCATCCACCAGGATTTCGACATAACGCTCGGCTTCGCTGACAAAGATCAGCACGCCGGTGCGCCCTGCAGTGTGGTGCAGCTTTTGCTCCAAAAACTGGCGTCGGGCCAGGTTGCTGGCACGCCAATGCCGCACACGGGGCGGGATCAGACGCGTGGTGATGGCCGGTATGCGAAAGATCAGGCTGAGGAAGACAAAGCTGGCCCATTGCAGCATCAGCAGGGTGTAAGTCGCCAGGCCACTATTTAAAAAGTGCACCACGGCAGGCACCACCAGGGCGATCAGGCTGGCCCACAGCAAGGGGATGTAGCTGTAGTCATCGGCACGGGGAGCGAGCACGGTGACGATTTCGGCATCGGTGTGCTGTTCGGCACGGGTGACCGCGTCTTCGACCTGCCGTTGTTGCTCGGGGGTTAATAAAGCCATAAGTCTCGATACTCGTTAAAAAGTGAATTACCAGCCACCAGAGGCTCCGCCGCCGCCGAAGCTGCCACCACCGCCGCGAAAACCGCCACCACCGCCTCCGCCGAACCCGCCACCGCCAAAACCACCGGAGCGCGAACCGCCAACGCCACCCGAATTGCAGATGCCATAGAACTGACAGGCGGCAACCACCAGTACAAACAGTATGAATAGCAGCACCACCACGCCCGGGTGTTCGGCCATGAAGTCATCGTCACTCCCCTGGCCGCTGGCGTAGGCCGGCTCGGCCAGGGGAGCACCGCCCAATACTTGCAGGATGGCGCCAACCCCGTCGCTGATACCATGGTTGTAGTTGCCAGCCTTGAACGCCGGGGTAATGACCTGGTTGATGATGACCGAGGCCTGGGCATCCGTCAGGCGATCCTCCAGGCCATAGCCGACCTCGATGCGCAACTTGCGGTCGTCGCGGGCCACGATCAGCAAGGCGCCGTTGTTCTTGTCCTTTTGCCCGATGCCCCAGGCGCGACCCAGCTGGTAGCCGAAATCTTCGATGGGCGTACCTTGCAGGTCGGGCACGGTGACCACCACCACTTGCTCGCCGGTGGTTTTTTCGTGGGCTTGCAGGGTTTGGGTCAGTTGTTCACGGGTGGCGGGGTCGAGCATTTGCCCTTCGTCCACCACCCGCCCGCTGAGCGCGGGAAAGGTCAGCGCCTGGGCCGTGGCTATAAATAGCCAGAGCAACAGGCCCAGCCCCAGTCTTGATAGGCGCATCGCTACCTCGAACGTTTGTTATCCATTGTGGGAGCGGGCTTGCTCGCGAGGCAGGCGGCGCGATCTGTCAGGCAAATCGCGTTGATGCCATCGCGAGCAAGCCCGCTCCCACAGGGGGGAAAGACATAAGGCCGTTAAAACTTCACTTCCGGCGCTTTGTCGGCGTCCGGGGTGGTGGCTTCGAATGTGGAGCGCACTGGCAAGTCGCTGTACATCACGGCATGCCACAAACGACCCGGGAAGGTGCGAATCTCGGTGTTGTAGCGCTCAACGGCGAGGATAAAGTCGCGCCGCGCCACGCTGATACGGTTTTCCGTGCCTTCAAGCTGCGATTGCAACGACAGGAAGTTCTGGTTGGATTTGAGGTCCGGGTAACGTTCGGACACCACCATCAACCGGCTCAAGGCGCCAGTCAGCTGGTTCTGCGCTTCCTGGAACTGTTTGAGTTTTTCCGGGTTGTTCAGCGTGCTCGCATCGACCTGGATCGAAGTGGCCTTGGCCCGCGCCTCAATTACCGCTGTGAGGGTGGCCTGTTCCTGTTTGGCCGCCCCCTTGACCGTCTCGACCAGATTGGGGATCAGGTCGGAGCGGCGCTGATACTGGTTCTGCACCTGCGACCATGCCGCCTTGACTTGCTCATCGAGGGTGGGAATGGTGTTGATCCCGCACCCGGCCAGCACACTGCTCAAGGCCAGCAACGCGATAACTTTCCAGCCCGGGGCGCTTATATGTTGTATACCCATGCTTGTGTTGCTCCGAAATATCGACATTAAGTTTTTTGACCACACACCACGCCTAAAAACTCCCGGCAACACTGGATTGCTTGCCGCGAATCAGCTAAAAGACTGCCAGTCATACAGGAATACTCCGCTCTAAAGGTAGGTCAATTCTTTAGTTCAAGTACTCCTGATACCTCCCCAGAACAATATCGCTGCACGAGCGTGGGCCTCCCTCGCTTCAAGTGAGCGGCTGCGCAGAAGAATCCAATGAGAAAAATGTGTTTGCTGGGCATCGTCATCAGCCTGGCCAGTCACACCGCGTGGGCTCAGGCCCCGGCGGCCCCGCTCCCTCCCAAAGACGTGTTCGTCGCCGAGCTGCTGAAAAAAATGAGCGTCGACGAAAAGATCGGCCAACTGCGCCTGATCAGCATCGGCCCGGAAATGCCCCGCGAGATGATCCGCAAGGAAATCGCTGCGGGCCGTATCGGTGGTACGTTTAACTCCATCAGCCGCGACGAAAACCGCCCGATGCAAGACGCTGCCATGCGCAGCCGCCTGCAGATCCCGATGTTTTTCGCGTACGACGTTATCCACGGCCATCGCACCATTTTCCCGATCAGCCTGGCCCTGGCTTCCAGCTGGGACATGGATGCCATTGGTCTGAGCGGCCGCATCGCCGCCAAAGAGGCCAGCGCCGACAGTATCGACCTGACTTTCGCGCCGATGGTCGACATCGCCCGTGACCCGCGCTGGGGCCGTACCTCCGAAGGGTTTGGCGAAGACACCTACCTGGTCTCGCGCATCGCCAGGGTGATGGTGCAGGCCTATCAGGGCGCATCCCCGGCCCTGCCTGGCAATATCATGGCCAGCGTCAAGCACTTCGCCTTGTATGGTGCCGTTGAGGGTGGGCGGGACTACAACACCGTCGATATGAGCCCTACACGCATGTTCCAGGACTATCTGCCGCCCTACCACGCGGCGATTGAAGCGGGTGCGGGCAGCGTGATGGTGGCCCTGAACTCGATCAATGGCGTGCCTGCCACCTCCAACATGTGGCTGATGCAGGATTTGCTGCGCAAGGAGTGGGGCTTCAAAGGTGTGGCGGTCAGCGACCACGGCGCGATCAACGAGTTGATCAAGCACGGCGTGGCCAAGGACAGCCGCGAAGCCGCCAAGCTGGCGATCAAGGCCGGTATCGACATGAGCATGAATGACAAGGCCTACGGTGAAGAACTGCCAGGACTGCTCAAGTCCGGCGAAGTACCGCAGAGCGATCTGGACAATGCCGTACGCGAAGTGCTCGGCGCCAAGTACGACATGGGCCTGTTCGCCGACCCCTACCTGCGTATCGGCAAGGCTGAAGATGACCCGGCGGACGTCAAGGCCGACAGCCGCCTGCATCGCGCCGAAGCGCGTGAAGTGGCGCGCAAGAGCCTGGTCCTGCTGAAAAACCAGAACGAAACCCTGCCCCTGAAAAAGCAGGCGCGTATTGCTCTGGTCGGCCCGCTGGCCAAAGCCCCGATCGATATCATGGGCAGCTGGGCCGCAGCCGGTCAGCCGGCTCAATCGGTAACCGTGTTTGACGGCATGCGCAATGCCATCGGCCAGCAGGACAACCTGATCTATGCCCGCGGTGCCAATATCACTGACGACCAGAAAATCGTCGACTACCTCAACTTCCTCAACTTCGATGCCCCCGAAGTGGTCAATGACCCGCGCCCGGCGCAGGTGATGATCGACGAAGCGGTCAAGGCTGCGCAGCAGGCCGATGTGGTGGTTGCGGTGGTGGGTGAATCGCGGGGCATGTCCCACGAATCGTCGAGCCGCACCAATCTGGACATTCCTGCCAGCCAGCGGGCCCTGATCACGGCGCTCAAGGCCACCGGCAAGCCGTTGGTGCTGGTATTGATGAACGGCCGACCGCTGTCGATCGATGTGCAACAGCAGCAGGCCGATGCCGTGCTGGAAACCTGGTTCAGCGGCACCGAAGGCGGCAACGCCATTGCTGACGTGCTGTTTGGCGACTACAACCCGTCCGGCAAGTTGCCGATCACCTTCCCGCGCTCCGTAGGCCAGATTCCGACCTACTACAGCCATCTGAGCATTGGTCGCCCGTTCACGCCGGGCAAACCGGGTAACTACACCTCGCAGTACTTCGATGAGGGCAACAGCCCGCTGTATCCATTTGGCTATGGCTTGAGCTACACCGACTTCAGCCTGTCCGATGTCAGCCTGTCGGCCAAAACCCTGAAGCCGGGCGCGACCCTGACGGCCAGCGTCACGGTGAAAAACACTGGCAAGCGTGCCGGTGAAACAGTGGTTCAGCTGTATGTCCAGGACGTTACCGCGACCATGAGCCGCGCGGTCAAGGAGCTGAAGAACTTCGAGAAGGTCATGCTCAAACCCGGCGAGCAGAAAGTCGTGCAATTCACCCTCGGCGAGAACGACCTGAAGTTCTACAACGCGCAATTGCAGCATGTCGCCGAACCTGGCGAGTTCAATGTACAAATCGGCCTGGATTCGCAAAACGTCCAGCAAAACAGCTTCCAGTTGCAGTAATTTCGCGCAATTGCCGGGAAGGCTTCACACCGCCTTCCCGGCCCTTCCCCGCAGCAATCCGTGCTTGACCTTTCCTATCTTTGCAGCCGCCCCAAAATGCGTTCGGACAGCGCTGTTTTTTGTGGTAGGGTTCGCGCCCTTAAAATCCGGCACACAGGATTTGTTCCGGCAAAATCCGGTGACAAACGGCTAAATGCCGGTGCAGTGCGGCCTACGTGGATATTCGAGCTTTCACACACAATTTACACACAGGGTTATCCACAGGCAGTACGTTGCACAACCCCTATAAAACGCATATCTTGTATCAGCTCCGCCAAAAAACCCCATATGTAGGGTTTCAGGCCAAAAACCCAACACAACTCAGACGAGAATTTCAAGCCCTTTTCTCGCGCCTGTCGGGTTAAACCAAACGCAGCTTTCAAAGTCCAAACCGCTCATGCGGATGGCAACCGGTTTCCAGCGTAAAAGTCGGAAAGCGGCCCGGGTGTTGCAGTAAAAATACTGTCATCCAACAGGAATACGGTTTCACGCGGTCTGCGTGAATCAAGACTTCGGCACGGAAGCGGCTTAACCCCCCTTCTGTACGTCCCGAAGTTGTTATGCCCGGCTCATTACCGGTTGTAGTGCTTCAGGACGGAACGGTGGGCACCCAAAAGGCGCCCAAACAAACATAGAGAATGTGGAGACACCCCCATGCAAACCGATACAACTCGCGAGAACTCGCAGGGTACCGATTCAAATCTGGATCTGTCTGCGACCGCGCCAGGCCAGCTGCGCGTGATCAAACGTAACGGGGCTGTGGTTCCTTACACCGATGACAAGATCACCGTTGCCATCACCAAGGCGTTTCTCGCAGTTGAAGGCGGCAATGCTGCCGCTTCGTCGCGCATTCACGACACCGTTGCACGCCTGACCGAACAGGTCACTGCAACCTTCAAGCGTCGCATGCCATCGGGTGGCACCATCCACATCGAAGAAATCCAGGACCAGGTTGAACTGGCCCTGATGCGCGCCGGCGAGCAAAAAGTGGCCCGCGACTATGTGATCTACCGTGACGCACGTTCCAAGGAACGCGCCAACCGCGCGCCGGCCGAAGACGCCGTGCAGGCGCACCCGTCGATCCGCATCACCCGTGCCGACGGCACCTTCGCCCCTCTGGACATGGGCCGCCTGAACACCATCGTTTCCGAGGCCTGCGAAGGTCTGGAAGAAGTGGACGGCGAGCTGATCCAGCGCGAAACCCTGAAAAACCTCTACGACGGCGTAGCGCTGAACGACGTCAACACCGCTCTGGTGATGACTGCGCGCACCCTGGTAGAGCGCGAGCCGAACTACTCGTTCGTGACCGCCCGCCTGCTGATGGACACCCTGCGTGCCGAAGGCCTGAGCTTCCTGGAAGTGGCAGAAAGCGCCACGCACCACGAAATGGCCGACCTGTACGCCAAGGCCCTGCCTGCGTACATCGCCAAGGGTATCGAGTTCGACCTGCTGAACCCCGTGCTGGCCACCTTCGACCTGGAAAAACTGGGCAAGGCGATCAACCACGAGCGCGACCAGCAGTTCACCTACCTGGGCCTGCAGACCCTGTACGACCGTTACTTCATCCACAAGGATGGCGTGCGTTTCGAACTGCCGCAGATCTTCTTCATGCGCGTGGCCATGGGCCTGGCGATTGAAGAGAAGCAAAAAGAAGACCGTGCCATCGAGTTCTACAACCTGTTGTCGTCCTTCGACTACATGGCCTCGACGCCGACCCTGTTCAACGCCGGTACCCAGCGTCCGCAGCTGTCCAGCTGCTACCTGACCACCGTGCCGGACGACCTGTCGGGCATCTACCACGCGATCCACGACAACGCCATGTTGTCCAAATTCGCTGGCGGCCTGGGCAACGACTGGACTCCGGTGCGTGCACTGGGTTCGTGGATCAAGGGCACCAACGGCAAGTCGCAAGGCGTGGTTCCGTTCCTCAAGGTTGTGAACGACACCGCCGTCGCCGTTAACCAGGGTGGCAAGCGCAAAGGCGCTGTATGTGCTTACCTGGAAACCTGGCACATGGACATCGAAGAGTTCATCGAGCTGCGCAAGAACACCGGTGATGACCGTCGTCGTACCCACGACATGAACACCGCCAACTGGATCCCTGACCTGTTCATGAAGCGCGTCTTCGATGACGGCCCGTGGACCCTGTTCTCGCCGTCCGAAGTACCGGACCTGCATGACCTGACCGGCAAGGCCTTCGAAGAGCGCTACGAGTACTACGAAGCACTGTCCCAGTACCCGGGCAAGATCAAGCTGTTCAAGACCATCCAGGCCAAAGACCTGTGGCGCAAAATGCTGTCCATGCTGTTTGAAACCGGCCACCCTTGGCTGACTTTCAAAGACCCGTGCAACCTGCGCAGCCCGCAGCAGCACGTTGGCGTGGTTCACAGCTCGAACCTGTGCACCGAAATCACCTTGAACACCAACAAGGACGAAATCGCCGTTTGCAACCTGGGCTCGATCAACCTGCCGAACCACATCGTCAACGGCAAGCTGGACACCGACAAGCTCAAACGCACCATCGACGTCGCCGTTCGCATGCTCGATAACGTTATCGACATCAACTACTACTCGGTACCGCAAGCGCGCAACTCGAACTTCAAGCACCGTCCGGTTGGCCTAGGGATCATGGGCTTCCAGGACGCCCTGTACCTGCAGCACATTCCTTACGCTTCGCAAGCAGCCGTGGAATTTGCCGACAAGTCGATGGAAGCGGTCAGCTACTACGCCATCCAGGCGTCCTGCGACCTGGCTGACGAGCGTGGCGCCTACGAGACGTTCCAGGGCTCGCTGTGGTCCAAAGGCATCCTGCCACTGGATTCGCAACAGATCCTGATCGAACAGCGTGGCCAGAAGTACATCGACGTTGACCTGAACGAATCCCTGGACTGGGCACCGGTTCGCGCCCGTGTACAAAAAGGCATTCGCAACTCCAACATCATGGCCATCGCACCGACCGCGACCATCGCCAACATCACTGGCGTATCGCAGTCGATCGAACCGACTTACCAGAACCTGTATGTGAAATCGAACCTGTCGGGCGAATTCACCGTGATCAACCCGTACCTGGTTCGCGACCTCAAGGCCCGCGATCTGTGGGACTCGGTCATGATCAACGACCTGAAGTACTACGACGGTTCCGTGCAGCAGATCGAACGCATCCCGCAAGAGCTCAAAGAGCTGTATGCCACCGCGTTCGAAGTGGACACCAAGTGGATCGTTGACGCCGCCAGCCGTCGTCAGAAGTGGATCGACCAGGCGCAGTCGCTGAACCTGTACATTGCCGGTGCATCGGGCAAGAAACTGGACGTGACCTACCGCATGGCCTGGTACCGTGGTCTGAAAACCACTTACTACCTCCGTGCCCTGGCTGCGACCAGCACCGAGAAGTCCACCGTCAACACTGGCAAGCTCAACGCAGTATCGAGCGGCAAAAACAGTGAAGACGTGGCCGCGGCCCCAGCCGGCCCGGCGCCGGTGCCAAAGGCTTGCGCCATTGACGAGCCGGATTGCGAAGCTTGCCAATAAGCTGAGCTGGCAGGCGGGTCAAACCGCCTGACCCAAAACCCCCGTTAAAACCTGGCAACAGTTGGGTTTGGCGGGGGTTTTGTTTTTTGGAGAAGAAAAGAAAACAGCACTGGAAAATTGGAAGCACGTCCGCCCCCAACAACTATCAAAACTCTTGCAGATAGATCCACGAATACTGAAAAGTTTTCTCCTCAACCCGATGTGTTCTTCTCCTGTAGCTACCCCAGTGATGACCCGCACAATAAGTGCAGATTTCTGCGGCCTGTATTTGCTCACGATTCACTCCCGCCGCCTCCAGCAAATAATGACAATAAAGAGCCAGATCAACCCACGCCTGGTTATGGCTTGCTGGCGCCCGAGAAAAGCCCACATCGCGCTCCGATGGTCTGCGAAGGGTTGACCAAGGTGCCTGACGCCCACGCCAAAGATGCCCATGCGTACGCTCTATTTCATCAACGAGCGGCTTTCCAACTTCATAGCAACATGGCTGTATGGACGGGCCAATTGCCACCCGTAAATGATCTAAACGAACACCTGCACGATGGAAGGCAAGCAACGAATTCTCGATGACACCAGCCGCCAATCCTTGCCAGCCACCATGAATGGCTGCAACGAACTGATCCTTTTCAGACCCGATCAAAATTGGCAAACAGTCGGCTGTCACGACCCCTATTGGACGTGTGGTACGTGTAAATACTGCATCCGCAGCGATGATGCCAGGCGCCTCTTTATCACCAACCTCAACGACTTGAGCACCATGTTTCTGGGCACAATAAAAAAGATTCGTTGGCTTGCCGCTGTTACTGACATCGCCGAATGCATGCATCACCCCCGGCAGAGCTCCTAAACCGTCGGTAAAGTAGAACATTTGAACCTCACACAAGTGTCATAAGGACTCTATAGCTCATAAGCCAACTATCACCATATGTGTCATCCATTCAATTTTATACGATGGCAAAACCCTGCATAAAATTTCAGAAACCCCCTACATTTACAACGGGCTCCTCTATTCCGCACGCCTAGCGGATTTCAAGACTGGTTACATATTTACCTGCCAGCATCACGATAGAACCCTGCCCCATCAAATCCTGACAACTGCCGGAATAAACGTGGGACGCTGTTGGTGATCATCTGTCTTTGTACATCCGTCAGGCCAACACCATGAGCACTGCTTTGAGCAACGGCACCTGGCTCGCAAAACCAGAAGCAACACCTGGCGATTCAACAATGCATTGATTCGCAAGCGCTGCCTTTACATTAAAAATGAATATGCAAGTGTTAGAAAACAACAAAGCAGACGAACAACTTCCTTAACCCTTACAACGCGCAACCTGTGAAGCCGTTAAAGGCTTGCAACAACTGGGTCGCACTGTGTGGAACCTGTCTCGCAGCACGGGCCACAGACCGCAGGACATGTAATGGACTGTACGGTCGCCGTGCACGGAGTGTGCTACCTGACCGTTCACATGTTGTTTCCCACGAAGGATGACCACCATTCGATCGAACGAAAACACATGAAAGATCTCAGCTCGATTTCCCCCTTCAGGTTTACCCCCACGGACAGCGTTGCCCGGGGGACTTCACACATCAGCGCCGGCGCCATTCCCGCCGCCCCACCTTGCAGTACACCCAAAGAAATATACGATCGTGTCCACCAGGAAATTTCCCGGCGCTATCTGTCATTCGATCAAGGCAAGGAAATGGGATTTGCCGGCAAGGCCGGAGTAACCGGTGATATCGACTTCATCACCAAAAAAGATTTGATTGGCATACTGCAACACTTGAAAGAAGATGAAAGCGCACTGCAGGAGAGCAAAAAAGACTCTGCTCGGACTCAACTTTTCGACAAGATTTATTTGATGTCCGGGGACAAGGAGACAGGCAGCAACTGGAATTTAAGACTCCACAATTACAGTGTGCGCGGCACAGGGCTTGGAGGCGAAGACATCCCCCACCGTCATCGCTGGACGCTGGCCAGCAATGTGCTTACTGGTGGTTACAACAACGTCAATTACGAAGAACGCAGTGTCTCGCAGCCCCATGCCCCCAAAGACAAATTCAACAAATACGTGCTTGGTGCATCGAGTACGCAAACAACCCAGGGCGCCAGGGGGGCAACGCTTGTAAACGAAGCCGTGATGGTTCCCTTCAAAAATGAAATTTATGCCAAGGGTGACATCAAGCATTTCCCGATTGCCCTGCCGCACAGTGTTGATACAGCCCCTGCCTATATGGGGACTACATTGACCCTGGCCCACACGGGCGTGCCTACGACAGATACGTCCATTGCTTATTACAAAGAAGCGTTCACCAGCTTGCCTTCACTGCACTTTGAAAGTGTCGAGGCCTTCAAGGCGTCCATTGACCTGCGCATCGCGCAACTTCAGGTGCTGGACTTGCAGGACAACCTGAGTACGTTCCTCAACGCCAGGCAACAGAACAACGAGCCGTTAACCCCCGACGAAACCCGGCACCTGAGGGATACCCACGAGTACAACTATGTAGAAACATCGTTGCTGCCGGCCCTGGCCATTTACAACATGGAAAAAATCAATGGCATCGAGCACCGGGAGTTCTCGGCCGACA